>NZ_JACSLV010000002.1:0-722951 GCF_018618315.1 Exiguobacterium sp. s70
AGACGATGAGGTAGATAGGTCATGGGTGGAAGCACGGCGACGTGTGGAGCTGAATGATACTAATCGGTCGAGGCTTTGATCTAGTCTAAGGTTTGTGTGAATTGATGAGTCTTCAGTTTTGAGAGAACAATCTCTTAAAAATTATTGACGTTATGACTAAATAATGTTAATATAATACTTGTCTGGTGGCGATAGCGAAGCGGCCACACCCGTTCCCATGCCGAACACGGAAGTTAAGCGCTTCAGCGCCGAAAGTAGTTGGGGGTCTCCCCCTGTGAGGATAGGACGCTGCCAGGCAAGATCGTTCCGCAATAGCTCAGTGGTAGAGCAACCGGCTGTTAACCGGTAGGTCGTAGGTTCAAATCCTACTTGCGGAGCCACTTTTCTCTTTTTGGAGAGCTGTCCGAGTGGCCGAAGGAGCACGATTGGAATTCGTGTAGGCGGCAAAACCGTCTCAAGGGTTCGAATCCCTTGCTCTCCGCCAGTTTTTCAATCAATAGTATGGCCCGTTGGTCAAGCGGTTAAGACACCGCCCTTTCACGGCGGTAACACGGGTTCGAATCCCGTACGGGTCACCATTTAAATTTTATATCGTCGCGGGGTGGAGCAGTCTGGTAGCTCGTCGGGCTCATAACCCGAAGGTCGTTGGTTCAAATCCAGCCCCCGCAATTAGTGTGGTCCTGTGGTGTAGCGGTTAACATGCCTGCCTGTCACGCAGGAGATCGCGGGTTCGAATCCCGTCAGGACCGCCATTTTTTAAATTAAATTACTACATACATGGCTTTGTAGCTCAGTTGGTAGAGCAAAGGACTGAAAATCCTTGTGTCGGCGGTTCGATTCCGTCCAAAGCCACCATGTGGGGGGGTAGCGAAGTGGCTAAACGCGGCGGACTGTAAATCCGCTCCCTCGGGTTCGGCGGTTCGAATCCGCCCCCCCCCACCACTTAGGGGCATAGTTTAGCGGTAGAACTACGGTCTCCAAAACCGTCAGCGCGGGTTCGATTCCTGCTGCCCCTGCTTTCTAATATAATTATGGCGATTGTGGCGAAGTGGTTAACGCACCGGATTGTGATTCCGGCATTCGAGGGTTCAATTCCCTTCAGTCGCCCCATTTTATTGGGCTGTAGCCAAGTGGTAAGGCATCGGATTTTGATTCCGACATGCGTAGGTTCGATCCCTTCCAGCCCAGCCATTATGCGGAAGTAGTTCAGTGGTAGAATACGACCTTGCCAAGGTCGGGGTCGCGGGTTCGAATCCCGTCTTCCGCTCCATTAAATTTGGCGCCATAGCCAAGTGGTAAGGCAGAGGACTGCAACTCCTCTATCGTCGGTTCGATTCCGACTGGCGCCTCCAACATAATATGCCGGTGTGGCGGAATTGGTAGACGCGCACGACTCAAAATCGTGTTCCTCTGGAGTGTCGGTTCGACTCCGACCACCGGTATCCGTAGATCCTAGCTGAGGCTAGGGTCTTTTTTTGTATGTGAAAGTTTAAAAATAAAGGGAAGTGAGCGATGCGTAAGGAATAAGCAAGGAGTGTACGATTGTGCAAGGGGACGAAGGGGGAAGTACATTGACGACAAATCAAATCGCTCAAGCTTTTATGAGGTTTGCTGCAAACGAGTGTAGAGGTTCGAGTGTTCTTTATGAATCATTGTCGAACGAGATAGCGACAGACGTATCGATTCTCACATTATGTCAGCAAGCCAATCCAGGACAGCCTATTCCGAACCTGTTGTTTGGGGCAGTCCATTATCTGCTCTTGAGTGGGCACCAGCATCCATTAGGCGACTATTACCCAAGCGTGGCCATTGAAGCGAAAGAGGTAGATGAAGGACTATTTCCGAGTTTTCAGCAATTTTGCACAACTTATGAAACTGAGTTGGTTGCTCTCTTACAGACTAGGCTCGTTCAAACGAACGAAGTGAGACGGTGTGCGTATTTATATCCAGTGTTCGGTATGATTTCTAGATACTCAAAGCAACCGTTATCTTTAGTGGAGATTGGTACGAGCGCCGGTCTACAGCTCCTATGGGATCAGTACAGCTATCGATATGGCGACAGCGAACTGGTCGGGAACGTCACGTCATCTCTCGAGATTTCAGCGGAGGTGATTGGCGAAGGAAGACCTCGACTGAATCTACCGCTTCCTCCAGTCTGGGAACGAATCGGGTTCGATTTGAATATCGTCGATTTGACCGATGCAGATGAAAAATTGTGGTTGAAGGCTCTCATCTGGCCGGAACATGAAACTCGTCTCGAGCTATTTGAACAGGCGAGTGCGTTGATCGGGTCACACCCATTGGAGTTGATTCAAGGGGATGGAGTTCAATTATTAAAAACACGAGTCGATTCGATTGAAACGGACAGCATCGTCTGTATCTTCCATACACACGTGGCGAATCAAATGCCACTTGAAACCAAGTATGAGCTTTTGCGTCAAGTCGACTGGATCGGGGAGTACCGGGACGTCTGTCACATCTATAATAATGTCCAAGACAAGCTACTCCACCTCGATCTTATTATCGACGGCAGAAAGAGTGAGTTCGTGCTCGCCGAAACGGATGGGCATGGACGTTGGTTCAACTGGTTGTTACTGCCAGAAGCGCAAGAAAGTCTTAAGCGAAGACTCAGTAAGCTCTAACCTCGGTTAGAGCTTTTTAGGATCCATGAAAAAAAGAACCATCATGGAGATGATTCTTCATATGACGTATACGTCGCTTCGTCCAAAGTATTTAAATAATCAGGTCCGAAATTGTTCAGGATAAAGAGTTCTTCTTCGTTCTCAGTCGCCAATCCGTTCGAGAATCCTCTGTTTGCTTGGAGGAAGTGCAACAAACGATCTTGTTCCTTGTCCGCTTGAGAGAAGTCACCTTGTGACCAGTGATCGAGCATCGTTTTCAATTCCGAGTACATACTGTCACCAATTTTGAATTTAGTTTTTAGGAGCTCCAAATAGTCAGTCGACTGTTGTATATTGTCTGGTGTCATTGGAATCGCACCCCATTTAGAACGGGCTGATATTTTTTGGTGTGTCATCAAGTGCATGCTTTTGATCAATTCAGTTCGACTTGGTTTCTCTTCATTGAAAGAGACCTCTAATTCAACACGAGTCTTTGCGGTGGAGTTGCCTCTCCGGTCTAATGGGTCTTCTTTAGATACTTCGATTTGTAATTCTTTGACGCGTTTGGCGTATTTGTCATCAAGATTCTCATTCTCGACACCTTGACTTAAGTTTTTATAAAACGTGTAGCTGATCCAAAAGACTGGAATGAGCAAGATGAGGACGCTCGTCGTGATGATGAGTCGCTTCGGGGTAAATACCTGTTTCAGTTTTTTGAACAATATCATTGCCTCCTATCTGTACATAGTTGGATTTTAACATACTTCAAATACCATTAATCCCATATAAGGAATTTATATGGAAAAATAGATAAAAGAAACAAAAAAATGATTTGATAACTCATTTTGAATGAACGTTTTTCCATCTGTGATGTGATATAATTACCTGGTAATAATATTTTATGATGAATAAATTCTAATGACGGTCACGTTGCTCGTCAATCTCATAGTGTATTTGGTTTCATATTTCATTTTTGTTGTCGTCATCGCTATTTGCAATTGAGGAGGAAGTTCTACATGAGTAAAGAAAAAATCGCCCAGCTCCGAAAGCATGTCTCGCCGTTTGAAAAGGCCGATGTGAAGAAGAGCGTCCGGCAGATGATCAACACGATCTTGCCATTTCTTGCCGCCTGGATTCTTGCCTATCAGGCGCTCCAAATCTCGGTCTTCTTGACCATTCCACTTGCCATCGTCGCAGCTGGCTTCGTCGTCCGGATGTTCATCATTTTCCACGACTGTACGCACGGTTCGTTTTTCAAGAATAAAAAAGCGAACGCTATCGTCGGGACGATTATGGGGATTCTAACGTTGTTCCCATATGAGAAATGGAAACGAGAGCATTCGATTCACCATGCTTCGAGTGGTAACTTGGACAAACGTGGCGTCGGTGACATTTGGGTCATGACGATTGAAGAATACGTCGAGGCATCGAGATGGACTCGATTGCAATATCGTCTATACCGTAACCCGCTCGTCATGTTCGGTCTCGGCCCGTTGTTCTTGATTCTTATCACGAGCCGTTTTAATCGGAAAGATGCGCGTAAAAAAGAACGGAACAACACATATCTCATTAACTTGTCGCTCGTCGTGCTCTATGCGCTCGTCATCGCGCTCGTCGGTTGGAAAGCGTTCTTGATCGTTCAAGGCACGACGATGTTCACAGCCGGTGTCCTTGGAATCTGGTTGTTCTACGTACAGCATACGTTCGAAGACTCATATTTCGAGGACGAGAGCGAGTGGGACTATGTGAAGGCTGCCATCGAAGGAAGCTCGTATTACGAGTTGCCGAAAGTGTTGCAGTGGGTAACCGGGAATATCGGTTTCCACCATGTTCATCACTTGAGCCCGCGTGTACCGAACTACAACCTTGAACAAGCCCATACGTCGACGCCGCCGCTCCAAAAAGCGACGACGATTGGTCTATGGTCTAGTTTGAAGTCGCTACGCTACAAACTGTACGATGCTCAGAACAAGACGTTCGTCACGTTCCGCGATATTAAGCACTTGCTTCGGGAACCGAAGACGTCATCGTTGTGACGCACATTCCTGCCGACTTTGTCGGCAGGATATTTTTATATCGCCACAGCTATCTTATATTGAGATATGATTTATAGAAGATAAATAAGGGAACTAGATGTACTCAGACAATAAACGTATAGACTTGATAAGCCATCAAAGAAATTTCTTTAAAAGTGTTGACTTCCGAAAGGTATAGATGTATATTGATTGTAGTCGCTTTTACAGCCGACTCATATGAACCATGCGGGTGTAGTTTAATGGTAAAACCTCAGCCTTCCAAGCTGATGACGAGAGTTCGATTCTCTTCACCCGCTTCATCATCTCTCTGCCGACTGGCGGGGAGATTTTTTGTATGCGAAAATAGGCATGAAAGAGGTGATTCGATGAATGGGATGACCCCGGAAACACTTAAGCAGAAGATTGTGGCGTACGCAACGACAATTGGGATTGACGAGTTGAAAGTGACGACGGCCGACCCGTTCATCGTCATGAAGCAACGTCTCGTGAAGCAGCAAGAAAAGGGATTCGCTTCGGGGTTCGAGGAGCCTGACTTGGACAAACGGACGACACCGACGCTGCTACTTGAAGAAGCGCAGTCGATTATTGCAATCGCTATCCTGTATCCGAGCAAATTGAAGGACGCGCCGCGAAGTGTGGCCGATGAGCGCCGCGGTTTGTTCGCCCGGGCATCGTGGGGGCTCGACTACCATCGCGCTGTCGGCTCGAGACTCGAACAGTTGCAGGCGTATATTGAACAGCTCGTCCCGGGCGTCCGGACACGCTCGATGGTCGATACGGGAGAGCTTGTCGATCGAGCGGTGGCCGAACGGGCCGGAATCGGCTTCAGCGGCAAGAACTGTTCCATCATTTCGCCCGAGAAGGGGTCGTACCTCTACCTAGGCGAGATGATCCTGGACACATACTTACCACCGGATGAGATGATTGAGGACGGGTGCGGAGAATGCACGAAATGCATGACGGCATGTCCGACGACGGCGCTCATCGAACCGGGTGTGCTCGACGCAAAACGTTGCATCGCCTATTTGACGCAAATGAAGACACTCATGCCACGTGAGTTCCGCTCGAAGCTCGGCGGACGGCTATACGGCTGTGACACGTGCCAACAAGTCTGTCCGTATAATCGGAAGAAGGACTGGCGTCATCATGAAGAATTGCTTCCGGAAGCGGAAATCGTCAAACCGTTGCTCGTCCCGCTCTTGAATATGAGCAATCGCGAGTTCAAAGCAAAGTTCGGTCATCTGTCTGGCGCATGGCGCGGGAAAAAACCGATTCAGCGAAATGCAATTCTAGCGTTGGCCCATTATCGGGAACCGTCAGCCGTGCCGGTGCTCGAAGACTTCATCCAACAGGATGAGCGCGAAGACATGCGGGCGACAGCCGTCTGGGCGATCGGGGCGATTCTCGGAGCCGAAGCCGAGACGATTTATCAACAGATTGAGTCGACGGAGACGTCGGAGCTCGTACATGAAGAGATTCGATTATTCCGAGAGGAGTGGAGTCATGAAGACCGTGTCATCTAAGTGGGGAACGTTAGCCTATGAATTGAACGCCGATGGAAAGCTATGTGCGTTAGACTTTGCGGAGACGGAAGCGGATGATGGTTCGGCACCAGCTTGGCTGACCGAACTGATTGAACGTGTCGAACAATACGGGCTTCAATCGTCTGACCGCGAGTGGATTGAGATGCATGGGACCGTCTTTCAGCAAGAAGTATGGGATGCGCTCTTAACGATCCCGTTCGGAGAGACGCGGACGTACAAACAAATCGCCGAACAGATCGGACGACCAAAAGCGGTTCGTGCGGTCGGTCAGGCACTGAACCGGAATCCGTTGCCTGTCATTTTCCCGTGCCACCGGGTCGTCGGTAGCGGGGGGCAATTGACCGGTTTCGCAGGCGGTATTCATCAAAAACAACGATTACTTGATCTCGAACAAGTGAAGTGAGGAGTAGATTATGGCAATCCATGTAGTAATGTTCCAACCAGAAATCCCGGCGAATACAGGTAACGTCTCGCGCACATGTGCCGCGACGAATTCGGTGCTTCATTTGATTCGTCCTTTAGGTTTTTCGACAGACGATAAAATGCTCAAACGCGCCGGGCTCGATTATTGGCAGTTCGTAGACGTACGGTATCACGATTCGCTTGACGAACTGTGGGCCAAGCACCCGGACGGAGAGTTCTTCTACATTACCAAGTACGGGGAACAGTACCCGAGTGACCTCGACGTGTCTGCGGTCGACAAAGACTATTTCTTCGTCTTCGGACGCGAAACGAAAGGGTTGCCGATGGAAGTCATCGAGAATAACCTTGACCGTTGCATCCGCTTGCCGCAATCGAACCTCGTACGATCGCTCAACGTCTCGAACACGGCGGCGATTATCGTCTATGAGGCGCTCCGCCAACAAGGATATGCTGGGTTGAAATAAAAAAGAGCCGGATTCGTGAGAATCTCGGCTCTTATTGATTACCTTCAGGTTTTCTGTTGTATCCAGCTGTAAAGATAGCTGCGAGGAAGACGACACTGATTCCGACCATTAGTAACAAACCCATCTGAAAATCCCCCTTTTGTTCTCCGTGACTACGAATATTATAATATACTTGATAATAGATTTGCACTGAATATGAGAAATTCTTGTGAAATTGGAGCCGATATGAAAACAAACGTGTACTTGTTAAGCTATGCCCCGTTGATTGGGATTATTCTGTTCTCGATGTCGCTTGCGATCGCCACGAGCGAGTATGTGATTCAATGGCTGACCCGTGTCGGTGTCTACAGCGAGATTATCGCCCTGTTGTCCGTACAGGAGTCAAAAGTGCTCGTGCTCGTCGTGTTCTTTACCATTTACTTTATGCTGTTCAGCGCCTTCAAGCTCGTGGCCGACACGTTCAATCAACTCGGATTCGCCTTCTTCGCGCGTGAGACGAACGGCAGCTCGCTTCATCGTCTCAAGCCAGGGGCGACGATTTTCTTGGTCGGATCGGGAATCAGCTTCTTGTTCCTGAACTCGCTCCTTGCCGTCATCGCGGTATTGCTCGGCACATTCGTCCTCTATTTGTTCTATTACATATGGCAAGTCAGTCAGTTGATGTCGACGTTTCGGGCAATCGGTCTGCTCTTGATTCAAGCGATGATGTGGGCCATCCTGTTGAGCGGCCTCGCTTGGGCGATGCTCCGCTTATTTAACTCGGTCGGGGACATCATCCTATGACGGTGAATGCGACGATTCCCCTCATCCCGACCGAAGAAGTCGTTCAGGCATGGATAGCGTCACTGATGCCACCGATGGACTTATTCATGGCAGATACGAGACTCGTGACGCGACTCGGTGCGGATGCGAACGTCTTGATGATCCCACGAGCAGAATTCGACGTGCATCCGTCTTATCGGGACATCCGCATGGCCAACGCCTATACGTATTGGACCATCGACCGCGAGGCTGTTGTCGTCTTGCATGCGCCACCTGGTTGGATCGCGACATTATTGCCAGAAGTGAGACGCGAGTTGCTTGCCTATCAAGTCACGGTCGGACGGGGGCTCGTTTTCCCGGCGACTGACATGGAAATCGATTCGTTGGCGACTTCGATTGTGACGGTAGACGATGTGCCGTATCTCATCTTACATCAGTCAGCCTTTCAGGTGATGCCAGACGAGATGCGTCGTCAACTGACGTTCGAGTACGCCAAAGCTTGGGACGAGTGGACGGCGAGTTCTATTCCCGATACTTGCCCTGACCATGTGCGACGCCTTGCTAACACCTTCCCGGTCACGTCAGGCAGCAATTGCCTCGCGGCCACGCTGTTCGCAGTGACAGGTGCGGAGTGGATGGCGACGCAATGGGTCCATCCTGGCACATTCCTCCAGACGCTCGGTCAGGCTGGTTACATGAGAACCGAGTCGGAACTGACCGAACGAGGGGATGTGCTCACGTTCGTCGATGAGGCAGGGCGTGTCCAACACGCGACATACTGCATCGGCGCCGGACTCTTCTTCAACAAGAACGGACAGACGCTGTTCAATCCGTGGAAACTGATTCAACAACATGAACTGTTCGAGGCATGGGGGGACTACACGTGCCAGACGTATCGACGATCATGAAAAGCCAGGGACAACGATGTCCCTGGCTTTTTAGCGATGTGCTTCCGTCCAAACGATAGCAGGATAGGCCCGGTTGGCGAGCTCCGGGAACGGCCGCGGCGTGTCGGCGCCGAGCCAGATGGCCGTGATTGACTCATCGGTCAAACCGACGTACCACATGTCTTTATGCGAGTTCGTCGTACCGGTCTTCCCGCCGATATAAGGCCCTTTGATTTGGTTGGCGTAACGTCCCGTCCCGTAAGTGGTGACAGCGGACAACGCCTCCCGCATCGTCGCGACGGTCGCTTTCGACCAGACAGCTTGCTTCGTCATGCTTGGCGTGATCGTAGCTGCGCCCGACTCGAAGCGAATCTGTTTAATCGTCTGGCCGGACACGTACACGCCTTGGTTGAGAAACGGGGTATAGGCGGCGGCAAGCTCTTTGGGCGACACGCCTTGGGTCAAACCGCCGAGTGCGCTGGCGAGACTGTTATCGCTCTTAGCGTCCCACTGGCTGAACATCATGTCCGCCGTCGTATACGCTGCCTCTTGATCGATCGCGGTGAAGGCGGCGAGCGCCGGCGTGTTGTAGGAATACGCGACCGTATCACGGAACGATACATCACCGAGGATACGATTTCCGCTGTTCGTCGGACAATACGTCCCGTAACAGACTGGCCGACCGTCGAGGATGGTATCGAGTTTCGCTCCGGTCTCTTCTATATAGGGCGCGAACACGAGGACAGGTTTGATGGCCGATCCAGGTTGGCGGAACGCTTGCGTGGCCCGATTGAATTCACCCGATTGGGTCATCTCTGAATCGACGAGGGCGATGATGCGTCCGTTCGGCGTCAGCTCGGCATAGCCGCCGTTCAAACCGTTCGGCAGTTTTGTCATGACTTGTTTCGCCTGTTGTTGCCGGGCGACGGACAGATGCGTCTCGATTGTCGCTTGATTGGTCGCCAAGTAGTCTCTGGCGGCCTCTTCATCGAGGTCGTAACGCGAGCGAACAAGTCGGATTGCCTCTTTCATGACCGTATCCATATAATCGGGATATCGGACGACGTGTTGACGATACGTCGCCGTCAGCTTCACTCCGTGATGCGTCTCATACGCTTGTCTCGATATGACGCCGGCATCGCGGAGCTGGGTGAGGATTCGATCTTTGCGCTCATAGAACGATTCCGACGGATCGAGCGGATCATATAAAGATGGATTGTTCGGGACGGTTAACAGGAACGCGATTTGATTCCAGTTCAAATCTTCGAGCGGACGAGCGAAATATGTCTCGGCCGCCGCTTGAATCCCGTAAACGTTATGTCCGAAGAAGATGACATTGCTGTATGCTGTCATAATTTCTTTTTTACTATATTGTTTTTCAAGCGCCCGGGCGAGCAATAATTCCTTTACTTTGCGCTCGTAAGTCCGCTCGTGCGTCAAATAGACGTTGCGGGCGAGCTGTTGGGTGATGGTGCTCCCGCCTTGGCGCGAGGATTCATTGGCGTTATTGATGAACGCCCGAGCGATACCGCCGAGGTCATATCCCGGATGGGCGTTAAACTTGCGGTCTTCGATGGTCATGATGGCTTCACGGAGGTGGGCCGGAAAGCGCGCGACAGAGACGTCATCGCGTCGACCGTTCAAATAGAGCCGTTCCGTCCCGCCTTTGTACGTCAACGTGACGGCATGTTTCGACGCGAGCGGGGTAGCGTTGACCGTCTTTTCACCCCACGTCATAATCTGTTTCGCTTGCTCAATCTCTTCTTTTAACGCTCCGCTAATCGTTCCGCCGACAGCTAACAGTCCTGCAAAAAATAGGGTCCCAATCCACGCTCGCATCGTCTCACCTCTCTCTTCATACATTATATCGTCAATCTTTCAAAAAAATTCAAAATGTAAACGTTATCATATAATAATTTGGGCAGGAATACATTAGGAAATAGAGAAAGAGGGTAATAGATGTTTATATTATGAATTTAGGAGGCTGTACTATGAAGCAAGAAATGGTTGCGATGCTCCTCGCAGGAGGAGAAGGGAAACGACTCGGGCCTCTCACACGGAAGACGGCAAAACCTGCTGTCAACTTTGGAGGGAAGTACCGGATCATCGATTTTCCATTATCGAACTGTACCAATTCGGGAATCACGACGGTGGGCGTGTTAACACAATATGAGCCGCTGGAATTGAACCGTTACCTAGGCATCGGGTCAGCCTGGGATTTGGACCGACGCAATGGAGGCTTGGCCATCTTACCACCATACCAAGCGCAGTCGGGGAAAAACTGGTACGAGGGTACGGCCAATGCGATTTATCGGAACTTGAGCTATATCGACGACTACGATCCGGAGTACGTGTTGATCCTATCGGGGGACCACATTTACAAGATGGACTATGAGAAGATGCTCGATTTCCATAAAGAGAAACAAGCCGATGTCACGATCTCAGTCATGGAAGTGCCATGGGACGAGGCGCCACGCTTTGGGATTTTGAATACGAGCGACGATCTTCGCATCAATGAGTTCGACGAGAAGCCAGAGAAGCCGAAGAGCAACTTGGCCTCGATGGGGATTTACATCTTCAACTGGAAAGTACTTCGGGAGCATTTGATTCAAGACGCGGAAGACGAGACATCAAGTTTCGACTTCGGGAAAAACATCATTCCGAACACGCTTCTCGACGGCTTAGACGTGTTCGCTTATAAATTCAAAGGCTACTGGAAAGACGTTGGAACGATTCAATCGCTTTGGGAAGCCAACATGGACTTGCTCGAAGAAGATCCACCGTTCGACCTTTACGATCCGAACTGGAAAATCTATTCGGTCAACCCGAACCAAACACCGCAATTCATCGGGAAAGATGCGTGTGTCGAACAGTCGGTCATTAACGAAGGCTGCCAAATCGAGGGCGAGGTCCAACATTCGGTCTTGTTCTACGATGTACGTGTCGGTGAAGGCTCGCTCGTCAAAGACTCGGTCATCATGCCGGGAGCACGGATTGGAAAAGATGTAACGATTCATCGAGCAATCGTCGCGAGCTGTGCCGTCATTCAAGACGGGGCGACAGTTGGCGAGCCGGGTGGTGAGATCGTTGTCATTGAACCACATGAAAATATCGAGAGCGGCACAGTCTTCAAACAACGTGTTTGATTTAAAAAAAGACCGACGCAAGGAGGCGTTACTGTTGACGAATGATTTGTTAGGAATCATCAACTTAGGAACTGAAGAGGGTTTATTTCCTGAATTCACGGGGCACCGCAATTTAGCGGCTGTCCCGTTCTCAGGGCGTTATCGCCTAATTGACTTTACATTGACGAACATGATCACTCAAGGCATCAACCAAGTTGGTATTTTCACACTTGATAAATACCGCTCACTCATGGACCACTTGGGATCAGGGAAAGAATGGGATTTGGACCGCTCACAAGGCGGCCTGCACATCTTCCCGCCGGCACTCAAACCTGACGGAGAAGCCTACCTCGGCGATTTGGCCAACTTCTCGATGCACCGCGAACATTTCGTGCGTAGCAAGCAACCGTATGTGGTCATCACAGGGTCGAACGTGTTGACGACGATCGATTTCCAAGACATGCTCGATCACCACAAATCGATGGGGGCGGACATCACCCTCGCCTATACAGGACATGAACAGAAATGTGGCTATTGCCGTCCAATCCGCCTCGGCGAGAATGACCGTGTCGTCGGCATCGGTGAGCGCGGATACAGCCCGAGCGATGAGTATACGTATACGGAGACGATTGTCATGTCGAAAAACCTGTTCCTTCGTCTCGTCGATGAAGCGACATCAAAAGGAGAGTACGACTTGCTCGACGGTGTCATCCGTCCGCAGCTGCACCGCCTTCACGTTCACGGGTATCACTATACTGGCAAAATGCAGGTGATTCACTCTGTGCTTTCATACTATAATGAGAGTATGCGCTTACTTCGTCATGAGGGAATCATTTACGACTTCCCGCACATCTATACGAAGATTAAACATGAGCCGCCGACGCGCTATTTGAACGGGTCGAAAGTGAATGAGGCGCTCGTCGCGAACGGGTGTAAAATCAGCGGCGAAGTCCAAAACAGTATTCTCTTCCGCGGTGTCGTCGTCAGCGAACACGCCCGCGTCAAAAATTCAATCATTCTATCCAAATCGATCATTGAAGAAGGTGCTGTCGTCGAGAACGCCATTTTAGATAAAGAAGTGGTCGTCAAACGAGGACAAGTCATTCGTGGTACGGTCGATGAGCCGATCGTAATCGGAAAACGGACAACGGTGTAAGGGGGATATTATGAAAATATGGTATGTCGCTTCAGAAGCGGCACCGTTCATGAAAACGGGGGGGCTTGCCGATGTCATCGGCTCGCTCCCTCAAGCGGTGTCTAGCCTTGGTGAAGAAGTGAGTGTCATCATGCCGAAATATGGCACGATCGCTCAAGAATACGTAGATGAGATGGAGTACATGTTCGACCTGATCGTCCCGGTCGGCTGGCGCAAGCAGTTCGGTGCCGTCCTCAAGCTTGAACGCGATGGAATCACGTATTACTTCATCGACAACGAATATTACTTCAAACGAGAAGGCGTGCTTTATGGCCATTACGATGATGCCGAGCGCTTCGCATTCTTCTCTCGTGCCGTGCTCGAGATGATCGGGAAGCTCGAAGCGGAAGACGTGCCCGACGTGCTCCACTGTCATGATTGGCAGACCGGTGTCGTCCCAGCCTTCTTGCGGATCCATTATCAACATATCGAGGCGTATCAACGCATTCGTACCGTCTTTACCATCCATAACCTGCAATACCAAGGCATCTTCCCGGAAGCGGTCCTCGGCGAGCTGTTACAGTTCGGTCCGGAACACTTCACGGCGGAAGGAATTCAACATAACGGTCTCGTCAACTACATGAAGGCGGGCATCGTCCATTCAGACCAAATCACGACGGTCAGTCCGTCGTATCGTGACGAAATCATGGAACCGTACTACGGGGAAGGGCTCGACGCGACACTCCGTTATCGGTCTGTCGACGTCCGAGGGATTTTGAACGGCCTCGATTTGGCGACGAATGACCCGAGCACGGACAAGCGCATCGCCCAGACGTACAATCTCGATACGGTCAAAGAAGGGAAGCTCGCCAACAAGCGTGTGCTCCAAGAACGGTTCGGCCTCGAGGTACGTGACGATGTCATGTTGATCGGCTTCGTCAGTCGACTCGTCGAACAAAAAGGTCTTGATTTGATTGAAGCGGTGAGTGAGGAGCTCGGGAACTTGGACTGTCAGTTCGTGTTCCTCGGATCGGGCCAACCGGAGTATGAAGGCATCGTCCATCATATGACGGCGTCACACCCTGGCAAGGTCGGGTCATATATCGGTTTCGATATCGAACTCGCCCACTTGATTTATGCCGGATCGGACGCATTCCTCATGCCATCCCGCTTCGAGCCGTGCGGTCTCAGCCAACTCATCTCGATGCGTTACGGGACGCTTCCAATCGTACGCGAAACGGGTGGACTGCGCGATACAGTCAAACCGTATAACGAATACACACAAGAAGGCACAGGTTTTGGTTTCTTGAACTATAACGCTCACGAGATGCTCGCGACGATCGAGAAATCGATTCGCGTCTTCTACGAGGACAACACGTGGAACGCGCTCGTCCACCAAGCGATGACCGCGGACTTTAGTTGGAAACAATCTGCGAAGCAATACCGTGAGTTGTATCACCTATTTGCATGACCGGAAGGAGTTTTACACACATATGTTTACAGACAAACAGAGCTTCGTCACTTCATTCCAAGAGAGATTTGTCGCATTAAACGGGAAGTCGTTTGATGAAGGGACCGAGCAGGAAGTGTATCAAACGTTGGCCACGATGGTGCGCGAGCAGGCAATTCCGAAATGGATCAACACCCGCGACAAGCATGAAGAAAAACAAAGTAAACAAGTCATTTATTTCTCACTTGAATTTTTGCTCGGTCGTTTTCTGTACAACAATTTACTCAGTATGGACGTCCTCGAAGTCGTGCAAGAGGGACTCGATGAGCTCGGATTCAATTTCACCGATATTACCGAATATGAGCCGGAACCAGGTCTCGGTAACGGCGGTCTCGGCCGCCTAGCCGCCTGCTTCCTTGACTCGCTCGCAGCGCTCAGTCTCCCAGGACACGGGAACGGAATTCGCTACCGTTACGGCTTGTTCAAACAAAAAATCGTCGACGGCTATCAAGTCGAGTTGCCAGACAACTGGCTTCGTGACGGGAACATGTGGGAAACACGCCGAGCGGATCGCGCCATCGACGTCAATTTCGGCGGCTGGATTGAGATGCGTCAAATCGGTGACCGGCTCCGGGTCGTCCACCATCCGGACGAAGTCGTAAGGGCCGTCCCTTACGATATGCCAATCATCGGGTACAAGAACGACGTCGTCAACACGCTCCGACTTTGGAACGCCGAGTCGCCGTTTGATGATGAGGAGTATATGGAACGGACGAAAGGGTCGTATAAAGATTTGTTGAAGTATAAGCAGTCGATTGCGACCATTTCTGAATTCCTGTATCCGGACGACACGACGTACGAAGGAAAAGTGCTTCGTTTGAAGCAGCAATACTTCTTCGTCTCGGCGGGCGTCCAGTCGATGATCGCGTCTTACTTACGTCATAATAAATCCTTGAAGCACTTAGGCGACCATTATGCGGTCCATATTAACGACACGCATCCGGTCGTGGCCATTCCTGAACTCATGCGGATCTTGATGGACGATCATGGTTACGGCTGGGACGAAGCGTGGCGTGTGACGAAGAGCGTCATGTCGTTCACGAACCACACACTCCTCGCCGAGGCGCTCGAGAAGTGGCCGGTCGAGATGTATGAACGGTTATTGCCACGCATTTATCAAATCATCACGGAAATCAATCGCCGTTTCTGTAAAGACGTCCTCGTCAACTATCCGCATCTCGAGCCACATATGGGCGAGATTGCAATCGTATCGAACGAACACATCAACATGGCAAACCTTGCCGTCGTCGGTTCGCACTCGACGAACGGGGTGGCCCGGATTCATACGGACATCTTGAAGCAACGCGAAATGCGTCATTTGTACGAGATGTTCCCGCTCCGGTTCAACAACAAGACGAACGGCATCACGCATCGACGCTGGCTCCTCAAGTCGAATCCACGCCTCTCGAATTTGATTACGGATGCAATTGGTCCATCATGGATTGAACATCCGAACGATCTCGAGAAGTTGATGGGTGTCTCGAAAGATGCGAGCTTCCAAGAACAGGTCATGAACGTGAAGCAACAGAACAAACTGGATTTGGCAAGTTATATCCAAGCCGAGACGGGCATCGCCGTCGACCCGGACTCGATTTTCGATGTCCAAGTCAAGCGACTGCACGCCTATAAACGTCAATTGATGAACGCGATGCACATTCACGCGCTCTATCAAAAGATTCAAGCCGATCCGACGTTCACGATGGTCCCACGTACGTTCATCTTCGGGGCGAAGGCGGCACCAGGGTATTATTATGCCAAAGAAGTCATTCGCTATATCAACGCCCTTGCGTCGATGATCAACAATGACAAACGGGCGAGCCGCTTCATCAAAATCGTTTTTCTTGAGAACTATCGCGTCTCGATGGCCGAGCGCATCTTCCCAGGTTCGGACTTGAGTGAGCAAATCTCGACAGCGAGCTACGAGGCGTCAGGTACCGGCAACATGAAGTTCATGATGAACGGGGCGCTCACAATCGGGACGCTCGACGGCGCCAATATCGAGATTCGCGACGCGGTCGGCGACGACCACATCTTCATCTTCGGATTGACGCCGCAAGAAGTCATGAACTATAAGAAGTTCGGCGGTTACCATGCGGCCGACATCTACCATGCGAACACGGACGTGCGCAACGTCGTCGACGGACTCGTCAACGGGACATTCGACAAGGTCGGGGAATACCAATTCCAAGCGATTTTCGATTCGCTTCTCGTCTATAATGACGACTTCCTCGTCTTGAAAGATTTCGCGTCATACATGCAGGCACAGCGTCGTGTCGATGAAGTATTCGCCGACAAGGCACGCTGGGCCGAGAGTTCGATCGTCAATACGGCCAAATCGGGTATCTTCTCGAGTGACCGGACGATCACAGAATATGCGAACGCCGTTTGGAACATTAAACCGACGAGCGTCAAATAAAAAAATCCACCCGTTACGGGTGGACCTTGTTTTCTGGATAACTAATCCAATCAGAGTAAGAGCCGGGGTACAGACGCACATCGTCTTTACCGAGGGCGTGTAGCGCCAAAATGTTGACGCAGGCGGTGACCCCGCTCCCGCAATAAAAGATGGGATTCGGGACATCGAGGACGTCGGCGTAATGCTCTTTCAAATCGTGGAAGTCTTGAAGCGTCCCTAAGTCGGTGACGGCCTCGGTATAGGGACAGAGCACGGCGTTCGGGATATGCCCGGGCTTGCGGTCAATCGGTTCATGGCTGCCGTCGTAACGGTCGGCCGTTCTTGAATCGTATAACCCACCAGTGACGGTGGCGGCGCGCACGTCTTCAATCGTCGCGATCATCTCGTCTTGGAAGACGGGTGTATAGTCGGAAACGGGATAGGACGGGACGTCTGTCGTCGTCTCCCCGCAGTAAGTGATGCCGGATTGGATGCCGCCTTCGAGCACGATGACGCGCTCATGGCCGGCCCACTTGAATAACCACCACGCACGAGCGGCGAACGGGAAGCCGTCGTCGTAGATGATGACCAAGTCATCGCGTTGAATCCCGATGCGGCGGAGCGTTTCGGTCCATGCCTGTTTAGACGGCAGCGGATGGCGTCCGCCGTGCTCGGACAACGGTCCGGACAAGTCTTCCATCAAATCAAGGAAGACGGCGTTAGGCAGATGTCCTTGTCGATACGCATACTTTCCGTATGAGGCGTCGTTTAATGAATAGCGGCAATCAATGAAGCGGATCGAGTCCGTATGGACGATGTGTTTCAATTCTTGGGCACGCATAGTTGGAAACATAGTATCACCTCGAAGTTTCGTTACTCCCATCGTATACAAGATGGAACAAATTGGCGAGTACTTCGATTGAATTTTTGAATGTCGAAAGGGGAACTGACCATGACATGGCAACAGACATATGACCGATGGAAACAACACGAGGCGCTCGAGCCGCATTTGCGCGCCGAACTCGAGGTGCTCGAGCAAGACGAGACATCACTCGAGGATGCCTTCTATAAGACGCTCGAATTCGGGACGGGCGGTATGCGCGGTGAAATCGGTCCAGGGGCAAACCGGATGAACATCTATACGATTCGCAAGGCATCGCAAGGCTTTGCCGATTTTATCGCCGCGTCAGGGGAAGAAGCGAAACGTCACGGCGTCGTCATCGCCCACGACTCGCGTCACTTCTCGCCAGAGTTTGCGCTCGAGGCGGCACGCACACTCGCTTCGAACGGGATTAAGACATACTTGTTCCCGAGTTTGCGGGCGACGCCAGAGTTGTCATTCGCCGTCCGTCATTTGAACGCCTTCGGCGGCATCGTCATCACGGCGAGCCACAACCCGCCGGAATATAACGGCTTCAAAGTGTATGGCGCCGACGGTGGACAATTGCCACCGGCCGAAGCCGATGAGCTCGTCTCGTACGTCAATGCCATCGAAGATGAATTGAAGATTGACGTTAAAGATGAGGCACCGCTTCGGTCCGAGGGCACACTCGTCACGGTCGATGCGTCGGTCGATGCGGCATACATGGAAGCTCTCCAATCGATTCGGATTCATACGGACGTCCAAGGCGATCCGCTCAAAATCGTCTATTCACCACTTCATGGGACGGGACGTCGCCCGGTCATGGAAGGATTGAAAGCATATGGGTTCGAACACGTCACCATCGTCGACGAACAGGCTGAGCCGGACGGGGCATTCCCGACGGTCAGTTATCCGAACCCGGAAGAACGAGCTGCCTTCGAGCTCGCGATGCAGTACGGCGACCGCGTCGGGGCCGACTTGCTCATGGCGACGGACCCAGACGCCGACCGTGTCGGCTTCACGGTCCGTGACCGCAATGGCGAATGGTTCGTTTTGACGGGGAACCAGACCGGGGCGCTTCTCATGGATTACATTCTGTCTCAAAAAGTGGAGACGGGGACGCTTCCGACGAACGGCTTCGTCGCGAAGACGATTGTCACATCGGAACTCGGGGCGGCCATCGCCAAGGCGTATGGGGTCCACCTCGAGAACACGCTCACCGGTTTCAAATTCATCGGCGAGAAAATCAAGCAGTATGAAGAGTCGGGCCAGTACCAGTTCTTATTCGGTTACGAAGAGAGCTACGGTTATTTGATTGGAGACTTCTGCCGTGACAAAGATGCCGTCCAGGCGTGCTTGCTCGGCGCCGAAATGGCGGCTTTCCATAAACAGCACGGACGCACGTTGTACGATGCCCTCCAAGCCGTCTATGAGAAGTATGGCTTCTACGAGGAGTCGCTCCAATCGATGACGTTGAAAGGGAAGGCCGGTCTCGAACAAATCGGTCGAATGATGGAGGCGTTCCGCGCCAATCCGCCACAAGAAGTCGGCGGCTACGAAGTCGTCCGCTTCGAGGATTACAAGCAACAAGTCGCGAAAAACTTGCAGCAAGGCGAGACGGAAGCGATCGAGTTGCCATCGTCGAACGTACTCAAATTCATCTTCGAGGACGGCTCATGGTTCTGCCTGCGTCCGTCTGGGACCGAACCGAAAATCAAATTCTATTTCAGTGTCCACGCCGATAGCGCGGAGAAAACGACAGTGAAACGGGAAGCGATTGAACGTGATGTTATGAAGCAAGCGAAAGCAATCGATTAATCGACGACACCGCCCTGACGAGGGTGGTGTCTTTTGTTTGACAAGATATGCCCCCCTCAGTATGATGAGTGTATTGTTCATAACCATGTAATCATATACGGATTATCAGGAAGGCGGAAATTACCATGAAAAAATCATTAACAGCAGTACTTGCAATCGGAGCATCGTTCGGGGTGCTCGCGGCTTGCGGGACAGAGACAGACAGCGGCTCAGAAGAAGCCGTCATCACAGTCGGGACAGAAGCGACGTACCCGCCATTCACGTACAAAGACAAAGGTGAAATCACAGGGTATGACATCGACGTATTGAACGAAGCGGCCGAGCGTGCCGGTTACACGGTCGAATACGAGCCAATGGACTTCAAAGGACTCGTACCGGCCCTCGACGCAGAACGCATCGACATGATTGCCAACCAAATGAGTATCACGCCAGAACGTGAAGAGAAATACGCGTTCTCAACTCCGTACGCGGTATCAGGTGCGCAAGTCATCGTCGCTTCGGACAACGAAGACATTCAAAGCATCGATGACCTCGACGGCAAAGTCGTCGGCTCGACACAAGGTTCAGTCTACGCGCAGCTCGCTGAAGAAGCCGGTGCTGAAGTGAAGTTCTACAAAGGCGCGAACCAAGTGCTCCAAGACCTTCAAGTCGGACGTCTCGATGCGGCACTCAACGACCGTCTCTTCATCTTGACAGAGCTTGAGAAGACAGGTTACGACGTGAAAGCGGTCGGAGACGTCTTCAATAAGAGTGAAGCGGGCTACATGACACGTCAAGACTCAGACGTGCTCGACAAGTTGGACGACGCGTTAGCTGAGATGCAAGAAGACGGTACGATGGCTGAAATCGGTGAGAAGTACTTCGGTGAGGACATCAGTCAATGAGTGAACTGATCACGACCGTCATCGAGAACCGTTCGGCCTATATCGAAGCCGTACAATTGACGTTGATCGCCAGTATCCTGTCGATTCTCCTCGCCTTGGTGCTCGGTCTGATCATCGCTGTCTTACACAGCAGCCCTGTCAAAGTCGTTCGTTTGTTCACTCGTACGTATATCTCGTTCTTCCGGGGCACACCGCTCCTCTTGCAACTTCTCATCCTGTACGTCGGTCTGACCGGTTTCGTCCAGTTGAGCGGGATGCAGGCACTTATCTTTGGATTAGGCCTTCACTTTGCGGCCTATATCTCGGAAGCGTTCCGCGCGGCCATCAATTCGGTCGATCGTGGGCAAGTCGAGGCGAGCGTCGCCCTCGGGATTCCGCGTGCGAAGCGCTTCAAGGATATCATCTTCCCACAGGCGTTATCGCGTGCGATCCCACCGGTGTCCAACTCGGTCATCGATATCATCAAATCGACGTCACTCGGTTCGGTCATCGCCGTCCAAGAGTTGACGTACGTGTCAGACCAAATCGCCGCGACGACGTATCTCGTCATGCCGCTCCTCTTGTTCTCGGCATCGATCTATTGGATCTTGTCGACGCTCATCCAAGCGGGGCAGCATCGTCTCGAACGTCGGTATGCGATTCGCTAACACAAAGAAATCCCTTCGATTGGTTGCAATCGAAGGGATTTTTGTATTAACGGATGACGAGTTCTGTCTCCGTGTCGAAGAAGTGAGCTTTCGTCATATCGAGCGCGAGTGTGACGTCGTCACCCATGTGGATGTTCGAACGTCCATCGATCCGTGCCGTGAACTGGTGGCCACCGAGTTCAGCGTACAAGTACGACTCAGCGCCCATGAGCTCGGCAACGTCGATGTGCGTGCGGAACGTGTGCGTCGTTGGCGAGTCGATATAGATTGGCTCATCGTGAATCGATTCTGGACGGATTCCGAGCACGAGTTCTTTGCCGACGTAACCGCGGTCACGAAGACCTTTCATTTTGCCTTCAGGGACGTTGATTTCTTCGCCGCCGACGAGGAACTTCCCATCAGCCAATTTTCCGCGGAAGAAGTTCATCGAAGGTGATCCGATGAAGCCGGCTACGAAGATGTTGTCTGGGTTTTCGTATACTTCTTTTGGCGAACCGACTTGTTGGATGATTCCGTCTTTCATGATGACGATCCGAGTCGCGAGTGTCATCGCTTCCGTTTGGTCATGGGTAACGTAAATCGTCGTCGTGTCGAGACGGTTGTGCAACTGGATGATTTCTTTACGCATTTGAACGCGAAGCTTGGCATCCAAGTTTGAGAGCGGCTCATCCATCAAGAACACTTTGGCATCACGAACGATGGCACGGCCGATGGCGACACGTTGACGCTGACCACCAGAGAGTGCTTTCGGCTTACGTTGAAGGTATTCTTCAAGTCCGAGGATACGGGCCGCATCTTGGACGCGACGGTCGATTTCATCTTTCGGGAACTTGCGAAGTTTCAAACCGAACGCCATGTTGTCATAGACACTCATGTGCGGGTAAAGTGCATAGTTTTGGAAGACCATGGCGATGTCGCGGTCTTTCGGTGCGACGTCGTTCATGCGCTTGCCGTCGATGATGAAGTCGCCGCTCGAGATTTCTTCGAGTCCTGCGATCATACGGAGCGTCGTCGATTTACCACAACCTGAAGGTCCGACGAAGACGATGAATTCGCGGTCTTTGATGTGCAAGTTGAAATCGCTGACTGCCTTCGAGTCACCACCATCGTATATTTTATCAATGTGATTTAATTGAATTTCTGCCATGTCGTTAGCCTCCTGGGAATCTGTTCTTGTATAATAGCGCTTACAAGACTGATTATACGATGAAACCGCTTGCATCGAATATGTACACGTTGCACAAAAACGATTACTCAGATTTGTGCAACGTGACAATCAATTGGAGCAGACCGGCATCGTAGAACTGCCTAGCGTCATAACCGGTCGCTTCATAGAGCCGATCGAGCCGATAGTTGAGCGTATTTCGATGCATGAATAACGCCTTGGCCGTGTGCGATACGTTCAACGAGTGGGCGAACAACGCCTCCAATAAATCGATCGTCGTCTTATCGAGTGACGCGACGACAGGGGCCGTCAGACGGGGACGTACATCAAAAGTCTCATGGCGTTGTAGTAAATAATGGTATAATAATTGACTAGCAGGGTAAGCTTTAGTAGAGAGCTTGGCGAGTGGGAGTAGCGCCTGATGCTGGTGATAAAGTGGCGCAAGGTCACCGAGCGGACGTGCGCTATAGACGACATGCGCCTCGACGTAACAATCGCTCGCGATCGCCCGTAAGACGTCTTCGAACTCGGTCAGCTCGACGAACTGATCGGTCTCAATGATTTCAACGTGAGACCGGGTCATGAGAACAATCTCTGCTTCAGGCATAAAGTCAGCTAACACGTCTAAAAATTGTTCGAGTGCCTCAGGGTCTTGATAATGCAGGACGAGCGACATGAGACGGAACGGCCGGTCGAACCGGTACGCATCGGTGAGTAGACGGTCCTGCCATTTGGCTTGTCGTGGGTCGAGTCTTGTCAGGAGTGGGGTGGCGAACCATTCAAGCAGCTGTCGCTCACGCTCCGTCAGCTCCAGTTTAGGGAGACCGAAGACCGTGCCGTCCTGGGCTTGATACCAGCGAACGTCACTGGACGCTTCTTCGGACCGATGGACAGCCATCGGGAAAATCGATTTAATTCGTTCAAACGTAGTCAACACAATCACCTCTTCAACAAATGTATCATATTTCAGATCGGAGGCAGACAGTTTGGAGAGTATAGTCAAAGTATTCATCATGATCGCCATCGGTGCGACAATCGGGGGAGTGACCAACTTCCTCGCCATCAAAATGTTATTCCGGCCCCATCACCCTAAATATATTGGGAACATGCGCGTCCCGTTCACGCCAGGCTTGATCCCGAAACGGCGCGATGAGTTGGCGACGAGCCTCGGTAAGACCGTCGTCAAACACTTGTTGACGCCGGAAGGGATGCGCAAGCGCCTGCTCGATGAACAGGTCGGCGGTCACATCACGTATTACGTCCAAGGTGAAGTGCGGACGATGCTGCGCTCGGATCAGACGATTCGATCGCTCATCGAACCACTTTATCCGGATGCCGAGACTCGTGTCTTGGCAGAAGCGGACACGAAGCTCCGCCAAGAGCTCCGGCTCGTCCTCGCAGATGTGAAGACGCGTAAACTGTATGAGATTCTCGGTGAAGACGGCATGGACCGCGTCCGGGGCATCATTCCTGAAATCGTCGACGCCTTGCTCGTCAAGTCGGAAGAATATTTCTATTCCGTTGAAGGCGAGGCCCAATTGCGGCACATGGTCGACTCGTTCGTCCAGCGTCGTCTCGGGTTCATTGCCGGGTTCGTCCAAAACTTGAATTTTGTAGAGATGATTCGTCCTGAGATTATCAATATCCTCCGTGGCGGCTCGACACGATCGGGTATGGCTGAAATGATTACACGTGAGTTCGAACGGTTCAGCGAACGGTCGGTCGACACGTTGCTTGACGACCGTCTAGAGGAACGGTTGATTGACGGTGTGACGACGGAAGTCGTCTCGCGCTTGCCGGTCGGGGAGCTGCTCGATCGGACGGTCCACTCGTACACACGGGACATTGAAGACCGCGTCGTCGACGAGCTCGTCCCGGCTGGAGTACGACTCGTCATCACGCGCTTCACGGATCAAATGGAGACAGTCATGGACCGCCTCAAAATCGACCAAATCGTGCAAGAGCAGGTGAGCTCGCTCGATACATCGTACCTCGAAGAGATTGTTCTCTCGATCTCGAAACGAGAGTTCCGGGCAATAACATGGCTTGGCGCCTTGTTAGGTGGTATGATTGGGTTGATTCAAGGGTTGATTGCCATCATTTAAGAGGCACGCCCTAATAGTATTTAGGAGGACGTCACATGTCACAAACAAACTTGTACGATCATGCTTACCAATTGGAAAAAGCACTTCGCGATTCTGAGGAGTTCACAAATCTCTCTTCACTATACGACCGTGTCAATGCGGATGCAGAAGCGAACCAGTTATTCGCTGACTTCCGTGACATCCAAATGACGCTTCAACAGAAGCAGATGCAAGGCGAAGAAATCTCTGAACAAGAGATGATGGACGCGCAAACGAAAATGATGGGCGTTCAACAGAACGAATTGATCATGGAGCTCATGCAAGAAGAGCAACGCATGCATCAACTCGTCACAGAAGTGACGAAAATTATCATGAAGCCACTTGAAGAGCTTTACGCTCCGATGGTCAATGATCACGAAGTTCAATAAGACGAGATACGGATGGCAATCGAGCCATCCGTTTTTTTGTTGCCAAGATTGTCACCCACCTTATGATAACGCTTACATGATGCGTGGTATAGTAAGCTTGTAGAAACTTTCACAAGGAAGGGTGGACGTGATGGTCACCTTGGTGATTTTAACGATCATGATTATCGGGTTTATTGGAGGCTGGCTCCGAGCCGACTTGGTTGCGCTCATCGGTCTCTTGTTGCTCGTCTTGACGAATCAATTGACGCCGGTTGAAGCAATGGCCGGTTTTTCGAATTCGGTCGTGCTCATGATTGCTGGGCTGTTCATTGTGGGGGCCGGCCTATTTCACACAGGTTTGGCCGAACGGTTAGGTGCTGCGCTTATCCCGTTCGCAAAAGGGAGTGAGGTGCGTCTTTTTCTCGTCTTGATGGTCACGGTGACCTTGTTGTCGAGTCTCATGTCGAATACGGGGACGGTCGCCCTATTGATTCCGGTCGTCCTCGCCATGTCGAGACAGATGGGGACGAGTCCTGCCAAACTGTTGATGCCGCTCGCGTTCTTCTCGAGTATCGGCGGGACGATGACGCTGATTGGGACGCCGCCGAACCTGGTGGCGGCTGAGACGTTACGGAACACGTCCGCTGGCACGCTCGGTTTTTTCGCGCTCTTACCGATTGGGCTCGTCATGGCAGTCATCGGCTTATTCTATTTCTATGTTATCGGCAATCGGCTGCTCGGTACGAGCGATGTGCGCGCCGCGACGATTCCACGCTTGGCGGTGCCGCATGTGAGCCTATTCGCCTTATCTCTTTCGAAAGGGCACCCTTTAATCGGGCGGACGCTCCGCGACGTCAATTGGTCACGAGACGGTCTAATCGTCGTCGGCGAACAACAAAAAGGCATGACGCATCGCTTTGTCATGGCACGTGCGGATACGCGTCTGATTGAAGGGCAAGTGTATGTCAGCGGAGCAGAGGCGGATGTCCGGCGAATTGCCGGAAGGGAAGGGGTGACGGTGGAACACGTCGACTTGAAGGCCGTCTACGGGAAAGATAGCGGCGTTGCCGTCTTCACCATCCCAACGGATAGCCCGCTCGTCGGTCGTTGTTTATCGGATAGTCACTTGCGCAACGAATATCGGTTGAACGTGCTTCAAGTCATCCGTCCGAACGAAGAGATTGCCATCACGCGATTGAAAGATGTTCCGCTCGAGCGCGGAGATATGCTCGTTACGCAAGGGGAGTGGAGCGATTTAGAGCGAGCTGGGGACGAGACGTCCCTGTTGCTCGCCAATGAGCGGGTGACCGATGTCGCGAACCGGGCCGTGTCCGAGCGTCATCAGCTGGCAGCGGGTCTCATCATGCTCATGATGGTCACGCTCCTCGTCTTCGAGTGGGTCGACCCGACCGTGGCGGTATGGCTCGCAGCACTGGCCATGGTGCTCACCGGAGCCGTGCGGCATATGGATGTCGCCTATGACTCGATTCAGTGGTCATCGTTGTTATTGATTGCCGCGATGATTCCCGTCGGTCAAGCACTCGACAATGCCGGGATTATGGCCTGGCTCGTCACGTGGATCAGCGACTCGTTCGGTCAAGCCGGACCGGTCTGGGTGCTCGTCGCCATCTTCCTCGCGACGATGGCGCTCAGTCAAATCATCTCGAACACGGCGACGGCCGTCTTGTTCGCACCGCTCGCCGTATCACTCGCCGCGGCACTTCAAGTGAGTCCGGTCCCATTCGTCGTCGCCGTCGCGATTGCGGCATCGCTCGCGTTCATGACCCCGTTCGGTTCGCCGACGAATGCGATGGTGTTCGGAATCGGCGGCTACCGTTTCTTCGATTTCGTCAAAGTCGGCTTGCCGTTGCAAGTGGTGACAGCGGTCATTGCGATTTTCACGATCTTACTCATCTTTCCGTTTTGAAGGACATGTTGATCTATCTGCCGAATATGTAAAAAAATGCTAAATGATGAGGTGGAGAAACGATGTGGAAACGAATCGGAATCATTGTATGTGTCATGCTGCTTGCAGCCTGCTCGAATGAGAGCGAACAGCCGGCACCGACGCTCGGGGCGGATGCCAAAGTGGCCAAGGCGTACTTAGAGGAGCAAGGCTATGACGTCGTCTCTTATGAAGGGGATCGAACGTTAAGCTTTGAGAAGGCGGATTTGCTCGAGGCGCCGGTACGTGATACGTGGGAAGTGCAGACGACGCCTCCGGATGCCTATATCGGACGCGATATTCGGCAAGAGCATTTTATCGTCCGCAACCATCCGCTTGGTCAGGCGAACGTCTTTGTGATGATGGTGGACGGTGAAATCATCGGCGGGACGTCGTTCCCGGATTCGGCCGAGCCGCTCGTCGGCAGTGCGTACTCGCTAGACGGCAAGACGGTGGAAGAGCTGCATCCCGATTACATGGAGTGGCGCAGCGAGTGGGAAGCCAAATATAGCGAATGAACAAGCGCCTCGGGATTCCCGAGGCGCTTCTGTTATGAGGCCGTGCCTTTCAGTTTTCCTGGCAGTTTACAGCGCTCGAAGTAGATCAGTTGGCCGCGACGTGCGATGCGGGCCCCTTTATGGAGGTGCCCGGCTTCCTCGAGCAACGTGAGCCCTTTCGTTTTCGCCTCGTCATCGCTTGCCGCAGTAAATGAATCGTTCAAGACGACCGTGCCGTCGTTCTCGAACGCTGTGATCGTATACTGTTCCATCCGTTCGCCCCCCTTTGCTTCCATTGTACTGAATGACCATTCATTATTCAAGCGAAGGTTTCGTCAGCTCCTCGAACGTGAGCTGACGCGCCGTCTCAGTACGGGGGATCAAATCGGACACCGTCATCCCGATCAAGCGGACCGGTTCAGTGATCGCCATCTCGTCGAACAGGCGGCGGGCGAGCCGTTTAATCTCGTCGTGGTCGTGCGTCGGATGGTTCAGTTTGATTTGGTGGCTCCGGGCCTGGAACTCGCTCGTCTTGATTTTAATCGTCACCGTCTGGCAACTGAGTTCGCGTCGGTCGAGTTGATGGAGCACGTCTTCGATTTCCGGGACGACCCGTTCATACACTTCTTCCGGGTCATCGAGGTCGAACGCGAACGTCGTCTCGGAGCCAATCGATTTTCGTTCCCGCGTCGGGACGACGGGACGGTTATCACGACCGGACGCGAGTTCATATAGTTGGCTCCCGCGGTCGAATCCGAAAATGGCCTTCAGTTGTTCAGGTTGCGCACGCTGTAAATCGGCAATCGTATGGTAGCCGTGCTTGAACAGCGTTTGGGCCGTCACTTTGCCGACCCCGTGCATCGTCGTGATCGGGAGCGGGGCGAGGAACGACTCGACATCGGCTGCTTCGACGACCGTCAGTCCGTTCGGTTTGTTGAATCCTGAGGCGATCTTGGCCACGAACTTCGACGGGGCGACTCCGGCCGAGGCCGTCAGTCCCGTCCGGCGTTTGATTTCCCCGAGGATATAGCGCGCGATATAAGGGCCGGACGTGCTCATGAGTGTGTTCTCGGTCACATCCAAATAGGCCTCGTCGAGCGAGAGCGGTTCGACGAGCGGCGTGATAGACTTGAAAATCGCCATCACTTGTTGGCTGACGTGCCGATAAACGTGAAAGCGCGGTTTGACGAACGTCGCCTGAGGACAGAGCGCAAACGCACGCCGTGACGACATGGCGCTGTGCACCCCGTATTTTCTCGCCTCATACGAACAGGTGGCGACCACACCACGGCTGTGGGGGGCGCCACCGACGATGACAGGCTTATCACGTAAATCAGGACGGTCCCGCTGTTCGACCGAGGCGTAAAACGCGTCCATATCAACGTGGATAATCAATCGTTCCATGTACATCACCTTTCTATGGCAGCTACTTCTTTCAGTATACCGAACTTTTGTTCGTTTTTTTACTATTTTCTCTTTTTCCGTTGTTTTTCTAGACGTTTTTGATTGTGGACTTGATTCGGGAACTGTAAGAGCGAACCAATCCAATTCTTCCGTTTCAACCACGCATAGACCAAGCCTGTGAAGAGCATAATCATCACCCAGGCGAACAGATAACCGAGCGGCCACTTCAGTTCAGGCATCGCTTTGAAGTTCATTCCCCAGATGGCACCGAAGGCGACGACTGGTGTCGTTAACGCCGTGAAGACGGTCAACGCCTTCATAATCTCGTTGCCACGAAAGTTCGACAGCGTCGAGGCGAGGTCGGTTAACGCGATGACATCTTCTTGGTAATGTTCGATCAGTGTCAAGAGACGGTCGACCCGATACGTGGCAAGACGATAGGCTTTCAATTCATCTAAGTCGACATCGAGGAACGCCTCACGTCCGGCCATAAGCAGTTCACGATATGGAACGACGGTGTCGGACCATCGTTCAATCTCGTTGCGGAGTCCGAAAATCTCATTCATAAATTCAGGCGGGACTTGGCCGCTCATCTCGCGCTGGGTCATCATCAAGCGTTCTTCATACTCATCGATGCCATGAAAATAATAGTCCATTTTTTCAGAGAGCAGGTCATAGAACGCCTCGATTGGCGAGTCATACTGCTTCGCGGCCACCGTCTCGCAATACAGCTCATCAAACCCGATTGTCCACAGGAAATCTCGGGTCACGAAATAGTGCCCGATTTTTTGTGGTTCGCGTTCCAACTGTTCATAATCGAGCGTGAGCGATCCGTACATATAATCGCGTTCGACGATGATTTTTGTCACTTTCGCCGTCGTCAATTGTTCGAGCCAATACGTGTACGCTTCCTCATAGTGATTGTCGACATGTACGATTTCTTCTGGTCGTGTATACCAATTCCAATTCATCTTTCATTCCCCCAATATGCTTCTCTCTCAAGTATTCCCGCTTTTCTTAGAAAGTTGGCATCTGACCTGAACTTTCGTTAAGATGTAGGTACTGACAAGAAGAGAGGTGCTTTTTTTGACGACTACTAAAATCGGTCAGCTCAAAGTGGGCGACACGTTGAACCAATATGTGATGATTAAACAATCGTATCGAGGACTCGCCGGAAACGGCAAACCATATTTGACGCTCATCCTATGCGACGAGAGCGGGGAGATTGAGACGAAAGTATGGGACAGTGCCGATACGGAAAAATATGCGACGAAAAAGATTGTCCATGCTTCCGGGGAAGTGATGGACTACCGTGGCCGGACCCAGTTGAAGTTGAAACAAATCTCCATCATCGAAGGTGAGACGGACATCGCGCCATACGTGCGCTCGGCCCCAGTGCCGAAGTCAGAACTCGAGACGGGGATTCGCGGCTATATCGAGGCGATGGAGCACGTAGGGATGAAACAACTCGTGACGGCGCTCGTCGACCGGAACGAGGAAGCGTACTTCACGTATCCGGCAGCGGTGCGCCATCACCATGCGGTCTATTCGGGACTCGCCTTCCACGTCCTGTCGATGCTGAAGCTGGCTGACACGATGTGCGACCTCTATCCGCAATTGAATCGGGACTTGCTCGTCTCGGGCGTCGTGCTCCACGACTTGGCGAAAGTGATCGAGTTATCGGACGCGATCACACCGGAGTATACGCTCGAAGGCAAGCTGCTCGGTCACTTGTCGCTCATGGCATCTGAAATCGAAGTCGTGGCCCGAGAGCTCGGCACCGACCGTGAAGTCGTGACGTTGCTCCAACACCTCGTCCTCAGCCATCACGGGAAACCGGAATGGGGATCGGCGAACGCGCCGCAGCTCCCTGAAGCCGAGATGCTCTTCTTCATCGACAACATCGACGCCCGGATGAACATGTTCGATAAGGCGTTCGAAGGGGTCGAACCTGGTACGTTCACAGAACGGGTCATGGCGCTCGATAACCGGGCGTTCTATAAACCAAAGTTATGAAGGCATATAAAAAGACGTCCCGCGGGACGTCTTTTGTTTATTGCTGCTCTGTCGATTCCTCGGCTGGAGCTTCTTCTGTACCTTCTTCTTCCGCTTTAAGAGCGTCTTTCACAGCATCGAACTGTGTCGATGCTTTCGCATCTTTCACATCGACGTTATATTTCTCGATCAACTCAGCATAGATCTTATTCGCGTCGACAGAAGCGGCTTTTTCAGTTGCCAATGCTTCACGGATGCGATCTTTCTCGTCTTCGAGTTTAAGGTCTTTTTCTTTACGGTCCATGACTTTGATGACGTGGAAGCCGAACTGTGACTGAACCGGGTCAGAAACTTTGCCAACGACGTCTTCTTGGAACGCGTACTCTTCAAATTCAGGGACCATGGCGCCGGCTGAGAAGTAACCGAGGTCGCCACCTTTTTCACCAGAACCTGTGTCTGTCGATTTTTCTTTCGCGATGTCAGCGAAGTCGCCACCGTCGTTCAATTCTTTAATAATCGCTTGGGCTTCTTCTTCTGTCTCGACAAGGATATGGCTCGCCTTGACTTCGACGTTTTCTTTCGCGAACTGTGCTTCGATATCTTCGTCTGTGACTTCAACGAGTTCTGATTTCGCAGCATCGACGAGCATTTGACCGCGGAGCGCTTCTTTGAACTCGTCCGTGTTCGTCATGCCGGCTTGTTGAATCGCTTGCTCAAACTCTTCTTTCGAGTTGAACTGTTCTTCGGTCTTGCTGAACTCTTCGTCGACTTTTTCTTGCTCGACTTTATCGCCGTACTCTTTTTCAAGCAATTCGTTCATCGTTTCTTGGAACGCAAGTTGTGGGACCATGCGGTCGTAGCTCATGTCGGCGATTTCGCCGCGCGTCACTTCGCCGCCTTCAAATGAAACAACTGTAGAGTTGTCAGAAGACCCGCCGCTTGTCGCCGCGTACGTGCCGCCGACACCGATGAGAAGTGCAATCGCTGATGCGCCGACGAGGGCGCCTGTTGAAAACTTCTTATTCTGTTTGTTCGGTTCATTCGTCATTCCGTTTGACATATATTCCACCCCTATAAATCTATAAGTTTCTAAATCCGACTATACCACATTTTGTTAATGATAACAGCTGTTCTCTTGCCTGTGTAGTATCATAGCACAGAAACGTGTCGTATAATGATGAAAGAGAATGTGAAATGATGGGGTGGAGAACGTGTCGTTAGAAGAGAAAATCAATCAATTATCGTTTCAAATGGAACTGTTGCTCGGGGCGGTCGATTGGTCGGAGCGGCCCTTTGAACATGAGGTGCTCAAGGCGAATCTGACACGGCAAGAAGTCGTTGCGTTTTTCGCATTGCTTGATGATATCCGAGAACGACAAAACGAGCAAATGCGCTACGGGCTGTCGTCCGTGGAGCCTTTGCTCGTTCATTTCGTCGGGATGCTTCATCCTCATTTAGAGGCCGAGACGATTCTCGCGGCGTGTGTGCGCCAAGGGATGGCGTTAGACGTCACGGAACCGCTGTATCGGCAGGTCAAGCTTCTTTACTGATCTCGTCGTCCTCAGGGCGACGTCCGGCTTCTTCCGTGATCATCTTCGACGTTTCTGCAAAGATGTCCATGAAGTTGTCGCCATACAAGCGGCGAACGATTGCGGTGATGTCCGTCAAGTCCGGGAATTTCCCGTACAATTCTTGGAGCGGGAGCGAGGCGCGGAAGACGCCGTTCTCTTCCGGATCGAACGCATGAATCGTCTCGAGCAAGAGCGCCTCACCTTCAGGCGTCAATTGGACGTACGTATTTCGTTTGTCCGTCTCCTTTTTCGAGAACGTGAGCAAACCGCGGTCTTCTAACTTCTTCGAGAAGTTGAAGGCCGTCGATACGTGCATAACCCCATATTTGGCGATCTCTGAGATCGAGGCGCCGCCGAGGGCGTGAGCGATCCATAAAATATGGTGCTCGTTTATGTTCAAGTCGAACGGTTTAATCCAATTTTGCCAGTCTTTCTCGACCGTCTTCCACAGTGCCTTACTAAGCTGAATGATTTTATGACTATAGAGCATGGCCTCAGGGCCAGTGAATTCTTTTTCGTGTTCCATGTCGATCCATCCTTTCCGATACAATGTGACTAAAACGACGGGCGATGACGACAGACCGGTCAGTTGGCCTTTTCCGCTTTCGCTTCGGTCGCATCTGACTGTACGTTCGAAAGCTCGTTTAGGTTTCCTTGGATCCGCTCGATTGAAGGCTGAATGTCTTGTTGATAGCGTTCGACTTCGGCTTTCACTTGATCTGTCAATTCTTTTCCTTGTAACTTACCTGCCGCCGCAACTTGCGACGCATCTTTAGCGACTTTTTGGAATTGTTCTTTCAACGTAGTGATTGTAGACGCTCGGTGTTGATTGGCCGCCGCGTCATTCGCCGTTCCACGGGCGAGTTTTTTCACGGTCACAGCTCCTAGAAACGCTACGACAAAGCCGAAAGCAACCCAATCGCGACGATTGTGATTCGACAATACATTCCCCTCCTCGAGCACACTGATACTAGAATACATTCTTTTCATATTATTTTACCAAAAAAGAGAGATTAAAAACCTATATCTTAAATAAAATTTTTCAGAACATTCAATTTTGACCGAAAAATCATTTTATTTTAAACTGTAGGTAAAGGAAGGTGACCTCCAGTGAATATGCAAAAGCGTTGGGTTGATGACATGTTAGACCTGTATAACGCGGCCAAGCGACTGGGAGATGACCCTTGGGCACAGACAATAATGGAAGCACTCGAGGCGGGATATGAAGCGTCGGAACATAATGAACAGACGCGGAAACAAACTTTGCTTGAAAAGCGACTGATTGAAATAGACGCCCGTCTAAATTTGTTAAGAAAAGAATTCGAACAAGCGGAATCTGTCAAATCGCGGCAACAGTTATACGAGCAGGCGATTAAATTACAAGTCGAGCGTGCCCAAATCGAAGAGGAGCGGAAACGCCATCTCGATTCAATCAACTCGTCATGAGGTGCAAGACAAAAAATGGACCGGTCGCTCAACAGGCGGCGGTCCATTTGTTCGTTACAGGTTTGCTTTGATGCCGGCGGCGATCGCCTGCATGTCGTCAGATGAGTACGCGTCTTGATGCGTTTCCCACTTGGCGCCAAACCCGTCCGCCTCGCCGTAGCGCGGCAAGAGGTGGATGTGGAAGTGATAGACGGTCTGTCCGGCAATCGCTTCGGCGTTAGACAACACGTTCATCCCGATGGCACCTGTTTCACGCTGAATCGCGTTCGCGACGGCAGGAACGGCTTGGAAGACGTCACGGGCCACATCGGTCGGCAATTCATAGATGTTACGGGCATGATGTTTCGGAATGACGAGCGTATGCCCTTTCGTGACTTGAGAGATATCGAGGAACGCGACGACGGCGTCATCCTCGTATACCTTATACGACGGGATGTCGTTGTTGACGATTTTACAAAAGATACAGTTGTCCTCAGTGTGCATGCTGACTCCTCCATTCATGAATGACTAATCCATCTCATCATAACATGGAAATTCAGGCGGAAGAACGATTGTCCGGACAGACAATTCACCCTACACTGAAATCAATAGTAAGTAGAGAGAGGAAGGGAACGGATGGCGTATGTACGATCGAAAAAACCGTCACGGCGACGAAACATTTACCTCGGGCTGCTCGTGACGCTCGGGATTGGCCTCGCGGTCGGTGCGTTCTATCAATGGGGATATAAACCAGCTGCCGCCAACGACAAGATTCACGTCCGCTTCAAGGACGCCTTGTTGACCGAAGACGTCAGCTTCTTCCAGGAGAACGTCGAATATGAAGCGGAACCGCTCACGCGAGCCGAAGCACTCCGGTTCATGGGGTGGTTGAATGAAGAAAAGTCGATTCGCGGCGAGGCCATTTCGGAAGTGGCACAGGATCGGTCCGATCGGGCACAAGGCATGGAGACGGACGGGTTGTTCCGGCTCGTTGATACGGGCGAAGGGCGGTTCGGCTTTGCAGATTATCGGATTGAGTTGTTGCCAAAGACGTTGCGGACGTCTGCAGACGTTCCGCTGACGAATATTTGGATCGACGGGGTGCAGGCGGGACGGATTGATGAGGCCGGCACGACGATTGAGATTGTTCGCATGCCGGGCCGCTACGACGTCAAAGCCGTCGCCGTCGTCGATGGAGAAACGGTGACCGAAACCGAGGCCGTGACGTTGACGGAAGATGTGCAACTGGCGTTTGGGTTATTGCCGGACCAGGACGAGACGGTGGCCGGACAATTCGACCTCGAGCGGGCCGAATTGATTGAAATCGAGGTCGAAGCGCAAACCGGTCATTCGATTGAGACGCTTGAGGCACTCATGAACAAACGGGAACAGACAGTCGTCGACGAGATTGGTGAACCGATGGAACGGGGAGACGTCTGGCGCTATGATGGGATGGAACTCCGGTTTGTCGACGGCCGGGTCGATCGCATTGATATCGATTTACAGAAGCGGCCCGACGATCTGCTCGCGCTCTTGGGCGAACCGAATGAAAAAGTCGAGACGGACCTCGGCCTCGAATGGCGCTACGACCGGACGTTGCTCGAGTCGATTTTCACGTTCTTGCGCTTACAGAGCGAGAAACGGTTCATCGAGCGGGATGAAGCCATCTATCTCATTTTGACATGACAAAAAAGGGACCCTCGGCGAGGGTCCCTTTTACGTGAGCCGTAGATTAACGTTTACGGTTCATTGATTTCATAACGAACGATACGATCAAGATCAAGATAATCGCACCGAGAAGTGCTGGGATAATCGCGATGCCGCCAACTGCAGGACCGAAGTCTCCGAAGATGAGGCCACCGAGCCAAGCACCGATGATACCAGCAATGATGTTCCCGATGACGCCACCTGGTACATCCTTACCTAAAATAAGACCTGCTAACCAACCGATAATACCCCCGACGATTAAAGTGATAATCCAACCCATAAAAACATTCTCCTTTCTGTTTTGTCCATTGTTCTCACTAACAATTTTATGGAACAATGGAAGTAATGAATAAGTTTTAAAATGCCTTACAGTTCAGATTATTCCCATGTGACAGCTTTTAAAACATATATCACAAAAAAAAGTTGAAAATGAGGGGTGGAGTTTTCATGTTGCACGTCGACCATTTGAATGGCGGTTATATAGGTAAACAAGTGTTACACGATATTTCGTTTGATGTAAAAAAAGGTGAGCTCGTCGGGCTGATAGGGCTAAACGGAGCCGGAAAATCGACAACGATCAAACATATTTTAGGATTGCTTGATCCGATTTCAGGATCGGTCGAAGTCGATAGTCAAACACTCAGCTCGTCAGAAAAGAATTATCGTAAGAAAATAAGCTATATACCCGAGACCCCTATTTTGTATGACACGCTGACGTTACGTGAACATTTGACGTTGATTGGAAAAGCATATGACATTGATGCGGCAGATTTAACGAACCGGACCGAACGATTGGCAAGAGATATGCGGATGGAGAAGCAACTGGACTGGTTCCCGTCCGTCTTTTCGAAAGGAATGCGTCAAAAAGCGATGATTCTCTGTGCGCTCGTGACGAAGTCACCGCTCCTCATCGTCGATGAACCGTTCGTCGGACTCGATCCACTCGCGATTCGTCAACTGTTGCGATTGTTTGACGAGTATAAGGAAGATTGCGCCATCTTAATGTCGACACACATTTTAGAGACGGCCGAGCGCCACTGCGACCGTTTCGTCTTCTTGCACCAAGGGGCGGTCATCGCGACCGGGACGGCCGCGCAACTGCGCGAGACATACGGTCTGCGTCCGGACGCCACGCTCGATGACATCTATGTCGAGGCGATTGAGGCCGAGGAGCGGAAACGATGAACGTATTCAAACAACGATTTGGCGTCTGGGTGGAAGACGTCGTGAAATACAGTCGCTACGTCGCGAACGGTGGCTTGTTATTCACGCTTTATTTCACGCTCATCTACGGGGCGTTCGTGTATAACCAATTTTTGACGGATTTGGACCCGGCTTTTCCGAGTGAATGGATCGTGGCGCTGATTTGGTTGCTCCTTCCGCTCGGTCATCGTCCCCGAACGTTGATTCAAGAAGCGGATCAAGTCTTCCTATTGCCGCGTCTCGGTGAGATTCAAGCGTTCATGACAGGCATCCGCCTGTTCAATGTCGTCTTTGCCGCCGTCCGCGCCATCCTCGTCATGCTTGTCGTGTTGCCGCTGCTCGTCCGGACGCAAGCGCTCACGTCGGTCGAAGTCGGAGCCATCCTCGCCACGAGTGTACTCATTTCAGCCGCGGGTCGTCTCGCCAAGTTGGAGGGGATTAAATACGTCGTCTTGCCGAGCGCACTCGCCAGCGGCTTCCTCATGCTGTTCAGTGTGCCGTTGTTGACGCCAGTGCCCGCACTCGTCCCGTTTGTCCTGCTCCACGTGCGACGGAATCGGCGCATCCCGCTGCTTGACTGGCTCACGCTCGAAGAAAAGAGCAAAGCCCAGTTCAACCGGGTCGTCAGTTGGTTCGTCGATGTGCCGACGATGCGGGAAGACGTGCGGGAACGGTCGTTCATCGTGAGCCTGCTCGAGCGGTCGGTGTTGAAACAGGCCGATGCCGCCCGATACGTGTACGGGCTCCGGGTCATGCGGTCGAACGATTCGCTCGATCTCGTGTTGCGTCTTTCCGCCGTCGCGCTCGTTGTCATGTGGCTCTCGGGTGGATGGTATGTCGGGTTGGTCGTCCCGCTTTTCGTCGGGTTGACGGCGCTCCAGCTCGTACCATTATTTAAACGGCTCGACACCGTGTCGATGGCGTCGTGGTTGCCAATCACACGTACCGAGCGGCTCGTCGCCTATAAATGGTGGGCGACGCGGCTGTTGTTCGCGCAACTGCTCGCCCTCGGCGTTGCCTCGCTCTTGTTTGGGGCGACGTGGGACGCGCTCGTCGGTCTCGGACTCGCGTACCTGGTCGTCCGATACTACTTGAGTCGATTGACATGAAACAGGGACACCCGCATTGGGTGTCCCTGACTGTTGTCGTTATTTTTTTGGTGACATGACCGATACGCTCGACCCGAGAATTTTCGGGAGACGTGCCGGAGTTTCAGGTTCTGTCTCGACTTCACCGTATGCGGATACACCGTGCTCGGCGATGTCGAGGCCGATATCTTCTTGTTCTTCCGTGACACGAAGACCGATCGTGACGTCGAGGAGTTTCAAGAAGGCGTAGCTACCGCCACCGGCGATGACCATCGCAATCAAGACGCCGAGTGCTTGCACGCCGAGTTGAGTCAAGCCGCCGCCGTAGAAGAGGCCGGCCGAACCGATGCCTGTGATCTCGACCAAGCGAGGCGAGGCGAAGAATCCGAGCGCGAGCGTCCCGATGATTCCCGCGACACCGTGCACCGAGAAGGCGCAGAGCGGATCGTCGATATATTTCGCCATGAGGATGCTCGTACCGTACGTGGCGATCGAAGCGAGGGCACCGATGACGATGGCGGCCCAAGGTTCGACGAAGGCGCAGGCAGCGGTGATGGCGACGAGTGCCCCGAGGACACCGTTGACGATTGTCGGGATGTCGGCCGTTTTCTTGTGAATCATGACGATGGCGAGAGCGCCGAGAGCGCCGGCAGCCGTGGCGAGCATCGTCGTAAGAGCGACGTAACCGAAGAAGCCGTCCGCGACCGACATCGTCGATCCGGCATTGAAACCGAACCAGCAGAGCCAGAGCACGAGTCCACCGACGACCGTCAAGACGTGGTTATGACCGGCGAGTGATTCCGTTTTACGACGTGGTTTTAAGATGATGGTGGCCATAAGGGCAGCCATTCCGCCTTGAAGGTGGACGACAGCCGAACCGGCGAAGTCTTGCATGCCCATCGTCCCGAGAAGTCCACCAGCCCATACAGAGCGGGCGACGATTGGATACAGGATGGCGACGAAGAAGACGCCGAACAAGACGTATGCAGACAGTTTAGCCCGTTCTGCGAACCCGCCCCAGGCGATGGCGAGCGCTACGGCGACGAATGACAACTGGAACAAGAATTTGATGTCGATTGAGACATTGGCCCAATCGAGGCTCGTGAACGATCCGTTCATGAAGAATCCTTCCGTCCCGAACCAGCGGGTCCCGTCCCCGAATGAGAGGCCGAAGCCGACAGCCCAAAAGGCGAGTGCCGCCACAGAGAGGCTGATGATTTGTTTGACTGCGACGTGCCCGGCGTTTTTAGCGCGGAGCGTCCCCGTCTCGAGCAACCCAAATCCAAGTTGCATCGTCAAGACGAGCAAAGCGGCGATGAGTACGAACAGCGTGTCCATATAATATAAGATGTCTTCCATGTTGCGATTCCTCCTTTTTTTCGATTGGTGATTCAAAAGTTGTTTTCAGTGTAAGACGAAAAATTCGACTTGGATTGCAATTTGTCAGATTATCTGACATAGTTTTTTGTGAGGGAGGAGGACGAGCGATGGACTATAAGTCTAAGAAAGTGATTGGAATGGGCGTCATTACTGAATTGACGGGACTTTCGGAACGACAAGTCCGCTATTATGAGTCAAAAGGGCTCGTCTTTCCAGAACGGACAAAAGGCGGGTCACGTAAATATTCTTTCCATGATGTGGAACGATTAATTGATGTGGCCTCGAAGCTTGAAGACGGGTGGCGGATTCAAGACATTAAAGATCGCGAGAAGCGTTTGTCGACGAAACAGCGTGACGATTTGATTCGTGGTCAGCTCAATTCGGCATTCCGCACGTATCCGCCAAAGAAATGACACAAAGAAAACACAATGAAAATGCTTCACATTAGCATTATTCTAATTAATTTCTGTATAATGTTTTTGAGTTCACATACCTATAGAAGAAGAGTGTAGGAGAATTATAGAGGGGAATGACGCGACGTATGAACGATACTATTTTGAAGGCGTTTAAAGGAGAGGCGACAGACTATGTGCCCGTCTGGTACATGCGCCAAGCCGGACGCTACCAACCAGAATATCGTGAGATCAAAAAAACGAGGACATTATTCGAAATCACGCATGATGCCGAATTGTGTGCCTACGTGACAGAGCTCCCGGTAAAACAACTAGGAGTCGACGCGGCCATTCTGTATAAAGATATTATGACGCCACTCCCGTCGATGGGCGTGGATGTGGAAATCAAGAGCGGCATCGGTCCGGTCATTGATAACCCGTACCGGACGATGGAAGACGTGGAACGCTTAAAACCGCTCAACACGGACGACATCTCGTACGTGTTCGAGACGATCCGTTTGCTTCGGGAACGTTTGGAAGTCCCGCTCATCGGCTTCTCGGGTGCGCCGTTCACACTCGCGAGTTATATGATTGAAGGCGGACCATCGAAGAGTTACCATCGGACGAAAGCGCTCATGTACGCTGAGCCGGACGTATGGAACGCACTTATGGAGAAGCTTGGCGACATGGTCATCACGTATGCGACGGCGCAGGCGGAGGCTGGCATCCAAGCGTTCCAGTTGTTCGACTCATGGGTCGGGACGCTTAGCCGCAAAGATTATGTTCGTTATATTAAACCAACGACAGAACGGATCTTCACCGAGTTGCGCAAGCTCGACATTCCGCTCATCATGCACGGTGTTGGAGCGAGCCATCTCGTTGAAGAGTGGCAAGACCAGCCGCTCGACGTCGTCGGACTCGACTGGCGTCTGTCGATTCAAGAAGCGCGCGACCGCGGCATCACGAAAGCAGTCCAAGGTAACCTTGACCCGTCATTCTTGCTGGCTCCGTGGCCGATCATCGAAGCGAAAGTGAAAGAAATCCTCGATGAGGGGATGAAACAACCTGGATACGTCTTCAACTTGGGACATGGGGTGTTCCCGGAAGTCGATCCGTCTGTGCTCGTCAAATTGACAGCATTTATCCATGACTACTCACGTGAAAAAATGGGAGGCAAATCATTATGAAAACCGTCGGATTACTCGTAATGGCTTATGGGACACCGTACAAACCTGAAGATATCGAGCGCTACTATACGCACATTCGTTATGGCCGCAAGCCTTCGCCGGAAGCACTCCAAGACTTGACGGAGCGCTATGAGGCCATCGGTGGCGTGTCGCCGCTCGCGAAAATCACAATCGATCAAGCGGAGACGCTCCGTGACATCTTGAACGAGCGCCACGTGGGCGAAATCGACTTCAAGCTCTATATCGGGCTCAAGCACATCGAACCGTTCGTAGAAGACGCGGTCGCGCAAATGGCGAACGACGGCATCAAAGAAGCGGTCTCGGTCGTATTGGCCCCGCACTACTCGTCATACAGCGTCAAGTCGTACAACGGACGGGCGCATGAAGAAGCCGCGAAATACGGCATCGAGATCCGTTCGGTCGAATCGTGGTACGATGAGCCGAAATTCATCAATTGGTGGGCGGAAGCCATCAAAACGACGTTCGCGAACTTGCCGGTGCCGGCTGAGAAGGCTTGCTTGATCGTCTCGGCGCACAGTCTGCCAGAGAAGATTTTGGCAGGTGGCGACCCGTATCCGGATCAATTGAAAGAAACGGCTGACAAAATCGCCCAAGCGGCGGGCGTACCGAACTATGAGGTTGGTTGGCAGTCGGAAGGCAACACGCCTGACCCGTGGATCGGGCCGGACGTCCAAGATTTGACGGCTGAACTTTATGAAAAGCATGGCTATGAAGCGTTCGTTTACACGCCGGTCGGATTTGTCGCGGATCACCTCGAGGTGCTCTTCGATAACGACGTGGAATGTAAAGTCGTCTGTGACCGCCTCGGCGTTCACTACGCGCGTCCTAACATGCCAAACGCGGAGCGGAGCTTCATTGAAGCCATCGCCGATCGCATGGAAAGCGTGATTGTACATCATGCGTAATGTAACGATTGTCGGTGGTGGGATCACAGGTCTCACCGCCGCTTTTTATGCCGAGCGCTATTTACCGAACGACGTTACGATCAAGCTCGTCGAGACGAGCGGACGGTTAGGCGGAAAAATCGATACGTTTGAAACGGGGGAATTTGCGGTCGAACGAGGGCCCGACTCGTACGTGTTCCGCAAGACAGCGATGACGGATTTGATTCATGACGTCGGTCTCGGTGATGAAATCGTCCGAAACGGGGTCGGTCAAGCGTACGTGCTCCATCATGACGGGCTGCATCCGATTCCGAAACAGACGGTCATGGGCATCCCGCTCGACGTCGATGCGTTCAAGGACACGACACTCTTATCGGACGAAGAACATGCCGCACTCCGGGCGATGCTCTTATCGCCACCGGACGTCGAAGCACCGGAAACGGACGTCTCCCTTGGCTTGTACTTGCGTGAACGGGTCGGGGACCCAATCGTCGACCGGCTGATTGAACCGCTTCTTTCCGGGATTTACGCGGGAGACATCGATCAAATGAGCGCCTTGTCGACGTTCCCACAGTTTATCGAAGGCGAGAAGAAACATGGGAACTTGTATGAAGGGATGCGTCACTTCCGTCCTGAACAACGGGTCGCGGAAGTCGGCGCCAAGAAAGTTGGACAGTTCGCTTCACTCAAGCGAGGCTTGAAGTCGCTCACTGATCGTCTTGCCGAGCGACTAGAGCGCACCGAAATCATCTTGAACTGTTCGGTCGAACAAGTCGAGGAGATTGAAGGCGGCTATCGCCTGCTGACGAATCGAGGCGATATCGAGTCCGACCACCTCATCTTGACGGTCCCGCCTCGGCTCATCCGTCAGTTCTTACCGAAAGTCGACAGTAATTTTCTCGCAGATATGAAACCGCACGCGACAGCGACGTGTTCGCTCGTATTCAAAGAAGACGATATTGAGCTGCCGTTCGTCGGGACGGGCTTCGTCACGAGCCAAGAGGCGGATGTGACGATTACGGCGTGCACGTTCATCGACCAAAAATGGCCGCATGCCGTGCCGGAAGGGTATCACGTCCTGCGCGTCTTTCTCGGACGTCCGGGCGCCGATGAGATTGTCGATGCGTCCGATGAGGAGATTGTCGCGACGGCGTTACGTGACCTTGGCGGCTTGATGACGATTAAAGCAGCACCGCTCGAGACGGTCGTCAGCCGGCTCCGGGACGGGTTGCCACCTTACGCCGTCTTCCATTCCGATCGGGTCCGCGCGTTGCGCGCCGAGATGGGCCGCGTCTATCCAGGCATCTTGCTCGCAGGCATCGCCTATGACGGAATCGGCATGCCAGACTGCATCAAGAGCGTCCATGAACAAATCAAAGCGCTCGCAGAAGAAGGGTAAAGATTCGTGAAGGGAGGTGTCGGATTATTCCGATGGCCTCTCTTTTTGTTATAGTTATAAGCGAAACAGAAAAAGAGGAGTGGATGTTGATGACAACGTACAAATTGTTCGTATCCGATATGGATGGCACGATCCTGCACAACCACACGAAAATTGCACCCGAGACGGCAGAAATCGTCCGTGCGGCAGAAGCACAAGGGATTCGCTTTGCGATTGCGACGGGACGCAATTACTTCAACGCGAAAGAGATTCTCGACGAGGTGGGCCTCACGTGCCCGATCGTCTCTTCGAACGGCGGTCGCGTGCTGACGGAAACGGGTGAAGTGCTACATGAAATCGATTTGACGACAGAAGAGGCGCTCGAAGTCGTGTCGGTGTTGCATCAAGACCACAAATATTCGGACGTCTTCTATGAAATGTATTCAGAGGCGGGCCTCGTCGCGAGCCGACTCGATTTGATTGATGCGACGATGGAGAACTTGAAGCAGAACGGCGATGAGCGGTCGCTCGAGATGTATGAGTTCTTCCAAAAACGTTATTACGTCAACGAGGACGTCCGTCTCGTCGAAGACATCGAAGACTTTATCAAGAATGAGGCCGGACGCGTCTATAAATTCATCGCCTTTTCGAGTCATTTCGAGAAGATGTCCTCACTATGGACGGAAATCGATGAGCGCGTGGAAGGCGTTTACGTCACGTCTTCAGGCAATGACAATATCGAAGTCATGGCGAACGGGGCTGATAAAGGGCACGGCGTCAAAAAATTGGCCGAGCATTTCGGCGTCGATTTATCGGAAGTCGTCGTCATCGGGGACAACTTGAACGATGTCCCGATGTTTGAGGTGGCCGGTAAAGCAATCGCGATGGGCAATAGTCACGAAGACTTGATTGCCATTAGCCACCACGTCACAGAGCGTCATGACGAATACGGCGTCGCGAACGCATTGAAGCGCGTCATGAACGGGGAATGGAAGTAAACAAGTTGTAGCGCCGGGCCGCCGTCTCGTATAATACAATTAACGATTATCCTTAGGAGGAACCTACTGTGAAATTTATTTTCAACCCGGATATCCGGGACCCGAAACTCAACTTGGCGGTCGAGGAGTATATCCTCAAACATTTGAACGTCGAGCATGAGGATTATTTCTTGTTCTATATTAACGGCCCGTCGATCATCATCGGCAAGAACCAGAACACATCAGAAGAAGTTAACTTGAAGTATATCGAAGAGAACGGCATCGACGTCGTCCGTCGTTTGTCAGGCGGCGGTGCTGTCTATCATGATGAGGGCAACTTGAACTTCAGCTTCATCACAAAAGATGACGGCAACTCGTTCAACAACTATAAGAAGTTCACGCAACCGATTGTCGACGCCTTGAAGCAGCTCGGCGTCGAGGCAGAGTTGACGGGACGTAACGATATCCAAGTCGGCGAACGGAAAATCAGCGGGAACGCCCAGTTCACGACGCGCGGCCGTATGTTCAGCCACGGAACACTCATGTTCAACTCGAACATCGAGGAAGTCGTCAACTCGCTCAACGTCTCGGAAGAGAAGATGCGTTCAAAAGGCATCAAGTCGGTCCGTAGCCGTGTCGCTAACATCACGGAGTTCTTAGAAGAAGAGATGGCGATGGAGCACTTTGTCGAGGCGCTGCTTCATTCCATTTATGACGGACAGGAACCAGAACGTTACGTGCTTCGCGATGAGGACTGGGAAATCGTTCAAGATATCTCGAAAGAGCGCTATGCGAACTGGGACTGGAACTTCGGAAAATCGCCGAAGTTTGATGTCGAGTCGAAACGTCGATTCCCGATCGGTACGATCGACGTCCGCTTGAACGTCAACAAGGGCACAATCACGGAAGCGAAAATCTATGGGGACTTCTTCGGTGTCGGGGATATTCATGACGTTGAACAAGCCCTCGTCGGAACGCGGTTCGAACGCGGCGCGATTCGGGAACAATTGTCACAGCTTGACGTCAAACATTACTTCGGCAACGTCGAGCTCGAAGAACTCGTCGATCTCATTAGCTGAAGCGGGTTTTCATGCAGAAGGGCCTCCCTACAGAGGTCCTTCTTTTTGGCGTTTTCGTGACAGGTTGTCTGGACCGTTGCGTGTCGTTCCGGCGAGGCGTATCATAATCAGTGCAAGCGCTTTCGTGAGATGGAGTCAACCAATGGGAGGAAACGATATGTATCGATTTATCACTGAATGGATGGACACGAATTTGATGTGGGTGACGGAGCAACCGACATTTGATCTCGCCGTCCAAGCGATTGGACTTGAACTCGAAGGTCGAGGTATCGTCAATGACACGTTCGCTCGCGTCGTGACGGAGCAAGAGCGGACGATCCCGTCGGGCGTTACCGATGTCGCCGTACCGGTCGCTGTCGTCGATGTACCGCTTCACGTCGCAAAACAAGACGGCATCACCTTGTTGCATCTCAATCAACCGTTTGCGATGCAGACGATTGCGGGAGAGAGTATTCGGGCCGAAGCGATTTTCTTCATCACGGCGACGACGGAAGCGAAACAGTCGGCGCTCCATAAGTTGATGGACGACTTGCTCATGGACGATGAGACGTTACAGGCGCTCGTGCACGTACAGAGCCGGACCGGATTGTATCATTTGCAGACGATGGACTTGAAAGCGTTTTCTTATTGAGGCGTTTCATGTACAATGAAGATAACTGAAAAAGAGCGCGGCTGCCGTGCTCTTTTTTACGGCTCAAAAGTGAATAGTCATTCATTTTCAAAGGGGGATTATCATGGCAAACTTAGTCACGGCACTACAAGGCGTGGTGGCCGCGCATCCGAACAAGGCGGCCTACGTGTTTGGGGAAGACACGGTCAGCTACGGACAGTTCTATGGACAAGTCGAGGCGATGGCGGCGACGCTCGAGCAAAAAGGCATCGGTCAAGGCGACCACGTCGCGCTCGTCCTCGGCAACAGCCCCGCGTTCTTGGTTTCGTATTTCGCGGTGCTCGCCCGAGGTGGGGTCGTCATTCCGATCAACCCTACATACACACCGGACGAGATGGCCTACATCTTGCTCGATGGCGACGTGAAAGCGATTGTCGCGTTGTCGCCGCTCGTCGCGCAAGCGGAAGCCGCACTCACGAAATTACCGCAACTCCGACTCGTCATCTCGGTCCCGTATGCAGACGTACCGGCGTTGAAGCGGGATGGGGACATCGAGTTCTTATCGTTCAGCGAGGCGTTCGCGACGACGAAAGTTGAAGTGGTCGAAGTCGATGAGGAAGAGGTCGCTGTCATCCTGTATACGAGCGGGACGACCGGGAAACCGAAAGGCGCCTTGTTGACACATCTCAACTTGTTCTCGAACGCCCATTCGATCGGGGAGTATTTGGAGATCACGCCGGAAGACAAAGCGCTCGCCGCCTTGCCGATGTTCCACGTCTTCTGTTTGACGGTCATCGTCAACGCACCGCTCCTGCGCGGGGCGACGATTGTCATCTTGCCAAAATTCTCACCGCAGGACGTGTTCGACCTCGTCCCAAAACATCGCGTCAGCATTTTTGCCGGTGTCCCGACGATGTACAACTTCCTGTTGCAGACGGCGATGAAAGTTCCAGCATACGCTTCGGCGCTCAAGCACGTCCGCGTCTTCGTATCCGGTGGAGCGAGTCTGCCGGTACAGTTGCTCGAATCGTTCGAGCAAAAGTTCGAGTGTAAGATTCTCGAAGGATACGGTCTGTCCGAGGCGTCACCGGTCACGTGTTTCAATCCGCTCCACGGCGAGCGGAAAGCCGGATCGATCGGTCCGTCAATCGTCCACGTCGAGAACAAGGTCGTCGACGAACTCGGCGAAGAGGTCGGGATCGACGAGGTCGGTGAACTGATCGTCCGTGGACCGAACGTGATGAAAGGCTATTATAAACTTCCGGAAGAGACGTCGATGACGCTTCGCGACGGGTGGCTCTATACAGGCGACTTGGCGAAACGTGACAAAGACGGTTACTTTTATATCGTCGACCGGAAGAAGGACATGGTCATCGTCGGTGGCTATAACGTCTATCCGCGCGAAGTCGAAGAAGTGCTCTATCAACATCCGGGCATCGTCGAAGCAGCCGTCATCGGGGTACCGGATGCCGAACAAGGGGAAGCGGTCAAAGCGTTCATCGTCACGCGAGACGAACGGGTGACGCTCGACGAGATCCGAGCGTTCGCGGCGACGAAACTGGCGAAGTACAAACAGCCGACGCACATCGAGATCATCGAGGAGCTGCCGCGGAACACGACCGGGAAGATTTTACGGACCGTCTTGAAGAGCGAGCAATTCCAACGCAATTGACGGGAGAGAAGGACGACGAAATCAGTCGTCCTTTTTTTGTTCAAAAGATTTGACACCGTTACCGGGTAGGGGTATATTGGTGGTGAGGTGATAATCATGGAAGAATTCATGCATGACCAACCAATCGTTCCGCGTGAAGACGCAGAACGTGAAGCGCTCAGCAAACGGCTGCGCCGGATCGAAGGACAAGTACGTGGGATTCAAAAGATGGTCGAGAGCGACCGCTACTGCGTCGACATTTTGACCCAGACGTCAGCCATTCAAGCGGCACTCAAACAAGTCGAGATGCAACTGCTCGAACGTCACATGCGTAAATGTTTAGTCCATGCGAGTGAAACGGAAGACATGGACCCGTACATTGACGAATTGATGACAATCGTCAGCCGCATCAAGAAGTAAGGAGGTGCTCGAATGAAAACCGTCGAACTGTCGATTCAAGGGATGACATGCGCCGCATGCTCGGCCCGCATCGAGAAAGTGTTAAATAAAATGGACGGTGTCGAAGCGACCGTCAACTTGCCGCTCGAGACGGCGACGATTCGCGTCGACGATGGCATCACCGAAGACGAACTGATCGCCCGCATCGAAAAAATCGGTTACGGCGCAGAACGAAAGGCGGAACTGACGCCAAAACACGACCTGCGCCCGCTCGAGCGAAAAGTGCTCATCTCGGCGCTGTTGTCGGCACCGCTTCTGCTCGTCATGATTACGCACATCCCAGGTGTGACGTTCCAGGCCGATTGGCTGATGAGCCCGTGGTGGCAATTCGCACTCGCCACGCCGGTCCAGTTTTGGATTGGGGCCCAGTTTTATAAGGGTGCTTATAAGAGTTTGAAGAGCGGCGCGGCCAATATGGACGTGCTCGTGGCGACCGGGACGTCGGCAGCTTATTTTTACTCAGTCTTCGAGATGCTCGCCCATCCGATGCATCCGTCACTTTATTTTGAGACGAGTGCCGTCCTAATCACGCTCGTATTGCTCGGGAAATGGTTAGAGGCCCGAGCGAAAGAGAAAACGACGGACGCGCTCAAATCGCTCCTGTCGTTACAGGCAAAAGAGGCGATTTTACTCGTCGATGGTGTCGAACGCTCGGTCGCGATCGATTTGGTCAAAGCCGGTGACGTCATCGTCGTTCGTCCAGGTGAGAAAGTGCCGGTCGATGGGAAAATCGTCGAAGGAGAGACGGTCATCGATGAGTCGATGCTGACCGGGGAGTCAATCCCATCCGAGAAAACTGTCGGAGCTGACGTCGTCGGCGGAACGATTAACCGTTCACATCGGGTGTTGATGGTCGCCGAACGTGTCGGTAGCGAGACGATGCTCGCTCAAATTGTCCGCGTCGTCGAACAGGCCCAAACGGACAAGGCGCCGATTCAACGGCAGGCCGACCGGATTTCGGGTGTGTTCGTCCCGATCGTCGTCGCCATCAGCGCCTTGACGTTCGCGGTGTGGACACTCGGGTTCAACGATTTAGATATGGCAATTCGGGCCTCGATCGCCGTCCTCGTCATCGCCTGTCCGTGTGCGCTCGGTTTGGCGACCCCGACATCGATTATGGTCGGGACAGGCCGTGCCGCCGAACAAGGCGTCTTATTTAAAGGTGGTGGCCAACTCGAATCGTTGAACGGTGTCGACATCGTTGTCTTCGATAAGACGGGGACACTCACGAAAGGGACGCCGGAAGTGGTGGCGACGTTCGGAGACGCGGCGTTCTTGAAGTTGGCCATCATGGCCGAACGCCAGTCGACACATCCGCTCGCCGAGGCAATCGGTCGTGGTGAAGGAAGCGGCCAGGTTGAACGTGTCGAAGAGTTGGCCGGTCGAGGATTGAAAGCGGTCGTGGATGGGAAACCTCTACGTATCGGTTCGGTCCGCATGATGCAAGAAGCCGGATTCGCCTTACCGGACTGGGACATGCAGGCGATGACGCCTGTCTATGTGGCCGACGAGTCTGGAATCGTCGCGGCGTTCGGTCTACAAGATCAATTGAAAGAGCGGAGCCGTGCCGTCGTGCAACATCTAGCCTTGACGAGACAAGTGTACGTCTTGACCGGTGACCGCAAAGAAGTCGCATTCGATATCGCCCGTCAACTCGGGATTCCCGAAACGAACGTCATCGCCGAGGTGCTACCGGTCGAGAAAGCGGATCACGTCGAAGCGTTGAAGCGCCAAGGACGTGTCGCCATGGTCGGGGACGGCATGAATGATGCGCCGGCTCTCGCCGTCGCGGATGTCGGCATCGCGTTCGGAAGCGGGACGGATGTCGCGTTAGAAGCGGCTGACGTCACAGTGATGGGACAAGACATCGAGGGCGTGAACCGTGCCATCGAAATGAGTTCATTGACGATGCGCAACATTCGGCAAAACCTGTTCTGGGCGCTGGCCTATAACAGTCTGGGCATCCCGATTGCAGCGGCGGGTCTACTCGCCCCTTGGATTGCTGGGGCAGCGATGGCGTTCAGTTCGGTCTCTGTCGTCTTGAATGCGTTACGATTGAAAACACAAGGAGGAAAATCAACATGAATGAAACGACTTTAAAAGTAGAAGGTATGACATGCAACCATTGCAAAGCAGCGGTCGAAGGGGCGCTGACGGAATTAGACGGCGTCGAATCAGCAATCGTCTCGCTCCAGGACCATCGGGTCGATGTCATCCATAACGATAAAATCTCGAAACAAGCGATGATTGAAGCCATCGAAGAACAAGGCTACGACGTCAACGCATGATTCAAAGTTCTCGCCTGACGGCGGGAGCTTTTTTTGTGATGTTCAAGCGAGTCAAAACATGCTATATTATAGGTGATAATGAGAATCGATATCAATGGGGAGGGTGGGGACAAGATGGAACTCGTAATGATTAGCGGCGTACTGGCCTTACTAAGTGGAGGCACAGTATTCCTCGCGCAACAGATGCGCACTCGGCCGACACGGTAAGGAAGGGGAGACCCTTCTTTTTTTGTCGATTCGTTGACGTGTGGCGAGCACATTCAGCGCCCAAGAAACGACCCCATTCCCATCTTTTGTCCATAATTGTTTGATATGATATGTAAAAACGTTGCAGAGGTGACTCGAATGTACACAATTTATTTAGTGGATGACGAAATCAATTTGAACAAAATGCTCGTCACATATTTGGAGCAGGAAGGGTATCGCGTTCGGTCGTTCACGGACGGAATCTCGGCTCAAGCTGCCATCAAGGACGAGCCGGATCTATGGGTGCTCGATATCATGCTTCCAGACTTGGACGGGTTCCAACTGTTGAAACAAATCAAGGCGACGAACGCCTTCACGCCGACGATCTTTATTTCGGCACGTGACGAAGACATCGATAAAATCATCGGGCTCGAGATGGGGTCTGACGATTACATCGCCAAACCGTTCTTGCCGCGCGAGCTTGTCATCCGGGTGAAGAAGTTGATTGACCGGGTATACGGCTCAAAATCGAACGAACATATCGAGTATGGGGAATATACGATTTATCCCGAGAAACGTCTCATCCGACACGAACAGGATGAAATCGATTTGACGTCGAAAGAGTTCGACTTATTGCTCCTCTTCCTCGAACACCCGGGTTCGGCGTTGTCGCGTGAACAGATTCTCGAAGGCGTCTGGGGCCATGACTATTTCGGTTCGGACCGCGTCGTCGATGATTTGGTGCGGCGCCTGCGGAAGAAATTGCATCGCTTGGAGCTCGAGACGCTTTATGGCGTCGGTTATCGACTCGTTAAGCCATGAAGCTCAATCACCTTCAGCCGAAGCGGCTCATGTGGAAAATCTGGGTGTTGATTCTCCTCATCATCGTGACGCTCGCCTTGATGATTTTATTGACGATTCGTTCCTCAATCACGCAGTTTATCGATGAACAAGTGTATGAGACGTTACAAGATGTCGATTATTACCTGGGTAATACGAACGAGTTGGAAAATATCCCGCAAAATCCGATTGAATATGACCGTCGCCAACAAGAGTCCCGTTCGGTCAACCAGCTCATCTTTCTGCCGAACGGACGAATCATTTATGGGTCGGCCCCACTCGAACTGACGAACCGGATGTATCAAGAGGCGATCGAACAGACGAGCGAGGTCGCTAAATATCAGACGACGATTGACGGAGAGGATGTCTACTATATCATCCGTCAAAACGAATACGACGGGGAGCTCATCTATCAGGCATCTTATGCGTGGGACGCCTATCGCCGTGAGCTCGTCTCGACGCTCTACTGGCGCATCTCGATTTTAATCGGGGTCATCAGCTTGCTGTCGTTGATTCCAGCCTTATGGATGTCGCGTGAGCTGACGAAGCCGATCGTCGAGATGGAACGGGCGGTCGAAAAAATCTCGAACCGTCAATGGGAGACGGTGCTCCCGCTCGCCCGTCAAGACGAGCTCGGCCAATTGGCCCGCTCGATTGACGCGATGCGTCAAGAGTTGCAAGAGCAGGACGTGGCCCAACAGGCGTTGCTTCAAAACATCTCCCACGACTTGAAGACGCCGATCATGGTCATCCGTGGTTACGCCCAATCGATCGGGGACGGCATCTATCCGACCGGAGACTTGAAAGGGTCGGCCGAAGTCATTGATGAAGAGGCATCGCGTCTCGAGAAGAAAGTCGTCGATTTGTTGTACGTCACCAAGCTGGAATATTTCAAAGGCCAAGAGATGCGACTTGAACCAATCAATCTCGATAAATTGGTGGAGCTGCTCGTCAGCCGGTTCAAATTGCGTGGCAACTTGGACTGGACGGTCGAAGGGCATGCCGGTGAGATGCTCGGTGATGGGGAACAGATTCGCGTCGCGTTCGAGAACGTGCTCGATAACGCCTTGCGCTACGCCGAATCGAGGATTCATATCCGTCTGTCTCACACTGAGGCAGGCGTCGAGATTACGATTGAGAACGATGGTCCACCGGTCGATGAGAACCTCGATTTGTTCCATCAATTCTCACGCGGAAAACAAGGAAAGTTTGGGCTCGGTCTCTTCATCGTTCAACGGATTGTGACGCTCCACGAGGGGACGGTCGCCTTGGGAAATACGAGTGACGGAGTTGCTGTACATTTTCACTTTCCGCCATCGAATTCGAATCCAAAACTAAAGTTAGATTATCGAAATTAAAAAATCAGCCACTCGTTGGCTGATTTTTTTAGTGGGAAATGTTTGAGCTCGATTTGTGGAAACGGTGACTCCTTGGTATGAATGAGAGGTAAGGCAATACATCCATGATGGAGGCAGATCAGATGACTCAGTTGACGAATGAAACAAGAGCTTTGATTCCGGTGTTTAATGAGTACGGGGAGGCGGAGACGCTCGTCTATCAATCCGACGGGGTCCGACGCTTGAAAGGCTCACCCCTTCACTTACTCGAATCCGCCTGTCTGTATTACGGTTCAAGTATCCAAGGACGGATTGAAGCGGCCCGTGACGTACTCGGACCGCACCGGAAAACGCCCGTCATCATGGATTGGCATGCAGATGCCGTATTTTTCCCGACCATTGCCAAAGAAAGCCCCGACTGTGCTTGGATCAACTTCTCTCAAGTCTATGATGCGGAGAAGAGCGGAAAAGGGAGCCGAATTATCTTTCATTCAGGTGAATCGGTCGAAGTGCCGGTGTCGAATCATACCGTCTATAAGCAGAAGCAGCGTTCCATCGAGTTATCGTATTCGTTTCAAAAACGCTTTCACTGAAACACATTCAATCAGGTTTAAAGATTGAAATCGATGACGAACCCCTCTATGATGAAGAAGAATAGTTCATATGTGTATTTGCACATCATCTGAAAGTGAGGGGTCAACATGTTTTTTCAAAAAATGATTGAACGAGGAAAACTGGTCATCGTGTTTTTACTCGTCGCAGTCGTCGTCGGGGTGCTCACGTTCTTCCAACTTCCGAAGCGTGAAATTCCGGAGACGAGTGTCAATATCATCTTGATTCAGACGCCATATCCAGGCGCGACCGCAGAGACGGTCGAACGGAACGTCACGAATATTTTGGAGACTGAATTGAGAGGACTCGAAGGAATCGAGAAAGTGTCATCATTATCCGCATCCGAGTTCTCAAACATCACAGTCGAGTATGAAGACGGCTTCGACCGAAGTGAGCTCCAGGCGAACGTGCGCCAAGCCATCTCGGATGCCGCACCGCGCTTGCCTGAGAATGCGCTGGCACCGACCGTCAATGATTCAATCGGACAATTGCCGGTCGCTTCATATTTGTTGACTTCGGACGACCGCGAAACGTTGCAAGCGGCTCGAGAAGATGTCGAGCGGTTGGAGGAACGATTGTTGCGGACCGAAGGCGTGACCGGTGTGACAATCAAAGGATTGCCAGAAACCGAATTCGTCGTCTCGCTCGACTCGGCCGAACTCGGGGAGCGTCAACTCGCCTTCCCGGACGTTTTGACGGCCATCAATGAAGAATATAAAACGACACCGCTCGGACGCCAGTCGACGGAAGAGGGCATCTATCAGTTGGCGATCGACAGTTTGACGAACGTCAATGATATGGGCCAAGTCGTCGTCGGATCGGTAGACGGGACGCCCGTTCTACTCGAAGACGTCGGTACGGTCGAAGAGACGGAAAAAGCGGTCACCGACCTCGTCTCGCTCGATGGGATGCCCGCCATTTCCTTGACGGTCACAATCGAGTCGGGACAAGATATCCCGACGCTGCAAGAACGCGTCGATGAAGTCGTCGCCGCAGAAGTCGGAGACGTCTCTGGCGTCGAGCTCGTCCCTTATTACGAGCAGGCCAAAGCGGTCGACGCGATCTTCTCGTCGTTGACAAAAGAGTTCATCGTCGCCATGATTGCCGTCATCGTCGTCACGACGATTGGATTGACGGTATCAGGATCCATCATCGTCAGCTTAGCGATTCCATTATCGTTCTTGCTCGCGTTAATCCCGCTTCGCTTCACGGGGGTCGACTTGAACCAAATCTCCATCATCGGTGCCATCATCGCCCTCGGGATTCTCGTCGATGACGCCATCGTCGTCAACGACAACATCCTGCGTCGTTACCGGAAAGGGGATACGGCGATGGGAGGTGCCGTACGCGGGACGAAAGAAGTGTGGGGCTCGATCGTCACTTCGACGCTCGCCGTCGTCTTCGCTTTCTTGCCATTGACCCTCTTGTCAGGTGCGAACGGGAACTTTATCCGCGCCTTGCCGACCGTATTGGCGTTATCGGTGCTCGCTTCGATGGTCATCAGTTTGACTCTCGTCCCGATTGCCCAATACTGGTTGAACCGGAAACAAGTCAAAGTCTCGAAACGAGAGCCGGGTTGGTTAGGGAAACCACTCAACCGTCTCAGTAATTTCTATGCGGACACGTTGTTGCCAAAAGTTGCGAAGCGTCCATGGACGTTCGGACTCGTCGGTTTCGTCATCACGACCGCCTTGTACGGATTGATTCTATTGACACCATTCGAATTTTTCCCGGCCGCGAACCGACCAGAAGTCGTGACGAGCGTCACATTACCGGTCCAGACCGACTTGGAAGAGACGGAACGGAGACTTCAAGCCATCGAGGAAGAGTTCCAAAGCATCGATGGCGTCACCGAGACGTCCATCTTTGCCGGGGGCGGGTTACCGAGCCTGTTCACGGGTGGTCTCGACCAAACAGGTGACAACACCGGCCAAATCGTCGTCCGTGTCGATAACGAGACAATCGATGCGATTCAATTGATTGATGAGTATACGACACAAATCCGGGAAAACAACCCGGATGCTGAAATCTTCTTGGATACGCAACAACAAGGACCGCCGACTTCAGCACCTGTCGAGTTCACGATGCGCGGCGAGACAATCGACGAGCTCGTGGCGGCACGGGATACCGTGAAAGCAGACCTCGAAGAGATTGACGGCGCACTCGTCCTCGATAACATTAAAGAGCCGTTCCAAACACTCACGTATGAGCTCGACCGTGACGCGATGGCGGCCGCTGGCGTGACCGCGAAAGCGATCAGTGACCAGATTCGCCTCGTCACGGACGGGATTCCGATCGGAACGTTCGATGATGGTGTCGAACAGCGCGATGTGAAAATTGTCGTCGATGCGGAAGCAAACCGTGAGGCGCTCGCTTTAGACGATATTCTCGTCCCAGTCGAAACGGAAGCCGGCCCACCGGTCGCACCGCTCAGCACGTTCGTCACCGAAACGACGACGGAACAGATTCAACAGATTCCGCGTGAAAACGGAGAACGGACCGTGACGCTCCAAATCTTTGCGAGCGAAGGTATGGACGAGGAAGCGTTCAAACAAGACGTCGACCGCGTGCTCGCCGATGCGGAGTCTGCATTGACCGATGACGGGATCGCCTTTGATCAATCGGGGGCAAGTGACACACAAAACGAGTTCTTCCTTGAACTCGCCACGTTGTTCGTCGTCGTCTTGTTCTTAATCTTCTTGATTATCGCATTCCAGTTCAATTCATTGTCACTACCGATGCTCGTCCTGTTCACGATTTACTTGGCGATTGCCGGAGCTGTCGTCGGACTGTTCATCACACAGACGCCATTTAGCTTCATGGCTTCGATGGGGATTGTCTCGCTCGCCGGAATCGTCGTGCGGAACGCCGTCGTCTTGTTCGAGTTCATCGAGCAAGGGATTCGGGACGGCATGGCTGTCACGACCGCTGTCTATGAGGCAGGGCGGGCCCGGATTCGTCCGATCCTGTTGACGGCCTTGACCGCCGTCGTCGCCCTCTTGCCGGTCGCGTTCGGACAAGACCCGCTCTTCAAACCACTTGCCATCTGTATCGTGTCAGGGATTCTGTTCTCGACGGTACTGACGCTCGTGCTCGTCCCGGCCTACTACTTGATTTTGGCGAAACGTCGCCACCGGGATAAACCGTTCACAGAGTAATTGCATGACGACAAAGGATGGCCCGAGGTGGGCCATCCTTTGTTCGTTTACGTCGGGAGACGTATGTTTTTGTGAGATGCTCTATGGGTATAATAAGAGAAGGACTTCACAATATTGGAGGGAATCAACGATGAATGATTCATACACATGGTTAAATCGCCGGACAATTCGCCCGGCTTACAGTGCGACAGGGGGACGAGCGTGGACGAGCGAACGCGTCGTCCGTCCGGATGCAGCCCGTGGGAAGACGGTTCGCGGTGTCAAACGCGTACGTCGTCCGTATACGGATGAGCATGGAAATCGCCGTTATACGACGGGGCGCGTCGTCATCACCGATGCGGCACGCAAAGCGCGGGCCAACGGTCATGGTGAGTCGGCCGTTCAACTCGAGTTGTCGGTGCCGACACCGTACGAACGGGTCAAAGAGATGATTCCGACGAAGAAAATCCTCGTGCCTGCCATGGCCGGGATTGCCGTCGCTGGTGGGATTGCCGGAGTCATTTATGCACTGCGCAAGAAAAAGCGGAACAAAGGAAAATAAAAAAATCGCCCAACTCGGGCGATTTTTTTATTTGAGACGATCCGCAAGAATCCGTTCGAGCTGTTGCTCGCCGAGTTCGCGCATCTCTGCTTCATTCTCTTCATCGTATGCCTCGTCAGTGAAACGTCCGACGAATTCGACTTTCCCGTTGCCGAGTTCACGGAAGACGAGGTTTTTGCGGTCCTGATAAAAGACGACGCGGTACTCTCGTCCGTTCTCGTGCATATAGTTGAACACACCTTTAATGTGGTCCATGTTCTTTTCTTCGGGTTGGTCTTCTTCCTCTTCGTCCTCTTCGAGGGCGTCGGCGAGGACTGCCGTCGGTTCTACTTCTTCCGTTTCTTCTTCAGACGAAACGGCCTCTTTCTTTTCTTCTTCTGTCATGAAAAACGACCTCCTTTACTTACTTTCTTATCATACCCGCTTTTCGAAAGGCTGACTACTCAAAATGGTGAGAGCAGACGCGGACGACGTTCGAGGATGACATGATCAAGCGATGGAACAGCTGTTGTTTGATCGACTCGGGCGCATCGACCGTTTTGAGCGCTTGCTCCATGCAGCCGAGCCAATGTCCGGCATGCGTCTCAGAGATGGGGTGGTCACGATGGATCATCGCCAAGTTACCGCCACCACGACGTTCCGTATACAGTTTCGGTCCCCCGAGCAACTGTGTTAAAAATTCGAATTGATGCGCTTTGACCCGCTCTTTGTCGTCCGGAAACAACGGCAACAAGACCGGGTCGGCGTAGACGAGATCATAAAAGGCGTCTACGAGCTGTTGGACTCCACGCTCGCCGCCGAATTGTTCATATGCACTCATGTTCATTTCCCCCTCATACGTCCAGTCTAATCGATTTTCGCTGAAATTGGGAAGGATGCGGGCTGGTCAATTTTCTTGCCGGGGTCTCGAAGGATTTCCCTCTACAAACTGCGCGGAATGGGTCATAATAAAGAAAAAAGGGAAGGGGTGTTCGCCTAAATGACGGTCACTTTTCACGTCGGGCGTTCCGGGAGCGGAAAAAGCGAATGGATGACGAAACAAGTCATCGAAGAGCTGAAGCGTGACCCGAGCGGACCGACCATCTATATGCTCGTCCCAGACCAAATGTCGTTTGAAATGGAACGGAAAATGGCGATGACCGACGGCTTGAACGGGTCGACCCGGATTCAAGTCTTATCGATGCGCCGTCTCGCCTTTTTGATGATGCGCGACCGTGGCGTCGCGACCGAACAGTTTTTGGACCAGACGGGGACACATTTGCTGTTGCGCCGTGTCGTCGAGATGAACGAGGAACGCTTGACCTTGTTCCGCCGGACGATGAATCAGTTCGGTTTCTATGAGGAATTGAATGCGTTGATCACGCTCCTCAAACGAGGACTCGTCGATCCGGAGCAGTTGCTCCGCTTGAGCGAACAAGACCAACACCGGTCGCTGAAACTGCAGGACCTGTCCATCCTGTATGAAGGCTTCTTGACGATGACAGCGGGGAAATCGCTGCACGCCGAAGATTACTTTAACGTGCTGCTGCAACTGTTGCCGGACATCGACTTGACCGGGACCCGGTTTTACGTCGATGGGTTCAATGAATTTTCCGAGCAGGAGCTGGCGGTGCTGGTCGCTTTGGCGGAGAAGGCGCCGCTCGATGTCCTGTTGACGATCGATCCGGATTCGCTCTACCGGCCCCATCCGTCTTTCGGACCGACACAGCGTACGCTCATGCGCTTCAAAGAGCTGTTATCCGAACGGGGCATCTCGTCGAGTGACACGCCTCATACGGGTGCGCCTCGCTTCCAACATCCGAGCTTGGCCTATCTCGAGGCCACGTTCGGGCAAGTGACGGCAGCCCCGTATACCCGTCCCGATTCGAACGTCGTGTTACACGCGGCCGTCGACCGGTCGGTGGAAGTCGAGGCCGCCGTCCGTGAAGTCGTGCGTCTCGTTCGTGAGGAAGGCTTCCGTTACCGCGATATCGCGTTCGTGTCCCGTTCGCTTGAAGCGTACGGCGATTTGGCGACGCAGGCGCTACAAAAAATGAACTTGCCGTTCTTCCTCGATGAGCGACAACCGATGCTCGATCATCCGGTCGTCGAATTACTGAAGGCGACGATTGAAGTCGCACTCCGTGGATACCGGGAAGAGCCGGTGTTTCGCGCACTGAAGACGGAATTGATTCTGCTCGATGCGGAGCATCGACGCACATCGGTCGATCGGCTCGAGGCGTTCGTGATTGAACGGGGGATTAAACATTACCATTGGCATGATGCGTGGTACTTGAAACGTCGTGCCGAGGAAGAGGCACGGTTGACCGGGGAAGAACTCGACTTAGAGACGGCGCTCAATCGCTATCGGCAAACCGTCGTCGACACGTTCGACCCGTTGTTGGATGACTTGAAGGCAGCGAAGACGATGCAGGCGTACACGCATGCCATCTACGCATTCTTGGAACGAGTCGGCGTGGCGTCCTGTCTTGCCCATTGGCGAGATGAGGCGCTCGAAGAGGCACGCTTGCTCGAGGCGCGCGAACATACGCAAGTATGGGACGCGGTGTTGCACTTGCTCGAACAGCTAGAGGCGGCCGCACCGGACGAGACGCTCTCGACCGAGCTGTTCCTCCAAATGATGGACACCGGGCTCGATAGTCTGCGCTATGCGCTCGTCCCGCCTTCTTTGGATCAATTGACGGTCACCGATTATGTTCGGGGCCGGTTGCTTGATAAGAAAGTCGTCTTCCTGCTCGGAGCGAACGAAGATCAAATCCCGCTCGTCTCGACCCAGTCGAAACTATTGACCGACCAGGACCTCGACTTCATGCACGAGAACGGCGTCCGGGCCGGGAAAGCGACCGAGCACTTGTTTGACGATGAGACGTACTATTTGTATAAGGCGCTCACTGCACCGAGTCATCGGCTGTTCGTCAGCTACGCCCTCGTCGACCGCGCCGGCAAGGCGATTCAGCCGGCCAGCTTCATCGCGGACCTCAAGGCGCGGCTTGGCGGCGGCAAGGTCGTGACGACCCACTTCGCAGAAGCCGGGGAACATCGCCCGAGCGACCAGTTGTCGTTTATCACGAACGTGAATCAGACGGCAGCGGTCACGGCGCTCGAATTACAGCGGCTCAGTCGCCACTACCCGATTCAAGACACGTGGTTCACGGTATATAACGAGCTGTTGAAACATCCGGAAGGCCGCGAGCGGATCCGGTTATTGACGAGCGCGCTCTTCTATCAAAACGTGCCCAAGCCGTTACCGGAAGACGTCGCCAAGTCGCTGTACACGAACTCGATTCGGGCGAGCGTCTCGCGGCTCGAGACGTTCCAAGCCTGTCCGTACCGTCACTTCGCGAGTTACGGCCTTCGTTTAAAAGAGCGCCGCTTGTATCGCTTAGAGGCGCCAGATATCGGCAACTTGTATCATCGCACCATCGAGCACATGTCCCAGACCGTGCAGATGGAAGGGAAAGAATGGCGTGATGTGAGCCGGGAGGAATGTTCGTCTCTCGCCGAGGCGGCCGTCGAGCTCGTCACACCAGAGATTCAAAACGCGATTTTGATGAGTTCGAACCGGTATGGCTATTTGAAGAAAAAATTGACCGACGTCGTCAGCAAGACGGCGGAAGTGTTAATCGAGCAGTCGAAACGAGACGGGTTCGATCCGGTCGCCTTTGAGCTCGCTTTCGGCAGCGGCAATTTCCCGCCGGTATCGTTCACGCTCAGTAACGGGGCGACGTGCGAACTCGTCGGTCGGATTGACCGGGTCGATACGGCTTCGATTCACGACCAATTGTACGTTCGGATCGTCGATTACAAGTCGAGTAAACGAGAGATCGACTTCGCCGAGATTTATTACGGGCTCGCGATGCAGATGCTCATCTATTTGAAAGTGTTGATTGAGCAGGCGAACGCTTGGACGCAAGAGAACGTCGCCCCAGCGGCCGCGCTCTATTTCCACGTCCATCGCCCGCTCGTCGCTCCGGCCGAGACGGATACCGACACCGAACGCAAGGTGCTCGAGTCGTATCAGATGCAAGGGTTGCTCGTCGATGATCCGGCCATTTTAGAGATGATGGACCGGACGGCGAAACTCGACCAGAAAAAATCAATCGTCATCCCGGTCAAGTACAAGAAAGACGGGACGCTCGATGCGAACACGACGAAAAAAGTCGTCTCGCCACCGCAACTCGAACAGTTGATGGACCATGCCATCGATTTGGCCCAATCGAGCGCCGAGGCGATGTATGACGGTGAAATCGGGGTCGAACCGTATGAGTATAAAGAACGCCGGCCATGCCAGACGTGCCCGTTCCAAAGTGTCTGTCACTTTGATGAGGCGTTGTCCAACGAGGCACGGCAATTGAAAAAGCTAGAAAAAGATGACGTCTTGTCAAGATTAGGAGGTGACGTCGATGAAGTGGACGAATGACCAACAAGCGGCCATTGATGCCAGAGGATCGCACGTGCTCGTCTCGGCGGCAGCCGGTTCCGGCAAGACGGCAGTCCTCGTGGAACGACTTGCGAGCCGTCTCTTGGATGAGACGGACGAACTGACGGCCGACCGCATGCTCGTGGTCACATTCACGAATGCGGCCGCGGCCGAGATGAAGCGGCGAATCGCCAAAGCGCTCGATCAAGCGCTTCGTGACGACCCGGAGAACGCATATATTCGCAAACAACGCCAAATGCTCAACCGAGCACTCATCACGACGATTCACTCGTTCTGTCTCGAGGTGATTCGAGAGAATTACTATTTGCTCGACCTCGACCCGGCGTTCAAAATCGCTGAAGAGCGTGATTTGGTGCTCTTGCAGGACGATGTGCTCGAAGACGTGCTCGAAGACGCCTATGGCGAACAAGACCAAGCGTTCTTCGCCTTGATTGACGCCTATACGTCCGACCGCGGGGACAGTGAGATTGAGGAGTTGATTCTCGGACTTTATCACTATGCGCGAACACTGCCTGACCCGGAAGCCTATTTGGATGAGCTCGTCTCGTTGTATCAATTTGACGGGGACCCGGACGATGAGCAATTGCTGATCGAATTCGGTCACCTGCTTTGGGTAGACATCGAGAAGGCGTTGCGTCAACTTCGTCGCGTCGCCATCGAGCTTCGGCTCGCCGGTTATGAGGCGCAATCCGAGAACGTGCAACAGGCGATTTTGCCGTTCGCGAACCTTGATCCGGACTCGTTCAAGTGGAGCGAGCTCGAGACGGCTTCCCGCGCCGTCAAATTCGGGACGATGAAATCCGTCCAAAAGAAAGACGAACATCATGTCTACCACACGGTGTTGAAACCGGCCTACGACCAGGCGAAGAAGAAGTTGAGCGAAGCGACCGCACAGGCCGGCACGAGCGGAGCGGACTATTTAGAGGTCTTGATGACGCAACGTCCGCTCGTCGAGACGCTCGTCAAGACCGTCCGGACGTTCGGTGCCGCCTATGAGCAGGCGAAGCGGGACCGCGCCTTCGTCGATTTCAGCGACCTTGAACATTATGCGCTCGCGATTTTGCGCGACGGGGACGGACCGTCCTCGGTCGCATCGCTCTATAAACAGCGCTTCGCCGAAGTGTTGATCGATGAGTATCAAGATACGAACGAGATCCAAGAGACGATTATCGGACTCGTCAGCCACGAAGCCGAACACGTCGGCAACTTGTTCATGGTCGGCGATATCAAACAATCGATTTATCGGTTCCGCCATGCCGAGCCGCGTCTGTTCATCGAGAAGGCGACCCGGTTCAAACAAGGTGGTTCGGGACAACGGATCGACCTGTCCCAAAACTTCAGGAGCCGGGCCGAAGTGCTCCATGGCATCAACGACTTGTTCGTCCGGTTGATGGACGAGGAAGTAAGTGAGATCGAATACGATGAGGCGGCCCGACTCGTGCCAGGCCGGGCGTATGAGGAGCTCGAGGCGAGACCTGAGCTGATTCTCGTCAATGGTGAGAGTCGTGATCTCTCGAAACAAGAGCTCGAAGGACGCGCCATCGCGACCCGGATTTTAGAACTTGTCTCGGGCGAGGAACCGTTCAAAGTGACCGATGAGGCGACCGGCTTGCTGCGGTCGTGCGAATATCGCGATATCGTCATCTTGGTCCGCTCGAAAAAAGAGCGCGTCGAACAGCTGATGGATATTTTGACACAGTACAACATCCCGGCCTATACCGATTCAGACGGCGGCTATTTCCAGGCGACCGAGATTCGCATGATGCTCGCCGTGTTGAAACTGATTGACAATCCGCTTCAAGACATCCCGCTCGCGGGAGCGCTCCGTTCACCGATGTTCGGCTTCAGTGACCAAGAACTGGCCAAGATTCGTCTTGAATCGGAGGACTCGTTCTTCGAGGCGCTCAAAGCGAAAGCGGACGATGAGGATGACCTCGGTCTGAAGTGCGGCGATGTGCTCGACGCGTTGTCGGCGTGGCGCACGTTCGCACGGAACCATAGTTTGTCGGAGCTGATTCAACAAGTGTTCAACGACACCGGCTTCTACGATTTCGCCGGCGGCTTGCCAGGTGGGAAAGGACGCCAAGAAAACTTGAAGGCGCTCTATGATCGGGCCTTGTCCTATGAACGGAGCGGATACCGCGGTTTGTATCGCTTCCTCCGCGTGATGGACCGACTGCAAGATAACGGTGAGGATTTGTCAGAGGCGCGTTCGCTCGGCGAAGAAGAGAACGTCGTCCGAATCATGACGGTCCATAAGTCGAAAGGACTGGAATTCCCGGTCACGATCGTCGCCCAGCTTGGAAAGCAGTTCAATAAACGCGACCAAATGCAGCGCGTCATCTTCCATAAACGGTATGGCATCTCGCTCGACGCCATCGATGTCGTCACCCGGACGAAGACGGAGACGTTCGTCAAAGAGATGATTCGCCGCGATCTCGATGCCACGATGAAAGCCGAAGAGATGCGGGTCTTATATGTCGCGCTCACTCGGGCCAAAGAGAAACTGATTTTGGTCGGGACGATTAAAGAACCGGGGAAGCAGATTCAGCAGTGGCTGCATGTCGAGCAGACCGGGACGACGTTGTCGGCTGAGTCGCGTCGTGACGCGAAGACGTATCTCGATTGGGTCGCGCCGGCACTCCTGAAACTTGAAGGGGCTGCCTCGTTCTTAGAACAACAAGGCTTGCCGGTTATCGCTCCGCAACCAGAAGCGACACCGTGGACGTATCGCATCATTGGTGAAGAGGATTTGGCAGAAGTCGCCACACTCCAAGAGATGATGGCACAGCTCCATCATGTCAAACAGTTCGAGGCGATCGATTTTCCGGTGAAAGACGAAGCGAACGTCAGTGAGTTCGTCCACAAGGCGTTCGCCTACGCCTATCCGGCACAGGCTGCGACGGAGACGGCGGCCAAACAAACGGTGACCGAATTGAAGCGGGCGCTCCAGCTTGAACAGGCGGCGTTCGAAGAGACGTACCGGGCGACGGACACTCCGTATCGAGAACCAAAATGGAAGCAAGCTCAGCAGACAGGGGCCGAACGGGGGACGACGTTACATCTCGTCTTCCAATTGATCGACCCGTCTGAGCCGCTCGATGTCCAAATCGACCGCTGGGAAGCGGAAAGCATGCTCAGCCCGGTCGAGGCCGAGACGGCACGGCTTGCGAGTCCTGAAATCAAGGCGTTCTTTGCCTCGGACACAGGACGCGCGTTGACCGCAGCGCTTCAAACCGGGACAGGTTGGCGCGAGCTACCGTTCACGTACACGGTCCCGGCCGAGCGAGTCAATCCAACGGGGACGTTCACCGACGAGCACGTGCTGATCCAAGGGATTATCGATTGTCTGTTTTATGACGGAGAGACGTATGTACTTCTCGATTATAAATCGGACTCTGTGCTTTTCTCGAGCGGTTCCCGTGACGCGGCCAAACAAATGTTACGTGACCGCTATCACGTCCAACTCTCGCTTTATCGTGAGGCGATTGAGGCGATTTGGGGAATCACGGTCGGGCAGATGCTCATTTATTCGCTCGAATTGCAGGAAATTGTTGTATTATAATGTAGACGTTGTGAAGAAAAAGGGGTACGGTTATACACCGTACACCCTTATTTTTTGTGATTACGAACTGAATCCGTTAAAATAATGGAATGGGATAAAAAATGGAGGAATCGTCATGGTAAAAATTTTACTAGCAGAAGATGAAGAAGTATTACGCATGCTTGTTTTAGATACATTAGAAGATGAAGGATATGACATTGATGAAGCGCCAGACGGCCTTGAAGCCTATCGGCTAATCGAACAGAACGAGTACGACCTCGTGATTGTCGACCATATGATGCCAGGCATGACCGGTCTTGAAGTCATTGAGAAAGTACGAAAACTGCCAGGACGTCAACATACGAAAGTGATGATGCTCACGGCGAAGAGCCAACAATCTGATCGTGATTGCGCGAATGAGATTGGCGTCGACTACTTTATTTCGAAGCCGTTCAGTCCACTTGAATTGGTGAAGATTATAGGAGGCATCGTGAATTGAACAGATGGTTTAAACAAAAACTCGGTCGCGACCTCATGGTCGTCCTCTACTCGTTCCTCGCGCTCGCGCTCGTCGGCTCAATTTTCATGTACATGTACATGGAAGAGCGGGTTGCGGCGAACGAACAACGACTACAAGATGTCGATGAGCGGATTGACCGGTTGAACGTGCTTTGGGACGACTGGCAAGGCGCTCAATATGATTCTCGTGGCTTCCTCTTGTTTGGGGATACCGAGGCACTTGAGCGGGCCAAGGCGAAAGAGAACGAGTTCCAACAAGAGATTAACTGGTTCAAGAGCGTCGTCCAGACGAAACAAGGTGAGATTTTCGCGGAGGATTTGCAAGAGTTTCATGACTTCTATTTCGGTGTCATCCTTCCGGTGACGACGGAGTACGGTCAATTGCGGGCAGAAGGTGAAATCACCGAGACGACCATCGACCCAGAGACGGTGTTGGCGTTGCCGACAGCCCAGCGTTTGATCGAACAGGGCGTCGTGCCGTATAGCCCAGAGCGTGGCATCGATACGCTCGGCCCGATTCAACAGATCGAGACGGCCTTATCCGATTATAAGGACTTGATGAATAGCGAGAAACAAAAAGTGTATGACGCTTGGAAGTTGAATAACGACATTCTTCAGTTCTTGTGGATTGCGAGCATTTTGTCGTTCGCGGCCTTGATTTTATTGTTCATCCAACCGTTCTTGCGCCGTCAAACGCGTTTGATTTCACGTCTCTCGATCGCATCGGACCGTCTGCTTAAAGGCGAGATCGTCGATTTGAGCGACCAGATGGAGCGTGAAGATGAGATTGGGACGATGTCACGGTCGTTCAACAAAATGGCCGAGACGCTTCGTGACAACGAACGTCACTTGATTGAGAAGAACCACGAGTTGCAAGCGCAACAAGAAGAGTTGATTGCTCAACAAGAAGAGCTTCAAGCGCAACAGCAAGAGCTTGAAGAGATCTTGGAGCAGACGCAACAGAACGAGCAACACTTGGCTTATCGTAACGAATTGACCGAGACGCTCGCGGCCCGCGATTCACTGACGGCCTATCCAGAAATTATCGAGAAGCTCGTCGCCATCACCGACTCAGAAGTCGGCGCGCTCGTCTTCGTCGATGCGACAGGTTCATTCTCGATCACGAGCCACGGCTTGAACGAGACGCTCACGCGTCAATTGCTCGATAGCGAGAATTCGGTCTTGACGCGGGCGATGACACTGCGGACGACCGTCCATTCGTCGAAACAAGTCGCGAGCGACCATCCGCTCCCGTATCCATACTATATGTATGAGACGGCCGTGCCGGTCCATGATCCGACGGATGACTCGATTATCGCGTTCATCTATCTCGTTCGTTATAAAGACCGCTTCACGCAGACACAGATGGGCGACATTATGTCGTTCGCCCGTCAGTTGTCGCTCTCACTTCTCCGGATGCGTCTGTTTGAAGAGATGACCCGTGAGAAAGGGAAGACGGAACGGATTCTCGACTCGATTCGCGAGGCGGTCATTTACGTCGAACACTCGACCGATGACGTCTTCGTCAACCGTCCGCTCTATGAGATGTTCCCTGAGCTTGACGACATCACGTCGAGCGAACTCGCGGAACTATCATGGAACGAATGGCGCGAGACGATTTCAACGACAGTCGATCAAGAAGACGATTTCTTGAAGTATACCGATCGTTTGTTCACGGACGACTTCCCGCATGACAGCGTGAGTTTCTCGATCCGTAAAGGGGAGATGAACTTACAGATGTATGCGGAACGCATCGTCGTCGGCGGGTTATCGAAAGGAACGTTGCTCGTCTTCCGTGACATCACGAGCGAGACCGAGGCGGAGCGCTTGAAGAGCGAGTTCATCTCGACCATCTCCCATGAATTACGGACCCCGCTCTCTTCGATTTATGGGTTCACCGAGCTCATGGTCAAGAAGCAGTTGCCGAACGAGAAGCAAGCGAAATACTTGCAGACGATTCATGCCGAGACGGAGCGCTTGACGCATCTCGTCAACGACTTCCTTGACGTACAACGGATGGAAGCCGGCAGTCAAATGTATGACCGCGAACAGCTCGACGTCGAGCCGGTCATTCGCGATATGATGACGTTCTATGAGGCGTCATCGTTGAAACACCAGTTCGAACTCGTCACAGCCGATGACCGCCCGTACGAACTGTTCGCCGACTGTCAGAAGTTCAAACAGTTGATGAGTAACTTGCTCTCGAACGCCGTGAAGTATTCGCCGCGTGGCGGGAAAATCACAGTCGAACTGGCCCATCACGACCAATCCATTTCGATTAAAGTGAAAGACCAAGGAATCGGGATTCCGAGCGATGCGCTCGACCGACTCTTCGACAAGTTCTATCGTGTCGACAATTCGGACAGCCGTGAAATCGGCGGTACCGGACTCGGCCTTCCGATCTGTCAGGAGATCGTCCGCGGTCACGCCGGTCAGATTCATGTCGAGTCGGTGCAGCATCAAGGCTCGACGTTCACGGTCGTCATTCCAAGTTATGAATACGCCGTCCGTGAACAAGAAACGACGACAGCTTAATCACGTCAGCAACGCAAGGCGCCTATCGATCATCGATGGGGCGCCTTTTTGGTGGAAGCGAAGATTTTTCAATCACCCGCTTGACCGTAAAGCGAGCGACTCGTGTACAATAGAGATTGTACATAATGGAAAGGGGGACTTTGAATGCCATTGACTGCATTCCTACACACGCACGTCACGAGCTGGATTTTATTACTCGTCTTGTTCGCTGTCGCCTACGTCGGCTATAAGAACGCGAACAAGAGCGGGAAGATTGCCCACATGGTGTTTCGACTCATGTTGCTCGTCGCGTTCGGCACAGGACTTTATTTGTATTTACAATTGAACGGTGGCGGCATGTTCTATCACGTGAAAATCACGGTCGGACTGCTCACGCTCATCTTCGGTGAGATGACGCTCATCCGTGTGAAGAAGAAAAAACCAGCGAACGCGATGTTCGGCGGTTTCGTCGTACTTGCACTCGTGACGATTTTCATCGGCTATGCGTTGCCATACGGACAGTCGTTCTTTAGCAATTTCATTTAAGGTTGATTCCCATTCCGCACATCGGAGTGGGATTTTTTTGTTTGTCCGTAAATTATTAGGGGAAAATAAAAAAATCAGTGATAACGATGATGAGGTGAAATGATGGAACAACAAATGAATGAATGGTCACGCGTCTTGCACGCGCGAAGATGGATGAAACAAACGGAATCGTTCCTGCCGCTTTGGCACGGATATATCGGCTATAAATATGGATTGTTCGATGCACTCCAAGGCGGGGCCAGCTTTGCGGAGATGACGCTTCGCTTGAAGCAACCGTTGACGAAACTCGCGCTGGAGCGTTGGCTTGAAGTGGGGGTCGCCGTTCGTCATTTGAAGAAGAGAGGCTGGCGTTACTTCCCGACACGTAGTTTGAAATATCAATTGTCGCATGAGGATGAGCGCAGTATCGGTTTCATGCTGCAAGAGATGATGGAGCTGCATATCCCGGCGCTCATCGCTTACCCTGACTTTTTAGAGTCGGGCAAACAGAAGACGTTCGATGGGGCGACGCATGGACAGGTCGTTGCACAGACGTCGACGCTCGTCGAGACGGTCGCTTTCCCAGTCGTCCAACAACTGTTGCGTCAGGCCGACGTGAAGACGATGCTCGATATCGGATGCGGGCACGGTGGTTACTTGCGTAAACTGCATGGCCTCGAACCAGAGTGGAAGTTGACCGGGATTGACTTAGAAGAGGACGTCATCGCCGAAGCCCGGGAGCAGGATGAGTCAGGTGATATTCGTTACGAAGTGGCCGATTTCATGGAATGGGATCATGAGGACCGGTTCGATGCCGTCATGATGAACAACATGCTCTATTACTTCTCGCCAGAAAAACGAATCGAATTGCTCGAACGGATGCTCGAGAACCTCGAGGCGTCCGGTGTTGCCGTCCTCGTCACTCCGCTCGCAGAGACGCCGCTCGGCTCTCGGTTTGCCTCGGCGTTCAATGCGTTCATGACCCTCCACGACAACTTGCATCCGTTACCGACAATTCGAGAGTTGCGCCGTCAAATGCAGCAAGTCGGCTTTGAAAATATTCGCTTTATCCCATTCATCCCGGAAGGATCATGGTATATCGTCATTGCCGAGCGCGGCAATTGACACATGGCGGACACACGACGAGCCGATTCAAATTTGAACTTGTCTCCAGTCATTTCTATAATGAGATAGAAGCATAAGAGACTATTCACATAGGGAGTTGTTCAACGTGTCGGAAAAAAGAGTCGCCGTGATCGGTGCCGGACCAGGAGGACTTGCGGCTGCGATGCTGCTCGCAAGCCGTGGTGTGAAGGTAACAGTATTTGAGAAGCAGGCGTTCGTCGGTGGACGAACGTCTCGTCTTCAAGTCGGAGAATTCGCGTTCGATCGTGGCCCGACTTTTTTAAATATGCCGTATATTTTAGAAGAGATTTTCGAAGAGACGGGTCGCGATTTACATGACTACGTCGAGATGAAACGCCTTGAACCGATGTACGACCTTTATTTCGATCGAGGGAACCGGGTACTGTCGATGACGACCGACCGCGATCAAATGCATCAGGCGATTGAAGAGCAGTTCCCTGGGAACGGGGAAGGCTATGAGCGCTTCATGGCCGAACAAGCCATCAAGCTGTCGAAGTTGATGCCGGTCCTGCAGACGGCGCATGACAAGCTGACGGATTACGTGGCCACACGTGTTTTGAAGGCGTTGCCGTTCTTGTCGATTGGTAAATCGTTATATGACGTGTTATCGGAATATTTCACGAGCGAGGAGCTGAAGTACGCCTTCACGTTCCAAGCCAAATATTTAGGGATGTCGGCTTGGGATTGTCCTGGCGGCTTCTCGATTTTGTCGTATATGGAGCATGCCTACGGCGTCCATCATCCGATTGGCGGCGTGAACCAACTATGTACAGCGATGGCGCGCGTCATCGAAGAAGAGGGCGGCGAGATTCGTCTCGGAGAAGGCGTTGACCGTCTCTTGCTCGATGGGAAACGTGTTAACGGTCTCGTGGCGAACAACGTGCATTACGCGTTCGATGAAGTGATTGTCGGGGCCGATTTCGCCCATGCGATGACGACGCTCGTCCCGAGTGATGCGCTCACTCGTTGGAGTCCGAAACAACTGAAGAAGAAGCGCTACTCGTGTTCGACGTTCATGCTCTATCTCGGGCTCGATCGCGTCTATGACGACGTCGCCCATCACTCAATTCATTTCGCAGACGACTACGAGCGTAACGTGAAAGAGATGACGCAAGACTTGAAGCTGAGTGAAGACTTCTCCTTCTACGTGCAGAACGCGTCAAACATTGATCCGACGCTGGCGCCAGCCGGTAAATCGTCACTCTACGTCCTCGTGCCGGTCCCGAATAATCTGTCGAATTTGCCTTGGCAGAAGCTCGAGGCGACGATGACGGAACGTGTCCTCGATGCGCTTGAGACGCGTTCACCGTATCGCGACATTCGTAACCATATCGAGGTCATGCAGCCGCTCACGCCGAACGACTGGGAAGCGTTCGGTGTATATGAAGGAGCCACGTTCAATCTCGGACACAACTTATCGCAGATGATGTATTTCCGTCCGCACAATCAGTTCGAGGAACTCGATCACGTCTGGCTCGTCGGAGGGGGCACTCATCCAGGCAGCGGACTGCCGACGATTTTTGAGTCGGCGCGGATCACGGCGAACCTATTGCGTGACCGGGCAGGTGTCGGCCAATGAACATCAGCTTCGTCGGTGCCGGAATCGGGTCGCTTTACGCGGCCTTGCTCCTGACCCATAAATATCCGTCGCTACACGTGACCATCTATGAGAAAGAATCCCGCGTCGGGGGTCGACTCAATTATGTCGAATTCGAGAACGGCGCCCGCGTCGATGAGGGGCCGACCATCGTCCTGTTACCCGGGAAACTGAAAAGTCAGCTTCAAGAAGCCGGGTTCCCGGAACGTGAGCTCGAACTGCTTGAAGTCGACCCGCTCTATCGCCTCCGTTATGAGGATGGGACGACGTTCTTTAAATATCGCGATATCGAGCGCCAGGCGGCCGAAATCGACCGTCTTTTCAACGAGGGTGCCGGATTCAAAAAATATATGGCCCAAAAACGAGAAGAGTATCGCCTCGGCTTCGACGCGTTCTTGGACCGGGGCTATAAGAGCAAGACGGATCTGTTCGAGCCGAAGTTATTGATGCTCCTCATGCGCTTGAAGGCGTATGAGACGGCCCACGAGAACATGAAACGCTTCTTTAAGGACGAACGTCTTCGTGTCGCCTATAGTCTGCAAACGCTCTACATCGGCGGCAACCCGTATGACACGCCATCCCTCTATGGCTTGATTCCGTATCGGGAGCAAGAAGAAGGGATTTGGTACGTCAAAGGAGGATATTTCTCGCTGGCGACGAAAATAGAACAAGAGTTGAAGCGCCGGGGCGTCACGTTCAAGCTGAACGCGAACGTCGAACGCGTCCGCGTCGCCGAAGGTCGGGCGGATGCGGTCGTCGTCGACGGAGTCGTCCATCCGTATGATGCGGTCGTCGTCAACGGCGACTTCCCGCTCATGGAACGCTTGATTGATGGCGTCAAGCCAAAGTCGTATGAACCGTCGAGTGGGACGCTCTTGTTGTATTTCACCGTGAACGGGGACATCGACTTGCCGGTCCACCAATTCGATTTGCCGACTGATTTCGCCGGGTCGATGCGGACCATCTTCGAAGATGGTAAACTGAGCAAGTATCCAGCGATGTATACGTTCAATCCGTCCCTCATCGATGACTCGCTCGCGCCGACGGGGACGAGTGTGCTGTACGTACTCGTACCGGTACCGCGTAAATTGGAACGGAAAGACTTCGAAGCGAGCGGTGCGATCGAGCATTTGATCGGCCGCATCGAACGGATGGTGCCCGATTTCAGAGACCGTGTCTTGGAAATGAAAGTCCGGACGCCGATGGACGCGGAACGATTCGGCTTGTTCGAGGGTGGAAGCTTCGGCATCGCCCCGAAATTGGCCCAATCGGCCGCGTTCAAACCGCAGGCCCGTCCGTATGCCCAGATCGACCGTCTCTATGCGGTCGGGGCATCGGTCCATCCATGCGGAGGCGTTCCGATCGTCATGATCGGCTCGCAACTGTTAGTGAAAAGAATGGAAGAAGAAATGGGGGCATTGTACCATGACGACACAAGAAGCGTATCGTCAATGTGAAGACGTAATGAAAAAAGGCTCGCTCACGTTCTATCGGGCCTTTTCCCTGCTCTCTAAACCTGACCGCCAAGCCGTGGCTGCGGTCTATACGTTTTGTCGGACACTCGATGACGCGGTCGACGAATCTGACAGCCCCGAGGAAAGTTTGACGCATTTTTTGGCCGAGTTCGATCTTTTCTTGGCGGGCGAACCATTGCCGGATGCGCTCTGGGTGGCGCTCGAGGATGTCTGGAAGCGATACGACATGGACGTCGAACCGTTCTTCGAGTTGGCCGAAGGCATGAAATGGGACTTACATAAGACGCGCTATGCGACGCTCGAGGAGACGGAGCAGTATGGCTATTACGCGGCCAGCACCGTCGGCTTGATGCTGTTACCGATTCTCGCGCCGGACGCCGATGCGGCTGGACGCCAGCAATTGAAGCAAGGCGCCATCGATTTAGGAATTGCCATGCAGTTGACGAACATCTTGCGCGACGTCGGGGAAGACCTCGATCGGGACCGGATTTATGTGCCCCAATCGTTGCTCGCCGAGTTCGGTGTCGCGGAAGCCGATTTGTTTGCGCGGCAAGTGACTCCGGCGTTCATCGACGTCTGGGAGACAGTGGCCCGTCGCGCGGAAGCGTTATACAGCAGCGCCCGGGAGACGCATCACTTGTATCCTGTGACGAGCCGGAAGCCTGTCGCGGCGGCAGCGCTCCTCTATGAAGGAATTTTAGATGCGGCCCGGCAGAACGGGCATGACGTCTTCACGAAGCGGGCGTATGTCTCGACGATTCAAAAAGGCAAACTGTTGGCCAGATTATAAGCAAGGGCGGTCGTCTTGAGACGGCTGCCTTTTTTGCGCACAAAAAAACCACTTTTGGCGGGGGACCAAAAGTGGTGTAAGCGTTATGTGATTCGTTCATCGGGGAAACGAACGAATCGGACGTGATGAACCCTAAAGATGTGCCTCGTTTCATGGGGAATGAAACAATGGGGCATCTTCGCTGAAGCAGGATGCTTGATGGACTAAGGGGGAACATCAGATGCATGCTGTTCCAGCTGCGGGATACGAGTGGGGAAACTCGCTCATCACTTTTTTCTCGGGTGTGACAAGTTCAAAACGCGATAGGCTCGGGGAAGCCATTCGATCGCTACAGGTGTAACTAACGTTACAAAACTGCTTGAACTCGAATATGATATTATCACGTCTGTCCCGTGTCGACAAGTGTCGAATCCTCTGTTCACAAAATGTTCAAATTGTCAGAGGTATGTCCTCTAACATCGATCGCGCCGCGAATTGTCCTGAAAGCGTCACCATCGGGCTACCGCCACCAGGGTGGGTCGAACCGCCCGCAAACCAGATGTTTGAGACGTCTTCGGAGCGGGCCGACGGACGGAAGAACGCTCCTTTTTTCGAGTTGGCCGACGTCCCGTACAACGCTCCGTAATAGGCGTAAAAATCACGGGTCAAATCGAGTGGAGTGACGCGGCGATGGAACAAGACATCGCTGTCTTCCCAATCGACACCGAACGTGCGGAGCCGTCGACGAATCAAATGCTCATACGTCTCGGCATCGATATCGGTCATATGGGCCGGCGCATTGACGAGGATGAACAAGTTATCGCCGGCTTCTCCCATTGACGGGTCGGTATGGGCCGAGTTCGAGATATAGATCGTCGGCTCATCGGCATAGCGTTCCTCTTCAAACAAGGCCCGGAACTCGGCCTCGTAGTCGTCTGAGAAATAGACGTTGTGATGGGCGAGGTTCAATCGTTTGTTCAAGCCGATCATGATGACGAAAGCGGACACCGATGGCTCGATCGTGTCGCGTGTCGGTACAGGGAACGAGGGACGGTCCATCGCGTCGACGAGACGCGGATATTGCGTGAGCAGTTCCCCGTTAAGAAGGACGGCATCGCAAGACATGACCTCTTCGTGGTCGATGACGACCGCATGGGCCTTCCCGTTCGTCACTTCGATTTTCGTCACCTCATGGTCGAGCCGGAACTCGACGCCGAGCTCGCTCGCCCGTTTCGCGAAGCCTTTCGCGATCGTCCAGTTCCCGCCTTTGGCGAAATAGACGCCGTCATTCAGCTCGAGATGCGAGATGAGCGCGAACGTGCCCGGTGTGACGTAGGGGCTGCTGCCGATATACGTCGCATACCGGTCGAGCGCTTGGATGATGCGCGGGTCCTTGAAGTATTTTTTATGGAGCGCATGCAGGCTCTTGAGCGGATGCACTTTCATCATGTCGGCCCAAAGACCGGTATCGATTTTCGAGTCCATCCGCGTGAAGAAGCGGTGATTGGCAATCTCGAACAGTTTTTCCGCCTCGTCTAAGTAAGCGGCCAATTGATTTTTATCGGCTTTGTCGCCGGTCAGACGGCGCACCTCAGCTTCCATTTTTTCGCGGTCCGAATCGAATGTGAACGTCGAACCGTCGGAGAAGTGGTTGACCGTGTGCGACTCGAGTTTGACGAGCTCAAAATAGTCATCCGGGTTGGCGCCGCTGTTGCGGATGACGGAGCGGAACACGTCCGGCATCGTAATCGTATTCGGTCCGAAGTCGAAGCGGTGTCCATCGGTGATAATCGGCATGAGCTTCCCACCGACATGCTCATTCTTTTCAATGACGGTCACGTCGTAACCGCGGGCGGCCAAGGTGACGGCGGCACTCAAGCCGCCGAGACCGGCCCCGATAATGGCGATATGTTTCATAGTATGCCTCCTAATTATTGATACGTCCGGCCTTTCCATGAAATCGGCTTCCGTCGCCATTTGCGCACGACCGCGCTCGACAAAAGGAGCAAGTAGGCGATGAGACTGAACGGGTGGAGCCAAAATTGGCGGCCACCCGATTTGACATCGATGGCGAGGCGCGCGAGCAAAACGAACGCGCACGCCAAGAATGAAATCCAGTCCATGCGGACGAGAAAGACGATGAAAGCAGACAGCTGGATGCCGTAGTAGAGAAAGAAATAAAGGGCGATGCCCACTGCTTCATTCATTCCCTTGAATACGTTCTTTGAAAACCCATTCCAGACTTCTTCATTCGTCGCATACATGTCACACGTGATATACGGCGAGACGTTGACGAGCGACGTGATCTTTTTCCGACGTTTGAACTCGCGGCAGAGATCGATGTCGTCAATCAGTGAATCATGAATCGAGGCATGCCCTCCGACATCCTCGTAGCTCGCCCGCTCGACGAGGACGTTCATCCCGTTGGCCGCGGCGAAGGCAGGATGACGGACTTTTCGCCAAAACAGGGGCAAATGCTGGGCGATTAAGACGTGCTGCATCGGAATCAACAGTTTCCCGAGCCAAGTCGGTGTCGGGAAACGGGGGAAGCCGGACAAGAAGACCGCTCCTTCGCGGGCGAGTGTGCCGTGAAGTCGACCGATGAACGTCGGGTCGATCGTCACGTCGGCATCGAGGAACAATACATACGGCTCGGTCGTCCGGGTCGCCAACTGATGGCATGCATGGACTTTACCGGCCCAGCCTTCCGGGAGCGGCACCCCACGGAAGATGGTGAAGCGGGAATCGCCCGCAATCGCTTGAACGAGCACCTCATATGTACCGTCCTCGGACCGGTCCTCATACAAATAAACGTGACATTCATCCGTCAAGGCGGCCTTTAAACTTGTGACGAGCTTCGGCACGTTCCGCTCCTCGTTCCGAAGCGGGATGCAAATCGCGGTCGAAGGGACAGGGGCCGGAGCGGTGAGCGGCCGGAGGAATAGCAAGTTCACCAGCGTGAAGACGAGCATCAGGGACGTGATGACGAACAGAATCATGAGCGGCCTCTTCCGAGTTGGAGCACGTGCTCTGTCCAATCCGCCAAGCTGCGCTTCGGAGGGAACAGCTCGATATAGCGGTCGGATTGTGCGATCACGTCGTCGCGCGTATCGTCATATAGTCGCTCAAGTGCTTTGGCGAGCTCTTGTTTTTGGTCACGTCGCGTCTTAGAGACGACCGTATGGTTGCGGAACCGCACATAGACAAGCGGGGCGGCGTGGGACGCGAACGTATAATAGATGGCGCACAACCGGACTTCTGGATTGTGAATCAGCATCGTTGCACCGGAACCGATCTCGAGCGGGCGATGCTCCTGTGGATACTCACGTCCTTGCGGGAACACCCAGACGGACTTGCCAGCGAGTAACAGCCGATTGGCATAGTCGAGCGAGGCGCGCACGTCCGATAGTTTGCCTTTTTTGATGGAGAACGCGCCTAAGTGGCGGAAGAACGGGAAGCGGCGCAGTCCATCCTCATCCATCAAGACGTGGACGTCGTGACGCAAATAATATTCGTTCAACATGAGCAGAATCATCCCGTCCCACCACGAGCTGTGTGTGCTCAAAAACAATCCAGGTGTCGGCACGTCATCGGCCCGGACGTGAATCGTATGGAAAAACGGACGGATTTGACGCTCTTTGACGAACGTCGAGAACAGGTTATTGAACCATTTCTTTTTGCTCGCTTCGATCATGACGGCTCCTCCGTTCTATCAAGATGAGACCTGCGGCGGTCACGAGGCTGAGGACACCGATCCCGTAGAGACCGGCGTTGACGGCCGTGACTCCGAACAAGGCGTGAAGCATGACGAACAAATAACGGCCGTGCCCGAGCAACATCGGTTCCGCCTCGACTTCAAACCGGTCGAGTAACCAAGAGAAAATGAGCGACAGTCCGAACCAGCCGACGAAGTTTTGCGTCGGGATATCATAATACAAACCGTCATTGGCCCATTCCCAATAGCCTTTCACGTTCGCGGCGACCGGATCGATTGCCATGTCGAGCCAAACAGCGAGGAATGGGACGAGCCAGAGCGTGCGGTTCTTGAACGAGAACAAGCGGGCGACGGCAAAACTCGAGCCGATGACGGCGAGCCAGGCCGCACCGATTGTGACCGGTACACCGAACACGGTCGGACCGAACGCCTCGGCATAGATATACTCGCTGAACGGGAACCCGGTTTTGACACCGAGCGTCTCGACAGCGATTGAGCCGAAGAAGATGAACGGGACGATCCAGCGGGCGTGACGGACGCCGTCCGCAATCACCCAACCGCCGATGGCCCCAGCGAGCCATAAGAATACCGGGTTTGCCCATTCGAGCCAACTCGGCAACAAATCAAAGCCAACGAGGACGACCCCGATGACATACCAAACTAAAAACCATTTCCAAATCCATGGATACACTTTCATTTCATCACCTCTATTACCATTCTAGAGAGGTTTGTGACATCCGTCTAATAAATGCATGCAAAAAAAGAGCCCCTCGAGAGGGACCCATCAATTTGCCATCCGTTTTCGTTTCTTGACGAACGAGAAGGCGATGAATAAGACGTAGAACGTGACGGCGATGAACCAGAACGACGGCCATTCTTTCCACCGGGCGAAAATCATGTACGTCAAGTAGATGAGACTGACTGTGATGATGAACGAATGGCGCGGGAGCGGCACATCTTTGAAACTCGGGATGCGCACGCGGCTGACCATGAGCAGGGCGAGACCCGTGAAAAAGATTGGGGTGAGCAGTTCATTGATCTGGTCCCCGAACGTCGTCACGACGGCGAGCAGTCCGCCGGCCGCGGTGATCGGGACGCCTGAGAAGTAGCTGGCCGTGACGTTCGTCGCCGATAAGTTGAAGCGGGCCAAGCGGTAAGCGCCGAACAACGGGAATAGGGCGGCGAAGAAGAGGCCGTAATTGCCGTAATCGATAAAGAACGTGTAGTAGGCGAGTAACGCCGGGGCGACCCCGAACGTGACGACATCGGCGAGCGAGTCGAGTTCTTTCCCGAAGTCACCGGCCACTCCGAGCATACGGGCCAGCCGTCCGTCGAGACTGTCGAGCATCATGGCGATGATAATCAGTAACGTCGCGTTCGAAAAGTCGCCGCGCGCCGCGTAGACGATGGCCAAGACGCCACAGAACAAGTTGCCGAACGTAAATGAGTTAGGAATCCACGAGCGGATTCGTTCTTTCCACATAGGTATTGCCTCCATCTTTGTTATTGAGTGAACCAGCGACCGTCCGTGAATCCGAGCAAGTCAGCCGGAGCGAGTTCGAGTTGATAGCCGCGTTTTCCGGCCGAGATGATAATCGTGTCTTTTCGTTTGGCGCTGTCGTGAAGAAACACAGGGAATCGTTTCTTCGCACCGATTGGCGAGACCCCGCCCCGGATGTACCCGGTTAGCGCCTCGAGTTCCTTCATCGGTACGGGCGACGCCTTTTTGGCACCCCAGGCTTTTGCGGCCGCTTTTAAGTCGATATCGAGCTCTCCTGAAATCAAAAAGAAGGCGAATCGGCGTTGCTCGTTCTCGAGACAAATCGTTTTATACAGTTGGTCGAGCGGTTTACCGAGTGATGCGGCGACATGCTTGGCCGAGACGTCGGACTCGTCCACTTCATATGTGTGATACGTGAACGGGACGTTCCGTTGTTTCAGTTGTCTTGCGGCGTTTGTCAGTTGCATCAGTCCCACCCTTTCGTTGAACGACTCTTTTAAGAATAGCAAATAGTGGTAGCGTCGGGCAATCGAACTCGGAAAGTTTTCATGACAAGAAGGAAACAGAATCCACGATAGAGAAATGAACAGTGATTCATTTTATCATGAAGGGGGAAATTAGGATGGAAACGATTCAACTGGAACAGCGGAACGGGGTCGGCTGGCTGAAATGGGACCGGCCGGAAAAATTGAACGCATTAAATGAAACGTTGCTTCGTGAGGCGAGGGAAGCGATGGAGCAGCTCGTGGCGGATGAGGCCGTCCACGTCATCGTGCTCGTCGGGCAAGGGCGTGCCTTCTCATCGGGACAGGACTTGACGATTGAGAGTGACGCCGACTATGGAGTGTATTTAGAAGAGGTGTATCATCCGCTCGTGCGGGCGCTTGCCGACTGTCCGAAACCAATCATTGCCGGCATTCATGGGGTCGTCGCGGGGGCGGGTCTCAGTCTGGCGCTCGCCGCGGACGTCCGGCTCGTCGCAAGGTCGACGAAGTTCAGTTCGGCGTTCATCAAAATCGGTCTCGTCGCCGACGCGGGGGGACCGTACCATTTGCGACGCTTGATGCGGCCAGATCTCGCGCTCGCTTGGATGTGGAGCGGCAGCACGATTGACGCCAAACAGGCCGAGACGTTCGGTCTCGTTACGGAGCTCGTCGAGGATGAGGCGTACTTGGAACGGTTGACGACATACGCCGAGACGCTCGCAGCCAAGTCACCGACGGCGGTGCAAGGCATGAAGGCGTTGTTCCGGGCCGATTCGTTCGAGGACGGGCTCGAGCAGGAGATTATCTGGCAACGGAAATGTGGGCAGACGGACGTTCATCGCCAGGCGATGCAGGCGTTCTTAAATCGATAATCGATAAAAAAAGAAGCGGTCACAGCGACCGCTTCTTTTTGATTGGTTATGAAGTTGGCTTCGGTTCGAACTGGAAGCCTTTTTGTTGCCACGTCCCGTATTTCCAGCGCCGGAAGGCGAAGAAACCGCGGAACCACTCGTCGAGTGAGAAGGCGAGCCAAATCCCGAGGACGCCGAGCCCCATCTGGAGACCGAACAAATAACTGAAGACGACGGCGACGCCCCACATCGAGGCGATTCCAATCATGACCGGGAAGCGAACGTCGCCGACCGACTTGAGCGAGCCCATCAAGACGATGTTCATGGCACGACCTGGCTCAAGGATGAGCGTCGCCCATAAAATCGGTACGCCGACGGCGATGATGTCCGGGTTCGACGTGAACAGGCCGAGCAACGACTTACCGAAGACGGCGAGTCCGAGTGAGGCCACGAGTGATGCGAACATGGCGAGCTTCAACGTCTTGACGGCGCGGGTATACGCCTCTTTAAACCGTTTCCCGCCGATGTCACGGGCAATCAACAGCTGCGTCCCTTGCGCGACGGCGACCGTGAACAAGAAGGCGAGCATCGAAAGGTTCATGACGTAGACGCGGGCGGCGAGGGACGCCTCACCCATCGTGGCGATGAAACCGGTGATGATGATTTGCGAGAACTGATACGACAAGTTCTCTCCGGCCGATGGTACCCCGATTTGGAGCAAGGCACGGATATCATCGCGTTGCGGCTTAATCAATTCTTTGAGCGGGAAGCGGAGCATGAGTCGCTTCTTGACGATCCAGAACAAGAGTACCATCGCCGAGAAACGGGCGATGACGATGGCCCAGGCGACACCGGCGACACCTGTCACCGGGAGGCCGAACCAACCCATGACGGCAATCATGGCTCCGATGGCCGTGATGATATCGATGAGAAGCGTCGCGAGCATCGCATGTTTCGTCATCCCGTGACTCCGGAGGACGGAACTGAGCGCCATGATGAGCGCCTCGGTGAAGAGCGACAACCCGACGATTTGTAAAAACAAGAGACCGTGGTCGAACAGCTCATCCGATAGACCGAACAGGCGGAGGAACGTCTCACCGAACAAGAACACGACGGCGACCATGATCACGCCGAGCCACATGTTCAAGCTGACGGCAGAACGGGCAAAGTCGCGACTCTTCTTCATCCGATTGGCGCCGATGGCTTGACCGATCAAGATGGTCGCGCCGACCGACGTCACGCTGAAGACGATTAAGAAAACGTTCAAAATTTGGTTGGCGACGCCGACGGCAGAAGCGGCGGCATCGGAGTAATGGGCCAGCATGAGCGTGGCGATAATCCCGGTCCCCATATGGAGCGCGAGCTCGATGAAGATCGGCCACGATATTTTAAATAAACTGAGCTGTTCGGTGTTTTTATTCGGCATGTGTATTCTCCCTTGTTTCTACAATTCTCTCTATGAAATATTTACGTTGTCAAAATCACAAGGGTCATGTTACTCCTTTTGATATGAAAAAGAAAGGGATTTAGCAAATTATTTTCAACAAAAAAAACACCCGCCGAAACGGGTGCAAAACCGAATTTATTTCATTTTCAAAATCGTGGCGCTGAACGGTGCGAGTTCGACTTCAAGTGAGTCTACATCGCGGTCGTGAAGCAAATCGTAAGCGCTTCCCGTATGCCAGAGTGGGTTCAGCTTCGATACCGTCTCTGAGTTATTGAAGTATATCAAATATGTCTCGTCTTTCGTGCAACGCTCAATGATGAGTGCGTTCGACTCGTTATCGACGAGGTTGAAGCGATACGAGCCGGCGTTGGCGAGCACCGGGTGCTCTTTGCGGAGTCGAATCAATTTTTGGATATAGCGGAACAGCTCCCGGTCTTCCTGCGTCTCATCCCACGGCATACAACGACGGCAGCCCGGGTCTTGTTCACCCTCGAGCCCGATTTCATCCCCGTAATAGATACATGGGCTGCCCGTGTACGTGAGCATCGACGTCATGAGCAACTTGAACTTTCCTTTATGTCCTTTCGCTCGTGTAAGGGCGCGCGGCGTGTCGTGCGAATCAATCAAGTTGAACGTCACTTCGTTCACGTTCGTCGTGTTCATCATCTCGACGCGCGTCAATTCATCCCGGAACTCGGAAGCGGACGTCCGGTCGAGCGCGAAATAGTTGAGGCTCGCGTTCGTGAACGGGTAGTTCATGACCGCATCGAACTGATCGCCTTGAAGCCACGGCTGCGCGTCATGCCAAATCTCACCGAGGATGTACGCTTCTGGGTTCGCTTGTTTCACGGCTTTCCGGAAGTCGCGCCAGAACGCATGATCGACTTCGTTAGCGACGTCCAAACGCCAGCCGTCGATGCCGAACTCCTCGACCCAATAGCGCGCGACTTCTAATAGATAAGCTTTTAGCGCCGGGTGCTCCGTATTGATTTTCGGCATGTTCTTCTCGAACGCGAACGTATCGTAGTTCGGCTTCGGTGTCGTCTCGATCGGGAAGTCACGAAGGTAGAACCAGTCCCGGTACTCCGACTGCGGTCCGTTCTCGACGACGTCGAGGAACCACGGGTGATTGTACCCGACGTGGTTGAAGACCGCGTCGAGCATGACTTTAATCCCGTTCTCGTGCAGAAGGTCGACGAGTTGTTTGAACTGTTCCTTCGTTCCGAACTGAGGATCGATTTCCATATAATCGAGCGTATCGTATTTATGGTTCGTCGTCGCCTTGAAGATCGGGCAGAAGTAGATGCCGGTAATGCCGAGGTCGACGATGTGGTCGATATGATCGATGATCCCTTGGAAGTCGCCGCCGAAGAAGTTCGTGATTGTCGGCTCGGTGCTATTCCACGGGAGCGTGCCTTCCGGGTCGAGTGACGAGTCACCGTTCGCGAACCGGTCCGGGAAGATTTGATACCAGACCGTATCTTTCACCCACGACGGGGCATGGAAGATGTCGACCGGGTTGATGAATGGGATGCAGAAATAGTAGCCCGTATCATCGAGCGGCTTATCTTCGAACCAACCTTTTTCCGTATAGACGGCCGTCTCATTACCGTCATGGAGACGGAAGCCGTAACGGAGCCGGCGGAATGGCGGCTTGATGGCGATGAACCAATAGTCGTATTGGTCGTCGTGTCCGATCTTTTCCATCGGTGTCTCGAACGTGCGCCAGAAGCTCGGCTTGTCCGGATCGAAGTTCCACATGGCCGGGTCTTCCGAATGCCAGTCATATGGGTCATTCCAAATTAAGTCAACAGATTGGATATCATTTCTTTTCGTATGGAATCGAATATGTATCGTTTCTCGGTCGTACTTGTACACGAAAGGGGACATGGCGCGATGATAGATAGCTTCTTTAATCAAATGAAATCGTTCCTTTCTCTCTTAGGGTTGTTACCATTTTACACTGTCTGTTCAGAAAAGAAACATCAGTTGTGAAAACGTTTGCTCAAGCAAAGGTTAATAAAGCGTTTACATTTTGTCAATCGTTCGATTCCTTGTTTCATAAGAAAAACACCTACAAAAAGTTCAAAAAGAGATAAATGGGACAACAGCAGGAAAAATTCCTAAAAAAAAGTCTTGTAAAACGCTTACACAACTGTATAATAAAAATTGAGGTGAGGATGCAAACGTTTTCACTAACCTACTGATTCTGTAGCGGAGTTGTTTAAAATCAGTAGGCCAGTGCGATTGCGCAAATCTGACCATACTATTCCTTGGGGAGGTTTTTCATCATGAAGATGAAAAAAATGGTAGCAGGACTTTCAACGGCAGTATTCGCTTTCGGTGCACTTGCTGCATGTGGTGGCGGTACGGACAACGGTTCTACTAACGAAGGCGGTTCTTCTAGCGAGAACAAGCCAGAAAAAATCGTAATTTGGGAAGATATTGAAAAGTCGGAAACGACGAAAGAAGTTGCGAAGGCGTTTGAAGAAGAACACGGCGTCGCAGTTGAAGTCGTTGAAGTCCAAATGACGGATCAAAAAGACAAGTTGGCGCTTGATGGCCCAGCTGGTAAAGGTCCTGATATCGTTCTCGTACCACACGACCAAATCGGAACAATCGCTGACCAAGGTCACTTGGCTCCACTTACGGATGAAGGCGCACTTGAAGCGTTCACAGACGCTTCGAAATCGGCTGTCATGTTCGACGGACAAGCTTACGGCTATCCGAAATCAGTTGAAACACCAGTCCTCATGTACAACAAGGATTTGGTATCAGAAGCTCCTACTTCAATGGACGACTTGTACAAGTTGTCTACAGATCTTAAAGACAAAGGCGAGTACGGCTTCCTCGGTCTTTGGGATAACTTCTACTTCGCTCACGGTGTAGTGGCTGGCTTCGGCGGTTACGTCTTCAAAGAAGACGGCGGCGCGCTCGACCCAACTGACATCGGTTTGAACAACGAAGGCGCAGTTGAAGGCTTCGACTACATCGGCAAATGGTACCAAGAAGGCCTCTTCCCTAAAGGGTTGATCGGCGAGTCTGGTGGCCAAGCGATGGACCAACTCTTCACTGAGAAGAAAGCACACACAGTCATGAACGGACCATGGGCCGTAGCTGGTTACCAAGATGCTGGCGTCAACCTTGGAGCGTCTGCATTGCCGACACTTCCAAACGGTGAGCCAATCAAGACGTTCATGGGCGTGAAGACATACGCACTTTCTGCTTACACAGAAAACCAAGAGTGGGCTGAAATGTTCCTCGCAGAACTCACGAACGAAGAGAACGCATTGAAAATGTTCGAAGCGTACAACGAGATTCCACCAGTAGCAGCACTCGAGTCGAATGAGACAATCACGTCGAACGAAGTTGCGAAAGCGGTATTCGATCAAGCGACGAACGCAATCCCAATGCCTAACATTCCTGAAATGGGACAAGTTTGGGAGCCAATGGCACAAGCACTTCAGCTCGTAGCAACTGGCAAGCAAGATGCACAAAAATCAGCTGACGATGCTGTTAAAGTCATCGAGCAACAAATCCAAGCGAACAACCAATAAGGACAAGAAATGATGGGGTACGCCGACTGGCGTTCCCCCTCATTTTCTAGAATTGAGCAAACGCTTGCTCGATTGATTTGCTCAAATTGAAAGGAGAAATTGAGGATGGCTTCAATTGCGAACCCGAAAACGCCGGATCAACGTCCGGACAAACAACCGACCAATCATGCTCGGAACGCTGCATTACTCTCGATCATTCCGGGAGCCGGTCAATTTTATAACAACCAAAAAGCGAAAGCGATCGCTTTCTTTATTGTCATCATGTCTTATTTTGCAGTAAACTACGATCTCTTTTTCAAAGGAGCAGGCGCTGGACCTGGCGACCGTGGCGGCCTTTGGGGATTGATCACGCTTGGCGAAGTGGCAGGACCTCGTAACGACCATTCCATCTTCTTGATGGTAGAAGGTATTGTCGCATTGATCTTACTTTTCTTCGGAATCGCGTTCTACGTCTGGAACATTCGTGACGCTTACCGAGTCGGTCGCATTCGTGATCAGCACCTAAACGTTGCAACGTTCCAAGTGCAACTTCGCAACTTGCGCGACCACGGATTCCCATACCTGATGTTAATTCCGTCGCTCATCTTGCTCGTCTTCACCGTTATTCTTCCATTGATTTTCACATTCTTGATCGCCTTCACGAACTATCGCTACAACAACGCACCACCGGCGAAACTCGTGGAATGGGTCGGATTTGAGAACTTCACACGAATCTTTGAAATTGATATTTTCCGTGACACGTTCGTCGGCGTTCTTGGTTGGACGCTCGTCTGGACAGTCGCTTCGACGGTCGGTGTCATCGCCATCGGGATCTTCCTTGCAGTCCTCTTGAACCAAGAAGGTCTTCGTTTCCGTCGCTTGTTCCGCTCAATCTTGATTTTGTCATGGGCCGTACCGGCGTTCATCACGATCTTGATTTTCCGTTCGATGTTCAACGAATCGTTCGGGGTATTCAATACGACGATTCTTCCGGCGTTCGGACTTGATCCGATCAACTGGATGACCGATCCGACGGCGACACGCAGTGCGCTCATCTTGATTCAATGGTGGCTCGGCTTCCCGTTCATCATGACGCTCATGACTGGGGTGCTTCAATCCATCCCGGGTGACTTATATGAAGCGGCGACGATTGACGGTGCGACCATCTTTGATAAGTTCCGTTTAATCACATTGCCGATGCTCTTGTTCGCAACAGCACCGATTCTCATCACGCAGTTCACGTTCAACTTCAACAACTTCAACATCATCTATCTCTTTAACGGTGGTGGACCGGCTGTTCCGGGCCAAACTGCCGGTGGTACCGATATCTTGATTTCATGGATTTACAAATTGTCGCTCGGAGCCAACCCGCAATACGGACTTGCGGCTGCGATTACGCTCATCTTGTCATTCTTCATCATGACACTTGCCGTCATCCAGTTCCGTCGGACAAAATCTTTCAAAGACGAGGATATGATCTGATATGAAAAAACAAAAACGAATCAATTTGGCGTTCTCTTATGTCATCTTGACGCTTGCGTCGATCATCATTCTCTATCCAATGCTTTGGGTGGTCGGGACGTCATTCAACCCGGGTCGTACGATCACATCGACCATCATTCCGTCGAACCCGACATTTATTCACTATAAAAACTTGTTCGATCTATCTATTTCGGATTATAGTTTATGGTATGTGAACACATTAAAAATTGCAGTCATCACAATGTTGCTCTCAGTCGTTTTGGTAACGATTACAGGTTATGTCTTCTCGCGTTACCGTTTCGTTGGACGGAAGAACTCGCTCGTCATGTTCCTCGTCTTACAGATGGTCCCGCAATTCGTTGCCATCATCGCCATCTACGTGCTCTTGAACATGCTCAACCTTCTTGATACGCACACAGCCCTTATTTTGCTGTATGCCGGAGGCGCAATCCCGATGAACACGTACTTGGCAAAAGGTTATTTCGATACGATTCCGAAAGAGCTCGATGAAGCTGCTCGGATGGATGGTGCCGGTCACCTTCGTATCTTCTGGCAAATCATTTTGCCGCTCGCGAAGCCAATCGTCGCAACGATCGCCTTGTTCAACTTCATGGGCCCGTTCAACGACTTCATCTTGGCATCGCTCGTCCTTCGTTCACCAGAGAAACAGACGCTCGCGGTTGGTCTTTACAACATGATCTCTCGACAGTTCGACAACAACTTCACGTTGTTCGCGGCAGGCGCCGTCCTTTCGGCCCTTCCAATCGTCCTCTTGTTCTTCATGTTCCAACGCTACTTTGTCTCGGGTCTCACTGCCGGTGGTACGAAAGGATAATACTCACTTAAGGGGGAAGCGATATGAGGCGAGGCGTCGTGCTCGTTCTTCTGTCGCTTCTTTTGTTTCCAACAATCGTCGGAGCGAAAGAAGCAGCATCATGGGAACAGGAACGCATGTACTTTATCATGGTCGACCGATTTGTTGACGGGAATCCGGACAACAACGCGCAGGTCGACAAAGATGACCCGAAAGCCTTTCACGGGGGCGATATCCGCGGCGTGATTGAAAAGCTCGATTATATCGAGTCGCTCGGGTTCACGTCCGTCTGGCTGACACCGGTGTTTGAGAACATGCCGGACGGTTATCACGGATATTGGATTAAAGACTTTTATAACATCGATCCCCAATTTGGGACGAAAGAAGATTTGCAAGAACTCGTCGACGAGGCCCATAAACGGGACATGAAAGTCATCCTCGACTTCGTCGTCAACCACGTCGGTCCGAAACATCCATGGGTCGAAGAACGACCGGACTGGTTCCATGACGAGTTGCCGATCGTGCTTTGGAACGATCAAGAACAAGTCGAGACGCACTGGCTGTTCGACTTGCCGGACTTCAAAACGGAAGACCCGGAAGTGAAAGACTACTTACTCGATGCGGCCACGTATTGGATTGAAGAGACCGGCATTGACGGCTATCGTCTCGATACGGTACGTCACGTCGACAAACCGTTTTGGGAAGACTTCGTTAAAGCGGTCCGGGCCGTCGACCCCGACTTTTATCTGTTGGCCGAAGTGTTCGACCCGGATCCACAGTACGTCGCGGAATATGATGACCTAGGCTTCAACAGCATCACGAACTTCACGTTTTACGACCGCGTCTCGAAGACGATGACGCAAAAGTCGGCGAGTGTGGACGAAATCGACGTGGCCGCGAGCTACGCCGAGACGTTCTTCAACGACCCGAACCAAATGGCGACGTTCCTCGATAACCACGACGTAGAACGATTCATGCACGTCGCGGAACTCGGCGGGGCCGAGTCGGCCGAGCGTCGCCTACGCCTCGGGTTGTTCGCCCTTTATGCGTCTCCAGGCATGCCGATCGTCTTCCAAGGGACGGAGAACGCACAAAAGGGCGGAGCCGATCCGGCGAACCGGGCCATGACCGATTTCCCTGGAAATGAAGAGCTCCATGAATACGTCACGATGATGAACCGGATGCGAGAGGAATATCCCGTCTTCGCGACCGGCGAACAACGCATGATCGCCTCGAAAGACGGCATGGCCGTGTTCGAGCGTCGTGACGGCGACGATGTCGCTTTGTACGCTATCAATATGAACGCCGAGGACCGAGAGATTGAATTCGAGGTAAGCGAAGTCGGGGAAGATACACGCCTTCGTGGTCTCTTGTTCTCACAACTTGTCACCGACAAACGTGGCACGTTCACCATCAAGCTCGCAGGAGAAAGCGCGAACGCCTACATCGTCGAAGAATCGGAAGTGAACATGTGGACGATCGGTCTACTTGTCATCGCCATCCCGATTTTCTTGACTGGATTGGTCATGTGGAAGCGTCGCAAGAGCGCGAGCTGACGATACCCTGTGATAGGGAACTATGAATTAACGGAAGCAAGGGGGAGCATCATGCAAATCACGATTAAAGATGTCGCCAAACACGCCAATGTCGCACCGTCGACCGTGTCTCGCGTCATCGCCAACAGTCCGCGTATCAGTCAGAAAACGAAAGAGCGTGTACGCAGTTCGATGGAAGAACTCGGGTACCATCCGAACATTCACGCGCGAAGTCTCGCCAACCGCTCGACACAGTCGATTGGTCTCGTCATGCCGAGCGCAGCGACGAAAACGCTTCAAAATCCATTTTTCCCTGAAGTATTGCGTGGAATCAGTACGAAAGCCCACCAAAACGGTTACTCGCTTTACATGACGACGGGCGTGACCGAAGAAGAGGTCTTGTCGGGGGTCATCGAGATGGTCCAAGGCCGTCGCGTTGACGGCGTCATCGTCTTGTACTCACGTGAAGACGACAAAGTCGTTCAATACTTACGTCAGACAAAATTCCCGTTCGTCGTCGTCGGGAAGCCGTTTGGAGATGCCTCCTCGATTACGTACGTCGACACGGACAACTATTTGGCCGGGCGTGAAGTAACGAAACACTTATACAACCTCGGCCATCGTTGCATTGCCTTTATCGGGGGATCCGATAAACTCGCCGTCACACAAGATCGTCGCAACGGGTACGCGACAGCGTTGATGGAGGCGGGCATCCCGGTTCGGGAAGACTATATCGCTCGTGCCGAGTTCATGACGAAGGGCGGGGCCAAAGCCGTGCGGGAGTTGCTCCAGTTAGAGGAACCACCGACAGCCGTCGTCGTCAGTGACGATATGATGGCGCTCGGCGTCATCAGCACGCTCAGTGAGATGGGGCTTAAGATACCTGAGGACGTCGCCGTCGTCAGTTTCAACAACGTCTTCATCGCCGAACATTCGAATCCGCCGCTCACTTCGGTCGAAATCAACATCTTCGGCCTCGGTTTCGAGGCAACGAACTGTCTGATTGAACAGATTGGAGACAGCGCGCCACCTTACGGGAAACGCGTCATCGTTCCGCATTATTTGGTCGTTCGTCAGTCATGTGGTCAGAAAAAGAAAACTGAAATCGTTGAATGAGGTCAAACCTTCCGTTTCATGCGGGAGGTTTTTTTATGTTCAATCCGGATGCATATAATAGAAGCGGAATCAATCAGTCAAAAGTCATATCGTTACAAATAGATTACAATCGTGAAAGAAATGCATGAAACGGAATTGCAAGGGAACATCTACATTACCGGCCGAATGGCAGATCATTACGAATCCGCCCAGCCAATAACCAAAAAAATAAAGAATTTGAAAGGGAGATACAATCATGGATAACAAACGTTATGTAGGCACTTACTATCAGGAGTCAGAGCTTGTGTCAAAAATTGATGAGCTTCGCGCCCAAGGGCATCGCGAAGACGATCTGTACGTCGTTGTGAAAGATAAGTCGAACCTTTCGATGGTTCGCGGCGAAACGGATGCAGAAGTAAAAGAAACGAAAGCGTCATGGCTCGATCGTTTCTTCGGAGTAGCAGACGGCGGAGACGAAGTACGTCACACGTTCGATAAACTCGGCTTCTCACAAGAAGAGACGGCGCGTCATCACCAAGATATCGAAAACGGCGGCATGGTCCTCTTGCTCGACAAGAATGACGGCGTGTTTGACGACGGACGTAACGATACGTTCGAAGGCGGCCGCACATCAGCTGGTTACGGATCAGAAGGTAACGAAGCGGGCAATATGACCGCGCGTGACTTCGGAACAGGGACTGGCGTAACCGGTGCTGGCATCGGTGCAACAGGTGCAGGCGTCAACTCGAACCGCTTCAACGATATGGATGAGGACATCCGTAACCGTACGGACTTGACGGACGAACAGAAACTCGAGTTGCACGAAGAGCGTCTCCTTGTGAACAAGGAACGTGTGCAGACTGGTGAAGTTCGCGTCGAGAAAGATGTCGTCGAACGCGAAGAACGCGTCGATGTCGAAGTCGAGCACGATGAAGTGTATGTCGAACGTCGCCGTGTCGATGGGGACCGTGAAGCGACGGGGCATTCGTTCGATGCGACGACTGACCGCGATGAGATTCGCGTACCGGTCACGGAAGAACGTGTCGATGTGACGAAGAAAGATGTCGTTGCCGAAGAAATCATCGTCGGCAAAGAGAAAGTCAAAGATACGGAAACGGTACGTGAGACGTTGCGTAAAGAAGAAGCGCATATCGAAGGGGAAGACGACCTTCGCCATCGCGATCATGATCTCGATCGCAAACGTCGCGACGAGCGTGACCGCCTCTAATTGATTGACCAAGTACCTCGACAAGGATGGCTCTCTCTGAGGGACCATCCTTTTTTTCGCCAAGTAACCATAGGAGGAATCAATGCCATGAAACATGCGATTATCTCTGAAGTATTTGACCAGCCGGAGGCGCTGCTCAATCGAACGGTCGATTTGAAACGAGAAGGATACGCCGAAGAGGACATGTACGTCCTCGTCAAACGAGCCGACGTCGCGGACGCGGTCCGACGCCAGTCGAAGTTATATGTGCTCGTCACCGACGAACCGGGTACGGTCGCCTCACTCGTCACATCGAGCGAGCGACCGATTGAACGCTGGCTTGGTAGCATGCGGCTCACGAAGAAGCAACAGGATCGCTTCGCTCAGGAAGTCGAGCAGGGACGACTCTTCTTGTACGTCGATGCCGACCGTGGCGACCAATCGCTTGAGGCCGGCCGCCCGAAAATGAAATCAGAACCGGAGACGGAAGAACAGACGCTTGCCTTGCACGAGGAACGCTTGACCGTCGAGAAACAAGCCGTTCAAACGGGCGAGGTCGTCATCAATCGACACGTCGCGGAGACAGTTCAAGAGATTGAAGTCCCGGTCCGCAGGGAACAGGTTCATGTGGAGCGGACACCAGGGTCAGAAGACGTGCTCGAGGACTATGACTTTAATCAGCCCGGCATTCGCACGATTGACGAAGGGGACCATCTCCGGATTCAAGTCATCGAGGAACGGGCGTTCATCGTCAAACGTCCTGTCGTCGTCGAAGAGATTATCGTCCGGAAACAAGTGACCGAAGACGTGAAAACCATGACGGAGACGCTCCGTAAAGAAGAAATTGAAGTGACCGAGGTCGGCCAGGCCGACGTCACGATTCATGACCAGACAACCCGAAAGGATGAGACACGATGAGCAAACGTCGATTTGTAGACACATACCAAGACGAGGCGGCCCTCGTCGCCAAAATCGATCAACTGACCGAGGAAGGCTATGAGGAGAGCGACTTATATGTCGTCGCGAGAGACAAAGATGACGTCTCGCTCGTCAAACGGAACACCGACGCAAAAGTGGAAGCAGCGAGCGCGAACTGGATGCAAAAGTTCGCGGGTGTGGCCGAAGGCGAGCAGGAAGTGAAGCGGGCGTTGCTCGACCTCGGTCTCGCTGACGACGACGTCAACCGCGCGTATGGCGATATTTTAAACGGAGGCTACGCCTTGATTCTCGATGAACCGGACACGGGGTTCAATGACGGAAACAACCCGGCGTTCGAAGGGCACGAAGCGAACGCGGCGTTCGGGCGCGACCGAGACAAGTGACTAGAGCACCTACTGCCTTCTTGAAAAGGTGGTAGGTTTTTTGTTTGCTCCAAAAAGTAAGAAAAAAGTTTATGCAAACGATTGCATTCTCGTGCGAGTCGTGTAAAATGAGAGGTGAGATTGAAATACAGCGCTTTCATAGACAAACGGTTGCATGATTCGATTGTCTAATGACGAGTAGCCTTGTAGAGAAAAAGGAGTGGCAGACAGATGAAACGATTGTTTGCAGTCGACGAATGGAAAGTAACGGAAAAAGGCCTACATCCGGAAGAAAATCGCCTGGCGGAATCAATTACCTCGCTCGGGAATGGACATATGGGGATGCGTGGCAACTTTGAAGAAGAGTATTCAAACGATACACATCAAGGCTTTTACGTGGCCGGTGTTTATTACCCAGATAAGACACGTGTCGGTTGGTGGAAGAACGGTTATCCGGAATACTTCGCAAAAGTATTGAACGCGACGAACGTCGTTGGGCTTCGTGTCGCCATCAACGGGACGCCGGTCGACTTGGCGAAGTGGGAAGTGAAAGACTTTACGCGTGAACTTGATATGCAGCGCGGTGTCTTGACGCGGACGTTCACGCTCGTGAACGGGACGGAAGAGACGAACGTCGAAGTCGTCCGGTTCTTCTCAATCGTCGACAAAGAGATTTTGGCGATCCGTTACAACGTCACTCCGGTCAACTACGAAGCGAAAGTCGAATTCACACCTTTCTTGGACGGCGATGTCGTCAACGAAGACTCGAACTACGATGAGAAGTTCTGGTTGCCGGTCGAACACGGCGTCGAAGAGCGTTTCGGTTTCGTGACAACGAAAACGAAGAAGCTCGACTGGCACGTCACGGCATCGATGATTGCTGACGTCGAGGGGGCACGTTGCGAAGTGCTCGAAGCGACGGACCTTTACGTCGCCAACAAGTTCACGGTCACGGCACCAGCTGGTGAGACGGCGACGGCGTACAAGTACGTCTCGGTCGTCACGAACCGTGATTATGAAGTCGAGGCGTTACAATCGGAAGGGATGCAACGTGTCGAGATGGCGTTCGAAAAAGGCTTCGAAACGCTTCTCGCCGAGCAGACGGAAGCATGGCTCGCTCGTTGGGAAGACGCGGACGTCCGCATCGACGGCGACGCTGAAGCGCAGCAAGGTATCCGCTTCAACATTTTCAACATGTATCAGACGTATACGGGCGAGGACTCGCGCCTCAACATCGGACCGAAAGGGTTCACCGGCGAGAAATACGGCGGCGCCACATACTGGGACACGGAAGCGTATTGCCTCCACTTCTACTTGGCGACGACGAAACCGGAAGTATCGTGGAACTTGCTCAAATATCGTCACAACCAATTGCCGCAAGCAAAAGAGAACTCGGTCAAGAACGTCGGCATGGAAGGCGCCCTCTATCCGATGGTGACGATGAACGGGGAAGAGTGCCACAACGAGTGGGAAATCACGCATGAAGAGATTCACCGGAACGGTGCGATCGCCCACGCCATCTTCAACTATACGAACTTCACGGGCGACAAGTCATACCTAGGTCAATACGGACTTGAAGTATTGGTCGAGATCTCGCGTTACTGGGCGAGCCGCGTCAACTTTGTCCCGCACAAAGACGTGTATATGATTCTAGGCGTCACAGGTCCGAACGAATACGACAACAACGTCAACAACAACTGGTATACGAACTTGATTGCCGCTTGGACGCTCGAGTACACGCAAGAAGTGTACAACTATTTGAAAGAAGCAGAGCCGGCGCGCCTTGAAGAACTTGTCGCGACGCTCGGTCTTTCAGACGAAGAACTCGCGAAGTGGAACGATATCCAAACGAAGATGTACTACCCGAAAGATGACCTCGTCCCAGACGTGTTCATGCAACAGGACGGCTTCATGGATAAAGAACAGATTTTGGTGAAAGACCTCGATCCGAAACATTTGCCGCTCAACCAAAACTGGTCGTGGGACCGTATCCTCCGCTCGAACTTTATCAAGCAGGCGGATGTGCTCCAAGGACTGTATACGTTCAGCGATCGCTTCACGGTCGAACAGAAGCGGGCCAACTTCGACTTCTATGAGCCGCGTACGGTCCATGAGTCGAGCTTGTCGCCTTGCGTCTACTCGATTATAGCAGCCGAAGTCGGCTATGAAGACAAGGCGGTCGAGTTGTACCAACGTTCGGCACGACTCGATCTCGATAACTATAACAACGACACGGAAGACGGGCTTCACATCACGTCGATGGTCGGCTCATGGATGTCGATCGTTCACGGTTTCGCAGGTATGCGCGCCCTTGAGTCGGAGCTCACATTCAGCCCGATGATTCCTAAAGGCTGGAACGGGTACTCGTTCAACATGCTCTGGCGCGGTCATCACTTGACGGTCACGTCGACGCGTGAACAAGTGACGATCAAACAGACAGGTGGCACGGACGTGTCCATCCGCGTATACGGAAACATCGTCACGGTCCCGGCAAACGATGCCGTGACAATCGAGACGGTGAAAGCGTGACCAAACGCATCAGCTCAACAAGTCGGCCTCGGCCGGCTTGTTTTTTTATGAAGAGCGTGGACACATCCCATTATTTTTATGGTAGGCAGCACTAGAAAACTATGTTATCTTGATTCTTAGCCATTTTTGAAAGGGGAGACAAAACTTGACGGAAGCCGTTAAAGAACACGCTCGCATCGGAATCGTTTCGATTATCGGGGGAGTGTTCGTTGCATTATCCATGACATTATTTTTAATCCCGGCGGGGGTATACTCGACCGGATTTACGGGGCTCGCCCAAATTTTTACGCAACTGTTTGCGGGGACACCGTTTGAGCTCGGGGAAGGGATTTGGTTCTTCGTCTTGAACGTACCGCTGTTGATCGTCAGTTATTTCATGCTCGGCAAGAACATGATGATTCATACATTGATCAGCGTCGCGGCAGTCACCGTGTTCATTCGCGTGCTTCCGCAGTCGTCAATCATTTCGGACGACCCGCTTTTGAACGCTGTGTTCGGTGGGGTTTTGCTCGCCATCGGTTCGGGGATTACGATTCGTTTCGGTGCCTCGACCGGCGGATTCGATATCGTCGCCCTGATCTTAGCGAAGTTCACGAACAACTCGGTCGGCGTCTATCTGTTCCTCATGAACATGATGATCGCGCTTTGGGCCGGTGCGTTGTTCGGTTGGCAGACCGCGCTTTATACGATCGTCTTCTTATATGTGACGTCGAAAGTCATCGATGAGATTTATACGAATACGCAGCGCCAGACGCTCTTCATCGTCACGAGTCATCCGGACGAAGTGACGAAGGAGTTGCACCAGCACGTCTTCCGCGGCATCACGCTCATGCCGGCGATCGGCACATACTCGAAAGTCGAGAAAGCGACGCTCATGATGGTCGCTCAACGACACGAAGTGCGTGAAATCACACGCATCTGTAAAGACGCCGATCCAAGCGTCTTCATCAATATGGTCCCGACTGAAGATGTCGAAGGTGCGTTCCGACGCTAAAATAAACCCCCGCTGAACGCTCAGCGGGGGTTATTGTATATGTAGAGATCAAACGAGTGTGAGGGGGACGTGTGATGATTGGAGTCAGTATTGCGACGAAATGGGAGTATGAAGCGACATTGGAGTATTATGACGTTAGCGTGGATGAGCGGTTCAGTTACCCGTATGGCGAGTATTTCAAGAGGACGCTTGATGATGTCGAACTCGTTTTCTACAGCACCGGTGTGCGGAAAGCGAACGGGGTCGGTGCCAATCAATATATGATGTCTCGCTTCAATTTAATGAAAGTGATTGTGGCTGGCACGTGCGCCGGAATCGACGATACGTTCAACCAGTTGGATATCCTCATCCCTCATCGCGCTGTTCAATACGATTGCACGGTCAAAGAAGTAGAGCCGCTGATCAAGCAATCGTTCATCGTCGACATTGAACTAGCGAACTACGGGGACGATTTTTTGACGGGTACCATTGCGACGGCCGATCGAGCGGTCGTGATGTGGAACGACTACCTGGAACTGAAAGGACACGACATCACCATCGCGGATACGGAAGCAGGCGCCATCGCGTATATCTGCAAGAAAAATGACGTCGAATGCATCGTCATCAAAGGAATCTCAGACTTCCCGACGGATGAACGTGACGCGGATCCGTATGACTCGAACGTGGAACAAATCAACGTGTACATCGCGAACACCCCGAAAGTGATGACCAAGATTTTTGACGACTATTTGTGGCGCTTTATTTGACCATGGTTAGAATCGAACGCAAAAAACACCGACTGCATGAACAGTCGGTGTGTGGATTATGCTTTGATGCCAAGTTTTTCTTCGAGGTAGATGGCGATGCCGTCTTCCATATTCGAAGCGGTCACTTCATCCGCGACGGCTTTCAACTGGCTGATGGCGTTGCCCATCGCGACGCCGGTGCCGACGTAGTCGAGCATCTCGAGGTCGTTTTCCTCGTCGCCGAACGCGATGATGTTTTTGCGGTTGATACCGAGATGTTTCGATACTTCGCGCAACCCGAGCGCTTTCGACGTGTTCTGGCTCATGACCTCGATCATGTGCTCTGGCATGCGCCATTGGCGGTTCAAGACGGCCTCGGCGTGGACTTTATTCAAACGAGCGCGGACGTTGTCGACGTGCTCTTTCGTCGCGTGGATGAGGAGCGATGTCGGTTCTTCCTGCAAGTGTTTGAGCAAGTTGCCCGACGTGACGCTGAGCGCGCGCTCGGCGTACGGGCTGTAAAACTCTTGCGGATCTTTATGGAAATAGACGTGGTCGGTCACTTCGACGACGATGTTGTGCGCTTTCGTTTCCGATACTTCCTCGATAATTTCGTGCGCCGTCTTGAGGGGAATCGGCCGGTGCGTCACTGCGTATGACGGATCTTTCGGGTGATGGACGAGCGCGCCGTTGAAGTTGATGAGCGGTGTCGTCAAGCCGAGCTCTTCGTAATACATGATCGAGTGGCGTTGTGGGCGACCGGTCGCGATCATCACTTCATGACCCGCCTCACGGGCTGCTTGAAGCGCGCGCACGTTGCGCTCACTGATCGTCTTGTCGTCGCGCAACAACGTTCCATCCAAATCGACTGCGATTAAATAACGTGACATAGGGTTTCCTCTTTTCTACGAGTTGCTTATTTCTCAAACCGTACCATATTTCCCGTTTCGACGGAAAGAATATACAATCGAGGTCGCACATTTTACGGTAACAATGCTATACTAAGGACGTATGAATTTTTCATGAATCATCTGTGAGATGGAGGGGACTATCGATGCGTTACTTAGTCACATTGTTCTGGGCGATCTTGCTTTCGAATACAGCAATCTTTATCATTTCTGCTGTCGATGGCGTGACGTTCAACGCGATGCTCGCGACATTCTTTGGCGTCGTCATCACGATCTTTATTGTACTCTTGGACACGCTTAACCAAGATATGGGGATTAGCGACGTCGCACAAGAGAAGTAAGACGTCTACAACCAAGCTGGCTCATATCCGAGTCAGTTCTTTTTATATTATTAGGAGGAATCGAATATGAAAAACAATGCCAAACGGGCGAACTTCATTACGTTCGCCATCATCGGAGTCATCATCGTCATCGGTCTCGGCTTGTTGTTCTTCTTGAACAACGCGAACGAGGAGACGGGCGTCAACGCCGTCACACCTGACGAGCTCGAGACGAAGATTTCAGAAGAAGAGGAAGTCGTCGTCTACTTCTGGCAGACAGGTTGCGAATACTGTGAGCAAGTCAAACCATACGTCGAGCCACTCATCGAAGAGAATGACGCCGTCTCCATCAACTTGGCCGACCACAACGTCTGGACGACTTATGGCATCAACGGGACACCGACGATGATTCGTTTCCAAGATGGAAAAGAAGTCGGACGTGTTGAAGGAGCGGTCTCTGAGCAACAGTATGAAACGTTCTTTAAAAACGAGGAGGGCACACAGTGATCAAAAGCCGCTTATATCAGACTTTGTTTGAATTGAACGCGACCCCGGTCATTGCCAAGCGACTCCGTGCCTTCGCTGAATCGTCAGCGAGCCGGGCCTTCATCCCGTCGTTTGCGAAAACGTATCAAATCAACGTTGATGAAGCGGCGGAACCGATCGAGGCTTATCCGAGCCTGCACGCCTTTTTCACACGTCATTTGAAAGACGGGGTCCGGCCGATTGACGCCAACCCGAACTCGGTCGTCTCACCATGCGACGGCAAACTATCCATCGTGGCCGATATTACGGACGACAGCCGCTTCGAGGTCAAGGGTCAGTCGTACACGCTCGCCGAACTGCTCGGATCGCAACAAGAAGCAAGACGTTACGCCGGCGGTACGGTCTGTGTCCTTTATTTGAGCCCGCGTGACTATCACCGCGTCCACGTCCCGCTCGCCGGGCGGGTGCTCAGTCATTATGAACTCGGTGACCGTTCGGCACCGGTGAATGACATCGGGTTGACGGAGACGGTTCGTCCGCTCTCACGCAACTATCGTCGCGTCACACGCTTCGAGACGGCCGTTGGAGTATACGAGCACATCATGGTCGGGGCGTTGAACGTCAATACGATCGAATGGACGCTTGAAGGCGAACACGCGGGCAAAGGCGACGAGGTCGGTTATTTCTCATTCGGCTCGACCGTCATCCTTTGTTTTGAGAAAGGCCGCGTCACCATCGACCCAGCCAAAATCGGCCCGGTTCGACTCGGAGAAGTCATCGGGACGATGCAAAACGGTTGATTTTTTAAAACTTTTTCAGGCCGACCGAACGATACACTAGTCGTTTGGTCGGTTTTCGTTTACCATAGAAGGGATATCACTACATGTATAGTAGTTGAATCGCTTTAGCTAATTGGAGGAATTTAACCGTGTTTAATCGACTTTATCCGAAACAGTTCGTCGCGTCAGTATTTGACATCGACCTTGAAGAATTGAAAGACCGTGGGGTACGTGTAATTTTGACGGACCTTGATAATACACTCGTGGCCTGGGACGTCCCGCACGCACCAGAGCTTCTTTTGCTATGGCTTGAAAAAGTGAAGTCACACGGCCTCGATGTCATCGTCGTCTCGAATAATAACGAGAACCGCGTACGTACGTTCACGGAACCGCTCGGCCTTCACTATGTGGCACGTGCGAAAAAGCCGTTACCGTCTGGATTCAAACAGGCGCTCGCAAAATATGGCTATTCGACGAAAGAAGCCATCTTCTTAGGCGATCAATTGTTCACGGACGTACTCGGTGCCAACATGGCCGGGATTCACGTCATCCACGTGCAACCGGTCGTCAAGACGGACGGACTCGTCACGAAGTTCAATCGCATGCTTGAAAAAGTCGTGTTCGCCCATATGAAACGTCGCGGAAAGTACGTGTTGATCACGAAAAAAGTTGAGGAACTCGCCGTCGATGCGAAGCGCGCCAAAGTGGCCGTCGCTGAGAAAATCGGTGAAGCGATGCACTCACGTTCCGAAGATTCACATAAAAAAGATGAATAAGGACCTCGAACGCACAGGAAGAAGGAGGCTGTCCATGTACGGCGCGTAAGGCGTCGGAATTAACGCTTCAGGAGTAGCGGCGAGGCGCTACAGTGAATGAAGAAGAGGCAACTTAAATGACAGCAGACAACATTATGGAAGAAACAACACGTTATTGCGCCGGTTGCGGTGTCGCTATTCAAACGGAAGACCCGACCGGTGCCGGTTATGCACCAAAATCGGCACTCGATCGCGAGATCGTCATTTGCCAACGTTGCTTCAAATTGAAGCACTACAATCAAATTCAAGACGTCGAATTGACAGATGACGACTTCTTGCGCATCTTGAACGGCATCAGCTCCAAAGAAGCGCTCGTCATTAAAATCGTCGATATTTTCGACTTCAATGGCAGCTGGTTGCCAGGGCTACAACGCTCAGTCGGCACGAACCCCGTCCTCTTGGTCGGGAACAAAGTCGACTTATTACCGAAGTCGGTCAACCCGAACCGGATGGCCAACTGGATGAAGTCTGAAGCGAAAGAACTCGGCTTGAACCCGGTCGATGTGCACTTGATCAGTGCCAAAAAAGGGCACGGCATCGACGAGCTCGCAGAGAAAATTGAGTACTATCGTAAAGGCAAGGACGTCTATGTCGTCGGTTGTACGAACGTCGGGAAGTCGACGCTCATCAACCAAATCATCAAGCGTTTCGGAGCAGAAGACGAGGCCATCATCACGGTCAGTCATTTCCCGGGAACGACGCTCGATTTGATTGACGTCCCGCTCGACGATGATGCGAACCTGTACGACACGCCGGGGATTATCAACCGTCATCAAATGGCGCATTATGTCGATGCGAAAGATTTGAAGACGATCACCCCGAAAAAAGAGATTAAGCCGCACGTGTTCCAATTGAACCCGCAGCAGACACTCTTCTTCGGTGGACTCGCCCGTCTCGACTACATGGAAGGCAACAAGCGCTCGTTCGTTGTCTACATGTCGAACGAGTTGAAGACACACCGGACCAAGCTCGACAAAGCAGATGAACTATACGAAAACCATATCGGTAAGATGCTCAATCCGCCGAACGAGAAAACGTTGCAACTATTGCCTCCGCTCGTGCGTCACGAGTTCAGTCTCCGTGACGGCGTCAAGACAGACATCGTCTTCAGCGGACTCGGTTGGGTTGCGATTCACGGAAAAGGTGGACGCATCGCCGCGTGGGCACCAAAAGGAGTTGCCGTCACATTGCGTGAGGCGCTCGTATGAGACTGGCCGTCATCGGTCACCCGATTGCTCATTCGCTCTCTCCCGTCCTGCACGAGCAGTGGCTGAGAGCGTCTGGGCTTTTCGGGCGCTATGAGGCGCTCGACGTCACCCCGGACGAAATCGAGGACTTGTTTCAACAGATGCGTGACGGTGTCTGGGACGGATTCAACGTCACGATCCCGTATAAAGAGGCTGTCATCCCGTACCTAGACGAGCTCGACCAGGCGGCCGAAGCCGCCGGTGCCGTCAACACGGTGTATAAATGGGACGGGAAGCTGATTGGGACGAACACGGACGGTGCCGGCCTCGTCGCCGCGCTCGACCGCTGGACCGATTGGACGGGCCATGTGCTCGTCATCGGGGCGGGTGGGGCAGCGCGCGGCATCATCAGTGCCTTGCCGACCCGTGACGTTACGGTCACAAATCGAACGATGGAACGGGCGGAGCGTCTCGCGGACGCGTTCGGGATCGAGGCGCAGGCGCTCACAGATGTCGAGATCGCACGGTATGACGTCATCATCCAGACGACATCGGTCGGCATGGACGGCGTCGATTCACCACGATCGTTAAAAGGTTTACGACAAAACACTGTCGTTTGTGATATCATATATCGTCCACTCGTCACACCGTTTTTAAAGGAAGCCGCCAAAGCAGACGCGAAAATCGTCAACGGAACTGCCATGTTCGTCGGACAAGGCGCTTTGGCGTTTGAATATTGGACAGGTGTGAGACCGGATCAACTTGTCGGAATGAAGTTAATTGAACGCTTATTGGAGGAATAAATAGTATGTTATCAGGTAAACAAAAACGCTTTTTACGTGCCGAGGCACACCACCTCTCGCCGATTTATCAAGTCGGAAAAAATGGAGTGAGTGAAGCGATGTGCAAAGACATTAGCGACGCGCTCGAAAAACGTGAGCTCTTGAAAGTTCAAGTGCTTCAAAACTGTACCGATACGCCGAAAGACGTAGCCGGAGAATTGGCTGAAGGCACGAAAGCCGAAGTCGTTCAAGTCATCGGAAAAGTCATCGTCTTGTACAAACAGGCGACTGAGAAAGAAAATCGCCAAATCAAACTCCCATGAGCCGCATCGGCCTGATGGGAGGCACGTTCGACCCGCCACATCTCGGTCATTTATTGATCGCCGAACAGGCGCGCGAACAGTTGGAACTCGATGAGGTCTGGTTTCTGCCGGCGGCGATTCCGCCGCACAAGGCGGGCTTCAGCCCGGCTAAAGACCGAATCGAAATGACTCGGCGGGCGATTGCGGATCAACCTGCGTTCAAACTGAGCTTGATTGAGTTTGAACGTGACGAACCGTCCTATACGGTCGAGACGATGAGACGGTTGCGGGACTTGTATCCGGACGACACATTCTTCTTCTTGATTGGGGCGGACTCGCTCGAATCACTCGAAAAGTGGTACGATTACGAGACGCTCGTCACCCTCGTCACGTTCGGGGCTGTCGCGCGTCCGGGCAGCCGATACCGCATCCCGAAACAGGCAGATGTGCGCACGATCGATATGCCGCAACTCGAGATCTCGTCGACCGATATCCGGGAGCGGACGAGACGGGACAAGTCCATCAAATATCTCGTCCCGCTCGATGTCGAAACTTATATCAAGGAGCGCGACTTGTATGACGTATGAGGAAGCACAATCATTGATTGAGGCGACGTTGCCCGAGAAACGCTACATCCACACGCTCGGTGTCGTCGAGACGGCCGACCGGTTGGCCCGCTTGTACGGGGCCGATGTGGAAGCGGCGCGACTCGCGGCGATGTTGCACGACTATGCGAAATATTTGGATGCCGACATGATGCGGCAAGTCGTGGTCGAGGAGAACCTCAATCCGAGCTTGCTTGAGTTCGATGACGAGCTGTTGCATGCGCCGGTCGGGGCCATCCTGTTAGACCGAGCGTACGACCTTGACCCGGCCGTCGTGTCGGCCATCAAGAATCATACGACAGGAGAACCGGGCATGTCCCGGATCGACCAGATTTTATTCGTCGCGGACGCGATCGAACCGAATCGGTCGTATCCGGGCGTCGACGTCTTGCGTGACCTCGCGGATCGTTCGCTCGAAGCGGCCGTCGTCGCGACGTTGCGCCATACGATTGCTTATTTATTGAACAAGTCGGTGCGGATTTTCCCGCTGACGATTGAGACGTATAACCATTTTGTGAAAACACCCTAGGAGGTACAGTATGACTGTAAAAGAAGAATTAGAATTGATCGTGAAGGCCGCTGACGATAAGCGTGCCGAAGATATCGTCGTCCTCGACATGGAAGGCATCTCACCGGTCGCAGATTATTTCGTCATCTGCCACGGTAATTCAGAGAAGCAAGTCCAAGCAATCGCGCGCGAAATCAAAGACGTGGCCGGCGAGCATGAGCTCCCGCTCCACAAATTCGAAGGCATGGACTCGGCACGTTGGGTGCTCGCTGACCTCGAAAACGTCGTCGTCCATATCTTCCATCGCGATGACCGTGACTACTACAACCTTGAAAAATTGTGGGCAGATGCGCCACAAGTGGAAGTAGAAGTCGGCTAATGGCGTACGAAGGGTTCGCCTACGTCTACGATGAGTTGATGAAAGATGCCCCGTACGAGGACTGGGTCGCCTTCGTGCGTCGCCATGTCAAAGACGGTGCATCGCTTGCTGACGTCGGATGCGGGACGGGCTCGGCGACGATTCGCTTGGCGGAGCATTACGAGACAATCGGACTCGACTTATCTGAGTCGATGCTCGAAGTCGCCCAAGAGAAAGCGCTCGAGGCAGGCATCATGCTTCCGCTCTGGCAACAGGATATGCGGGAGCTTGAATTGCCACACCCCGTCGACGCCGTGACAATCCTCTGTGACTCGCTTTGCTATCTCGAGGATGAGGCCGATGTCATCGATACGTTCGAGGCGGTGTACGAACAATTGAAACCGGGCGGCATGTTCATCTTTGATGTGCATTCGCCGAACAAGATGCAGACGCTCTTCAATCAGAAGACGTATGCCTCGAACGGGGAAGATTGTTCGTATATCTGGTTCGCCGACCCGGGCGAAGCACCGCTCTCGGTCGTTCACGATTTGACGTTCTTCGTCGCCCTCGAGGATGGCACGTATGATCGCGTCGAGGAGACGCATGAGCAACGGACGTATGAGTCGGGGCAGTATATGCAATGGCTCATCGGGGCCGGCTTCCATGTGAAATCGGTCACCGCTGACTTCACGGACCAAGCTCCGGGCCCGAACGCAGAACGAATCTTTTTTGTCGCCCAGAAATAAACGAGACCCCATCGCGGATTTGCGATGGGGTCTCGAGCTGTTAACGAATCAAATCGCAACATGCGCTCTGATTCTTTTTTTATTGATGGTTCTGCCCGAAGTGAAGCATTGTTGCAGTCATGTTTGCCCAATTCGTGTTTCCGTGCCTCCAAGTCAGGTGTTTAATACTTGACTTATAAAGGCAGCTTTAGCTTGAGTATACTTTTCTCGGTCATTACGAAATTCTTTTGCTAAATGCCTTTTAAGAAGCCCGTACTCTTTTACAAGCGAAGGATTGTCTCGTAATTTATCTCGAAACTCAATCTGTTTTCCCCAACGATCTTCTGCCACTTTCATGATGTGTAAATGAGCAACTCGCTTATCATTTTTTACTTTCACAAAAAATCTCCGCCAGGTTTGTCCATCTAGTTCAGGTGGTACATAGTGCCAATCATGCAACGTTAATGTATCAACAATATCGTGGATTTTTTCAAACGATTCGATACTAATCATCACATCTATAATAGGTTTTGCGGGTAGACCAGGAACGGCCGTACTACCTATGTGTTCTGCTTCCTTGATGTCAAACTTTGAAAGTAAGTCGAACAACTCTCTTGTTTCTTGTAGACCTAACCGTGCCCACTGCACGTTAGAATCTTCTATTTCAATAGTCTCATAAGCCCAAATTGGAATATTTGAGTGCTCGTGTTTGTCTTCTTTCATGAGTTTATCCCATCTCCCTGAAAGTTTTTTTCACTTTATACCCAGAACCTCATTTTTAAACGCGATATAGAGAACCAGATAATTTTTATCTCATTTTGCTTACAGCCTTGTTTCTCCGTTCACAAGTAATTCAATGTTGATTCATGGCCCCGTCATAATGCTAATCATAAAAAGAGTCGAAAGACCCCATTGCAAGTAGCATGGGGTCTTTGTCATGGTCAAGCCTCGTGACTGAATTGCCATTGGACACCGAAACGGTCTTCGACCATGCCATACGCCTTGCTCCAGAACGTCTCTTGGAGCGGCATAAGGACACGGCCACCGGCAGATAAAGCCTCGAATTCTCGACGGATGGCGTGGAGGTCATCTGTCACGACGGCGAGTGTGATGTTCTGCCCGAACGTGACCGGACCGTCCGGCATAGCGTCCGAAAACATGAGCGATGTACCATGGACGCTCAGACGGGCATGGAGGACGAGGTCGGCCAGCTCGTCCGGTACAGGTTCACCGTCCGGTCCAGGCTGGGCACCGAACGTCATGATGTCCGGGGCGGGCTCGGCGAAGACGTCGGCATAAAACAGGACGGCGTCGCGACAGTCGCCATTGAAATTGAGATAAGGGTTGATCGGCATGAGTGTTCCTCCTCGAATCGTTTCTTTCAGTATGAGACAAACGGATGACGGAAGAATCCGACAAAAGCACGAATTTTCGGACAAGGTTGTTGAAACGGTCGCTGAAACGGGAATGGAGTAGATGAGACATTCTTACGAAAGAAGGCGTAAGGAGATGAAACTGACACGAGGACGTCTACTAGAATTCGGGTTCGTGTTGTTCATGGCGGTCATACTCGTCACGTCGATCATCGAAGGAGAGTGGTTTGACGCGAGCGTCGCCGGGGCGGGGATCGTGTCGGGTTTGATTCCGTTCATCCTCGAGAAGACGTTCAAAACCGAGTTCGACGCTAAAATGAAAGTCGCCTATATCTTATTTTTGTTTGCGTCGCAGTACTTGGGGTCGATTGTCGGATTGTATTCGAACGGTTGGTGGGACACGTTTCTTCACGTGTTGAGTGGGGTGTTTTTGGCGTTTCTCGGCTTCGATTTCTTAAGTCGACTTGATGAGGACATCCGACTTGAGATGCCGAAGCGGTTCGTCTTCGTCTATATCGTCGTCTTCGCGATGGCCGGGGCGGCACTTTGGGAAATGTATGAATTCACATCGGACTTGCTATTGAACACGACGATGCAAGGGAACGGGAACGACGACACGATGGTCGATCTCGTTGCCGGATCACTCGGCGGCATCATCGCGGCCTTGCTCGTGACCGAGATTCACCGAAAAGAACAACATAAGAAACGTAAAAACTGAAAGCGATTGCAAAACGCCCGAGTATTGCTCGAGCGTTTTATTTGTAATAATTATTATCTTTTAATATCATTAACTTTGTAAGAATGATTATAAAGAGGAGGCAACAATATGGATCAACATCGTCGTCTAACTACTAACCAAGGCGTCCCAATCGGGGATAACGCCAACTCCATCACAGCGGGTCGCCGCGGCCCCACACTTCTCGAAGATTATCAACTCATTGAAAAACTCGCCCACTTTGACCGTGAGCGCGTGCCGGAGCGGGTCGTTCATGCTCGTGGTGCCGGAGCACACGGTGTCTTCAAAGTTAAAAATAGCATGAAACGATATACAAAAGCCAAATTTTTGCAGGAAGAAGGGCAAGAGACTCCAATCTTCGCTCGCTTCTCAACCGTCATCCATGGTCTTGGCTCACCAGAGACGCTTCGTGACCCACGTGGATTCTCGGTCAAGTTTTACACGGAAGAAGGGAACTATGATTTCGTCGGAAACAACTTACCGGTCTTCTTTATCCGTGACGCCATCAAATTCCCAGACGTGATCCACTCACTTAAACCGGACCCACGGACGAACTTGCAAGACCCAGACCGTTTCTTCGACTTCATGTCGCTCACGCCGGAATCGACGAGCATGCTCATCCACTTGTTCAGCGATGAAGGGATTCCAGCCTCATACCGTCATATGCGCGGTTCATCGGTCCACTCATTCAAATGGGTCAACGAATACGGAAACACGGTGTACATAAAACTCCGTTGGGTCCCGAAACAAGGCGTTAAAAACTTGTCGATGGAAGAAGCGGCGAAAGTACAGGCCGAAGACTTCAACCATGCGACCCGCGACTTGTTCAACGCCATCGAGGAAGGCGACTTCCCAGAATGGGATCTCTACGTCCAAATCCTCGACCCGGCCGATATGGATAACTTCGATTTCGATCCGCTCGACGCGACAAAAGACTGGTTCGAAGATGTCATCCCGTATCAACTCGTCGGTACGATGACGCTTAACAAAAACGTCGACAACTATTTTGCCGAGACGGAATCGGTCGGATTCAACCCGGGCGTGCTCGTACCTGGGATTCAACCGTCTGAAGACAAGATGCTCCAAGGTCGCTTGTTCTCCTATTCGGATACGCAACGTTATCGTATCGGGGCGAACTACTTGCAGCTCCCGATCAACTGTCCGTTCGCACAAGTGTCGAACAATCAGCGTGATGGCGTGATGCCGTTCAAACAACAGACGAGCCCGGTCAACTATGAACCGAACCGCTATGAGGACGCACCGAAACCGGACGCGGCTTATATCGAGACGGAACAACCAATCTCAGGAGTGGCTGGACGTCAAAAAATCGAGAAGACAAATGACTTCGGTCAAGCTGGAGAAGTGTACCGTCGCTACTCGGAAGAAGAGAAGACGGCACTCGTGAACAACTTGGTGGCGCACATTAAAGAAGTCCGCCATGAAAACACGGTGCTCCTCTTGATCTGCAACTTCTATCGGGCCGACCGCGACCTCGGCGCGCGTCTCTCGGAAGCACTCAACGTCGATATCACACCGTTCTTGAGTCAAGTGACGGAATAATCATTTCAAGCAGAGTCGGCAACAGCCGCTCTGCTTTTTTGAGTATAATAAAGAGCACAGGGATGGCTCGTTTTGACTAGCAGGCCCTAATCCATACGTCAGGAGGAACATGTGATGAAAGAGACCATTTATTATGAACGAGGAACTGACGCTCTGAAGCGTCAAGGAAGACGTGCACAGCGGCTCGTGCAGCGCTTCAATGCATCTGAAGTTGATGATGATACGTTACGAGCGTCAATCCTCCGTGAACTATTTGGTACAGTGGGTGAAGATCCGGTCGTTGAACACAATTTTCATTGTGACTTAGGCACTAACATTCATGTGGGAAATCGATTTTATGCAGGCTATAATTGTACGATTTTAGATATGGCTGAAGTAACGATTGGCGATGACTGCATGATTGGGCCGAACGTCGGGATTTATACGGCAGGACATGCGTTACCTTCACGTGACCGAAACAAGAGTGGGATCGCTACCCCGATTCATATCGGCAACGATGTATGGATTGGAGGGAGTTGCGTCGTTTTGGCAGGAATAACGATTGGCGATGGTGCGGTTATCGCTGCAGGTTCCGTTGTAACGAAGAATGTTCCTCCGAACGTCGTGGTGGCTGGAAACTCAGCCAAAATCATCAAAGCGATTGAGCAAGAATGATGATGAAACAACGAACTAATACGTTACTGAACTAACGTTTCAACCGTTCGTCCGCTATAAACCTGGGGAGTCATAAGGTCTTTACATATACTTAGAAAACGTGGGAGAGAAAAAATGACAATATGTAGTGCTGGTTATGTGCTCGTCGCAGAGTCGGTGCGACCAGATTATATGGATAGTCGTCTCATTCCTGAAACCGTCTTGTCTATAAGTACATGTATATGCGAGCACCATCCGAACATCGACGTACTCTGGGGTATGTCAACGCAAGCCAAAGCGACATATGAGCATGAATTAAAGCTTAATCAACAAGGGAGTACCGAACTAATGGCATGGATCGATACGTATCATGAGTCTGGACAGCTTGGGTATCCACAAACGTTTCAATCGCTAGACCTGGCTCATACATTCAAACGTCAGTTTCTCAGTCATGTGGCGGTCAAAGTGGTTGGTCTAGCGTTACCGGAAGCACACATCTCTACATTTTTAGAAGATAGTGAAATGGGTGAGAGTCCTGAACGATATGGAATCGAGCGTTTCGTCATGCGAAGAGAGAATGTGGAAACAGGTCATCTGTTAGGTTATGAGGTACTTGGTTATGAAAAGGGCATATTTCATTCCTATTTATGTAATGGTCTTGAGTCAGAGTTTGCTGAACAGTTCCCGTTTCGTTTGAATGAACATGGCTTGATTCCGACGCTTGAAGAAGCGGAACGCTATTGTACATATAGCAATCAAGAAGACGTCGAGACAGAATCTGTCCTTTGGCTACCGTGGGCGATTTTTGAGGTGGATGTCTGACTAGAAGCTTTCAAAATTGTCCCGATCTTGTGGTTATGCCAAGATAAGAAAAAAGGGGGATGCTTCATGAACCAAGTCATTGAAACACTATTGAACCACCGCTCCGTTCGCTCGTTCACGGACGAGACGTTGACCGACGAACAAATCCGGCTCATCGTCGAGAGCGCCCAGCGCGCCTCGACGTCGAGCTTTATCCAAGCCTATTCCATCATCGGGGTGACCGACCCGGAGAAGAAAGCTCGACTGGCTGAAATCGCCGGTAATCAGCAGTACGTCATCGACAACGGTCATTTCTTCGTCTTCTGCGCTGATTTATATCGACATGAGTTAATCGGTGAACTGCGGGGGGCCGAAGTGAATGCGACACTCGAGACGGATGAGAAGTTACTTGTTGCGGTCATTGATGCCGCGCTCGCTTCGCAAAATGCTGTCGTTGCCGCCGAATCGATGGGCCTCGGCATTTGCTATATCGGCGGGATTCGCAATGATATGTTCGCTGTGAAGGAACTGCTCGGTCTGCCGGAGCGGGTATTGCCTCTCTTCGGACTTGCCGTCGGTGTACCAGAGCACGTCGAAGGTCAAAAACCGCGCCTCCCACTCGAACATATTTATCATGAGAACACATACGTCGCCGACGCCGAGCAACTGAAACAAGAACTCGATGCGTATGATGCGACGATTCACGATTACTATGCGGCACGCGGGTCGAACCAACGAAGCGACACGTGGACCGGACAAATGGGACGGATGTTATCGAGACCGACCCGGCTCGACGTGAAAGATTTCTTGAAAACTCAGGGTTACTCAAAGCAAAATTAAGAACCGCTCAGGCGGTTTTTAGTTTGGGGACGCTGTCTAAACAGAAGGGGACGATCACGATAAAAGGAATCAAACCTTTATTGATTTGTACGTTGATTATTTCAATCATATTGATTGTGTTTACGTCTCTTGAATTTCTAATCTTGAAAATACTCGGTCTACAGTATGAATCGTTGTGGAGTCTGCTCCTCTTCTTCCTCGTATACGGACTGTCAGAGATCCCGATTAACTTGTTTCTATCGGCTTTGTTGAAGTCGTTGACGACTCTTGATGTCATCCAATCACATACAGGGATGTTAGCTTTGTTCCTTCACATCACGAGTACATTCATCATTGTTAATATCATTGACCGATTGATGACGTCCGTGTCGATTTCTCAACTGGGGATCAGTCTGTTCTCGCTTGTCACAGGTTTAGTAGGGTGGTTATCTATTCAACAAGATCCTGATCCTCCAAAACGAGGTTCAAAAGAATTTGAAGCTTACGAAAAAAAAATGAGTTGAATTACCCGCGAGACAAATAAAGGAGCGGCTTTTCTCAATCGAGAGAAAACCGCTCCTTTATTTTCAATTTGTCTGAGCATCGAGCCAGGCGTGGTCGATTGCGCCGAATTGCTTGGCGACGATGACTCCATTTTCATCGAGGACGTATGTTGTCGGCATCGCCTGAATCCGATACGCATCTCCGACCATCCCGTTCTCGTCATATACGACCTCGAACGCGTCTTCATACGGGGCGACGAACGATTCGGCATCAGCGACATCCCGTTCGCTCGTCGTCGTATTGACGGCGACGATGGTCACATCGTCTTGTTCACGGGCAAACTTGGCCATGTCAGGCATCTCGGCCCGACACGGTGGGCACCACGACGCCCAGAAGTTGACGACGACCCGTTCGCCGCGCAACTCACTCAAGTTGAACGTCGTCCCATCCGTCCGCTTCAATTTAAAGTTCGGCGGCACTTGACCAATGTTCAAACCGGTCTGAGACGAACCGGCTTCGAGTCGTGGTGTCTCGTCTGGTAGGCTGGCGTTGATGATGGCGAGCACGACGATGAGACCGAGTCCGTATTGAACGGCCTTCTGGGACGGTCGCGCCACGTAGGCGGCGACGGCGATTAGAAGGAAGAACGGAATGATCCACCACAACTCGAAAGTACCGGTGACGATTGACCCGGTCAACCAAATCGAAAATGCACCGACCCCCGTCCAGAGCAGCGCTCCGAGCGTCGGTGTCCGCATCCAGCGCCACGTTGCGATAAGCAGTAAGACGATGAGGGCGGCCATATAGAGATGGAGCGGTTGCGATGAGGAAAGCAGCGGGAGCATCCCATATTTGGGGACGACGAGCGTCACCGCAAACCAAAAGACCAAGGCCGAGAACAACCAATAGCCACGAAGGCTAGGCGTGAGCCGGAATACAAAAAAAGCAATCACGGCAGCGGCAATGAGAAGTGACCACGTGCCGCCGGTCGCATAAAGGGATAAGGCCAAACTTCCTGTCGACGCGAGACCGAGTACGATCGCGCTTCCTTTCCAAGCGAGGAAACCGGCGAACCATGTCCCGAGGACGGCGTCGCGTTCTTTTTCCGACAAGCCGATTTTTTTAAAGCCGATGTAGAGAATAAGTAGGCTGGCCACCATAGCCAGTAAATCGAGTCGAATGTTCAATGGACCGATGGCGATCACATAATCCCTCCTAGAGAAAAAGCGCCCAGACGAGTGGGCGCTTTCTTTGTTTGTAGTATAGCATTAGCCGATTTGTTCTGCATTGAGGACAGTCTTCATCGCGCCATAGCCACCGAGGATGTTTTGGATATCCTTGTAGCCGAGTGATTGAAGCACACTCGCGGCCATCCGTGAACGGACGCCAGATGCACAGTGAACGGCAATCGTTTGATCTGTCGGGAGGCCTTCGTGGTCACGCGCCAACTTACCGAGTAGGATGCGCTCGGCTTTCTCATAGTGGCTCGCGTTCCATTCCGTCGCATTTCGGACGTCGAGGACGAAGACGTCACCTTTTTCAGCTGATTCAATCGCTTGTTCAGCTGTCACGTCCGTGTACGTTTCCGTCAAAAGTTCTTGACCGAGCTCTTCGACTGGGACGATGAAGCGGAGACGGTCGAGACCGATTGATTGAAGATCCGTCTGCACTTGTTCGAAGTCTTCCGCGCTCGCGATGAGCGTGATGTCTTTGTCGAAGTTGACGAGCCAGCCGGCCCATGAGACGAATTTCGTGTTGTATGGGATGTTGATGGTGCCAGGGACGTGTCCTTTGGCGAAATCTTCCCCTTTACGTGTGTCGACGACTTGGATTGCTTCGACGAGCGTGTCAAGACGATCCGCGCCGACGACTTCCGGACGAGCGATCTCGTTCGTCACTTGAATGCCTTCTTTGTTTACTTTCTTCATCATTGCGAAGTAGTTCGGCGGTTCTGGTTGATCCGTCGTCAACTCTTTGATGAACGCATCTTGATCAGTCATTTGAAGTGCCCAGTTCGTCGCTTTCTCGTAACCTACTGTCGATGTCGGGATCGCGCCGAGCGCTTTTCCGCAGGCACTGCCGGCACCGTGGCCCGGCCATACTTGAACGAAGTCAGGAAGGTCTTTGAACTTCTTGAGCGAGTCGAACATTTGCTCGGCACCGATGGCTGTAGTGCCTTTCACGCCGGCTGCTTCTTCGAGCAAGTCAGGACGACCGATATCGCCGACGAAGACGAAGTCACCTGTGAAGATGCCCATTGGTTGTGTCTGGTTGCGGTCATACAGCAAGAATGAGATATGTTCTGGCGTGTGGCCTGGTGTATGCATGACTTCGAATGTGACATTACCGACTTTGAACGTATCGCCATCTTTGACGAGTTTTGAGTCGATGTCTTTCGCGAACGCATATTTCCATGACGCGTCACCTTCGTCCGATAGGTAAGCCGTTGAACCGGTACGTTTCGCGAGCTCGAGTGAACCTGATACGAAGTCGGCGTGGATGTGAGTCTCAGCCGTCGCGACGATTTTCATGCCTTCTTTTTCAGCTTCTTGAAGATACGGTGTAATGTTGCGGGCCGGGTCGATGACTACGGCTTCGCCGGTCATTTGGCAACCGACCATATAAGATGCTTGTGCTAATTTTTGATCATAGAAATAACGTAATAACATGTGGAATACCCCCCTAAGAATAGTTGACTGTAAACGACTGTGTTTTTTTACTGTATATATAGAAGATTGTTAGACCGTTTCACCTGTCCAGCTCATCATGCCGCCATCGACGTTGACGACATCGAAGCCGAGTGAGTCGAGGTAAGCCGAAGCGTTCATGCTTCGTCCGCCTGCCGCACAGATGACGTGAATCGGTTTCGAACGATCGAGCTCATCGACTTTCGCACCGAATTCAGAGAGTGGGACGTTTTTCGCTTGCTTGATGTGGCCACCTGCAAATTCGTCTGTCTCCCGAACATCAATCAAGTTAAGCGTCTCATTAGATTGAAGCAACGTTTCTAGTTCAATAGTCGAAATGGTTTTCATGAGTGATAAATCTCCTTTTTTGGTTTAAGAATTTTTGAAGCGAGTTTCTTTCGTTGTTTTTAATATACCCCCCGAGGTATACTGAATGCAAGAAAAAGAATCGGAGGTCGAAAATTGAAGGAAATCATGATGATTGTGTCGATTTTAGTGCTGGCGACGGTCGGAATCGTTCTTTTTACGTCAGGTGAGAGTGAAATTACAAAAATTGGCGTCGAAACACTACAAAACAGATTGGAAAACGAAGAAATAACCTTGTTAGACGTCCGAGAAGTGGATGAATACGAGGGGGGGCATATCGAAGGAGCGGGGAACGCACCACTTTCATCATTAAATGCCACCGAACTGCCTTATCCGAAAGGTGAACCGATTTATGTCATCTGTCGGAGCGGGAACCGGAGTGCCCAAGCGGCACAGCTGTTGCAAGAGCGTGGCTATACGGAGATTTATGACGTCTCGGGTGGCATGATCGCTTGGGAACAACAATAAAACTTACTTATATAGAGGGTAGGGAATTGGAGGAGTTAATATGGAATTTGGATTTATTATCACCATCTTTTTGATCGGCTTTATCGGGTCGTTCATTTCGGGGATGGTCGGGATTGGCGGATCGATTATTAAATATCCGATGCTGTTGTACATTCCACCGCTTCTCGGCTTCGCAGCGTTCAGCGCCCATGAAGTATCGGGGATCAGCGCGATTCAAGTCTTCTTCGCGACAATCGGTGGGATTTACGCATACCGGAAAGGCGGCTACTTGAATAAGCAGCTCATCCTGTATATGGGTGTCGCCGTCTTGATCGGGAGTTTCATCGGCGGCTACGGCTCGACGCTCTTGTCTGAGAACTTGATTAACGTCGTCTACGCCGTGCTCGCGACGATTGCGACAATCATGATGTTCTTACCGAAAAAGAACGTCGAGGACGTCCCACTCGACCAAGTCACATTCAATAAAGTGATTGCAGCGAGTTCGGCGTTCGTCGTCGGGGTGGCCGCAGGAATCGTCGGGGCAGCAGGTGCGTTCATCTTGATGCCGATTATGCTCGTCGTGCTCCGGATTCCGACGAAGATGGCAATCGCGAGTTCGCTCGCTATCACGTTCATCTCGTCAATCGGCTCGACAGCAGGGAAAATTATAACCGACCAAATTGTGTGGGAACCTGCCGTCATCATGATTATCGCCAGTTTGATCGCCGCACCGCTCGGCGCGAACGTCGGTAAGAATATGAAGACAAAATCACTGCAGATGATTTTAGCGCTACTCATTTTAGCGAGTACAGTAAAAATTTGGATGGATATCATCGGGTGAGCGAATCACTCGTAATCGGCTACCGAGGCGACTCGGTAGTCTTTTTTTCGTAAACATTGCAATCGGATTGTTAAGTTTGTGTATAGTTGTAAACGTCAATTAGTTGAATTGAGTTCAAGGGAACGTTAAAATATAGGTTATACGTCTAAAAAGAAAATGAATCTTTAACTTGAATTCCATATAAGGAGTGTTTACATGAATCACACGAATCAATCGAAAGGAAGGATGGACCGTTTCCGCCAGACGGCGCTCGACTCGTTCAAGACACACCGTCTGTTTTGGATGTTCACCATCCTGTTATGGACGAAGTCGCTGATCGCGTATCAGTTCTTCTTCAATATGCCGGCCGAGAACGCGGTCCAGGCATTCATTCTCATCATCAACCCGCTCAGTTTCACGTTGTTCCTGTTCGCTTTCAGCTTCTTCTTCGGGGGGAATAAGCGGAAGTGGGCACTGTACAGTCTGTACCTCGTCTCCTCGCTCATCTTGTTCGCGGATACGACGTACTATCGTGAGTTCACAGACTTCTTGACCGTACCGGTCTTGTTCCAGTCGTCGAACATGGAGACGCTCTCGTCTTCGTTCCTGTCGCTTCTCGAATGGAAAGACTTGCTCCTATTAGGGGACCTCGTCGTGCTTCCATTCCTACTATGGAAGATGAACGAGACGAGCCAGGCATCGCAACGCCGCGTCTTAATCACGTTCGGTGCGGCCGCGGCCTTGTTCGGGTTCAACCTCGTCCTCGCCGAAACGGAGCGTCCAGAACTGTTGACGCGCTCGTTCGACCGAGAGCTGTTGGTTAAAAACTTAGGAACGTTCAACTTCCACGTCTACGACGCCATGCTCCAAACGAAGACGTCGGCCCAGAAGGCGCTCGCAGACGGTTCTGAACTGGATGAAGTCGAGAACTTCACACGTCAGAACTATGCGGCTCCGGACCCGGAGATGTTCGGGAAGTATAAAGGCAAGAACGTGGTCGTCGTCTCGTTCGAGTCGGCCCAAAATTTCACGCACAACATGAAAGCGTCGAACGGCGAGTACATCACGCCGAACTTGAACAAACTGATCGAAGAGTCCCACTACTGGCCGAACTATTACCATACGACCGGCCAAGGGAAGACGTCAGATGCCGAGTTCGCACTCGATAACTCGCTTTACGGCCTCTCGCGTGGAGGAGTCTACTTCACGAACGCCGACAACGAATATAACGCGTTACCAGAAGTCATCAAAGATGACAACTATTACTCGGCCGTGTTCCACGCCAACAACAAATCGTTCTGGAACCGCGACCAGATGTATCAAAACATCGGCGTCGACAAGTTCTTTGACGAAGCCAGCTACGACCTCGGGAACCCTGAGGATATGACGGAGTGGGGTCTGCTCGATGATGAGTTCTTCCGCCAATCGGTACCGATGCTCGAAGAGCTGCCGGAACCGTTCTATGCGAAGTTCATCACGCTGACGAACCATTTCCCGTACACGATGCCGAGTGAGAAGCACGAGCTCGTCCCGAAATTTGAGACGAACTCGACGACGCTCAACAACTTCCCGCAGGCGCTTGCCTATCAGGATTACGCCCTCGGCTTGTTCATCGACGAGTTGAAGGCGAACGGCATGTGGGATGACACGATCTTCGTCGTCTACGGTGACCATTACGGAATCTCGACGAACCATAACGCCGCCATGGCGGATCTGCTCGGGAAAGACGAGTTGACGCCATACGATGTGGCCAAGCTCCAAGCAGTCCCGTTCGCGATCCACTTACCGGGACAAGATAAAGGTGAAGTGCACGAGACGATCGGAAGTCATGTCGACATGAACCCGACGATTCAGCACTTGCTCGGAATCGATACGTCTGAACAGGTCGGATTCGGGAATGACTTGTTCTCGAAAGAGCATTATGACCGCGCCATCTTCCGTGATGGAACGGTCGTGACGCAAGACCATCTGTTCACGCAGTCGATGTGTTATGACGCCAAGACTGGCGAAGTCGCCGAAGACGGTGCAGCATGTACGCCACTTGAAGAAGAAGCGAACAAAATCCTCGAGATGAACGATCAGCTCATCTATTCGGATTTACTCCGCTTCAAGCAAGACCAATAACGAAGAGAGGAAAGGTTGGAGACAATCTTTTCTCTTTTTTTGTGGTCGTCGCGCGCTAGGAAGACTAAGATGAAAGAAGTGCACATCAGAAAAGGAGAACGAGATGACATTAGATTATACGGGAGAACGGGTCATCCCAGATCGCATGGACCCGCTGAACGGCTTGTTGCTCGAACATATCGCCCGTTACCATTTCGCCTTGTTATACATGAACGGACGCGTCCTCGATTTTGCGAGTGGGAGTGGATATGGCAGTCAATTGATTGCGAAGAACTTGAAAGGGATCGTGACCGAGGTCGTCGCCGTCGACTTGTCAGAAGAGGCGACACGTTATGCGAAAGGGCGTTATCACCATCCGAACGTCAACTATATCGTCGGCGATGTCGTCGACCGGACGTTGCCGGACAAACTGGGGTCGTTCGATTGTATCGTCAGCTTCGAGACGATTGAACATGTCACCGAATATGAGGCGTTCATGGCGAACGTGTGGGACTTATTGAAGCCAGGCGGAATCTTGGTGTTGTCGACACCGTTCGGTCAAGGCGTCGGGCAACCGACGAATGAGCCCTTCCATGCCCATCAGTTCACTGAGGCCGAGTTTGAGAAATTATTTACGGCATTCACATCGACCGAGTTCTATTACCAGCGAGGCGTGCTCGTCGAATCGAAGCGGGGGACGCGCCATTATCCAATCGGCATCACCGTCGCGGTCAAATAAAAAATCCCGATGAACGAGGTCATCGGGTAATGAAATAGTATAACAGGCCGAGCGCCAAAAATGAGACCGGGAACAAGACGATATACGTCCACGACACCATTGACCAGCTTTTCTTTTGATTGTAGTCTGATTTGTCTTTCCCGAGTCCGACCATGATTGTAAAAATGAGGGCAAGCACGCAAACGAGTAACGATAATCCAATTGTGAGATACATGTTGTCACATCCTTCATTGTTTCTTAATATATCAAGCATAGCTGAAAACAAAACGAAAAAGCCTCTGAAATGTTGGGATTATGTGTCCAACAATCAGAGGCTTTTATCACACCTGGGTATCTTTTATATACGTGTCGGCATCATCGGTCGAAATACCGAGCGCCTCATGGATGACGGTCAAGGCACTATCATTTCGTTTATCCGTCTCGGCGGCGACGCAGTCGCGCGGGACATGGAGTTCATACTCGCGCATATAACCGTCGTTCGCCGAGAACAAGATACAGATGTCCGAGGCGACACCGGTCAGGACGAGCGATGTGACCTCAAGTTGACGCAACAAGATATCGAGCTGCGTCCCGTAAAACGTCGAGTGCCTTGGTTTGATGATGAAATACTCTTTGTCTTCCGGTGCAATCCGTTTTGCGATGGCGCTGCCTTTCGACGACTCGACGTGACGGATGATATCCTCGGTGCTGTCTTTCCACTGACCGAAGTTGTCGTTGCAATAGATGACCGGCCAATCGTTCGCCTTAAAATGACGCTTCAGTTTTAATATCGGGTCGACAATTGGTTCCGTGTTTCGAAGTAGGTCCTCCCCGCCGACAAAGTCGAAATCATTGAACATGTCGATGATGAGTAACGCCGTCTTTGACATCGTGGTCCCTCCATTCAAAATGAGTCTCACATTATGAAGTACCACTCTGCCGACGGCGTTAATCGTCATTCAGCAAACGTTTTGCTCCGGAATACGAATGCAGTGATGATATAGAACGCGACGATATGAATCAACACATAGAACGCCGAGAACCAAATCGTTACGTCCATTGTTTCCATGAAGCCAGGGCTCTGGTAATAAATCGACAGGTCCGTATGCAAGAAGACGATCCATTTGGCAATGTCCGGCTTCCAAGCGATAAGAAGTCCGCCAATCATCGTCGAAACGAAGTTGGCAAGTACGGTGAAACCAATGACGACGCCAACGGACTTGAAGACGACCGAGAACATGAGCGTCAAGAAGATGACGAACACGCCGCTCGAGACACTAAGTAAGACGTTGCGGAACTGCTCGAACGTCAATGCTCCGTCGAGCGTCCAGGCGAAGCCATATGTGACGGCAAGGATGAACACGAATTGGACGAGCATGATCAAGAGCGCGGCGACAAGTTTCGAGAGTAAAATCCGGTCACGCGAGTACGGGCTCATGAGCAAGTGCTTCAACGTATCAAATTTCAACTCATTTCCAATCATCTCGGCTGTGAACACGATTGTGAAAATACCGAGGAACGTCATGGCGGCCATCGTCGCATAGTTGACGAATGTTTCCGCGTCACCTGGATTGTCGCCGCTTCGGACGATGAAGTACGTCAAGATGATAATCCCGGTATACATGCCGAGCGCGATCAACGGTTTGATCGTGCGCCGCCACTTCATAAATTCATTGGCTAGTAATGAACGCATTGTTCGTGCCTCCTTCTTTCTTCGTCACTTTCAAGAACTGCTCCTCAAGTGTCTCGTGTTTCATGCCGATTTGATAGACCGCGATGTCGCGATTGACAAGATGTTTCAACAAGTGCGGGATATCCGTTTCCGGACGTGGGACGATGAACGTCTCGGCCGATTGTTGAATGATTTTCACGTCATCGAACGCGAGTGCAACGACATCGAGCGCCTCGTTCATTTGTTTGCGGTCGACCTTACAGAGGATGACGCTTTCCGTCTTCGCTTCGCCGTCACCTTGAATCGATTTGATTTGTCCTTGGTCGATGATGGCGAACCGATCGGTGATCAGTTCCATCTCGCTCAATAAATGACTTGAGATGAGGATGGCGATGCCGCGATGGTCGGCTAAATGCCGTAAGTAGTTACGCAAATCGGCGATTCCGGCCGGATCGAGCCCATTCGTCGGTTCGTCGAGAATTAAGACTTTCGGGTTATGGAGTAGGGCACGGGCAATCCCGAGGCGCTGTTTCATCCCGAGCGAGTATTGTTTCACTTTCATATCAAGTTTCGTCTCGAGTCCGACGAGGGCACCGAGGGCGTTCAAATCGACTTTCTTTAGGCCGGGAATCAAGTTCATCGCGTGAATCAAGTTCTCGCGGCCCGTCAAATATGGATAGAAGGCCGGGTTCTCGACGATGGCTCCGATGCGACTGAGCGCTTGTTGGCGATCTGTTGAGACGTCGAACCCGTCGACAGTCACAGTTCCGTGTGTCGCCGGCATGAGTCCGGTGATGATGCGGATTGTCGTCGTCTTCCCGGCGCCGTTCGGTCCAAGGAATCCGAAGATTTCTCCAGGGGTGACGTCAAAACTGACATTTGTCAGGACGTTCGTCTGCCCCATTTTCTTGTGTACGTTTTGTACGGATAACATAAGGTCACCTTGCTTTCGTTGAGAGTATTTTCCAACTGGATTACCGTACTATACGGGGCAGATTGAAACAAGGTTTCACCTATTTTTGAAATTGTTGAAACAAACGCCTGATTTCACAATTTGTTGATAAGGAAAACTTATTGAAATAGTATGGACGAATTGTGAATTTGAAAGGGTCTTTCCATATGGAAAGGTGTAGTATGGAGAGGAGAGAAAGAGGCAAGATTTGGCTCTTTTTGCAGGACGAATCAGAAGGATGAACTGCTTCGTGCTTAATGTTAAAATGAAAGCGTTCACACATCGGGCGCACAGGAACGGATAGGGGGATTTATTCAATGGGAGAGTCGTCGAACGGTCGCGAAGAAGTGCAAGCATTTTATGGTCCAAACTTAGGCTATATCGTTGAATTATACGAGCAGTATGTGGAAGACCCAGAATCAGTCGATGCGGAGACGCGTCAATACTTTGACGAGCACGGGGCACCGGAAGCGAGCGCACCTGTCGCGCCGGCTGCATCGTTTGATTTAGAGAAAGTCGTGGCAGCGACACGGTTGGTCAATGATATCCGGGCACTCGGCCATAAAGCGGCCGACATCTATCCGCTCAAAGACCACCCGCGCGAGCACGGCTTATTTGCGTTTGACCGCTACGGGTTGAGTGAAGCGGACCTCGAGCAAGTACCGGCTCACTTGTTGTCGGAAGACGTGCCGAAGCCGGGTGCGAACGCGCTCGAGCTCGTTCGTCACTTGCTTGACGTCTATACAGGACCGGTCGCCATCGAGCTCCGTCACTTGGATGACATGGAAGAGAAGCGTTGGATTCGCCGCCGCATCGAGCAGGGCGCACTCAAAGCGAAATACTCGAAGAACGAGAAAATCGAGTTGTTCCAACGTCTAGCGGAAACAGAGTTGTTCGAGTCGTTCCTTCATAAGACATACGTCGGACAAAAACGCTTCTCAATCGAAGGGCTCGACGCGATGGTGCCGCTCCTTGACGCCATGGTCGGCGGCCTCATCTCGAGCGGGTCAGAACATATCAACATCGGGATGGCCCACCGTGGACGCTTGAACGTGCTCGCGCACGTGCTCGGCAAACCGTATGAGATGATTTTCGCTGAGTTCCAGCACGCTCCGAATAAAGAATTGATTCCGTCGGAAGGATCGATCGGCATCAACTTCGGTTGGTCCGGCGACGTGAAATATCACCTCGGTCTCGACCGCAGAGTGTTAGAAGAGAAGAAAGAAGTCCGCTTGAACCTCGCCAACAACCCGAGTCACCTCGAGTTCGTCGGTTCGGTCGTCGAAGGGTATACGCGCGCCGCGCAAGACGACCGCTCTGAAAAAGGGATGGCCGTCCAACATGACGACAAGGCGGCATCAATCTTGATTCACGGGGATGCTGCGTTCCCAGGTCAAGGCATCGTCGCCGAGACGCTCAACATGACGAACTTGAATGGTTATCGTACAGCCGGGACGGTCCACGTCATCGCCAACAACACGATTGGCTTCACGACCGACCCGAGCGACTCGCGCTCGACACGTTATGCGAGTGATATCGCCAAAGGCTATGAGATTCCGGTGTTCCACGTCAATGCGGACGATCCGGAAGCATGTGTCGCTGTCGCTAAATTGTGCAGCGAGTATCGCGCCAAGTTCCATAAAGACATTCTCGTCGACTTGGTCGGCTACCGCCGCTACGGTCATAACGAGATGGATGAGCCGATGAACACGAACCCAGTGCTCTATAAGGCCATCAAAGAACACAAATCGGTCCGTCATGTGTATGCCGACGTGCTCGAAGCGGAAGGCGTCATGTCGAAAGAAGACAAAGCGACGATCGAGCAATCGATTGAAGACCGTCTCAAATCGGCCCGTGACCTCGTCCCGGCCGAAGAAGAAGATGCCGACATCATCTTGCCGGAAGCGGTCCACAAAGGCTTCCCGTTCGTTGAGACAGGTGTCGAACGTGACGTGCTCCAGCAATTGAATGACGAATTGCTCGTCTGGCCGGAAGGCTTCGGCGTGTTCCATAAGCTGCAAAAAGTGCTCGACCGTCGCCGTGACGCGTTCGCGGACAACGGGAAAGTCGACTGGGGCCATGCCGAGACGCTCGCTTACGCCTCGATCATCTCGGACGGCACACCAATCCGTTTGAGCGGACAAGATTCGGAGCGAGGTACGTTCGCGCAACGTAACATCATGTTGAACGATGTCGAGACAGGCAAGAAGTTCTCGCCGCTCCATCACTTGTCGACGGCGAACGCCTCGTTCTCGGTGCACAACAGCCCGCTCTCGGAAGGTTCAGTGCTCGGTTTCGAATACGGCTATAATGTCTTCGCCCAAGACACGCTCGTGCTGTGGGAAGCACAGTACGGTGACTTCGCCAACTCGGCCCAGGTTATGTTCGACCAGTTCATCTCGGCCGGCCGCGCCAAATGGGGACAGAAGTCAGGTCTCGTCATGCTGTTGCCGCACGGCTATGAAGGCCAAGGGCCAGAGCACTCGAGCGCCCGCATGGAGCGTTACTTGACGCTCGCTGGAGAGAAAAACTGGACGGTCGCGAATTTGTCGACGGCCGCGCAGTACTTCCACATCTTGCGTCGTCAGGCGAAGATGCTCGGCACGGAACAAATCCGTCCGATGATCATCATGACACCGAAGAGCCTGCTCCGTCATCCGCTTGCAGCCTCATCGGTCGATGAACTGTCAGACAATAACTTCCGTCCGATCATCGAACAAGTTGGTCTCGGTGAGAATCCGGAGCAAGTCGAACGTCTCGTCTTCTGTTCAGGGAAGATGGCAATCGATTTGCAAGAAGCGACGATGAAGTCAGAGGAGTCACTCGACTTCCTGCACATCATCCGCGTCGAAGAAATCTATCCGTTCCCGGTCCGTGAGATCCGTGAATTGATCAGCCGCTATCCGAACGCGAAAGAGATCGTCTGGGTCCAAGAAGAGCCGAAGAACATGGGAGCATGGACGTACATCGAGCCTCGTCTCGAAGCGGTCACATCGAACCGTCTGAACGTCCGCTACGTCGGCCGTCGCCGCCGTTCGAGCCCGGCTGAAGGGAATCCGACAGCCCATAAACAAGAGCAAGCACGCATCATCCGTGAAGCCATCTCACGTGACGCCGTCTCGGCTGCTGCCGGCACGAGCACATACCAAAAAGATCGTAAATAAGTTAAGGGGGAACTCATTGTGATCGAAATCAAAGTACCGGAATTAGCAGAGTCCATTACGGAAGGAACGGTCGCGTCATGGCTTAAACAGCCAGGCGACCACGTCGAAAAAGGGGAAGCCATCGTCGAACTCGAGACAGACAAAGTCAACATCGAGGTGCCGGCAGATGAGTCGGGTACGCTCGACGAGCAATTGGCGGCCGAAGGGGACACGGTCCAAGTCGGACAAGTGATTGCTCGCCTCAGCTCAGGTACTGGTGGCGGCACGGCCGTCGCGACGAAGACAAAAACAGAAGTGGCGACAGAAACGGCTCCAGCACCAGCCGAGACGAAAGTCGAAGCGGTCGGAGAAGCGAAGAAAGTCGAGCGCCGTGAAGAACACGTCGCGAGCCCAGGCAAAGGACCGATCGCGACACCGGCGGCCCGCAAATTGGCTCGTGAGAAAGGCATCGATTTGTCAGCCATCCAAACGAACGACCCGATTGGCCGCATCAACGTCCATGACGTGACGAGCCACGAGTCGAAACCGGCACCGACGCCACAAGCACCAAAAGCTCCGGCAGCGGCACCGCAACCGGCAGCGAGCGGCAAAGACGAAGAGCGCATCAAAATGACGCGCCGTCGTCAAACGATTGCCAACCGTCTCGTCGAAGTTCAACAGACGGCAGCGATGCTGACGACGTTCAACGAAATCGATATGTCGGCTGTCATGGCGCTCCGCAAACGTCGCCAAGAGAAGTTCATCAAAGACAACGACGTCAAACTCGGTTTCATGTCGTTCTTCACGAAGGCGGCCGTTGCGGCACTCAAACGGATGCCGTACTTGAACGCTGAGATTCAAGGCAACGAGATCGTCTTGAAAAAATACTATGACATCGGTATCGCCGTGTCGGCTCCGGACGGCCTCGTCGTCCCGGTCGTCCGCGAAGCGGATCGCAAGAACTTCGGTGAAATCGAGAAAGACATCTTGCACCTCGCCGATAAAGCACGCAATAACAAGCTCGGGTTGAGCGACCTCACAGGTGGAACGTTCACGATCACGAACGGTGGCGTCTTCGGCTCACTCTTGTCGACACCGATCTTGAACGGCCCACAAGTCGCGATTCTCGGGATGCACTCGATTCAACTCCGCCCAATCGCTATCGACGCGGAAACGATGGAGAACCGCCCGATGATGTACGTGGCGCTCTCGTATGACCACCGCATCGTCGATGGTCGTGAGGCCGTGACATTCCTCAAGCACATTAAAGACATGATTGAAGATCCAGAACAATTGTTGTTCGAAGCGTAATACAAGAAGGTCCATGCCGAGCGGCATGGACCTTTGCTTATGCGATGAGCGTCTCATCGAGCGTGATTTGATGCTTTCCGTTCGCCTTTGAGCGATAGAGCGCCTGGTCCGCCCGTTCGATGGCGGCGTGTGGCACCGTCTCCGTCTGCCAGAGCGAGGCGCCGATACTTGCCCCTACGCTTGTCGTCCCGCCTTCAATGGCGATCGGTTCGGACAGGGAAATGATGAGGTCTTGTCCGATTTGAGTGATCAATCGTTCACTCTTTCCATTCCGTTCGAACAAGAGGAAGAACTCGTCACCGCTCAACCGGACCGGATAGGCACCATCGAGCGTCACGCGTTTCAACCGTTCGGCAATCTCAATCAAGACATCATCGCCCGTGGCGTGTCCATACGTGTCGTTGACGGCTTTGAAACCGTCGAGGTCGATATAGAAACAGACGTACTCGTTCTTCGTCGCTTGGGCTTCGTTCAAATAGTGTCGAAGCGCCGTCCGATTCGCGAGTCCGGTCAAGACGTCACGGTTGGCGAGTGACTCGTAATGGACACGTTCTGTCTCAGATTCGGTGAGAGACGAGACAAGTGACTCGAGGGCGAATGCGAGCGATTCAATCTCATGAATCCCAGACTGATGCGGGAACGTCTTGGCCTTCCCTTGCTTCATCAGAGCAGCCGTCTCAGTGATCCGTTGTAACGGTCGCGTCACGATCGAGGCGAGGAACCATCCGAGCGTAGACGTCACGAGCGAGGCGATGAGACCGATCCATAATATTTTGTTCTCTAGTTCGATGACCGGGGCGAACGCGACCTCGGTCGGTTGGCGAACGACGACACTCCAACCGAGTCCGGCGTAATCCTCATACCCTTCTCCGGTGGCGACACCAGTCAAATAAGAAGTTCCGTCCTGCCACGTGTCGACGTGCCAGCCTTCTTTCAATGACGTCGGGAGCGGTTTGCCGACGAGGTGGTCGGGACCGAGCAACACCGTGTTGTCACGTCCGCTGACGACGAACAAGTCGGTATACTCGGACTGATGGTGGAGCGTCCGGTTGAAGTGGCGGAGCACTTCATTGCCCCATTCCCAACTGAGGTGGGTCGCGAGCACGCCTTGGAAGGTCCCGTCACGGACGAGCGGGACGCTGATGTCGACGAACTGGAGGACTTCGCCACTCGGGTTCGGCAACAGCTCGGCGAGCAACACGGCTTCATGCACATCGCCGATAAACGGCTCAGTCTGTGCCTCGAGGAAAACAGGGCGCTCTTTGATGCTGGCGCCTTCTAAGATTCCGTTCGTCGAAGCGACGACGTTCCCCGACGCGTCGGTCACGCCCATCCACGAGAAAGCGGGGATGTTCGTCTGGACCTGGTCGAGCAGGGCCCGGCTCGAGGCAGGGTCGTTCAAGGCGTCAAGCCCTTGAAGTAATTGCACTTCTTGATAGCGTGACCACATGTAAAAGTCGAGCTTGTCGACGAGCTGATGCGACGTCATCGACAACCGTTCCCCAATCTCCGCTTCGAGCGAGGCGGCGGAACGTTGACTCGTCATATACGTAAGCGTGATAGTGAGTAAAAAAACGAGTGTGGCGATGCTGAGCGCCAAAATGAGACCGAGACGCATCGAAAATGATTTCATGAACAAATTCCTCCTACAATAACAACATCCACTTTGTTCATCGTCATTTTTTCCATGACATGAAGCAAAGTTGAGAAAAAACAAGGTCGATTTCGTGGAAACAGATAGCGCTTTCGTTATAATGAAAGACGAATCGATACAAATAGAGGTGAAACGATTGAAACAGAACAAACTATTAGTCATCGCGACACTGCTCGCGGTCGCCCTCGTGGCCGTCGTGGTCGTCTTGATGAATCAACCGACCGAACAAGCCGAGACGGCGGCACCGGCGACGACAGAACACGTGTCGACGGAAGGTCAGCCGACGCTCGGTGATGCGGACGCACCCGTCTCGGTCGTCGAATTCGGGGATTACAAATGCCCGTCTTGTAAACAGTGGGGCGAAACGGTCTATCCGAAGTTGAAAGAAGACTATATCGATACAGGGAAAATCAGTTTCAGCTACATTAACGTCCTGTTCCACGGACAAGAGTCGATTTTGGCATCGCTCGCGTCTGAGTCGGTGTATAAACAAGACCCGGACGCGTTCTGGGAGTTCCATAAGGCGCTTTACGACGCGCAACCGGCGAGTCAACAGCACGACGAGGCATGGGTCACGGTCGAGCGGTTGACAGAGATTGCGAGCGAGACGACATCGGTCGATGTGGCGAAGCTCGAGGACGATTTGAGTGAGAACTCGACGGTGCTCGAACAGGTGAGTCTCGATGACGGGCTCGTCAAAGAGCACGGTGTCCAGTTCACACCGTCAATCATGATTAACGGCGTCATGCTCGAGGACCCGTTCGATTACGAGACGATTGAGCGATTGATTGAGCAAGGCACGCCATGAAGCAGTCATTCTTGACCCGTTATGGTCTGTATCTCGCTTGGCTCGTCGCCCTCACGGCGACGCTCGGCAGTCTTTATTTCAGCGAGATTCGCGAGTTCGTGCCATGTGAGCTCTGCTGGATTCAACGCATCTTTATGTATCCGCTCGTCATCTTGCTCGGGGTCGCCGTGTTCACGGACGACCGGGCGGTGAAGAAGTATGTATTGCCGCTCTCCATCCTCGGAGGTCTGGTTTCACTGTACCATTATTTGGTTCAAAAAGTACCCGGTTTCGCCGATATCAAGCCGTGCGTGCAAGGCGTACCGTGCAACGTGCAATACATCAACTGGTTCGGGTTCGTGACGATTCCGTTCCTTGCCTTGACGGCATTTACTTTGATCACGCTCCTCGTCTGGCGCGTGAGACGCAATTGACAATGAAGGAGATGGAACGTGTGAAGAAATGGATGCTCATCGGATTGATCAGCTTGATGGCGGTGCTCGCCGCGTGCGGCCAGGAGATTGAAGACCCGCTCAATTGGGAGATCGAGTCGTTCGACTATATGAATCAAAATGAAGAGATGGTTAGTCTGGACGATTTGAAGGGCAAAGTTTGGATGGCCGACTTCGTCTTCACGAGCTGTGAGACGGTCTGTCCACCGATGACGTACAACATGACGAAACTCAATGAAGCGCTCGTCGAGGAAGGCGTCGAAGACGTCCAATTCGTGTCGTTCAGCGTCGACCCGACCGTCGATACGCCGGACAAGATTCAAGCGTTCATGGCTGATTACGACTTGGCGAAAGCCGATTGGCAATTCTTGACGGGCTATTCGCAAGAAGAGATTGAGGCGTTCGCGCAACAAAACTTCAAAGCGCTCGTCCGCAAACCGTCAGAAGGCACCCAAGTGGATCACGCGACGTGGTTCTATCTCGTCGACCAGGACGGGAAAATCATCAAGGCGTATCAAGGATTCCAAGACGTGCCAATCGAGGACATCGTCAGCGACATCAAGATTTTACAGAACTCATAAGACGGCCCGTGCCGTCTTTTTTGTATTCGAAAACAGGGGAATCGGCGTTGGTGCCGTATAATGAATAAGGTAGAGGAGTGGATGGAATTGAAGAAGACGCTATTATTTTCATTGATGGGCCTGGCTGCCGTGACAGGGACCGTGCTCACGCAATATAAACCGCTCGGGAAAAAGCCGAAGGCGCTCCGGTCGCCGAACCTGGTGAACGGCAAGTTCCAGAATCAGCTCGAGACGCCGATGCGGTTCTCATCGGACGATATGATCTCGATGTCGAAGGAATATTTGAATCCGGACTCGCTCCGGAAACCGAGCGAGCGCTTACCGGTCGTCCCGATCGACTTCAGCGAGAAACTCGGTTCAAGCTTCACACGCATCTATTGGCTCGGACACTCGGCGATGCTCGTCCAAATGGACGGTAAGACGATGCTCGTCGACCCGATGTTCGGCCGGAGCCCATCGCCGCTCCCGTTCGCGAAGAACGAGCGGTTCAGCGAAGACTTGCCGTTCGAGCTCGACGACTTGCCGGACATCGATGTCGTCTTGCTCACGCACGACCATTACGACCATTTGGACTATGCGACGATTCAAGCGATTCAAGACAAGGTCGCCGTCTTCATCGTCCCGCTCGGCGTCGGTAGCCACTTGAAACGGTGGGGCGTCGGGGCGGAACGCATCGTCGAGCGCGATTGGGGCGAGACGTTTGACTTCGGCTCATGGACGTTCGTCTGTACGCCGGCTCGGCACTTCTCGGGCCGCTCGCTCACCGACCGCAACGCGACGCTCTGGGCGTCATGGGTCGTCCTCGGCGAGACGGACCGCCTGTTCTTCAGCGGGGACGGCGGGTATGGACCACACTTCAAAGAAATCGGCGACGCGTACGGACCGTTCGATTTCGCGGCGCTCGAATGCGGACAATACGATGAGCGCTGGCCGGACGTGCACATGCAACCGAGTGAGACGGCACAGGCGTTCCGTGACGTGCGGGCCGACAAGATGCTCCCGATCCATTGGGGCGCGTTCACGCTATCGTTCCATGCCTGGTTCGACCCAGCTGAGCAGATGGTGGGGCTCTTACCACGAGAGGACGTGCTCACGCCGCGTATCGGTGAGCGGATCACACTCGACGGACGGAACGACACGACCAACTGGTGGCGTGACATCGAAGACACGAACAAGCGATGACCGAATCGGTCACCGCTTGTTTTTATGAAGAGAGGCGTTCGGCCTCGTCCGTTTCGATATGAAGTTTGTGTTTGCGCGTGTAGACGAGGAACGCTGCCGTCATGAGGATCGAGCTGATCCCGAACAAGACGACCATGAGCTGTAAGCCGATCAAGTCGAGGAAGAAGCCAGTGACGAGCAACACGACTTGGAAGACGATCCGGTCGAGCATGTTCCGGAACGAGAAGAAGCGGCCGTGATAGTCTTTCGGCATCCGTGTCTGGAAAATCGTCACGGCCGTCGGGAAGAAGCAACCGACCGAGAAGCCGAACAAGACGAATGCGGCGATCGAGACGGCCGGGATGTCGGCGAAGTAAAGCATGAGCTGGGCGATCCCAATCAAAAACGAGAACGTGAACAAGATGGAGAACACGGAGAACTTCTCACCGATCCGTTTGATGAGGAACGCACCGACCATGAAGGCAATCCCTTCGGCCGTGTAAATCCATCCTTTGATCGCCGTCGAATCTTGCAGCTCGCTAATGTTGATGACGAGCAAGTTGAACCCGCCGATGAAGAGGAGCGGGATGAGCGTCATGACGAGTGTCATAAAGATGACCGGAATCGATTTGATGATTGGAAAGACGTCCTTGAACCCGCCGGACGACTTCGCGTCCACTTTCTTCGCAGACGGGACGGTCGTCTCGTCGATTTTCAAGAACCACGTCGCGACGGCGAGAAGCAGATAAGCGACAAGCGAGAGCGCGTAGACGTCCCGAAGTGAGATGAGCGTGAGCAAGATGCCGGCAATGGCCGTACCGATGACACGCGACAGCGTCGACACGTTCATATGCACCCCGTTCAAGGCGAGCAGCTCCCGTTCCTTGACGATGAGCGGGATGGCGGCCTGGAGTGCCGGGAAGTAGAACGCGGCCGACCCTTGCAGGAAGACGAGGAAGACGACCATCCACAGCACGCTTCCCGTCTCGATGGCGACGAACATGAATAGAACGCTCAGCGCCCGGACAATACTTGAGATGAGCATGATTTTCTTTTTCGAGCCTTGGTCGGTGAGACGGCCGGCGAGCGGCCCGATGGCGACCCCGGCGAGCAATCCGCCAGCGAGGATGAGCGCCTTGACGAAGTCAGACGGCACTTTCTCCTGCATGAACTCCAAGTTGCCGATGATGCCGAGCCAAAGCCCGAGACCGGCGACGAACTCCCCGGTCAAGATGATCCAGACGTTGCGATTTTTCCACATATAGTTAAGTCCTCGATTCTTATTAGGTAATAATAATTATCCTTCAGAACGATTTAGAAAGCTACAAAAAAGAAGCCGGGATTCGGCTTCCGAGAGATATAAGTTTTGACTACATGAACATTTCCATTTTGTAATACAATGTTCCATATAGGAGGTCGATTGTATGAGGACGATATCTTTTGAACTCAACGAAGAAGACGAGCGTCTGATTAGAGCGTATGCAAAGTCTAAGAACCTCTCCCTCTCGACTCTCGTTCGGGACACTGTCTTTGAACGTATCGAGAATGAACTCGATTTGAAATTTTACAACGAAGCAATGCATAGGCACAAAGAACGTTCTGAAACCATTTCATTTGAGGATATGATGAAAGATTTAAATTAACAAAAAAGCATTCGTCCAAATATGGGCGAATGCTTTGCTTTTATTCGTTTCACATCAAATATCGCAGTTATCGTCCGTGCACGTCGCGCCACCCGAGAGCACTTGAAGCGTCGGTGCCGATTCGGCCCACGTCTTCTCGAGCACTTGCGTGAACGCCTCGGTCGGCTGGGCGCCAGAGACGCCATATTTATTATCGAAGACGAAGAACGGGACACCGGTGATGCCGAGGTCGCTCGCGCGCTTCTCTTCAGCGCGGACGTCTTCTGTGTATACGTCTGAAGCGAGCACGTCTTTCACGGCGTCGGCATCGAGTCCGACACTTGTTGCGATCTCGACGAGGACGTCGTGGTCGCCGATATGTTTCGCGTCGACGAAATACGCCTTAAGGAGCGCTTCTGACAATTCTTTCTCTTTTCCGACCGTCTTCGCATAGTGCGTCAACCGGTGCGAGTCGAGTGTGCCCGTGACGACCATGTTGTCGAAATCGTACTCAAGTCCGACGGTGCGAGCCTGGGCGGCGACTTGGGCCGTCGTGCCTTTCGCCTGCTCGAGCGGCATGCTGTATTTCTTCGCGAGTGCTTCGTAAATCGAACGCGAGTCGGTCGTCGGGGCGTTCGGGTCGAGCTCGAAGCTCTTGAACTCCACTTCGACGTTGTCCGCGTGCGGGAACTGTTCGAGCGCTTCTTCTAGACGGCGCTTGCCGATATAACAGAACGGACAGACATAGTCTGACCAAACTTCAATTTTCATATTTAATCCCTCCTACAGTCAGTGTAGGATGTCTTGAAATCGAAGTAAATGAATGTGCTCACGAAAAAAGCCCTCGCAAGGAGGACTTAGAAGACGTACCAGAACACGCAGACGAAATGGGCGAAACTGCCGAACAAGATGAACAAATGGAACACCTCGTGGAAGCCCCAACCGCGCCAGTTGACGAACTTCGGCTTGAAGCCGTAGATGAGCCCGCCAATCGTGTACATGACGCCACCAAGGATGAGCCAGAAGATGCCGGCGTTGCCGATGACGTCATGAAGCGGTCCGATGAAAAACACCGATAACCAGCCCATGCCGATATAGAGCGCTGTCGACAAGAAGCGTGGTGCGTGGAACCAGACAAGCTTGAAGATGATCCCGAACAAGGCGAGCGCGTGGACGGTGCCGAACAACACCCAACGCGTCGGCCCTTCGAGCGCAAGCAATGTGAGTGGGGCGTACGTACCGGCAATCAAGGCGTAAATCATTGCATGATCGATTCTCCGGAAGAAGGCGATGACGTTCGGCGAGGCGATGATGCTGTGGTAGAGGCCGGACGACAAATAGAGAAAAACGAGGCTAATGCCAAACAAAATCGCAGCCATAATGGCGAGCGGCTCGCCGAGCAGTGACGCTTTCACCGTCATCGCAATCAACGCGACGAACGCGAGCACGGCACCGGCCAAGTGGGTCAGTGCGTTAATCGGTTCCCGAAAAATCGAATTCATGTAAAACACTCCTTATCACGTCATGTAGTATCCATAACTACATGATAAGCTGTATACGTCAGAACGACAAGGTTTTTGTTTCGACAAATCCGGTTTGTCCGTATACTAAAGGGGAGGTGATCCAATGAAACCGCATGAAATTGTAAAGACGGAAGGGACGCTCCCGAAGCAGGTGCTCCCGACGATCGACTTATATATGGACCAAGTCATCCAGCTGTTCGAGCAACATTACGGCAAGATGAAACGGAGTGACGATGAGACAATTTTGACGAAGACAATGATCAACAACTACGCCAAAGGTAAGCTGTTCCATCCCGTCAAAAACAAGAAGTACACGAACGAGCACTTGATGTTGCTCAGCCTGATTTACGAGATGAAAGGATTGCTCTCAATCAATGACATCAAAGAGACGCTCCGGCCGCTGAACGAGTCGGACGAGGGCTTCTCGCTCGAGGACTTCTATGACGCGTACCAGGTGCAGAAAGAACAGAACATGCAGGCGTTCGAGGCACAAGCCGAGACGCTCCTCGCCAACGTGCGCACGAACGAGACGAACGGCATCCAACAGTCGCTCGCCATCGCCTCGGCCGTCCATATGAGCCACTTGTTCCAACGGCTCGCCGAACAATTGATTGATGAAAGCAATTAAAAATGGCCTACGATTCGTCTGAATCGTGGGCCATTTTTCATTAGTTGTTGATGTACTTCTCGAACACGTCACCGAAATCTTTGCGGTTCCACTCGTGATAGTGACCTTTAAGCCAGTCGAAGCTCTGTTCATTCAATTCCTTGAACGTCGAGGCGACATTCATATCGCCTTGACGAAGCCCGCTCAAAATCGACACCGAATGCGTGAGCGAGGCGTTGGCGTATTCCATCATCTTACGGCCTTCGCGTTGTTTCTCGGCGATGGCGAGGAGCGATTTGTACAAGTCTTTCACATGCTCGATTTGTTTCTTGTTCACGTCAATCGAATACGGCTTGTCGCCGATGGTGAATTTGATCTCGACGTCCATGTCGACCGTGCCGGCCGTCTCGAACATGACGTTATTCAATGGGAAGTGGGCGTATGGATAGCGATACAAGACGCGTTTCGAACTCATCGCGCTCGTTCCGTCGAGGTGAATCATCGCCAAGTTCGTGAAGCAGTACTCGTCCGATTTCGACTTGATTAAGAAGTAAATCTTCTCGTTATCCTCATGGAGGACGTAATCGTCCGAATCCGCCTTATCGAAATCTTTCGGGTCGATGACTTCGCCGATATCGCTGAAGCCCGTCAAATCAGAAGCTAGTTTTTTGAACATGTCAAATCTCTCCTCAGTAGTGGATTTTGTGCATCTCGTTCGGGTCAGACCCGGTCCGCTCGTTTCGGTTGAGTCCGTCGATCGCGTGCATCTCTTCTTTCGTCAACGTGAAGTCGAACACCTCTATATTCTCACGAATTCGACTCGGCGTGACCGATTTCGGGATGACGGCCACACCGTTCTGTAAGTGCCAACGCAGGATGACTTGAGCCGGTGATTTCCCGTGCTTGGACGCGATCTCGGCGATGACCGGATCCTCAAGCGCCTCGCGCCCTTTCATGAGCGGGCTCCACGCCTGGATTTGAATATCGTACCGCTGGCAGAACGCGATTAATTCTTTTTGGGACAAGTATGGGTGGATCTCGACTTGGTTCACCGCCGGGACGATCGAGCACGACTGGATGATCTGTTCAAGGTGGCTGACCTCGAAGTTCGAGACCCCGATGGCCCGGACCTTGCCTTCTTCATACAACTGTTCGAGCGCCTTATACGTCTCGACGAATTTACCGAAGCGCGGCATCGGCCAGTGAATCAAGAACAAGTCGACGTACTCGAGATCGAGCCGGTCGAGGCTGTCTTGGAACGCTTGGAGCGCCTCGTCATAGCCGTGGAACTCGTTCCACAGTTTTGTCGTCACGAAGATGTCTTCCCTCGGGACGCCGGATTCGCGAATCGCTTGGCCGACGCTCTCCTCATTCTGATAGATAGCGGCCGTGTCGATCAATCGATAGCCCACGTCAAGCGCTGCTTTGACCGTTTCGACCGTGACCGCCCCGTCTTCCACTTTGTACACGCCGAGCCCGAGCATCGGCAGTTTCACATCATTGTTGAGTGTTGTCCATTCCATATTGATTCCCTCCCTCTCAACTCTTACGTTACCGAAAATCGCACGGAAGTGAAAGCGAAAGCTACAGCCGAATGCTTTCACCGTGGGACTTGATCACGATTTGGTCACGTTCGAGCTTGGCAGCGGTGACGAGTCGCTCATACGGCTCCTCGACCGGTTCGTACGATAAGACGAACGTGTCCCAATGCATCGGGAAGAAACGTTTCGCGCCGCTCTGTTTGAACATCGTCCATGCCTGTTCTGGCGTGCAGTGGGCTTCCTCGAACGACTCCGGTTGATAGGCACCGATTGGGAAGAAAGCGAGGTCGATCGGTTCTTTGTTCGCGAGCCCGTTGAACGACTCGGTGAACGCCGTATCCCCGGCGAACAACATGCGGACGCCTTTATATTTCAAGACGTAGCCGTTATAGCCCATATGTTTGTCCCACGGGAAACGATTGCCCCAGTGGGCGACGGGAATGGCTTGGACGTGAAGCCCGTTCGCGAGCGTCAGCTTGTCGTGCGGATGCATCTCGAGCGTCTGCAGGCTCGGGTATTTACGTAACAGCTTGCTCGTGCCCGGGGCCGAGATGACGACCGTGTCGCGGGTGATCAGTCGTTTCAGACTCTTATGATCGAAGTGGTCCATATGGGCGTGGCTGAGCAGGATGACGTCGACATGCCCAATTTCCTCAATCGAGAGGGCAGGGGCGGTATGACGTTTCATCCCGAACGTGACCGACCCGACGTGGACGCCGATTCGCTTCGAGAAAACCGGATCCGTCAAAATTTTTAATCCGTACCAATGGATGAGCACGGTCGAATGGCCGACCCAGGTGGCACTGACCATCGTCTCATCGAACGAGGCGAGGTCTGGTTTGACCGTCGGGACTTTGAAAGCCGGTCGAGGCAGTCTTCGTTTCAATCGGGTATATAAGAACGTACCGACACTCGCCAAGACGGCGCTCGGGACGAGCAGGTTTCGTAATCGCATAACAGTCACCTCATCATCTAAGATGGTTTAATCATACCGCTCGACCGACGCCCCCGCATCCGCCGGAAGGTGTAGAAAAAATGGGAGATTGTGGTCCGACTCTTGCGAATCCGCTTTCAATTTGGTACGGTGACAGTAACTTAGGAAAGGAAGGTACCGCGTGCCATGAAAAAGTCACACTCACTCAACTGATGAAACGAATCATCACTGTTCGCACGAACAGTCACGGGTGAAGTGTGTCCAATTTCAGGCTACGGGGGTGACCCTTCTTTCCGCTTGACCGGATCTCTTCACACCACCGCACGTTGCGGATGGTGTTTTTTGTTTCATCGCGTATTAGACAAACTAGCGAGGTGAAACAATATGTTAAGTATGAAGCAAGTCCGGTTCGACCACGACCGGCAACCCTTATTCGACAATGTCTCGTTCGACGTCGCTGCAGGCGAACGGGCCGTCTTGTTCGGCCAGAACGGGTCCGGCAAGACGACGCTATTCAAGCTGCTCATAGGTGAACTGGCCCCACAGTCAGGTTCGATTGACGTCTTGGGCACGATCGGTGTCGTCGAACAGACGGTGTTTGATGGAGAAGAGACCGCGCTCGACTACGTCATGCAAGGCGACTTGGCGCGCTACAATCTCTACCTTGCCGTCACATCAGGTGATTCGGCGCGCGTGCTCGAAGCGTATGACGAGGCACTCACGGTTGACGCCTTCGCGCTCGAGCTTGAGGCGAGACAAGCCCTCAAACGACTTGGTCTTGACGGACATGACTCGAGCCGACTCCGCGAGTTGAGCGGCGGTGAACAGACACGGGTCCAACTCGCCCGTCTCACGATGCGACACGTCGATATCGTCCTGCTCGACGAGCCGACGAACCATCTCGATTTGGACTCAATCGAGTGGCTGACACGTTGGGTGGACGAGTTTTCGGGGACAGTGCTCGCCATCTCCCACGATCGTCAATTCATCGATGACGTTGCGACGGTCATCCTCGAGCTGAATGAGGGGACCATCGTCCGCTATCCGGGCAACTACACGGCGTATAAACATCAGAAGGCCGAGGAACGGGTACGCGACGAGCGAGCCCATGCCCGCTATATGGCGCGGAAGTCGGAGCTGCTCGATATGATCGCCCAATATAAGGGATGGCATTTGAAAGCGAAAGCGACGGCGAGCGTGCGAAGTCCAGGCGCTCAAAAAGGCGCGGCGAACCTTGCCGTCAAGATGAAGGCCCGTGAACGTAAACTCGAACAGCTCGAAGGAACGCGACCCGATCGTCCGAAAGATGCGGCCCATATCTCGGTCCGCTTCCAAGCCGACCCACTCGAGGCGAAGACGTGGATTGCGGTCGACGACATCTCGTTCGGTTACGACGACCCCCTCTTTGAACGACTCTCGCTCACGGTGAACCGGGGTGACCGCATCTCCATCGTCGGGCCGAACGGGAGCGGGAAGACGACGCTGTTGAAACTATTGATCGGCGAACTCGCACCGGAGACCGGGGACATCAAGCGTCATCCGAAACTGAAAATCGGTTACTTCTCGCAGACGCTCGCCCGATTGCCAGCCGAAGGAACGTTGCTCGAGGCGCTCCTGGCCGAAAGTGACATCACCGAGACGGAGGCGCGGACGCTGCTCGCCCATTTCTTGTTCCGCCGTGATGAGGTGTATAAGCCGATTCGAGAGGCGAGCATGGGGGAGAAGTGCCGCATCGCCTTCCTCATCTTGTACTTCTCGGACGCGGACCTGCTCGCCCTCGATGAGCCGACGAACTATTTGGACGTGGCCACACGGGAGCAAATCGAGGCCGCGCTCGAAGTGTATCGAGGCGGATTGATTCTTATCTCGCATGACCGGACGTTCCACCGCTTGACGGACCGAACGATCGAGCTCGGGGAAACGGTGCGCGTGCTCGAGTCCGGAGATACAAAGCCGGTCGACGTTGACGCGACGCTCCAGACGCTTGAGACATTGACGAGCGAACCGCATATTTTCTTCGACGAGGCAGGAAACGGCATCCCCCTTGCCGAATCCGAACAGAATAGACGAAACAAATAGGGGTGGAATCACATGAAAGAAGAAGTTCGGGCATCACGGGCCGCATCACGGAAACGGAAGCGGTTATGGCAAACGGCGACAGTCATCGCATTGATCGCTTCACTCGTCGGCGTCATCGCCTTCGCGGCCCTCATGGACACGAAGAACTCGGCGTTGCCGGAGACGGACGACATCGCGACCGAGTCGGTCAATAATGAATCAGAGGCGACAGAAGGAGATGAGCCGGAAGCAGAGGCCGACGAGTCAGCGGGAACGTACGTCTATATCGCGGCACCTTATACGAAAGTGTTCGCCGACGACCGGGCGACGGTCATTTATGAGGCCGACCTCGGTGACCGGTTCGAACAACTCGAGGCCGTCAGCGGTTTCGTCAAGCTCCAATTGAATGAGCGGACGACCGGGTGGGTGACGGAAGCGCAAGTGACGGGGGAAGCGACGAGCGTCTCCGACGACGACGTGACCGCGGCATGGAAGACCGTCGTCCCGACGGCGGATGCGGCGACAATCGAAGTGCTCGGCCAAGACATCGACAGTGTCCGGGCCACGCTCGGTACCCCGAAAGCGGTCCAGCGTGACCAAGTGAACGAATACCATTTCTATGACGGCTTCTTCTTGATGGTACGTGACCAACAAGTGCGGGCAATCGACTGGGACCGACAAGCGGTCGCGACGCCTGATGTGACGGCGACGAGCAGTCAAAACGCCGGCAGTTGGTATGAAGGTGAGACTCGCCAGTTGAAGTTGTTCCCCTATGACGGCGTCATGCGGGTCCGGCTCGAACAGAAATAACGACAATCGTCGAGAGGACATCCCTTTCGGCGATTGTTTTTATGTATTCATTCAAATGAACGTTTGAATGTTTGAGGTGGAAGGTATAGACTATATAGAGAGAGGGGGAGAAACAATGGGCGCACATCACGATCATCACGGGCACGACCATCACCATCATCATACGACGAACCAACGGGCATTATTCTGGTCGTTCGTCCTGATTGCGACGTTCATGGTCGTCGAAGTCATCGGCGGATTATGGACGAACAGTTTGGCGCTCTTGTCGGACGCGGGGCATATGCTCAGCGACGCGGCGGCACTCGGGCTCAGTTTCCTCGCTGTCCGGTTCGGAGCACGGCAAGCGACGCCAGAGCGGACGTTCGGCTATCGACGCTTCGAGATTTTGGCGGCGTTCGTCAACGGCTTGACGTTGCTCGTCATTTCCATCTATATCATCATCGAGGCGTATCAACGCTTGTTCGCACCGCCAGAGATTTTAAGCGGCGGCATGCTTACGGTCGCCATCATCGGGCTGCTCGTCAACGTGCTTGCGGCGTGGCTGCTCATGCGTGGCGAGCGTGACAACTTGAACGTCCGCAGTGCGCTGTTGCACGTGTTCGGCGATTTGCTCGGCTCGGTCGGGGCCATCACGGCGGCCGTGTTGATTATGGCGTTCGGCTGGACGCTCGCCGATCCGATCGCGAGCCTGTTCGTCGCCGTGCTCATCTTGGTCAGCGGCTATCGGGTGACGCGGGAGGCGATTCACATCTTGATGGAAGGGACACCTGATCAAGTCGACGTCGTGGCGATGCAACGGGAACTCGGAGGTATCGACGGTGTCAAAGAAGTCCATGATTTGCACGTCTGGTCGATTTCATCGAACGAACTCGCCGTCACGTGTCACGTCTTAATCGAGGCGGATACGGACGACCAGCGCGTCTTGCATGATGTGACGGAACGAATCCGTCAATTCGCCACGTTCGAGCGTTCGACCGTTCAAATCGAACGGGAAGCGCAATGTTGTGAGAATCGAACGATTTGGTAAACGAAGAAGCGGTCCCTGACAGAAGTCGGGGACCGCTTTCGTTATGGCTTCAAGACGACTTTGACGCAGTCGTCCAAATGATCGTTAAAGATTTTGTACGCGTCGGCCGCCTGTTCAAGCGGCAAGCGGTGCGTGATGATGTCGGTCGGATCGAACTTCTTGTCGACGATCATCTGGAACAGCTCGGGCATGTAGTGGATGACCGGGGCTTGTCCGGTTTTCAATGTGACGTTGCGTGTGAAGAAATCGCCCATCGGGAACTGGTTATAGTTCATCGGATAAACACCTGTCAATTGTACGATTCCGAACTTACGGACGGCTTCTTTGGCGACCTTGATTGCGCTGAGCGTGCCGCCTTGGACCATCAGTTTTTGTTCGACTTTCTCGATCGGTGATTTCTTCCCATCAATCCCGACACAGTCGACGACGATGTCCGCACCGCCGCCCGTGATTTCACGGATGTATTTGCCGGTTTCGACCGGGTCTTTCAACAGGACGGTCTCAACGTTGTTCGACAACTTGGCCCGATTCAACCGGTAGATTTCCGGATCGACGGCGATGACACGTTTGGCGCCGCGCACCCAAGCGAGCTTCTGGGTCATCAGACCGACCGGCCCCGACCCGAGGACGACGACCGTGTCGCCGGCCTTCATGCCCGCATTGTCTAAACTCCACCACGCCGTCGGGATGACATCCGATAAGAATAGGAGTGCCTCGTCATCGAGCTCGCACGACTCCGGGATGACGAGCGGCATGAAGTTTCCATACGGTACTTTTAAGTACTCGGCCTGGCCGCCCGGATGGTTCCCGAACTGCTCGGTGTAACCAAACAGCCCACCGGCGTCGGTATGCGGGGCATGGTTCGAGTTGTCGCACTGGCTCTCCATGTCGTTCTCACAATAGAAACAATGGCCGCACGAGACGTTGAACGGCAAGACGACCCGGTCACCTTTTTTCACTTTCGTGACATCCGGGCCGACCTCTTCGACGATTCCCATCGGTTCGTGACCGATGATGAACCCGTGTCGGGTCGGCATGTTGCCTTGATAGATGTGCAGGTCTGATCCGCAGATGGCCGTCGATGTGATTTTGACGATAATCTCTTCCCGGTTCTCGATCTCCGGGTCCTTCACGTCCTTGACCTCGATGTTCTTCGTTCCTTGATAGGTAACAGCACGCATATGTCCACTTCCTCCTTTTTTTAAAAAACAGGTAAGTCACAACATGGATACTGTACCCGCAGTCGGTGCATGCGAATCCGATTTTTGGGGAAAATAGGAAAAGGGGCTCACTGAGGAGCCCCGGTCCCAGTGACGTCGATGACGACGATCTCCGGTGGGTTAAACACGCGCGGTACGCTGACGCTATAGTTGAAGCCACGCCCGATGACGTGGGTGAACGACTCATGTTCGTACAGGCCGCCGGCATACTTCGGGAAGAAGCCCTGGTCCGGCGCGTACAGTCCGTTCAATAAATAGGGGATGCGAACCTGCCCGCCGTGGGCATGGCCTGACAGGACCAGGTCGAACGGTAGGGCGGCGTATGTCTCGACTTGTTCGGCCCGGTGTGACAAGAGCAGGCTGAACGCCGTTTCGGTGTCGACACCGCCGAGCGAGGTCAAGGCCGTCTCTTCCCAGCTCGCCTGAATATTTTCGGTATACGTCCGGAGTGGGTCTTCGAGCCCACCGACGAGGAGATCGACCCCGTTGACGTTGACCGAGGCCGTCTCATTCTCGAGCACCGTCACGCCGTAGGAGCGGAACACGTCTTTGACGTCGTGACGGACAAAGTCGTCAGAGCCGTCAATCTCGTGGTTGCCGGTCACGAAATACATCGGCGCGATGCCCTGCAGCCCTTCAATCAATTCGAAGGAGGCATCGGGTGAGCGGAAGCGGTCGAGGATATCGCCGGGAAGGGCGATCAAATCCGGTTCCTGTTCCCGCACTTTGTCGATTAAGACGCGTTGGTCGTCCCCGTACGAATAGCCGTGCAAATCGGACAAGAGGACGACCCGGAACGATTGTCCCGACGCGAGCTTGTCCGACTCGATCGCGTAGTTCCGGACGGTCAGTCCGTTATAGAAAGCGGCGAGGAGGAACGCGACTCCGACACCGATCGTCACATATTTACGTTTGCCTTTGAACATCGTCCGCCTCCTCTCGATGAATCGTTCGTTTCTTCAGTTTACTCTGTTGATGCTCCGGACGCAAAAAAAAGCCCGCTCGGAAGCGGGCCATCGAATTATGCTGCTTTAGCAGTCAACTTGACGTCGACGTTGCCGCGTGTCGCTTTCGAGTACGGGCAAACTTGGTGTGCCGCTTCGACGAGACGTTCCGCCGTCGCTTGATCGACACCTTTGATTTCGACTTCGAGTTCGACCGAGATGAAGAAACCTTCATCGTCTTGGTTGAGCGTCACGTGTCCAGTGACGTTCGTGCCGTCTGTTTTAATACGTTCTTTGCCGATGACGAGGTTCAAGGCGCTACCGAAACATGCCGCGTAACCTGCTGCGAAGAGTTGCTCCGGGTTCGTCGCTTCGTCCGCGTGTTTTGAGCCAGGCATTGATACGTTCAAGTCGATGACGCCGTCCGTCGATGTGACGCGACCTTCGCGGCCACCGATTGCAGTTGCAGAAGCTGTGAATAATGGTTTCATGATTCAATTCCTCCATTTCGTTTTTAGGCAATTAAGTTGTGCACAATCTAATTATAGGGCAGTCAAACAGATAAGCAAATGATATGCTTGTCCTAAGACTATAGCCGGAGGAAATTTTATGAAAAGTTCGTTAACATTAGAGCATCAGATCTGTTTTCAGCTCTATACCGCTTCAAAAGAGCTTACGAGATTATATCGCCCGATTTTGGCACCGTTAAACCTGACATATAGCCAGTACTTGGTCATGCTCGTCTTGTGGGAAGAAGACAATATCGATTTGAAACAGCTCGGGGATCGACTCACGCTCGATTCGGGCACGTTGTCACCGCTCGTCAAGCGGCTCATGCAACTCGATTACGTGGAGAAAGTGCGGGCGACCGACGACGAGCGCCGTGTCCTCTTGTCACTCACGCCGTCCGGGAGCGCACTGCGTGAGCAGGCCGAGGAGGTACCGCTCAAAGTGAGTGGTATGCTGAATATAGATGAAGCGACGTATATCGCTTATATGGAGATGCTCATTGACATCAAGGCGCGCTTGCGTGCGTTCGGTGAGCGAGAGGAGTAAGTTTTCGAAAGGAGACGCGATGTTTCGTAAATTAGTGATTTTATTGCTCGCGATCGGCATGTATGCGGCCTGGAAATTTGAAGTGCCGAACGTGTCGGCGCCGACGAGCATTCAAGTGAAGTCGACGGAAGTGGCGGAGGAGCAACAAGAACGCTCGACCGACGCCCCGCGCTTCACGAGCCAATATGCCGGGCACGACTGGTACTTGCTCGAGAAGAACGGCGACCGTAGCCTCGAGTTGATCGATGCTGACGGATCGAAGCAAGGCCAGTATCAGTTCGAGACGGGCAGTATCTTTGAAGGGCTCGTCGTGGGCGAGACGACGCGACAACAAGTCGAGCAAATCGGCTTCGATGAGGTCAAGTCATACAATAAGGGATTGAAACGCTATTTGATTCCGGACGACCCGTCGTTCAACGTCTATGCGATTGATGATGACTACGTGACGCTGTTCTTCGATCAGCATGACGACGACAAGCTGAAAGCCGTGCTCACCGTCGACCGGGACGTCGAGGAGTCGAGTGAGGGCTATTACGGTGACGTGTCGGAAGACAATCTCGTCGCGAACGAACAGTTGATGCGAATGCTCATGAACTGGGACCGCCAGAAGTTCGGACTGTCGGCGCTCGCCGACTATGAGCCGCTATTACCGGTCGTCCGCGCCCATAGTGAGAACATGGCCCGGAACAACTTCTTCAGCCATACGGATCCCGAAGGCCGCGATCCGTTCGAGCGGATGAACGAGGCCGGCATCGCGTACTCCCTCGCCGGCGAGAACTTGGCGATGGGGCAGATGAGCGTTTTTCATGCCCACTGGGGATTGATGAACTCGCTCGGCCACCGGGAGAACATCTTGAAAGATGGCTTCACCCACGTGTCGGTCGGCCTCGTCTACAATGAGGAGTCGAGCCCGTTCTACACGATCAACTTCATCACACCGCGTTAACAAAAAGGATGGCCTGCCGGATTGCGGCGGACCATCTTTTTACTTATAAGAGACGTTTGACGGCCGTCTCGATCTCATCCGGCGTCGTTTGCGGCGAGAACCGTTCGATGACGTTGCCGTTACGGTCGACGAGGAACTTCGTGAAGTTCCACTTGATTGTCTTCGAACCGAGCAGGCCTGGTGCTTCTTTCGATAAGTATTGGAAGAGTGGGTGGGCGTCTTTGCCGTTCACGTCTACTTTGGCGAACATCGGGAACGTCACGCCGTAGTTCAATTGACAGAACTCGTTGATTTCCTCGTTCGACCCCGGGTCTTGATTGCCGAACTGGTTGCACGGGAAGCCAAGAATATGGAACCCTTGTCCTTGGTAACGCTCATATAATTTCTCGAGTCCATCGAGTTGCGGGGTGAAACCGCATTTGCTCGCCGTGTTGACGATTAATAGGACGTCACCCTCGTATTTGGATAGCGGTTGTAGCTTGCCGCTCATGTCGGCCGCTTCATATTGATAGATCATGTTGATTCCCCCTTTTTTCTTTTCATTATACCAATCGCGATTTCAAGACACGACTTTGAACCGGTTGTTCGCAATCAAATTGTCATGAAATGATGAAGTCGTTGTTACAATGAAACGTGATGGACGGCGTATAATGAGACTCGTTATAGAAAGGAAAGGTGTCATGTACATATTGAAAAATGAATTTATATGGATCGGTTTGATCCTGATTGGCTTATTCTTCTCGAGCGCGACCCCGTATTCGGACCAAAGCATCGTCTCACCACTTGAACGCATCAATTGGACGTGGGCCGAGCCCATCCTCGCGACCGTCGACTTCGAGTATGCCGGAGGACCGGTATCGCTCGAGGCGAAAGGGAGTGCCGGCTTGATTGAGTTCTTGATTCGGAAAGCGGCGCACTTCACCGTCTTCTTCGCACTCGGGGCACTTCTCGTCAAAGCGGTGTCGCGCACGCGACTCCATGCTGGGCTGACGCTCTTGTTCGCCTGGGCGCTCGCGAACACGGTCGCCATCTTTGATGAGTTCCATCAAAGTTTGACGCCCGAGCGGACGCCGCTCATCCAAGACATCATGCTCGACAGTTTTGGTGCCGCCTGTGGCATCCTCTTGATTGGCGGGTTTCTGCTGTTCAAACAAGGACGTCATAAACGGTCACGATCGGGATTCGTGTCTCCAAGGTGGTAAAAAAATCGTATAGGTAGTTATTTGAAAAGCGCTTTCATGAAGTGCTTTTCTTTTTGATTTATAACGTTTGTGTGACAAGCAAAATTGCAAAAGCCCTTTATACCCCCATTTTTAAACGAATAAAACCTAAAACAGGTCAATGTAATGGGAATGAAATATAAGTGTAAAATAACTTTAGGTTTAGATTGCTATAATGAGTCTCAGAGCGATATCGAATTTCGCCTATTAATTTATAATTTATGCGATCTATATTATATAGAAATTCAGAGAACTCAGCGGAGGGAAGCACATTGGTTAACTTGAAGAAACTTGCAGCAACCGTCACTTTAGGAGCTCTTCTCATTAGCGGCACGACACCTGGCTATGCAGCGTCACTTACAGACAAGCAGAAAAAGGTGCAACAGCAGCAACAACAGAATAACAGTGAACAGAGCAAAGCGAACGCCTCGATCAAAAAACGTGAACAGGCGATCAGCAAAGAGCAGCAAGAAATCAACAAGTTAGATGCTGAACTCCAAGACGTCATCAACGACGTCGCGCAAAAGAAAGCTGAGATTCGTGCGACACAACAAAAAATTGCAGCCCTTCAAAAGCAGATTAAACAATATGAAGCAAAAATGAAGGCGCAAGAAGAGCTCATGAAAGAGCGCATGGCCACGATGCAAAAAAATGGCGGCGGCTCGATCGACTGGGCAGAGTTCATCTTCGGATCGAAAGACTTCGGTGACTTGCTCACACGCATGATCACGGCTGGTACGATTCAAGAGAACGACAAACAAATCTTCGAAGAGTATCAAGCGACGAAAGAAAAATTGGCTGCAGCGCAAGCTGAGTTGAAAGCCGAGCGCGATGCTCTCGTGAAACAAAAAGAAGAACTCGAACAACGTCAAAAGACGCTCAACAAGAAAATGAAAGAGCGCGCAGCGAAGATTAAGAAACTCAACGCTGAGAAAGTGAAGTTCGAATCGAAATTGATGAGCCTCCAAGAAATGGAGTCAACACTCAAAGCGCAAGAGAAAGCCATCAAGGCTGAAATGGAAGCACAACGTCGTGCGGCTGAAGAAGCGAAACGTGCGGCAGCGGCAGCAGCGGCTGCGAAGAAAAAACAAGCGACAAACACTGGCGCTAGCGCGATTAGTACACCGACAGCGTCGGCAGCGGCATCTTCTGTACCGGCAAGCGGCGGCATGTTCCAACGTCCGGCAAACGGTCGTCTCTCACAAGGATGGGGCGCGGCGAGCGGTGCGAACGGTTACTCGTTCCACAACGGACTTGATATCGCAGCACCGGTCGGCACACCGATCAACGCAGCACAAACAGGTACGGTCACGACAGCTGGATGGGGTGGCGCTTACGGGAACCACGTCATCATCACGCACGTCTTGAACGGTCAAGTTTGGACGACGGTATACGCACACATGAGCTCGGTATCGGTATCGGCCGGCCAACGTGTGACGCAAGGTCAACACATCGGCGGCATGGGTAGCACAGGGAACTCGACTGGCTCACACTTGCACTTCGAAATCCACCGTGGTGGTTACTCGTACTCATCTTCGAGCGCGGGCAGCACGGTCAACCCAGCTTCATTCTTCTAAGCCTATACAAAAAGTGATCGACGAACGCGTCGATCACTTTTTTGTTGCCTTGTACGCGATAAAGGTCAGCAGGGCGGCGCCGATGACGCTCAGCCAGAGCGTGTCCCAGTTCGGGTCGTCGAGCATGCTCCGGCCGCCGAGAAACACCATATAGCCGAGCACGGCGAGTGTGACGACCGTCAAGGCGGTCAACCGTACCCGGCGTGGGATGCGGAGCCACCAACCGAATAATCTGTTCATCAAAAATCGCCTCCACCTACAGTATAGGGGAGGCGCATCAAATCAGCTAGGCAATCGAATCCACGCCGAAGTGAAGATTCTTTCATAGCCGACTTCTTTGTAAATCTTGTTCGATGTCGGGTTGCTCAAATCCGTATAGAGCGTACAATATTGTTTCGACGTCAAGAGCTCCCGGCTCAGCTCGGCGACGAGCGAGCGGGCATAGCCGCGCTTGCGCAACGCTTTTGGCGTGTAGACAAACGAGACAGTGACGCCGTTCGCGGTCTCGCGCGATTTCTTCGCGCACGAGACGACCTTGCCGTCGACTTCCCAGACGTACACTTCTTGATTCTTGAGCATCGTCGCAATTTTTTGTGTCGCGTTTGCCTTTGACGAGACCGGTAAACCGGTATCCTTTTCGAACGCGTTATACGCCTTCACGAGGAATGCCTCATCGTCCTCGGTAGCCCGTCGCATCGACCCTTCCGACAGCGGAATGTCGTTGACACGATCAAGACGATATAGGCCTTGCTCCATGAAGACTTTCGGCTCTCGCGCCGTCAGGATGTACCAGAGCGTGTAGAAATTCATCGCTAGATCAGCTTGCGAGACGACCTCGGTGAAGGGGATATCACCATTTAATAGTTCAGGCACGAGCAGACGAAGGACGTCATCCTCTCGCTCATGCTTCACGAGCACATAGTTGAGCGGATGGGGCGGAGTCACTTGCAGGATCGCGAGCACATCACCGTCATCTTCGACGGTGAGTTGATGATACGACTCGTATCGGCCTTGCTTGATGGCATCGAGCACGCCAATCATCAAGCTGTTCTCGGCCTCATGTTCGAGCAGGTGGGGCATGACACGTTCTTCAAATCCGGATAGGTCGTTCCAACGAATCAGTTCCATATGAACACCCTTTCATCGTATGTATACGAAACGGGCAAACCTGATGGCTTGCCCGTTTTTTTCATTCTATCAAATTATAGATGAGATTACGCGATTTCTTCACGTTCTTTTGCGTCATCCAAAATGTTGGTGTTGCGTTTGAAGTAATGAACGATTTTGGCGATGGCACCGTCTCCCGTGACGTTTGTCGCCGTACCGAAGCTATCTTGTGCCAAGTAGAGGGCGATGACAAGACTGAGCATCGTTTCGCTGAATCCGAGCATCGAACCGAACAAACCGAGCGAGGCCATGACGGCTCCACCTGGTACGCCTGGTGCTGCGATCATCGTGACGCCGAGGGCGAGGATGAACGGGAGCACGATCGCGAATGACATCGGCATGCCGTTCAAGTACATGAGGGCGACACCGACCGATGTGAGCGTGATTGTCGACCCTGACAAGTGGATGGTCGCACAGAGCGGCACCACGAAGTTGGCGACGCCTTCGTCCGTGTTGTTCGCTTTCGCCTGACGAAGTGTGACCGGGATTGTCGCCGCTGACGACTGTGTCCCGATGGCTGTGAAGTAAGCCGGCATCATCGTCTTCAAGAGACGAAGTGGGTTCTCTTTGTTGAGAGCACCTGCGACTGAGTATTGAATCAAGAGCATCGTCAAGTGAAGGACGATGATCGTGACGAAGACGAGCGAGAACACCGAGAGAATCTCAGCGACTTGTCCGGCGTACGTCATGTTCATGAAAATTCCGGCGATGTGAATCGGTAATAGTGGAATGATGACTTTGCTGATGAGTAGTTCAATGATATCGCGGAAATCCATGGCCAAATCGAGCGAGCGCTTGCTTTCGATGGCGGCAATCCCGATGCCGATGACGAAGGCGAGAATGAGCGCCGTCATGACGCCGAATACCGGTGGAATCTCGAACTCCATGAAGCTTTTCAAAAGAGCTTCTTCCGGGTTTTCAGCAGAGGCCGTACTGCGTGACAAGATTTGCGGGAACAAGTTGCTCGTCGTGAAGTAGGCGAGCGTCCCGGCAACGACTGTTGATACGTAAGCGATGGCGGCCGTCAAACCGACCAATTTCCCAGCGCCTTTTCCAAGTTCCCCGATTCCTGGAATGATGAAAGCGAGAATGATTAGTGGGATGGCGAAGCCTAAGAACTGCCCAAAGACTGCGTTGAACGTGACAAACGTCCGGACAATCCAGTTCTGGCTTTCTGGTACGATGCTACCGAGTAGAATCCCGAATGCGATAGCGATGATGATGCGACCTAGAAGGCCAATACGTAATTTCAAATAAATCATCCTCTCTTAATGTTTGAATTGTTGCTATTTTCGCACATTTAGCGACGTGTTGCCACCCTATCTTTCATTTTTCAACGAAGATTGACGTTTGACAACTTTGAAATAGGGTATCACAAAATGTTGGAGTGGAAAAGGGAGGGACCTTCTTCTTTTCCTAATATACAAACGATGTTATGATTAATTTTGAATAGACGTAAAGGAGGGGTGACGCGTGCAGGTACAACGAACAACGATTCATATCGCGGGTCAAGACTATACGATCGTCAGCGAAGAGCCGGCCGATCATGTGAGGGAAGTGGGCTTTCTGGTCGATAGCAAGATCCGTGAGATTCGTGAACAGTCCCCTCATCTAGACGCTCGTCAGGCAGCGGTGCTCGCCGCTATCCAAATCGCGAGTGATCACGTCAAAACTAAACGAAATACGGGAGAATAAATCACTTTATGGTTACTCTACTTATACTGTTTTTCTTGTTCATCGGGATCATTAACGGATTCCGTCGCGGGGCGATTTTGCAGCTCGGCCATTGGGTCGCGCTCATCATCAGCTTCCTCGTCGCCAATGCGTACTACCGTGATCTCGCCGAAGCATTCAAGCTATGGATTCCATACCCGTCGCAACTCGATGGGTCGCTTCCAGAAGGTGTCATCGATTTAAACGCACTGACAGGACTCGAGATGACGTTCTATAACGTCTTCTGGTTCGTCGTCTTGTTCGTCATCACGAAGCTCGTCTTGCATCTCATCCTATCGATGCTCGACTTCTTGACGGACTTGCCGATCTTGCGTCAATTGAAAGGAATCATCGGAGCGGTCCTTGGCTTCTTCGAGGCATACGTGATCACGTTCTTCATTTTGTGGGTCATCGCGTTCGTACCGATGGCAAGCGTCCAGAGCGCCGTCGACAACTCGTCGCTCGCGACGTACATCATTCAAGACACGCCATATCTCTCTGAATGGTTCTCGAATAAGATGTTGTAACACGACAGGCCGGAATGCAAGCTAGTGCTTGTGTCTCGGCCTTTTCTGTATGGAAAAGGGGGAAGCACGATGAATAAAGTTGAAGCGATGATGCTGCTAGAAAAGATCGCGCAATACATGGAGATTAAAGGGGAGAACCCGTTCAAAATCAACGCCTTCCGCAAAGCCGCGACGGCGCTCGAGAACACCGAACTCGAACTCGAGGACATCGAGGATTTGACGACCATCTCCGGGATCGGCAAAGGGACGGCCGCCGTCCTCGAAGAGTGGCGGGACACGGGCCGCAGTGAAGTGCTCGAGTCACTCCAAGAAGAAATTCCATATGGCCTGATGAAACTGCTCAAAATCCAAGGGCTCGGTGGAAAGAAGCTCGCCAAGCTCCGCGAAGTCGGCGTCGTCGATCTCGAGACGCTGATTACCGTATTGGAGGACGGCACGGCTGCGAGCCTGCCAGGCTTCGGCGCCAAGAGCGTCGAGAAGTTGCTCACGGCGGCACGGAACCTCGAGTCACGTCCGGAACGCCTTGCATACGCCATGATGCGCCCGGTCGTCGAAGAGATTGAAGCGGTGCTCGAAGCCGAGCCGCTCGTCTTGCGCCATTCGGTCGGCGGCAGTTTCCGCCGCGCCGAGGAGACGTGTAAAGACCTCGACTTCATCATCGCGACCGAAGAGCCTGTCGCCCTCCGTGACAAGTTGCTCGCCCTTCCGTTCATCAACGAGGTAATCGCGGCCGGAGAGACGAAAGTGTCGCTCGTCCTCGAGCGCGAGGAGATGGTGTCGGTCGACTTCCGCATGGTCGAACCGGGCGCCTTCGCGGCGACGCTCCATCACTTCACCGGCTCGAAAGACCATAACGTGCGGATGCGCCAGCTCGCGAAAGCGAAGGGTGAGTCGATTTCTGAGTACGGCGTCGAGACGGCGGACGGCCTCTGGCAACCGGAGACGGAAGCCGAGCTGTTCGAACGCTACGGACTACCGTTCATCCCGCCGGAGCTCCGGGCAGGCAACCTCGAGTTCGAGCACGACCTCTCGAAGCTCGTCACACTCGACGATATCAAGGCCGACGCCCATATGCACACGGTCTGGTCGGACGGGAAGTTGACGGTCGACGAGCTCGTCGCGGCGATGAAAGCGCGCGGCTATGAGTGGATCGCCATCACCGACCACGGCAAATACATGTCGTTCGTCAACGGCTTGACCGAGGAACGGCTCGAGGCGCAAGGGGAAGAGATTCTCGCTGCCGCCAAGAAGCACGACATGCACGTCCTGCGCGGTGTCGAGATGGATATCCGCCCAGACGGGACGCTCGACTATGAGCCTGAGTTCTTGGCGACGCTCGACTACGTCGTCGCCTCGATTCATTCGAAGATGGACCAATCCGTCGACGAGATTATGGGCCGGCTCGAGAACGCCTGCCGCTCGCCGTACGTCAACGTCATCGCCCATCCGACCGGTCGCCTCATCGGGCGCCGTGACGGTTATCCGATTGACGAGGAGCGCTTGATCGCCCTCGCGAAAGAGACAGGGACGGCGCTCGAGTTGAATGCGAACCCGAACCGGCTCGATTTGACGGCCTCGACACTGAAGAAAGCGAAGGCGGCCGGCGTCAAACTGATGATCAACACCGATACGCACCACCCTGATATGATGGAAGATATGGCACTCGGCGTCCTGCACGCCCGGAAAGCCTATCTCGAACCGTCAGACATCATCAACTGCCTCTCGTTCGAGGACGCCAAGGCGTTCATCGACGCGAAGCGACAGAAAGGAACATGCTAGATGGATCACGCGTTACGCGTTTTAGAATATGAAAAACTCCGCCAGCAGCTCGCTGCCCACGCCGCGAGCTCGCTCGGAAAAGAACGGGCGCTCAACATGCAGCCCGACTATACGTACGACCGGGTATTGTCGAACTTGAACGTCACCCGCGAGGCGACCGAGGTCGTCCGACTCCGCGACCGGTTGCCGCTCGGCGGACTGACCGATGTCCGCAGTGAAGTGAAGCGTGCCGCCATCGGCTCGGTCCTCTCGACGAGCGAACTGCTCGCCGTCGCCGCCGTCATGTACAGCGGGCGCCAAGTGAAGAACTTCTTCGAGAAGCTGCACGAGGACAATGAAGATCTCCGTATCCCGCGCCTCGATGAGTATGCCGAGCGCTTGACGAAGCTGATCGAGGTCGAACAGACGATCCGTCACGCCATCGACGACCAAGGCACGGTCCAAGATTCGGCGAGCGACCGTCTCCGTGGCCTCCGGACTCAGCTCCGTAGCTTTGAAGGCAGCGTCCGTTCACGGATCGACAACATCCTCCGTAACAATGCGAAGATGCTCTCGGACGCCATTGTCACGATTCGGAACGACCGCTACGTCGTCCCGGTCAAGATGGAGTACCGCCAAGCGTTCGGCGGGATCGTCCACGACCAATCGGCATCGGGCCAGACGCTCTTCATCGAGCCGCAGGCGATCGTGTCGATCAACAACGAGATTCAAGAAGTCCGCTTGAAAGAGCGCGCCGAGATCGACCGCATCTTGAGCGAATTGTCAGACCTCGTCGGCGGTGTCGCTGATTCGGTCGTGACGAACCTCGACGTGCTCGCCACGCTCGACTTTGTGTTCGCAAAAGTCGCCTACGGGCATCAGCTCAAAGCGACGGAACCGAAACTGAACGATGAACGCGAAATCAAGTTGAAACAGGCGCGTCATCCGTTCATCCCGCAAGATGAGGTCGTGCCGATCACGGTCGAGCTCGGCGAGGCGTTCACATCGCTCGTCATAACGGGACCGAACACCGGCGGGAAGACGGTCACGCTCAAGACGCTCGGGTTGCTCCAACTGATGGTGCAGTCAGGTCTCTATGTACCGGCCGAATTCGGGACGGAGCTGTCCGTCTTTGACGCCATCTACGCCGATATCGGTGATGAGCAGTCGATCGAGCAGAGCTTGTCGACGTTCAGCTCGCACATGACGAATATCGTCAGCATGCTCGACAAGATCGACTTCATGTCACTCGTCCTATTCGATGAGCTCGGTGCCGGGACCGACCCGCAAGAAGGGGCGGCCCTTGCCATCGCCATCCTTGACGAAGTGAAACGTCGCGGCGCCCGTGTGGCGGCGACGACGCACTACTCGGAACTGAAGGCGTACGCCTATAACCGGGAAGGCGTCATGAACGCCTCGATGGAGTTCGATATCGAATCGCTCAGCCCGACGTACCGCCTATTGATCGGCGTACCGGGGCGTTCGAACGCGTTCGAGATTAGTCGACGTCTCGGCTTATCTGAACAGGTCATCGACAAGGCGCGAAGCCATGTCGGCACCGACGCCGAGTCGGTCGAATCGATGATCAATGAGCTCGAGGCGGCCAAGCATCGCGCCGAGCAGCTCGAGAAAGAATTGATTGTCAAACGCCACGACCTCGAAACTGAACAGGCTGCGTTCGAAGCGAAGCTGACCGATTTCGAGCGTGAGCGCGACACGATGTACGGCGAAGCCGAGGCTCGTGCCGAAAAGGCCGTCGAACAAGCGAAGCGCCAAGCGAACGAAGTCATCGACCGCTTGAAGAAGCTTCGTGAAGAAGGCATCGTCAAAGAGCACGAGATCATCGCCGCGAAGAAACAGCTTGAATCGGCGAAACCGACGCTCCAAGATAAAAAGATTCAAAAAGTGAAACAAAAAGCGCAACAGAAACGTACGTTCAGTAAAGGCGAAGAAGTGAAAGTGACGACGTTCAACCAAAAGGGCTATATCGTGAAGCAATTGAACGATAACGAGTACAACGTCCAAGTCGGGATTATGAAAGTGAACGTCAAAGCGGACGACCTTCAAAAGATCGGGCCTTCGAAAGAGCAGTCGCTCCAGTCGAAAGGCAGCTCGCTCAAGCGTCAGAGCTCGACGAAGTCGGAGCTCGACTTGCGCGGCGTTCGGGTCGAAGAAGGACTTTCCCGCCTCGACAAATATATCGACGAGGCACTCGTGTCGGGGTACGACAACGTCCGCATCATCCACGGTCTTGGGACCGGGGCGATGCGCCAAGCGACGCAGGAGTATCTTAAAGGACATCGTCACGTGAAGAGTCAGCGCCCCGGTGGGATGGGTGAAGGCGGACTCGGTGTCACGGTCGTCGAACTGAAGTGAGGGGAACATGGTAATGGGGAATGTGAACGTCAACGTATTGCTTGAGTCGCTCGGCCTGTATTCAATCGCCGGACTCATGATTGTCGTCGGTCTCGCCATCTTTGAGGTGACGACGCCGTACAGCAATTGGCGCGAGATTCAAAAAGGAAACATCGCCGTCGCACTCGCGACCGGCGGAAAAATCGTCGGTCTCGCCAACATCTTCCGCGTCGTCGAGAGCCACCACGACCAGACGATGGATGTGTTGGTCGGAGGGAGCTTCGGCTTCGTGCTCTTGTTGGTGACGTATTGGCTATTCGAATTTTTGACGCCGTCGCTCAAAGTGAACGAGGAGATTGGGAAAGGGAACATCGCCGTCGGCTTGATGGCGTTCCTGCTCTCGATTGGGGTCTCGCTCGTCGTCGGCGCAGCGTTGGTGAGGTGAAGACATGGTATATGAGAGACTAGCGAAGATTCTCTTCATCGGGGCCGGCCTGTTTTTAGTGGCAGCGGCACTGTGGTTTATCTTTTATTGAAGTGAAGTGCGGAGTGTCCGAGAAGGGCGCTCCTTTTTTGATTGGTTTCTAAAAAACGCATATCCTTGCTATTTGAATTTTGGACAATTGATAAATCTGATTTGAATTATAATCATCTCAATCGGTAGAAAATGAAGGCGGTACTTACTTATCACAAGAATCAATTGGGGGAGGCACGAATGGTGATTGATTTAGATTTTTTGATGACAACGGAAGACTATGTGCTCGAGACGGAGTCGTTCCAGATGAAGGGCGTCACCTATTATCCACTCGAGTGGACGTTTTGCGGGGCAAGTGACCCGACAATGTTGCTGACTTGGGACGAGGAGCGCGACCGCATCCTGATCCGCTTCGAGCAATATGCGGTGTTTCTCGGGACAATCGAAGACCATAGTATACATGAAGAAGGGCTACGTAATGCTTACCCAATCGTGAAACTGAAGACGTCTCGCTTCACACGATTCGCCGCAGAGAACATGGGTACGGAGCGGATCAACACGTATAGAGGCGAACTATCCCATTATGTCATTCGAACGTTCGAACAAGAGTTTCACGTCTTGGCGTACGAAGATCCGACCGTGCTCGACTTGGGGAAAGTCGGGGATACGGGCGTCATCATCGAGGTCGTGGACGAGGCATAAACGAAGGAGAAGAAGCGAGTGTACAAATCGAGCGTTCATCCCTGCACCTTTCTCTACTTTCAATTCTCATATGGTAAAATGTATGAAGACGAAGAGAGAAGCATAACCTTTCAATGCATAGGCTGTACATAGAATGGGATGGGGTGGAAGATTGTATGAACACACAATTTGAAGAATTGAAGATGTATGAGAGCTTTGACGAGCTTGCGAACGATGTCCTTGATCTCGCAAATGAAATTTTGCCCGAGCAAATGTTTTATTTGACTGCGTTCACAGACTCGCAACAGGTCATTTTGAAACTGTCCAATCAAAAATCATCGATTCAGATTACGGAAAACATGGTCGTCGATTTGAGCAATTCTGTTTGTAATCGCATTGATTTCGAGAACAATCAACCGTTGCGATATGCAGATATCAAGCGAGACTGTGATGTGGAGGAAGTGGAACGGCTACTCGACGACGTAAACATCCGCTCATATTTAGGTATCCCAATCTCACTGACGAACGGTGAAAAGTTTGGCACGTTGTGTGCCGTCAATGATGAGGCGAGTCTGTTGGATCCGAGGAGTATCGCGTTGCTCCAACGAATCGTCAAGCTGTTCTCGTATTATTTGGAACTAGAACGTTTTGTGTGGCGAGATATGTTGACGGAGCTGTACAATCGACGCTACTTGACGAAGTACTTTGAAGACGACTCGAACACGCACGGTGCGCTCTTTTTCCTCGACTTGGACGGATTCAAAAGCGTGAACGATCGGTACGGTCACGACATCGGGGACACCGTCCTGCAAGAAGTGGCGGCAAGGCTTCAAACGATTGTGAACGAACAAGGTGATGCGTTCGCGGTCCGGTTAGGCGGAGATGAGTTCGTGCTCCACTTTTCACAGGCCGCGGGTCGAGACGAATGGGGCCACATCGCGACTCAGATTATCGATGAGTTAAGCAGGTGGGATGAGGGTTACCAAGTCTCGACGAGCATTGGCATCGTCACCTACATACGAGATGAGCGTACGACGTTGGTCACGCTTTTGAAACAAGCGGATGAGGCGCTATATCAAGCAAAATCAGCTGGGAAGCGAACGTTCAAGTTTGTTCACGACCCGTATTGAATGGAAAACTAGACGAAAGAAAAGGAAGATTGTCTCGATATAAATCGGTTCAATCTTCCTTTTTTCTGTTTGACTCAGGTAAATGCATTCTAGTTATGGCACTTCAATTTTAACGGTATACACTTTCGGCATGGCGCCGCTTGAAGCATACAAGACGAGCGTTTTCTCTTTCTCTGGAACGAGGAAGACCAAATCGATTTCGGATTTCTCGCCTGGTGTGTAAATGAATCCACCCCGAAATGCTTTCTTGTTGTGGTTGACCATGTCGACCGGACTGTACTCTGTGCCGTCTGGCGTGTACATGCGGAACCCGTTCGGTCGATAGTCCATAGTGCCACCATATTGATCATCCTCATTAAAGAGAGAAATTGGTAGGCTGACGAATCGTTTTCCAGCTTCCGGTTCGGTCCCATCCGGTGAAGCAAAGACGGGCTGTCCGACTTGGAATTCACGTTTCTTCATTCGTGGATCCCCAATAAACGTTTGGAACGTGCCGAGGTTCATGATTTTTTGAAGGTCATCTTCTTTTGGTGTCGTTGCTTTGGTTTCTTTCGGTTTATCTGCTTTTAAATCAGCCTGTTTCGCACCGGTCGTCTGTGCGGTCGGGGCTGGTGTCGTCTTCGCTTCTTCCGTCACCGGTTTCACTTCAGGTGACGTGAAGACGAACAAGCTGATGATGCCGACGACGAGAGCGGTCGCAGTCGTCCCGAGGACGAGACGGAACCGTTTCTCGACTTTCTTCTGGTTAACGACGTGTCCGCCGATGGCTTCAGCCGGTGTGATGCGGACGGCCCGTTCCGCCGGGAGGAGCGCCCCGAGGACACCGGTCACGACCGGGATGAGGATGGTCGCGAACAGGAACGGCAACTCGGACGTCGGGAACTGTTGATACATGATGGTGACGATGATGATGGTCACTGTCACGCCGAGGAGTCCGGCGAAGAAACCGGTCAACGCGCCTTCCGTCAAGACGAGGCGACGGATAGACGTGTTCTGCCAACCGAGCGCCTTCAAGACGGCGAGCTGCGGTTTGCGCTCCGAGACGTTTTGCCACATGATTTCGGTCGTCGTCAGCATGGCGATGAGCAAGGCGACACCCATGGCGACGTAATGCATCGTCCCGACTTCGAGGGCGACGAACTCGCCGATCCATGTCGTATACAAGACCCCTTGGAGGCGGAATGTGACGAATAGGAAGAAGCCGAACAGACTCGTCGGTAAGGCGATGGCGAGAATCGACAACGTCGTCCGCGGCCAATACGTCACGAGCTGGTTCAAGCTCATGCCGCCGCTCGAGCGGGAGCGAATCAAACGGCGTCCTTTCGACACCTCACCTGACTGCATCGTCTCATATGGTTTGATTTTCCGCACGAGTCGAATCGGGATGAGCGTCCCGAGCCAGTAAATCAACAGACCGGCGAGTCCAATCAATAGGATGCGGGCAATCGACGTTGAACCGGCTGCCGTCCATAGGAACGTCCCGAGAATCATCCATGAGATGAGCGCGACCATTGAACCGAGAATCGTCGCTTCGAGGAACAACAGCTTCGACAGTTGGCTCGGGCGCCACCCGAGCGATAACAGAATGGCAAACTCTTTCTTCCGCGCGTACAGCATGATGATGTTCGAGCTGAACACGTACAGCATCGCGACGAGGATGACGCTCGCGACGACGCCGGAGAAGCCGAGTTTCGCTTCTTGGAAAATCGTAATCGATGACCCAAGTTTAATCCACGGTTGTTGAATCCATCCGAGGGCACTTTCTCCTTTGAGTCCGGGTAAATACGTGACAGCATACTGTGGAGACGAACCGAGCGTCACGTCGGTGATAAGACCGGTCTTGTCCTCAATCTCTTTGGCGACCGCTTGCAGTTTCGCCTCACTCTCTTCGTTTAAGACATCGACGCCTTTCACGTTGACGCGAATCGCCGAGATGGCTTTGTCGCCGGCGATGGCGAACGCGGCATCGAGCGTCGTCAACATCGAAGGTGGTTTCGTGAGGAAGCTGTACGGGTTGTTCGTCGGCTTGACCGTCGTCGGTGGGTTGACCGGCTCGTCTTTCGAGTTCATGACCCAATCGGCGCTCGCCGGGAAATACGTCTCCATCGGCAGTTCCGTCAGCGGGTCTTTCGACAACTTCAGTTTCGACGGATCGAACAAGCCGATGTAGTTATATTTCACTTTCGGCGCATCGTTGAGGTCTTCCGCGTATTTATTTGACTTGCGATACATACTTTCTTGGCCGTAAGCCACTTGACCCTCAGCGAGGAACGGTTTGATTTGATACGAGTACGGCCAACGTTTCGGGAACGGGCTCGTCACGCCTTCGTATACGAGCGGTGACGCCTTCTCGGCAAGCCAAGTATAGTCAACTGTGACACGAGGGTCTTGCGGTTGTGGTGTCCCTTCTAAAATGTGTTTCGTGATATTGTCATGCATTTGTTGTGCTGTAAAGTCGTATGAGGCGACTTCCGTCCCTTTCAATCTATCGAGGTATTCATCTTTTCCTTGATCGAGATACGTTTTGATAAATGCCTCTTGATCGCTTGTATCGACATCTACTTCTTCAATCGTGTAGTTGATTGAGGCATCGACGTAGTCTTTTGAACTCATCAAAATCGGAATCGTCGTGATGTCCTCATCGTAAGGCTCTGGGATATCCTCATCATTGAAATAACGACTGAACTCTGTCGCTTGTACGGCATCGTCTAACCCTACGAGTTTCGCTTCGGCGACCGGGTCGATCCCAGCCAACATGACATCGCTCCCGTAAGAGAGGGGAAACTCCTCGTACAGGGCGGTCGGACCGATTCCGATATGGGTCGAATCGCCGTTCGGCATCCAGCCGACCCAAAAGTAGGCTTTCAAGTCTTGGAAGTCATTGATTTTTTCAATGCCTGTATCGATGAGTGTGTTCATCTTGAGGCGATAAAGACCCGCTTTATCAAACGTATGCGTTTGGGTGAACGAGCTCGAATAAGTCGACCCGATCATCGCGATCGGTGCCGCGACATCGACGTCGGCAATCTGTTGAATCGTCTCATATTGCTCGCGCGTGATCCCGCCTTCGAGCCCGCTCATATAGTTTGGTTCGAGCAGGTTCAAGTCCTCGGTCACGCTGCGGCTACCTTCCGGCCGGACGACGATGTGATACGACGAGTCCCATCGTTTCTGGAGCTCATTGACGACCGTCCCGTTGTTCGCCTGCGTCACCCCGAGTAGATAACTGAGCCCGGTACTGACGATGAGCATACCGACCATGAGCAGGATGAACCGTTCCTTATTCCGCCACCATGAGTTCCAGATGAACTTAAGCATGATGGACGTCGCTCATGGCGACGACCTGCCCGTCGCGCATCTCGATTTTTCGGTTCGCCCGGTCGGCGAGCTCCGGGTCGTGCGTGACGAACAATACGCCACAGCCGTTGTCCCGGTTCAGACGCGTCAACAAGTCGAAGATAATATCGCCCGTATGCGTGTCGAGGTTCCCGGTCGGCTCATCCGCGAGCAGCCACTTCGGACGGTGAATGAGGGCGCGGGCGACTGCGACCCGTTGTTGCTGACCGCCTGACAGTTGGGACGGCAGCGAGTTCGCCTTGTCGCTCAGTCCGACTTCTTTCAACAGTTCAAGTGCTCGTTGTTCGCCGTCATAGTCGACTTTGCGGCCGAACAGTGGTGCCATGACGTTCTCGAGCGCGGTCAACGTCGGAATCAAATGGAACTGTTGGAAGATGAAACCGATGTTGTCGAAGCGGAAGTCGGCGAGCTGTTTCGCGGACAAGGTCGAGATTGGTTCGCCGTTGAATAAGAGTGTGCCATCGGTCGGACGGTCGAGCGTGCCAATCAAGCTGAGTAGTGTCGATTTGCCTGAACCGGATGGACCGATAATCGAGATGAAATCGCCGTGGGTGAAGTGAAGGTTCACATCATCGAGCGCGAGCGTCGCGATGTCGCCGTTATCAAAGCGTTTCGTCAGGTGTTTGCATTCAAAATCATAGGCCATTGGAAACTTCCTCTCTTGGTGGGATAAGATAGTCAATATTAAATATGTAAGAACACGTAATTTTCTGACTATTTATCATAGTGTAAAGGAAAAAGTTTCCTGTTGAAAGCCGAGAAAATTTTCGTCTTGGTTTCGAGAGAAGTATGGGACGGAATGGGGAAAAGAGTTATGAGCGTGTTGAATCGAGTGAAAGGGAGTGGAAACAATGAAACAGTTCGAAATTGAGTTCCATATGATTAACGATGAGGTGTTGACGCAAGTGGTGGAAGCGGAGAGTCGTTATGCGGCGCTCGAATCGATTTATCAGTCGTTCCGTCATGCGACGGACGGGTTCGTTCAGTTCGAGGATGAGTGGATCATTTTCCTCGACCATGTCGTGTATGTGAAGGCGTTTGAGATTGTGGAATGAGTGACTTAGAATATGATTAAATATTAGTATATGAAAAGAAATGGAGATATTAGTTAAATGAATATTAATCCAGAGACTAAGCCGATTAACGAAATTTTTTCAATTGAAGGAAAGTCTGTTTACAACATTCCAATATACCAACGAAACTATTCATGGAATGATCGTAATATTGATTCTTTGTATAGTGATTCAATAGCTGAAGAGGGAGGATACTATATTGGTAATTTATTAGTAACTCCATCAGCAACCAAGGATGGTTTTGATGTAGTAGATGGCCAACAACGCTTGACGACCATTGCATTGTTTCTATTAGCTATTTACGAAGAATTATTAGATGTTCAGAAATTTAGCGTGGATCAAACAGAAATCGAGGATAGCTATCCATTAAGAGCTGACATAAAGAGGAAATTATTGACGCAACAAGGACAACCTAAATTAAACCTATTAGAACAGGATGCTGAGATTTTCAATAGTTACCTTCAGATACTTAATGGCAAAGAAAAAGGTAAATTTGGAAATCGGACATTTGGAAAAAGATATAATTACATTAGAGAAATAATTTCTAATATTGAAGCAGATGAATTTAATAGTAAATATACCAAGATAAAAATGTTTTATACGAAGCTAAATGATTTAGAACTTTTGAGAATTACTGTAAATGACCTCACAGACGCTTATTCGGTTTTTACCTCCTTAAATGCTAAAGGCCTTCCGTTAACATTAATGGATTTATTAAAATCATACTATTTGAGTGAGGCTATACAACATTTTCCAGAGAAAAAAGCATTGGAAGAGTGGAATCGATTAATTAATATTTTTTTAAACGAGAATGGTGAGCCAAATGCTACAGCTGTCACTCAATTCTTACAGAATAATTATGACGTGTTTGAAGGAAGCGGCACATCATCTGTTACAAAGAGAGCATCTTTGAGAAAATATGAAGACTTATTTAAAAAAAATGGACACTTGTATATGGAAGAATTAATAATTAATGCAGAAATCTTTTCACAGATGATTCCTAAGATAAGCTCAGCTAACTATATACAATATGGCGACGAATTAAGTCACATAATTAATAAGCTTTTAAAATTGGAAACTTCACCAGTGTATCCATTAATGCTATATCTCTTAAAAGAACTTAAATTAAATAATATTTCAGAGAAAAAAGTCTCATGTATTTTCTCATATTTAGTAAGTTATTATGTTCGTCGAAACTTGGTTTTGAAACCAAAATCTTCAAATATCCGTTCAAAAGCAATTCAAACAGTTAGAATATTACAACAAAATAAGAATAAATTAGAATCAATTAGTTTGGACACAGTTGAAGAACAATTAGGGAGTATTAAAGCTAGTGATTTAGATTTTAAATCAGCATTAAAAGGTCCTATATATGATATTGCACCTCAAACTACAAGATTTGTTTTAATTGAATTAGAAAGAATCCATGGTAATTATTTTGATAAACAAACTCAAGATAATTTAGATGACTATAATAGTAACGGAAAACCTATTTGGACACTCGAACATATATTACCTCAAAGCTTAAATCTCAAAATGAAGTGGAAAGAAATGATTTCTCCAGAGAATGCTGATTTAGCAGAAAGGCTTCAAAAAGAGTATGTTCATAAAATAGGTAACTTAACACTTACCGGATATAATTCAGAAATGAGTGATAAAGAATTTATTGAGAAAAGAGACTATAAACCTAAAAGTTCAAACAATTATACGGGGCTGCGTACAAAATTATTTATCAATGAATCTATATTTAATAGTGTTCCTATTGATGCTAAAGAGTCTTGGACAATTGAGGATATTGAAAGAAGAACAGATCAACTTACTGAATTAATCATTGCCAAATTCCAATAAAAATTAGGTTTAAGTGTGGAAAGGAAGATTCTCGTGCAAACATATAACAAACTTATCCGCGACCGTATCCCTGAAATCATCCATGAAGCAGGTCAGATCCCTGTCGTCAAATACCTTAATCAAGCCGAACATTTCGAACAGGCTCGCTTGAAACTTTACGAGGAAATCAAAGAGTACGAAGAGACGAACATCGATGAAGAATCGCTCGAAGAACTTGCTGACATTCTTGAACTCGTCTATACGCTCGGGAAAATGCATGGTGCGAGTTTTGAAGAATTGAATCGTATTCGTGAGGAGAAACGTGAGAAACGGGGCGGGTTTGAAAAAGGTCTTTTCTTGGAAGAGATTCTTGATCATGAGTGAGTTACGTCTGCATACGAGTCATTTACGAATTCCATTACATTACCAAATCAACGCGGCGACTGAAATTTATATGGTCGTCGCGTTTGCGCAAGTGTCAGGTGTTCAGGAAATCGCTGAGGCACTAAAGAACGCAGCCAATCGAGGGGCACAAGTTCGGATTCTGATTGGTGATTATCTCTATTTGACGAATCCGGATGCGCTTGAAATGTTAATGGTCATTCAAGGAGTGGAGCTACGGCTTTATCGATCGAAAGGACAGTCATTCCATCCGAAGGCATATTTGTTCCGCACACAAGATGGAGGGACGTTCTTTGTCGGTTCTTCCAATCTGTCGCATAGCGCCTTGAATCGAGGTGTCGAATGGAACGTCGAGATACCGGCGAGCATCTCGAAGGACGTGTTTGAACAGTCGGTCGATGCGTTTCATGAGCTCTTCTATAGTGACTATGCCCAAATCATGAACACCGTCTCGTTGCAGCCCTATCGTGAAGAGTATATGGCCAGACAAGATCGGATGAAAGAAGCTGAGCAAATTGCAGCGCCAGATCCGGTTTATATCGAGGACGATACAGTCACACCCAACACTGTGCAAGACGCTGCTTTAAAGGCGTTACGCGAGACGATGGACGAAGGTAGACGCAAAGCGATGCTCGTGCTCGCTACAGGGCTAGGAAAGACATATTTGAGCGCCTTCTTCGCCCGCCAATTTAAACGAGTACTTTTCATTGCGCATCAAAAAGAGATTCTGCTTCAAGCTGAGACCTCGTATAAGAAAGTCTCGAGTGAATGGAAGACGGGATTATTGCTTGGCGGTGACTCGAGAGCTGAGAAATCGGCAGATGTCTTATTTGCTTCGATACAAACGTTGGCATCGAAACACCGAATGCAGCAGTTCACACCAGATCAGTTCGATTTGATTGTCGTCGACGAGTTCCATCATTCGGCGGCACCATCCTATCGGCGTGTCCTTGACTACTTCGAGCCGAAATTCTTGCTCGGGTTAACGGCAACGCCGGATCGGTTGGACGGGGGAGACGTCTATGCTTTATGCGATGACAATGTCGCATATCAGATGCACTTCACAGAAGCGATTGAAGAGTCGTATTTGACGCCATTCCATTACGTAGGGATTTATGATGAAATCGACTATTCGCAGATTCGATTGATCAACGGTCGTCGCTATGATCAAGACGAACTATTGGCGGAGCAATTGAAGGAAAGTGTCGCTCAAAAAATCTTTGATGCCTGGCGGATGCATAATCAGACGCGAGCGCTTGGCTTCTGTTCATCGGTCACTCAGGCTGAATACTTGGCCGACTATTTCCGCCTGCAAGGCGTGCAAGCTGTCGCGCTACATAGCCAGACCGAATATGATCGTGCCGATGTGATGCAACAATTGAAGCAAGGACATCTCGATATTATCTTCGCGGTCAATTTATTCAATGAAGGTGTCGATATCCCTGAAATCGATACGCTATTGTTTTGCCGCCCTACTGAATCGTTGACGGTGTTCACGCAACAGATCGGCCGTGGATTACGTCTATTGAGCGGGAAAACGCACTGCACTATCATCGATTTGATTGGGAACTATAAGAACATCGATAAAAAGTTAGCACTGTTAACTACTAAGCGACAGCCGATTGTCAAAGCACTTCCAACAGATGAGGATTTACCAGGTGAATGTACCATCGAATTTGATTTACATGCCATCGATTTATTGAAGCGAATGGTCACCCGTTCTTCGACACGCCGGCAACAGTTGGAGCGTAACTACTTCATGGTGAAAGAAGAACTTGGAAGACGTCCGAGTTACCTAGAGTTGATCCAGCGAGGTGAATACTCGATGGATGCTTATCGTTCTGAATGGAAGAAAGACGGAGGGTTTTATGGGTTCCTCAATCGGATGGGGGAGCTGGATGACGAAGAGAGTCACCTGTTTGAAGAGGTGAAGTCGCTGTTGCTTGAAGTGGAGTACACCGACATGACGAAGAGCTATAAGATGATTGTGTTATCCATCATGTTAGGTCGTGGACTCGAGGGGTGGCTTCAACCACTTTCCGCGAGCGAGGCAGCTCGTCCATTCTATGAGTTCATCGATGCTTTCCCATATCGGCAACAGATTGATGGACAGACAAAAGACTTCCAATCACCGTTTCATCAGCAAAAAATTGAAAAGTTACTGTTGCGGATGCCATTTGATAAAATAGCTAAAGGACCGTTCTTTGTATCAGAGGAGTCATTACATATCGAGCATAATAAAGCGTATGCTCATCCTTTGGTTTACGAATGGGTCAGTCAAATCGTTGAAGTGCGGCTACATCACTACTTCAGTCGTAAGGCTTCAGAATGAGGGTGGTGTAATTATGAAAGATCGGCTTAAGCGGTTCATTCAGTACATAGATGAGTTCGATAGACAGGGACCTTACAAAATGAACGTACTGAAGATTATGTTAGAGCGAGGTCCTCATGATTGGCATACGCCAATTTCAATAACTGAACTCGCAAAACCTTATTATGATTTAGTAAACGAGCAACTCCGTTCTTATACTCTTAAAAATATAAGTGCTGACTTTACAACAAACTTTTCACAAGCAAAAATGGAACGGCATTTAAGAACACTGCCATTAAAGTATCTATCGACCACTTCAACTAGATTAAGCAACATTTCTCCACCCTTTGAATTGATTGATGACATGTTTTATGTGAAGGAAGAGTATCGTATAAATGGTGAATCTGCTCATAACAGAATCATTAATGCTGTGGAACAAAAGTTTGAAGAGTACTTAGAAGTATTTAGTGAAAGGTGAGGGATAACTTGAAACGCGCACTACTTCGCAAAATCCAATTCGCCCTCCAGCATCACGGCGGGACGGCGTCATTGAAAGAAATCTATGCATACATCGAGCGATCGTACTATCAACTCGAGCTCGATCGCTATAAAGACTGGAAGGCTCACGTCAATAAACAGATTCGCGCCCATTCGAGCGATTCGGCCAGCTTCAATGGAAAAGATGACTTGTTTTATTCCACGGGAAATAAAGGCGTTTGGGGCCTTCGCCAACCGAATAACTAACCGAAAGCGGAACCATTTCAGTTGGTTCCGCTTTCAATGTTTACAATCCGTCACACCCCCTTGTCACAGAATGTTCAATCCTGTAAACTTCGAAACAGTGTGAAAAAAATGTATAAGGGGTTTATCCATGGAAATCGTTCAGCAATTATCGCAAGTACAATTACTCAACCAATTCTGGTTGCTCATGGCCTTCGTTATCCCGATGGTCATTTTATCACGGATGGTCGTGGCAGGTTCACGGTTTTCACCAATCCTCGTCATCGTCATCTTCGGTCTTGGACTTGGCTTCGCCATGGTCGAGATGGGCATCGCGACACCGGGTCTCCCTGAGTTCCCGCTCGTCGACTTCATGTCACGGACGACGATCATCGCGCTCGTTGTCTCATTCTTCGTCGGTGGCCAAGAGCTCCGCAAGATTTTGAGCAAACAAGAGCTCGACATGAAAGACATCGTTGTGCCATCGAAAGAAGAGATGTTCCTCGGGACAGGACGGACACAGTTCATCTTCATTCTTCGTTCATTCTTCTTGCTCGTCGGTCTTGAAGGGTTCTTCCGCATGATGATTCAACCTGGCGCGGCAGAGGGCATCATGCTCTACTACCCAATCCTCGCGTTGATTGGTCTCGCGGCATCGTTCCTCTTGATCGACCACAAGGCGCAAATCGACGACAAGAAGGTATACATGCGCAAAGGTGTCATCGAGACGGTATTGATGCTCGTCATCTTGTTCGTGTCGTACGGCATCGCTGTGGCGGTACAGCCGATTATCGCGCTTCCGCAAATCTTCTTTGCTATGTTGCTCTCGTCAGCACTTGGTGCCATCTTCCACAACTGGACGTATGGACCGACCGTCCGCGCGCTTCTATTCGCCGGGATCCCGGTCGTCTTGGCCGCCAACTTCATGGTCGGTGGTTCACGGATCGGGGATGCGTTCGCCATCGAAGGCATGAACTCGATTCTCGTCTACGGTTTCTTCGGTCAATTGTTCTGGATGTTCGGTGGGATTGCGCTCCTCATGTGGTTCGCCCGCACAGGACATATCCGCAACCTCGCACCAGGTATGGCCGGATCGCTCTCGCACAGTGGTCTCACAGGCGCATGTACGGCCGGTGACTTCGGTCAAGTGGCAGCGAAACGTGCCCCAATCATGATCAACATCCCGTTCTTCGGTCACATTTTCGTGTTCTCGATTTTGGCAGTCAGTGCCGATAACGGGGCGCTCTGGATTTGGCCGACGGCGATCATCGTCTTGGTCGGTCTTACATTGACGGCGCTCTCGCTCAAGAACTTGCGCGGTGCCAACGGAGAAGACTTCAAAGAAGTGAAGGCGCTCATGCAGTTCTCGTTCGGTTGGCAGATGATGGCGGTCTTCGGTGGACTCGTCATCCTCAGCTTCAGCACGATCGCGTTCGACTACACGACGATGGCTCAATCGTCAGCCATCTCGCACTTCGGTCTCTTCGCAGCCGTCCAAGGCGGCATGTTCGGGACAGAAGCGTCGCTTCTCATCCCGCTCATCTTTTCGATGCCGTTCCTCGTCCACCCGATCGTGTTCTACATGTTCGGGAAGGCGCTCGATAACAACGGTGAAATGCCACGCGTACCGGTTTACGCCATGGCGCTCATCGGTGTCGTCGGAGTCTCGTTCGCGATTCTCGGTGTATAAACAAACAGCCGCTTCTACCAATGCGTAGAAGCGGTTTTTGTATACTTATTTTTTTGTTAACGGTCGCCACTTTGGGTCTTTGATGTCGTAGTCAGTTGGCGTACGGACAGAATCGCTAAAAAGCAGCTCACTTACTCCGAAGCGGATGTAGTTCTGTTGCGCTTGCCAAAGCGACACACGGTTGGCACCCCCTTCATAGTCCGGGTCGTTGAACTGGACGCCATCGTCTTCCCAAAAACAGATGTCGCAAATGTCATACGTGCCGGGTGGTTCTTCGTTAAGTGTTTGATAGCCGCAACAAGGGCATGTGTATGTCATCGAACATCACCTCACTTTTCAGTATAGCGCACGCCACCTACAAAAAAACGGCCGACACGAAGTCGACCGCTTTCAGCTCACCACAACATGGACAACAGTGTCAAAATCGCCAATCCACCTTGTGTGAGGATGATTTTTTTATTGCTCGTCACACTGCCGTACAAGGCGACGAGCACGATGTAAATGAGGATCATCGTGACAATCTCGGTCGACTGGCTGACGAATAAACCGTACAGCAAACCGACACCGATCAATCCGTTATAGACGCCTTGGTTCTTGAACAGCACCGACACGGAATCACGCGCGAGCTCTTGTTCCGTCATGTTGAAGACACGCGCCGTCGTTTTTGAACGAGTGGCGAACGTCTCTAAATACAGGATGTAGAAGAACTCGAGTGCGACGAGCGTTCCGAGGACGAGGGTGAGCCCGGACATGTTAGTTGGCCGTCGCGATTTCCGTCACATGGAGCACCGGCTTCGCCGTCACATAGTTGCCTACGTTTTGGGCGAACGCGATGAGGTCCGGGTTTTGGTTGTGTTGCTCGACGGCAGCTTGGTCGGCCCAGTTCTCGATCATGACGAAGCGGTTCTCTGAAGTCGTCGATTGGAACAGCTCATAGCTCAAGCAACCGGCTTCTTGTTTCGACGAGTCGATGAGCTTGTTGATGTCCGCCAAGAAGTTTTCAAATTCTGTTTCTTTTACGTCGAAGATAGCGTTGATTAAGATCATGTGGAATTCCTCCGATTATTTGAATGATGTGATTGTTTCAGCGTCGAGACGTACCGATTGGTAGCCTTCTTCTGCAGCTTTACCGACCGAGAGGATCATGACCGGCACGTAACGGTCTTTATCTAAACCGAACGCTTCCGCGAGTTGGTCTTTCTCGAAACCACCGATTGGGTTCGTGTCGTAACCGTGAGCACGGGCGACGAGCATGAATTGCATCGCAGCGAGACTCGAGTCGATTTTGACGATGTCGTTCATCTCTTGTGTCGACAAGTTCTTGTAGTACGGAAGGATGGCGCCGAGCTGTTGGTCGCGTACTTCTTGTGGCATTTTGCCTTCTGCGACAGCTTGGTCGTAAATCTCTTCACCGAGCTCGTAGCACTCCATGTCGCCGAAGATGAGGACCATCGCAGCCGACGTGTCGTTTTGACGGACGTTGAAGCGGATGAGTGGCTTGAGCGTCTCTTTCGCCTCTGGGCTTTCGACGACGACGAATCGCCACGGTTGCATGTTGACTGAAGAAGGAGCCGTTGTCGCTTCCTCAATCATTTGAAGCATTTCAAGTTGTGAGATTTTAACGTTCTCGTCGTAGACGCGGATCGATTTACGACCGAGCATCACGTCAGTGAATGTGTTGTTTTCGAATGTAGTTGCCATGGATATTACCTCTTTCTCTCTTGTTATAGTTGGTTAAGCTTTTGCAGCAGACTCGACAGCTGGTTGATCTCTGATTCGGATAGCACTTTTGTGATCAAGTGCTTGCCGCGGTCGTGGTCTTGTTCACAACTCGTCAAGTCATGCTTGGCTTCGTCGGTTAAATGGACGAACACTTCACGATGGTTCGCGGTGTTCCGTTCCCGTCGGACGTAGCCTTTTTCTTCAAGGATCTTCAAATGGCGGGTGATGGCCGCATTGTCGATTTTCATCGCCTGCTGAATCTCGCTTTGCGGACAGACGCCCTTGTCATGCACAATCATGAGCATCTCGTAGCGGGTCAGGCTGAAGCCCGTCTCTTTCTCGAACGAGGTCGCGACGCGTTGGTCCGCCAGTTTGATTTGGTACAGCAGTCGGCTGATGTCTCGTAATTCCATCTGTGGTATCTCACCCCTCTCATTTGATAAGTCAATTGTTGACTCGTCAAATGTAAAACATTCACGACGTGCTGTAAAGGAGAATGCTCACAAAAAAACCATTCGCTTTTGCGAATGGTGATCAGTCTTCATATTTGGTGCCATCGAAGTGGTAGTCATGGATGAACGTCGTCTCGTCGAAGCCATATAGTCGATCATGACGATTCAAGTCCTCAATCGTCTGAATTTCATGCATCGCCGGTTCTCCCGGTAAGGAATCGCGGGCGACGTTCAAATACCGCTCGGTGAAGTCATCATCCTCATACGGTGTCCCATCGAATGAGAAGTGAACCGAATAGACGTCGTCCTCCAAAGCGCGAATCACGTCGAGCATCCGTTGTTTCTGTGCATCAGTGTTCGCCCAGTCCTCATGGAACATGACCGACACGTCCAAGAACTCTTTCGACTCGACGTCGAAGACGGACGTCGGGGTAGGGCGTACGGTCGTCGCAACGCCTTCATCCACACCGGTCGGCACACTCGCGCGGACCGTCTCTGCCTCCGTCAACAAATCGAGCTGCTCGAGTCGCTCCTTGAACGTGTCTTCGGCCTCTTGTTGCCAGACGTGTTCGAGCACGTTGTCATGGATCGTTTGATCAGACCGATACGTCTCGGCCCAATAGTCCCCTTCGAGTATCGGATCAGTCAGCGTGAACTCGGCCGCATAGCCGCCCATCTTCCAGTCGCGCTTGAGCGTGACCTCGACGTCCTCTCCATATGTATCTTCAATATAGGATGCGTATCGTTCTTCTTCATCTTGTTTTGCATACGTCGACCATGTCGTGCCAAGCGCGGTCACGGCGACAGCGGTCGCGACTAACCATCGTTTTCTCATTTTTGATTCACCTCTCTACCAATGTACCTGAAATGGAAGTGTCCTACCTCGGTCCAAAGTCGTATTCAATTTATTACCAAATACCTGTAAACTGAAAGTGCCCTTGAAGAACTAATATCTTTACGTGTACTAATACATATAATACACTTAAGTTACGTACACAAGAAAGGGTGTGACCCATGTTATATAAAATTGATATGAAGAGCGCGGAACCGCTGTATGAACAAATCGTCAACCAGACGAAAGCGCTCGTCATCCGTGGCATCTTACGTCCGGGGGATAAAGTCATGTCGGTGCGTGAACTCGCGACCGACCTCGTCATCAATCCAAACACGGTCAGCAAGGCGTATCAGGAACTCGAACGGCTCGGCTTGCTCGAGATGCATCGCGGACGCGGGACGTTCGTGTCCGAGGACTGGATTGACCAAGACTCGCCGCGCGCGCCGATCCTTGAAGCGATCAAGAAACTCGCCATCGATTGCCATTATGCCAATATTGAGCTCACCGAAGCGCTGACGCTATTTGAGACAGAGTATAAGAAAGTAGGGGAGAACCATGCTGACAGTACAGCAACTGAGTAAGACGATCGATCGCCAGCCAGTGTTAGAAGATATCGACTTCACGGTCAACTCGGGTGAAATCATCGCGCTCGTCGGCCGGAACGGAGCCGGAAAAACGACGCTGCTCCGAACGATGGTCGGCATCATTCGACCGGATAAAGGTGATGTCCGCTACGGACCGTCAAGCATCTTTGAGAAAGCAGAGTTGAAGCGTGACGTCATCTTCGTCCCGGATTCGGCCGATGCCCTCAAACATTATACGATTAACGAAGCGGCTGCGCTCTACGAATCGATTTACCCATCGTTCAACCGATCGATTTTCAGAGAGACGCTCACTCGCTATAACATCGATAACAAGAAGATTCGCCAGCTCTCGAAAGGGCAAAAGGCGATGGTGACGCTCTCGCTCGCGTTCGCCGTCCAAGCGAAATATTATCTGCTCGATGAGCCGACGGACGGACTCGACGTCGTCGCCAAGTCGGACGTCTTGAAGCTGATGATTGCCCAAGTCGAGGCACGGAACTGTTCCATCATCGTCTCGAGTCACCAGTTACATGAGCTCGAACGAATCGCCGACCGCATCATCATGATCGAGAAGGGCCGCGTCAAGGCGATCATGTCGCTCGAGGAGGCGCGCGAGACGAGCGTCAAACTGCAAGTCGTCTTCAACGACCAAGTACCGGTCGAACTGCTCGAGCGCAAGGACATCGAAATCATCAATGTGACCGGACGCGTCGCCTTGTTCATGGCGAAAGAACGGACGAAAGAGCTCGATACGTTCGTCGATGCGCACGACCCGATGCTCGTCGAAGAAATCCCGATGTCGCTCGAAGACATCTTCCGGGTCCAATTAGGAGGTGAGGCAAGTGTCTTTTAAAGTCCTATTAAAGAAAGATTGGAAACAAGTCTCGATTTTGTGGATGTTGCTCGTCGTGTTGAGTGTCATCGTGTTCACGGTACCGACGTGGACACAGCTGGATGATTTCAATCGAGAAATCGAGAATATCCGGGCCAACCCGTCGTCTTACGAGGGGGTTCCATTGGACGCCTCAAACCTGCCGGACAGATGGTTCTTTGAATCGGGCGATAGCGTTGGGATGCTATACAACGGTTTGATGTCACTCATTCCGATGGGGATGGTCATTTTCCTTTACGTCGTCTTCGGACTGCTCATGGCATCGGTGCTGATTGGCGGAGAACGGAACAGCCAAATGTCCGACTTCTCGATGTCGCTTCCGTTCACGCGGACCCAATTGTACATATCGAAATGGCTGATTGGGGCGAGTGGTTTCATCGTCGCGACGCTGCTCGGTGGCCCGCTCTTGATGGCGATCATCCACTTGTCGGACTTTAGCTTTTTGATTCAGCCAAAAGATTTAGAGGTCTCCATCATGATTTTATTTATGATGTTGACCGGCATCTCTGTCTTCTCGATCTCGCTTTGGATGGGTTCATTCGGAGGCGAGTCGATTTCACAGGCACTTTGGTCATTCGTTGCACTTCTTTTCCCGATTGGCATCATTTCTTTGATTGAAGGGTCGCTGTACACGTTCGAGCGCTTCATTGATGTATCGTACAGTTTGACCCAAGTGTGGATGGAAAGTATCCCGTTGCGCGTCATTTCACCGCTGGCGAATATTTTCAACATCGACACGTATGACATCTTCAGATCGAACGGGTTATGGGAAGACTTTGTCACGGTGGCACCACTCAGTGCGCTCGCGTCAATCGTGATCTCGTTCGGTCTCGGCTTATGGACGTTCAACCGGGCCCCGCAAGAGAACAATGGCCGTTTCTTCATGTTCTCAAACTGGCTCTGGCTCGTCCATCTCGTCATGGTGCTCTGCTTCGGCATGCTCGGTGGCATCATGCTGTCAGCCATCACGTTCTCGGCAAATATCGTCTTATACATTGTCGGTTTCGCGATCGGCGGCTTCATCGCGCACTTGCTCGCGAAACGGTTGCTTTACCGCTTTAACTTGAAACTAAAATCTTAAAAGGAGGATTTTCATGAAACGGCTCAGTCTGCTCGTCGTCTTGCTCGTCATGCTCGCGGGATGCGGGGATACCCATCGACCGAACGCCTTCCAATACAAAGATTCATACGTCGGGGACAACAGCGCTGTCTCGGGCATCGCCCAGACGTTGCCGATGCATGACTGCTACAAGTCGATCGAGCTACAGACGTCGAAGCGGCCGTACGGCTTGACGGTGCGCTACAGCGACCCGGAAATCGAGCGCATCGAGCAAGAGCGGTTGGCGATTCGCAACGCGGCGACGTATTTCACGCTCGTCCAAAACGCGGAAATCGTTCGCTTCGCTTTCCCGAACCGGACGTACGCATTCTCACGCCCGGAGATGGAGGCGTGGCTCGACATCGACTTCTCGACGATTAAGTGGGAGAAGGAGTTGAAGGACCGTTTGGACGAGAAAATCAGCAACGAAGAACAGACGGAAGCCTATTTCAAGAGAATCTGAACGTGTGCGGAAACTTTCATCCGCACACGTTTTTTCGATATTTTCTGAAAATTATCGGGTAAAGGGTAGATGAAAGCGTTTTCTTGGCATTATAATAGAGTTAACTGAATGACTATTCATTCCAAGGAGGAAAAGCGATGAACAAACCGTGGTTGCAAGATTATCCAGCTGACATGCCGAAAACGATTGACTATGAGGTGAAGCCGCTCTATGATGCGCTATCCCGAGCCGCGACCGATTTCCCGAACAAGACCGCCATCTCATTCATCGGCAAAGAGTTGACGTTCGCCGAAGTCGACGATGCGGCGAAACGGTTGGCGACGATGCTTCAATCGAAAGGGTTGCAAAAAGGGGACCGTGTCAGTCTGATGCTGCCGAACTGTCCGCAATTCGTCATTTCGTTCTATGCGGTCCTGTACGCCGGCGGTACGGTCGTCCAGACGAATCCGCTCTACACGGAGCATGAGCTCGAGAACTTGATCACGGACTCCGGTGCGAGCATCATCGTTACGCTCGACCTCCTGTATCCAAAATCACTTCGTGTGAAGCAGAAGACGGACGTCAAAACGATTATCACGACGAGTATCGCCGACTATCTACCGTTCCCGAAAAATAAGCTGTATCCAATCAAAGTGAAGCGCGAGAACAATATCGTCATCGATACGACAGGTTCGGTCGCGTTCAAGGACTATAAACAGTTCGATCCGATCACGCCGGTCGCGGTCGACCCGAAAGAAGATGTCGCGGTGCTACAGTATACGGGCGGGACGACGGGACTGCCGAAAGGCGTCATGTTGACCCACTTTAACTTGACGGCGAACGTCGACCAGATTTCGAACTTCTTCTATAAATATAACCGCGGTGATGAGAAGCGGGTCTTATGCGTCGTGCCGTTCTTCCATATTTACGGCATGTCGTGCTGCCTGAACTTCGGGATGGCGAACGGATATGAGCTCGTCCTCGTGCCACGCTTCGACGTCACCGACGTCTTGAAGACGATCAATAAGAAGAAACCACACTTCTTCCCGGGCGCCCCGACGATGTACGTCGGTATCCTCAATGACCCGAAACTGAAGAAATACGACTTGTCGTCAATCGAGGCGTGTATCTCCGGCTCGGCCCCGCTGCCGGTCGAAGTACAGGAGCAGTTCGAGAGCATCACGGGCGGACGCATCGTCGAAGGCTACGGCTTGTCCGAGACGTCACCGGTCACACATGCGAACTTCTTATGGGATAAACGGATTGTCGGCTCGATTGGGGTGCCGTTGTCGGATACTTCTGCTAAAATTGTAAAGGCAGATGGAGAGACGCTGGCTGATATCGGTGAAATCGGGGAGATCATGCTGCACGGCCCACAAGTTATGAAAGGGTACTGGCAAAAGCCGGAAGAGACGGCAGCCGTCTTGAAGGACGGATGGCTCGCGACCGGTGACCTCGGCTATATGGGCGAGGACGGGTTCTTCTATATCGTCGACCGCAAGAAAGACATGATTATCGCCGGAGGCTTCAACGTCTATCCGCGTGAGATCGAAGAAGTGCTATACGAACATCCGGCCGTCAAGGAAGCGGTCTGTATCGGCGTACCGGACCCGTATCGCGGTGAGACGGTCAAGGCGTTCATCGTGACGCGTGACGGCGCCAGCGTGACGGAAGAAGAGCTCGACAAGCACTGTCGCGAGAAGCTCGCAGCGTATAAAGTACCGAAGCTGTATGAGTTCCGGGAAGAGTTGCCGAAGACGTTCGTCGGTAAGATTTTACGTCGCGTCCTCGTCGACGAAGAGAAGGCGAAACAAGTGAAACAAAGCAGTTGACACAAGCGTGTCACATGATAGAATAATAAACGAATGAACCATCATTCATTTTTAAGCAGCGGTAAGGAGCTTGGGTGTTTATGACAAAGAATGGATCAAAAAGTGACCGCATTATCGATGCGGCAGTGAAAGTGATTGCGGATCATGGCTATCACGGTGCAAAGGTGACGGCCATCGCCAAAGAGGCGGGCGTCGCCGACGGAACGATTTATCTGTACTTCAAAAACAAGGAACATCTGTTGATTGAATTGTTCCAGACGAAGATGGGCCTGTTCATCGACTACTCGAAACAACAAATCGAGCGGGAGACGACGGCCGGCGACAAACTGTATCAGTTGATTGAGTCGCACTTGAAGCAACTATCGGCCGATTACGACCTCGCCGTCGTGACGCAAATCGAGCTCCGGCAGTCGAACTTGGCGCTCCGACAAAAGATTAGCGAAGTGCTCAAACCGTACTTGAACTTAATCGATGCGGTCGTACAACACGGAATCGACACCGGCGAATTCGATCGCGATCTCGACTATCGACTCGCTCGGCAGATGATTTTCGGCACGATCGACGAAGTGGTCACGAGTTGGATGGCGAGCGGCTTCAAGTATGACTTGATGTCGACGCTACCGAAAGTACACCATATGTTAAAAAAAGGGCTTGCTTAACCGTAAGCCCTCTCGCTAGCTCAAAAAATGAACGCTGATTCATGAATGATGGTATGAACAACTTATAAGGGGGAACTACGATGAATATTTTTGTATTGCTGAAGCGTACGTTCGATACAGAGGAAGCGATTCAGCTCGAGAATGGGGAAATTCAAGAAGACGGCGCTGAGTTCATCATCAACCCGTATGACGAATATGCGGTCGAAGAAGCCATCCGTAAGCGTGACGATCTCGGGGGAGAAGTCACGGTCGTAACGGTCGGACCAGAAGACGCGGACAAAGAACTTCGGACGGCGCTCGCGATGGGTGCGGACAAAGCGGTCCGCATCTCAATCGAGGATGACGTCGAGGACGCAGACCATGTGACGATTTCGAAAGTGCTCGCCACGTACTTGAAAGAGCAAGCACCAGATCTCATCTTCGCGGGGAACGTCGCCATCGACGGCGGTAGCGGCCAAGTCGCACCACGCGTCGCTGAACTGTTAGACATGAACTACGTGACGACGATCACGAAGCTCGACATCGACGGCACAACGGCGACGGTCACACGCGACGTCGAAGGGGACACTGAAGTGATCGAAGTGGCGCTCCCGCTCCTCGTGACAGCGCAGCAAGGATTGAACGAACCACGTTACCCGAGCCTTCCAGGCATCATGAAGGCGAAGAAGAAGCCACTCGAAGAACTCGAACTGTCGGACATCGACCTCGATGAAGACGAGATCGAAGCGAAAATCGAGACGATCGAACGTTTCTTGCCAGAAGAGAAGAAAGCTGGGCGCATCCTTGAAGGGGATACGTCGTCACAAGTGAGCGAGCTCGTTCAATTACTTCGCACGGAAGCAAAAGTCATTTAAGGGGGACACATAGATGAAAGCTTTAGTACTCGCAGAAGCGCGTGAAGGCGCGTTACGGAACGTATCATTTGAAGCAATCGCTGCAGCGAAGCAATTGACGGACGACGTGACGGCAGTCGTCATCGGGGATGACGTCAAAGCACTCGCGACGGAACTCGGGGAGTACGGCGCGGGTCGCGTCCTCGTCATCGAAGACGAGCGTCTCAAGCACTACACGCCGGACGGTTATGGGCAAGTGCTCCGCCAAGTCATCGACCAAGAGTCACCGGACATGATCGTGCTCGGTCATACGGCACTCGGGAAAGACATCGCCCCGAAACTCGCGGCGCGTCTTGACGCAGGTCTCATCAGTGACGTCGTCTCAATCGAAGGATCAGGCAAAGACGCCGAGTTCGTCCGCCCGATTTATTCAGGGAAGGCGTTCGAGAAAGTGAAGTTCAAAGACTCGGTCATGTTCTTCACGATCCGCCCGAACAACATCGACGCACTTCCGCGTACGGCCGGGGCGAGCGCTACGGTCGAGACACCGAGCGTTGAACTGAAAGACCTCGCCATGATCGTCAAAGAAGTCGTTCGCAAGGCGACGGGGAAAGTCGATTTGACGGAAGCGAAAGTCATCGTCGCCGGTGGCCGTGGCGTCAAGAGCGAAGACGGCTTCAAGCCGCTCGAAGAACTCGCTGAACTGCTTGGCGGTGCCGTCGGTGCTTCACGTGGAGCATGTGACGCCGACTATTGCGACTACGCACTTCAAATCGGTCAGACGGGGAAAGTCGTCACGCCGGACCTATATATCGCTTGCGGCATCTCGGGCGCGATTCAACACTTGGCTGGGATGAGCAACGCCAAAGTCATCGTCGCCATCAACAAAGACCCGGAAGCGAACATCTTTAGCGTGGCCGATTACGGCATCGTCGGCGACTTGTTCGACGTCGTCCCACTCTTGACGGAAGAGTTCCGCAAACACCTCGTCAATAGCTGATATGCAGAACGTTTGGGGAAACGTACCCTCCGTGGTATACTCTGAACATGAAATGCATGAGAGTGATTCATTCGGCTCTCACATCTTACTGGGGAGGTATTTACCAAATGGCTATTAAACACGCAACGACTCAAACATTTGAACAAGAAGTAAAAGAGGGCGTCGTCCTCGTCGATTTCTGGGCAGCTTGGTGTGGACCGTGCCGCATGATCGCACCGGTACTCGAAGAGCTTGACCAAGAGATGGGCGACCAAGTCCAAATCGTTAAACTCGACGTTGACGAGAACCCAGAAGTAGCGGGCGCTTTCCAAATCCAAAGTATCCCAACACTTATGATGTTCAAAGACGGACAACCTGTTTCGAAAACAATGGGCTTCCAACCAAAAGAAGCACTCAAAGAGTTTATCGCAACAGCACAATAATCACGTACAGCCGACCGGGCAACTGGTCGGCTGTTTTTTGTTGGGCGTGTTAGGGAAGAAGGAGTTTAGTCGTTTCGCATGGAATATCAACGGTTAAGGTTCGGTACGGATTGAGGGCGAGAATTCGGACAAATCACCACCTGAAAACGCATACATATAGAGTGCGATTGTAATTTTTTTTCGTCGCTTTTTGTCGACTCCCTTCATATTTAACAGTTCGGGAGAAATCGGGGAGGCGTCAAAATACGCGAAGGTTTTATCATGGAAACAGACTGAAAATTTACGCTATACTCATGAAGAAGACGTGATGGCGTCAAATGACCTTAATAATTAAGCCATCGTTTGTAAGACTCTGTTCGAAGGAGGAATTTTCTTGTCGGTGTTACATTTAGCTATCTTATTGCCGCTTCTCGCGGCACCGTTCATCCCGTTCTTGTTCCGGGCGCTGAAGCGAATCCACACGGGTTGGTTCGTGTTAATCGTTCCGGTCGTCCTATTCGTGTACTTCTTCCGCTTCATCGGAATCACGAGCGCGGGAGACGTCGTGACGGAAACGGTCGAATGGATGCCATCGCTCGGCATCAACTTCACGGCCTACGTGGACGGGCTCGGACTATTGTTTGCCCTCCTGATTACAGGGATTGGGGCGCTCGTCGTCCTTTATTCGATTTATTACTTGAATAAAGACAAAGAGTCGCTCGGTCATTTTTATGTGTATCTGCTCTTGTTCATGGGCGCGATGCTCGGTGTCGTCCTCTCGGACAACATGGTCGTCATGTACATGTTCTGGGAACTTACGTCGATTTCGTCGTTCCTCTTGATCGGGTACTGGTACGAGAAAGAGCGCTCTCGCTACGGGGCGCGTAAATCGATGCTCATCACCGTGTTCGGTGGTCTGTCGATGCTCGGGGGGATCGTGATTCTCGAGTCGATCGTCGGCTCGTTCAGCATCCGCGACATGGTGGCCAATCAGGCAGTGATCGCGGACAGCCCGTTCTTTATCGCGGCGATGATCCTCATCTTGCTCGGAGCCTTCACGAAGTCGGCGCAATTCCCGTTCCACATCTGGTTGCCGGACGCGATGGAAGCACCGACCCCGGTCAGTGCGTACCTCCACTCGGCGACGATGGTCAAGGCCGGTCTCTATCTCGTCGCACGGATGAGCCCGGTGTTCCAAGAGTCACCAATCTGGCTATGGACGATCGCCGTGGTCGGGACGTTCACCTTGTTCTGGGGTTCGTTCAACGCGGTCAAACAGACCGATTTGAAAGGGATTCTCGCCTTCTCGACGGTCAGTCAGCTCGGTCTCATCATGTCGCTCCTCGGACTCGGTGCCGCGGCGCTTCATTATGACGGCATGGATGACAACATCTATATGGTCGCGACGATCGCGGCAATCTTCCACTTGATTAACCACGCGACATTCAAAGGGTCGCTGTTCATGATGGTCGGGATCGTCGACCATGAGACCGGGACGCGTGACATTCGCAAACTCGGCGGTCTCATGACCGTCATGCCGATCACGTTCACAATCGCCGTCATCGGCTCATTGTCGATGGCAGGGTTACCGCCGTTCAACGGCTTCCTCAGTAAAGAGATGTTCTTGAAGGCGACGACGAAAGTGTTCTCAATGGACTTCTTCGCGCTCGATACGATCGGCATCTTGATTCCGGTCGTCGCATTCATCGCGAGTGTGTTCACGTTCATCTACAGCTTGATTATCTTCACGCGGACGTTCATGGGCAAAGCCCAGTTCGACAAATTGCCGAAACAGCCGCACGAGGCACCGATCGGGATGCTCATCCCGCCAGCGATTCTCGCCATCCTCGTCGTCGTGCTCGGATTCGTGCCGAACGTGTTATCGAACTCGCTCATCAAGCCGGCCGTCGAATCGATTTATCCGACGCTCGTCGCGAGCGGGCAAGAAGTCAAAGTGGACATCTACTTCTGGCACGGATTGACACCGGAGCTGTTTATGACGATCGGCGTCATCCTGCTCGGGACGCTCATGTTCTATACGATCAACAAGTGGATGGGCATCTATAACCGGATTCCACACCGCTTGACGCTAAACGGCATGTATGACGGGACGCTCGTCTGGTCGAACAAGGCGGCGTACCGCTTCAAAGATAACTATATGACGGGCTTCATCCGCTCGTATTTGGTCTACATTTTCTTGTTCTTGTCAGGCATGATGTTGTTCTCGATGTATTGGTTCGATTTGTTCAACTTCTCGTTCGGCGAGATGGAACCTGTCGCACCATATGAATACGTCCTCGGGGCTGTTGTCATCTTGGCATCAATCGCAATTCTGTTCATGCGTTCGCGCCTGCCATCGATCATTCTGCTCGGTGTCGTCGGGTATTCGGTCGCGTTGTTCTTCGTCTTCTTCAATGCACCGGACCTGGCTTTGACGCAGCTCGTCATCGAGACGGTATCGGTCGCGCTGTTCTTGCTCGTCTTCTACCATATGCCAGAGATCAGCAAGAAAGAAGTGCGCGTGAAATTCAAAATCGAGAATGCAATCGTCTCGATAATCGTCGGGGTGACGGTCATGCTCCTCAGCTTCATGGCGCTATCGAACCGTTCCCTGTCGTCAATCTCAGAGTACTATAAAGAAAATGTCTATGATTTAGCAGCCGGGAAAAACATGGTCAACGTTGTCCTTGTCGACTTCCGGGGCTTTGATACGTTGTTCGAGATCGTCGTCCTTGCCATCGCGGCCATCGGGATTTACACGATGATCAAATTCAGAACGACAGAACGTACGAAAGGAGCACGTGAACATGAACCGAAAAAATGATCAAGTCAATGACGTCATCTTACAGACGGCCGCGGTGATCATCTTCTTCATCATCATCGTGTTCTCAATCAATCTCTTCTTCGCCGGGCACTATTCGCCGGGCGGAGGCTTCATCGGTGGTTTGATGACGGCGGCTGCGCTCGTATTGTTGCTCCTTGCCTTTGATTCGAAAACGCTCGCCGACGTGCTTCCGTTCGACTATCGCAAGATGACGGCGCTCGGTCTAGCTATCGCGTTACTGACGTCGCTTCACAGCATCTTCTGGGACCGTCCGTTCCTGACGCATGCGTATGGTAAGTTTGACTTGCCGCTCTTAGGCGAACAGACGCTTCACACGGCAATCGCCTTCGACCTTGGTGTTTACCTTGTGGTCATCGGTGTGACGATGACGATCATTCAAACGATTGGAGAGAGTGAATAATGGAAATCTTCGTTAGCATCATCATCGGTGTCTTGACGATGAGCGCTGTCTATATGATTCTCTCAAAGAGTTTGTTGCGCATCATCATCGGCACCGGCCTGCTCAGTCACGCCGCCCACTTACTCGTCTTGACGATGGGCGGATTGAAAACCGGAGCGGCACCAGTCCTCGTCGACGGGGTGACGGAATATACCGATCCGCTCCCGCAAGCGCTCGTCTTGACGGCCATCGTCATCAGCTTCGGGGTGACCGCGTTCTTCCTAGTGCTCGCGTATCGGGCCTATCAAGAACTAAATACGGATAATATTGAGGAAATGAAAGGAACGGAATCGAATGATTAACTTACCGATCTTTCCGATTGTCATCCCGGCGCTTGCGGCCATCATCCTCCTCTTCGCGCCGAAGCAGATTCGTCTGCAACGCGGAGTGGCACTCGGGGCTTTACTTGTAACGTTCGCAGTGACGGTGCTGCTAATCTTCACCGTGTCACAGGACGGCATCTTGACCGTCAACTTAGGAAACTGGCCGGCACCGTTCGGAATCACGCTCGTCTCGGACATGCTGTCGGCATTGCTCGTCGCTACGTCGACGTTGATCGTCTTCTTCATCGTCTGGTTCGCGACCCATTACTTCTCGGACGCGTATGAATCGAACTACGTCTACGTCGCGATGCTGTTCCTCCTCGTCGGGGTGAACGGTGCCTTCACGACAGGCGATATCTTCAACTTGTTCGTCTTCTTCGAAGTGTTCCTCATCTCGTCATACGTGTTGATCGTCCTCGGCGGGAAAGGGGTCCAACTTCGCGAGTCAATCAAGTACTTGCTCGTGAACGTCATCGCCTCGGCGTTGTTCGTCATGGCCGTCGCGCTACTTTACGGAACGGTCGGCACGCTCAGCTTGGCTGACCTCGCGCAGAAGATTCCGCTCGTCGAGAATCAATCTGTTCTCGTCGTCATCGGGGTATTGTTCATGATTGTCTTCGGTTTAAAAGGGGCACTCGTACCGTTACACTACTGGCTCCCGGGCTCGTATGTCGTGGCACCGACGCCAATCCTTGCTATGTTCGGGGCGCTTCTGACGAAAGTCGGGGTATACTCGATTTTGCGGACATACACGCTCCTGTTTGATGTCGGGTCGTTCACGCAGAACTTCTTGATTATTCTCGCCGTGTTGACGATCGTCATCGGGATGATCGGCGCCATCGCCTATAATGACGTCAAATTGATCATCATCTACAACATCATGATCGCAGTCGGCGTGATTCTCTATGGGATTGCGCTCAACACGCAGACGTCGCTCGAAGGGGCGCTTTACTACTTGATTCATGACATGTTGATCAAGGCCGCCTTGTTCATGCTCGTCGGCATGATGATCGGCATCACCAAGTCTGGTCAGTTACGCGACATGGGTGGCTTGATTACCCGGTTCCCGCTGTTCGGCTGGACGTTCTTCATCGCCGCCTTGTCGCTCGCCGGGATTCCGCCGCTTAGCGGATTCTTCGGGAAACTGTTAATCGTTCAAGGTGGGGTCGCCGAGGGCAGCCTGTTCGGGCCACTCCTCATCTTGCTGTCGAGTTTGTTCGTCCTCTTCTCCGTCATCAAAATCTTCTTGTACGGATTCTGGGGAGAAGAGAAGCGTGCCTACGACGGTCCGCTCGTTCCGCACATGAAGAAACTCATCGTGCCGACGTTCTTGCTCGTCGCCGTCGCCGTGGCTTACGGGTTCGGCGCCGAGGCGATGCATCCGTTCATTACCCAGGCAATTGAACCGCTCGTGCAACCCGAAATCTATATCGATGCCGTGATTAAGGAGTGATTTAGAGATGGCTTACCAACTACTCATCAACTTTTTCCTGGCGTTCATTTGGATGTTCTTCACGGGTACGTTCACGACGAGCGGATTTCTCATCGGCTATTTGCTCGGATTACTCGTCATCTTCATGATGCGCCGCTTCTTCAAGAATACGGATTTCTATTTCATCCGCGTCTTGAAACTGCTTAAACTGTTCTTGATTTTCTGTCGAGAGCTTGTCCTCGCCAACGTCGAGGTGCTACGGCTCGTCCTCAGCCCGAAACTGAAAATCCAACCAGGCATCTTCCGGTACCATACCGAGCTCGATGCCGGTTGGAAGGTCAGTTGGCTGTCGATGCTCATCACCCTGACACCAGGGACGCTCGTCGTCCAAGTGTCGGACGACAATAAGACGCTCTATATCCATGCGCTCCATATGCCGGATAAAGAGTCGCTCAAGCAAGGCATTCACGATAACTTTGAGACGAAGATTAAGGAGGCGACCAGCTAATGTTAGATATTATTATTTACGTGGCGCTCGCCATCCTCGTGCTCGCCATGCTCGGCATGCTGTATCGGGTCGTCAAAGGACCGACTACGGCTGACCGTGTGATTGCGCTCGACTCGATCGGAATCGGCTTGATTTCCGTCGTCTCGCTGTTGTCGATTCTGCTCGACACGACGATGTTTTTCGAAGTCATCCTCTTGCTCGGGATTTTAGCCTTTATCGGAACGGTGGCGTTCTCGAAATTCCTCGAGAAGGGAGAGATCATCCAACATGACCGCAACAATGATTTATGACATTTTGACCGGTGTCTTCACAATCATCGGGGTATTCTTCACCGTCGTCGCGGCCATCGGTCTCATCCGGCTTCCGGACATCTACTCGCGGGCCCACGCGGCCTCGAAGAGCGCGACGCTCGGCGTCATGTTCGTCTTGTTCGCGGCGCTCCTGCACGTCTGGGTCGACCAGCGTATCTTTGACGCACGACTCCTGCTCGGCTTGTTCTTCGTCTTGTTGACGGCTCCGGTCGGCGGACACTTGATCGCTCGGGCGGCTCACGCTCAAGGGGTCAAGCTCTGGGACAAATCGCTCCAGGACGCCTTGCAAGAAGATAAGGATAAAGGAATCGAATGACGAAAGGCTCTTCCATCGCACGATGGAAGAGCCTTTTTTAGATGAGGTACGAGATATCGGACGCGGACGTCGGATACGCGAACTCCAAGTGTTTGACGTGTTGATGGATCATATTGTTTTGTATAATGAATGAGAACAAGTTGATCAGTTCCGGCGCGTGTTGCCCAATCAAGTGGGCGCCGAGCACATGACCGTCCTTGCTGAGCAAGATGCGGGAGAACGCCGTCGTGTCGTTGATGCGCTCATACGTGAGGAAATGGGACAAGTCGTTGTCTTTACATTCATAGTCGATCCCTTGCGCCTTGGCCTCGTCGACCGTCAGCCCGACCTTGGCAATCGGTGGTGTCGTGAAGACGACCGTCGGGGCGGGACGCTCGGGGAGCGGACGCGTGTTGTTGCGGAGCAGGTTGAGCGCGGCGATGCGACCTTCCTGTCCGGCGAACGGGGTAAGGGCAGGGTTGCGGCTCTTGGCGACGTCTCCGGCCGCATAGACGTTCGGATTCGTCGTCTGGAGAAACTCGTTGACCAAGACGCCGCCGTGGTCGGACTCGATGCCGGCCGCATCCAACCGAAGTCGCTCGATGCTCGGAATCCGCCCGGTGGCGTTAAGCACGAGTCCTACAAGGGTAGAGTCATCTGATAGCGTCACGACGTCGCCATTGATGTCGACCGGTTCGATTCCATAGCGGACATCGATCCCGATTTGAATCGTCTCATCGACGAGCCGTTTGACGACTTTACGGTCGAACGGCTTCAGCGCCCGCGACCGGACGAGGAGCGTCACGTCACATCCGAACCGGCGCAGAATATGGGCGAACTCGAAGGCAATATAACCGGCTCCGACGATGATGACGTGTTGCGGTAACACCTCAAGGTCGAAGACGTCGTTGCTCGTGATGGCAGCGTCTCCGCCGGGGATGTCGAGTGGACGCGGGATTTGCCCCGATGCGATCAAGAATTGATGCGCCGAGATTTCATGTCCTTCGATGACGATCGAGTCTTCGTCGATGAAATGTGGTTCGCCTTCGAACAAATCGATGCCGTGTTCTTGCCAATGATGCATCTTCGTCGTCGGGACGGCAAAGCGGTATTCGTCGACACGATGTTTGAAGGCGTGCCAGTCGAGCTTGAGTTCGCCGGTCACACCGAGCGGTTTCATCCGTTCGGCCCGGGCAATCAGGTCGGCTCCTTCCGCGAGCATTTTTTTCGGGTCACACCCGCGCTGCGGGCACGTCCCGCCGAACGTCCAATTCTCGACAATCGCAATTTGTTTACCGGCGTCACGTAACACGCTGGCGGCTTGGCTCGCTGCCGAGCCGCTGCCGATGATGATGACATCGTACCGTTTCATTCCAAAACCCTCCCTCTGAGACTTCATCAATTTTTTCCCGTCTGGAAGGAACCTAAACTGAGGTGATTGAATTTGAGTCATTCTGACCACATTAAACATAAATTGGCGCTCCTCCCGGACGAGCCCGGCTGTTACTTGCATAAGAACGAGTACGGGGAAATCATTTACGTCGGGAAAGCGAAAAATCTGAAGAACCGGGTTCGGTCGTATTTCACCGGGGCGCACGACATCAAGACGATGCGCCTCGTGGCCGAGATTCGCGACTTCGAATATATCGTCACGGCGAGCGAGCTCGAGGCACTCTTGCTCGAGATGACGCTCATCAAAAAGCACGACCCGAAATATAACATTCGCTTGAAGGATGACAAGTCGTACCCGTATATCAAAATCACGAACGAGCCGTATCCGCGGTTGCTCACGACGCGGAAGCTGAAGCGGGACGGCGGCTTCTATTTTGGCCCGTATCCGAACGCCTATGCCGCCAACGAGACGAAGCGGCTGCTCGACAAGCTGTATCCGCTCCGGAAATGCCAACCGATGCCACGCAAGCTCTGTCTGTATTACCACATCGGGCAGTGTCTCGGACCGTGCGAGCTCGCCATCGACACGGACGAGCAAAAAGAGATCGTCCAAGAGATTCGACGCTTCTTGAACGGGGAGACGAGCGAGACGCTCGCCAAACTTCAAGTCGATATGGGACTGGCTGCCGAAGACATGCAGTTTGAACGCGCCGCCGAGCTCCGTGACCAAATCCGGGCCGTCGAATCGATTATGAACAAACAGAACATGATCACGGCCGACCCGACAGCACGCGACGTCTTTGGCTACACCCTCGACCGCGGCTGGATGTGCGTCCAAGTGTTCTATATGCGAGGCGGCAAGATGATCGAGCGCGACGTATCCCTGTTCCCACTTCATGGGGAACCGTCCGAGGAGCTCGAGAGTTTCATCGTCCAGTTCTATGAGCAGAACGTCTTGCCGAAGGAAGTGCTCGTTCCCGAGATCGTCCGCATCGATCTGTTGAACGAGGCGATCGGCACGAAAGTGATGCAGCCGAAACGAGGGGCGAAGCGACAGTTGCTCGACTTGGCGACGAAAAATGCAGGCATCGCCTTGAACGAAAAGTTCGAGTTACTCGCCCGCGACGAAGAGCGGACGCTCCTCGCCATGCGTGAGCTCGGTGAGGCGATCGGTATCCCAAACTTGTCGCGCGTCGACATCATCGACAACGCCAACATCCAAGGGGCGGACGCCGTCTCGGCGCTCGTCGTCTTCGAGGATGGCAAGCCGCTCAAGAAGGAATACCGGAAATACAAGATTCGTACTGTCCAAGGACCGGACGACTATGAGACGATGCGAGAAGTCGTGCGCCGTCGGTTCCGCCGTCTGTTGACGGAAGAGAAACGTCTGCCGGACCTGCTGTTGATTGACGGGGGCATTGGGCAATTGAACGCCGCCCTCGACGTGCTACAAAACGAGTTCGGGCTCGACTTGCCCGTCGGCTCGTTGAAGAAAGATGACCGTCACCGGACGAGCCAGCTCTTGTTCGGGGAAGGCGGCGGGGTCGTCGAATTGAACTCACGTTCGAGCGCGTTCTATTTGCTGCAACGCATGCAAGACGAGGTCCACCGCTTCGCCATAACGTTCCACCGCAGCCTGAGGACGAAGAAGATGACGAAGTCGGTGCTCGACGATATCCCGGGCGTCGGGCCAAAGCGGCGTCAGCAATTGATTCGTCATTTCGGGTCGATGAAGCAGATCCGTCTCGCCTCGCTCGAACAGTTGAAAGAAGCGGGTCTGCCGGAGAAGTTGGCCGAGACCGTAATCCAATACGTCCATGAGGAGACCGATGAATGAACCGAGACGCATTAGCCGATTTTCCAGACGAGACATCCCCTTTTATTGAACAGTTCGTGCGTGACCTTGCGGACGTGACCGACGCGATTCAACATGCGTACGTGCACGGGTCTGTGACGATGGGAGGCTTTCATCCGAGACAGAGTGACGTCGATTTACTGTTCGTGAGCGACCGAGACCTGTCGGACGAGGAGCGGCTCGGTTTGATGCGACTGTGCCTGGCGACATCGACGCAGCCGTATCCGCTCGAGTTGACCGTGATGACGGAACGAGCGTTACAAGAATGGGTCCATCCGAGTCCGTTCGAGTTTCATTATAGTGAGCAATGGCGCATGCGATTAGAAGAAATGTCAATCGATGAACTGCTCCATGAGCAACAAGGTATGACGGATCCGGATTTGGCCGCCCACCTCAAAGTCATCATGGAGCGAGGCTGTGTCTTGTTCGGGGCTCCGCTGCATGAGTTGTTGCTCGGGTTTGAGGATGGACATTACCGAGAAGCAATCAAGGACGACGCGTTGGATTGCCTGAGCTCGCTTGATAACCACCCCGTGTATAGCGTACTGAATCTCGTGCGGGTGATGGCCTACGAGACGGATGGGCGTGTGCTTGCCAAACGAGAAGTACTCGAGTGGGCGAAGCGACAACCGATTCCAACTGATCTCCTGCACGTCATTCAAAAAGCGGCAACGGCATATGCGGGCGAAGACATGACGTTCTCAAGGTCGGAGCTCATTGACTTTTATATCTTCGCCAATGAGCGTCTCTTCCCGTATGAAGAGAAGGATGAGTTGGAGGATTAACTCAAAAAGAAAGAGCCGATGCGGTGTAAAAATCGCATCGGCTCTTCGTCATTCATACGTATCTTTTCGGTCTAGTTGGACGGTGATGTGGACGGCCTTGCGCGTCACGTCGGCGTAGCCTTCGGCGACGCATTGGAAACGACCCGCAATCTGTTCGGCTAAAAAACCAGCCTCGAGCTGGAAGTAGCCCGTCGCCTTCTCTTGGGTCGCGGGTGGGGGCGTGAGCTCGAACAAGAATTTATTTCCTTTTTCTTTCAACAGCGTCAAATCTCCCCAGCCGGCCTCGCTAAAGAAGGCGCTCAGTTCCTCATTGGGCATGACCGGGAACTTGCGTGCGACCCGTTTACCCGACCAATAGATGACTTGGGCGTAATCGTCCCCAAGCAAATCCGTCAACACATAATCGCGCAACAGTTCGATCGCGAAAGTGGGTTGGCTCATCGTTTCCATCTTCTTCCATCACTCCAATCTCTCTATACCATTATAACGACGAATCGGCTTTTGGTCACCGGGTATTTTGCAAAAGAATGTGTCACAAATCGGTCAGGTTGTCTTGTCATACAAAATTCACAAGAGTAGAATAGGAGACAGAAAGCTATATTTACATTTGAAAACGCTTTTATTTACAAAACGAGCCAAGGGCTCGTACAAAGGGGGAACTAGAATGGCTTCGCAGCGTGACTATTTCAGTCGTAAAGTCCATTCGCTACTTGGGGTCATCCCAATCGGCCTGTTTTTGATCGTCCACTTGTCGGTCAACTACTATATCGTCGATGGGGTGGAGTCGTTTAACAAGGCAGCAAAATTCATGGAGAGCTTACCGTACTTGTACTTCCTTGAAGTCACCATCATCGCCTTGCCGATGATTTTCCACGGCGTGTATGGCGTGTATTATGCGTTTCTCGGTTCGATTAACACGAACCGTTACTCATACGCGCGTAACTGGATGTACATGCTCCAACGCTTCACGGGCGTCTTCCTCGTCATCTTTATCGCTTGGCACGTTTGGGAAACGCGCTTGGCGAAGTTACGTGGCGTTGAAGTGAATGCGGAGATGATGCAAAACATCGTCGATAATCCGCTCATGCTTATCTTCTACATAGTCGGGATCCTCTCGGCTACGTTCCACTTCGCGAACGGTCTCTGGTCGTTTGCCATCACGTGGGGGATCACACAGTCGCCTCGTTCACAGCGCTTCATGAGCTACGTCTCAGGCGCGGTCTTCTTGGCACTATCTTTTGTCGGCATCCGTTCAATCTTGACGTTCGCTGGCATCTTGTAATAGGGGGAAAAGTACATGGCAAATCAAAGTTTGATCGTCATCGGTGGCGGTCTAGCTGGACTCATGGCGACAATCAAGTCGGCTGAGATGGGTGTTCCGGTAAAACTATTCTCGCTTGTACCGGTCAAGCGTTCACATTCAGTTTGTGCACAAGGCGGCATCAACGGTGCCGTCAACACGAAGGGGGAAGGGGATTCTCCTTGGCAACACTTCGATGATACGGTCTATGGGGGCGACTTCCTCGCCAACCAACCGCCAGTCCAAAAGATGGCGGAAGCGGCACCGAAAATCATCCACATGTTCGACCGGATGGGTGTCATGTTCAACCGGACGCCAGAAGGTCTTCTCGACTTCCGACGTTTCGGCGGCACGCTCCATCACCGCACGGCTTACGCCGGTGCGACGACAGGGCAACAGCTTCTTTACGCACTAGACGAGCAGGTCCGTCGCTATGAGGCGCAAGGGCTCGTCGAGAAGTATGAAGGCTGGGAGTTCCTCCGGGCCATCATCGATGAATCAGGCGTCTGCCGTGGTGCGGTCTGTCAGGATTTACGCTCGATGGAAATTAAAGCGTTCCCATCGGATGCGGTCATCCTTGCGACAGGCGGCCCAGGCGTCATCTTCGGTAAATCGACGAACTCGGTCATCAACACCGGACAAGCGGCTGGAGCGGTTTACCGTCAAGGCGCGGTCTACGCGAACGGCGAGTTCATCCAAATCCACCCGACGGCGATCCCAGGGGACGACAAGCTTCGTCTCATGAGTGAGTCAGCACGTGGTGAAGGCGGACGTGTATGGACGTATAAAGACGGCAAGCCATGGTACTTCCTTGAAGAGAAGTATCCGGCCTACGGAAACCTCGTGCCGCGTGATATCGCGACGCGTGAGATTTTCGACGTCTGCGTCAACCAGAAGCTCGGCGTCAACGGTGAGAACATGGTGTACCTCGACTTGTCGCATAAAGACTCGAAAGAACTCGACATCAAACTCGGCGGCATCCTTGAGATTTACGAGAAGTTCGTCGGCGACGACCCACGGAAAGTCCCGATGAAGATTTTCCCGGCCGTTCACTATTCGATGGGCGGACTCTGGGTCGATTACGACCAGATGACGAACATCCCAGGGCTATTCGCTGCCGGTGAGTGCGATTACTCGATGCACGGTGCCAACCGTCTCGGTGCCAACTCGCTCCTCTCGGCTGTATACGGCGGGATGGAAGCCGGTCCTGCGGCCGTTCATTACATGCGTGGTCTCGACCAAGCGACAGAGAGCGTGCCAGAAGCACTCTTCAACTTCAACGAACGTGAAGAAATCGAGCGGTTCAACGACATCCTCGCGATGGAAGGTACGGAAAACGCGTATCAAATCCACCGTGAGCTCGGCGAACTCATGACCGACAACGTCACGGTCGTTCGTTACAACGATAAGCTCGAAGCGACGGATCTCAAACTCCGTGAACTTCGTGAACGCTATAACAACATCTCCGCGACCGATACGGCCCGCTGGAGCAACCAAGGGGCATCGTTCATCCGACAGCTCGACCACATGCTCGACCTCGCACGCGTCATCACACTTGGCGCCTTGAAACGCGATGAGAGCCGTGGGGCTCATTACAAGCCGGACTTCCCGGAACGTGATGACGAGCGCTTCATGAAGACGACGATGGCACGTTACGACAATGGGGAAGTCGATATCTCGTTTGAAGAGATCGACGTTTCGTTAATCCCGCCACGTAAACGGGATTACTCGAAGAAAGGGGCGAAGACGAAATGACGACGCCGATGCAAGCAGATCAAAAAGACATTCGTTTTATCATTGAACGCCAGGACGGGCCGGATCAACCGACCTATACGGAAGAGTTTACCGTCCCGTACCGTCCGAATATGAACGTCATCTCGGCACTGATGGAAATCCGCCGGAACCCGGTCAACGCGAACGGGGACAAGACGACACCAATCAACTGGGACATGAACTGTCTCGAGGAAGTGTGTGGCGCTTGTTCGATGATCATCAACGGCAAGCCGCGCCAATCGTGTACGGCACTCGTCGATAAGCTCGAGCAACCGATTCGTCTTGCTCCGATGAAGACATTCCCGGTCGTCCGTGACCTTCAAGTCGACCGTCAGCGCATGTTCGACGCGTTGAAAAAAGTGAAGGCTTGGGTTCCGATTGACGGGACGTACGATCTAGGACCAGGACCACGGATGCCAGAGAACAAGCGTCAATGGGCGTATGAACTATCGAAATGTATGACGTGCGGTGTCTGCCTCGAGGCATGCCCGAACGTCAACGACAAATCGAACTTCATCGGACCGGCTGCCATCTCGCAAGTCCGTCTCTTCAACTCGCATCCAACCGGCGCCTTCCACGCGGAAGACCGTTTGGAAGCGCTCATGGAAGACGGTGGTCTCGCACAGTGCGGAAACGCACAAAACTGTGTCGAAGTTTGTCCGAAAGGCATTCCGCTCACGACGTCAATCGCTGCGATGAACCGTCAGACGACGCTTCACTCGTTCAAATCGTTCTTCGGTAGCGACAAAGGCCGCACTGGTTCTGCGGTCGAGGCGTAAGGGTTACGGATGACGAAGTACTTCCGGGAAGCCGATTGGGAAACACGTGTCAGAGCAGGGGTCGCGCTAGACGTCAAAGTCCGATTTTCGGAGTGCGACCCGTACGGCCACATGAATAATACGATTCCGTTCATCTATTTTGAGGATGCACGGATCGAGTTGCTTGAAGCGACAGGGTTCTCGTTGAAAGATGGGTTCGTCGTCGTGGCGGACGCCCAATGCGACTATGTCCGCCAGGTGATGCCGCGCCAATCGATCAAGGTGTATGCCAATGTCTTGACGGTCGGAAACACTTCATGTGATATTCATTACGGGGCATATGATGGAGAACAGCTCATGTTCGCGGGGCGCACGAGCCTCGTGCACTTGTCGAAATCCGGTCGTCCGACCGAATGGACTCCAGAATATAAAAATCGCTTGCAGAATTTTTGCGAATCCGCTATCATTTGATAATGAGTTCACAAACAATTATTCTGCAGGTTCACCTGTAGAATTGAAATTTGAAGGGAGACTATCACGTCATGGAAAAAACGTTCACAGTCGTTGCAGATTCAGGAATTCACGCTCGTCCAGCTACACAGTTGGTTAACACAGCTTCTAAGTTCCAATCAGATATCAACCTTGAGTACAACGGTAAGACAGTAAACCTCAAGTCAATCATGGGTGTTCTTTCACTCGGAATCGCAAAAGATTCTACAATCAAAATCACTGCAGCTGGTGACGATGCAGAAGAAGCGGTTAACACGCTTTCTGACATGCTCACAAGCGAAGGTCTTGCTCAGTAATTGAGCGACGGACGAGGCGGCCAATCGGCTACCTCGTCTTTTTTGTTTGTCACGAGACCGTTTCTTTTTCAGAATCGGCTTTTTTGGTAAGATAGATGGGAATGGAAGTGATGATTATGAAACGAGCGATTGGAGTACTCGATTCAGGAGTTGGCGGCTTGACGGTGGTCAAAGAACTGATGCGCCAACTACCGAAAGAAGAAATAATCTATATCGGCGACACGGAACGGTGCCCGTATGGCCCACGCCCGCACGATGAGATTGAAGCCTATACGTGGGAACTGATTGAGTTCCTGTTAAGTAAGAACGTGAAGATGATTGTCATCGCCTGCAACACGGCGACAGCGGTCGTCTTGAAAGAGGCGCGCAAACGCCTCAATATCCCGGTCATCGGTGTCATCGACCCGGGTGCCCGCGCGGCCGTCAAAGGGACGCGCAATAAACATATCGGCGTCATCGGCACGAAGATGACGATTGAGAGCAACTCGTACGAGACGGCACTCCGGCACGTGGCCGGCGAGATTGATGTGTATTCGCTCGCCTGTCCGCCGTTCGTACCGCTCGTCGAAGCCGGTGAACTTGACGGGGAACGTGTCCGCGCCATCGTCGCTGAGACGATTCGCCCGCTCCAGTCTTCCGAGATGGACACGCTCATCCTCGGGTGCACGCATTATCCGCTGCTCGCTCCGGTCATTCAAGACGTCGTCGGACCGGACGTCCATTTGATTTCATCTGGTGACGAGACGGCGCTCGAAGTGGCGGCCATCCTTGATTTCAAAGAGCTTGAGAACGACCTCGACACGGTCCCGGCGCATCAGTTTTATGCGACGGGGGACGTCGTCATCTTTGACCGACTCGCGACAGAGTGGCTCGGTCAGCCCGTGAGAGCGGAGAAAGTAGAGGTGTCCGGTGTCGATGCGTAACGAACGAAACCATGACGAGCTCCGGCCCGTCGAAATCGTTCCCCATGTGAACAAGCATGCGGAAGGATCGGTCCTCATCTCGATCGGGGACACGAAAGTCATCTGTACGGCGACCGTCGAAGAACGTGTCCCGAACTTCTTGCGCGGCAAGAAGCAAGGTTGGATTAACGCCGAGTATGCCATGCTCCCACGCGCGACCGGCAACCGTACGGTCCGCGAATCGGTCCGAGGGAAGCAGTCGGGCCGGACGATGGAGATTCAGCGTTTGATTTCCCGCTCGCTCCGCTCGGTCGTCGATTTGGAACGACTCGGTGAACGGACGATTTGGATTGACTGTGACGTCATCCAAGCGGACGGTGGTACGCGCACGGCCTCGATTACGGGCGGCTTCTGTGCCCTCGTCCTCGCGGTCGATGCGCTCATCCGTCAAGGCAAGCTTGACGACACGCCGATTAAAGAAGGCGTCGCGGCCATCTCGGTCGGACGGACCGACGAATTGCTCCTTGACTTGAACTACGAAGAAGACGCCGCGGCCGAGGTCGACATGAACGTCGTCATGACGGCGAGCGGACGCTTCGTCGAAGTGCAAGGGACGGGGGAAGAAGCAACGTTCACGTTGCTCGAGATGAACGAGATGCTCCACATGGCCCAAAGCGGGATCGAGACGTTATTCAAAGCGGCCGAAGACGCGCTCGGCGCATCGTGGTGGTATGTCGGGGAACAATTGGAGGAGACCACATGAAACTCATCGTCGCAACACGCAATAAAGGAAAAGTCGTCGAAATCGAAGGGATGCTCACGCCGCTCGGCTTCGAGGTCGAATCGTTGCTTGACTATCCGGACGCACCTGAGACGGACGAGACGGGCACGACGTTCGAAGCGAACGCCGAGCTGAAGGCGACGGAGGCGGCCCGCTACTTCGGCCATGCTGTCCTCGCTGATGACTCGGGGCTTGAAGTCGACGCGCTCGATGGGGCACCGGGTGTCCATTCGGCCCGCTTCGCTGGACCTGAAAAATCGGATGAGGCGAACAACGCCCTCTTGCTCGAGAAGTTGAACGGGGCGACCGACCGGACGGCACGCTTCATCTGTGCCCTCTGTTTGGCCAAACCGTCCGGGGAGACGTTGACGGTACGCGGAACGATCGAAGGGACGATTGGGTATGCGCCGCACGGGGAGAACGGTTTCGGTTATGACCCGCTCTTCATCGTCCCGTCGCTCCATAAGACGGCAGCAGAACTTGAACGCGACGAAAAGGCGGCGGTCAGTCACCGCGGTCAAGCACTACGAAAGTTAGAGGCAGAAATCATTCCGTTCATGAAAGGGTGACCCGTATGCGTTTTCTCGTAGTCAGTGACAGTCACGGATTGACAGAAGAACTATCGATCATCTTTAATCGGCACGAACAAGAAATCGACGACGCGTATCATTGTGGTGACTCGCAACTCGCGCTCGTCGACGAGCACCTGCTCCCGTATCACACGGTGCGCGGCAATTGCGACTTCGGTGGCGACTTGCCGCTCGAGCGAATCGAGGAGACGGCTGAAGGCACGATTCTCATCGTCCACGGCCATCACCACGACGTGAAGTACGACTTGAACCGGTTGCGTTATCGGGCCGAAGAAGTCGGGGCGAACGTCGTGTTGTTCGGCCATTCGCACGTCGCCGGAGCGTTGATTGAGGACGGGGTTCTCTATGTGAACCCGGGCTCGATTCGGATGCCGCGCGGACGGAGTGACAAGACGTATGTACTGATGGATCTCGAGAACGGGCAGGCCAACGTCCGCTTTTATCGGTCTGAAGACGGTTCGGCCGTCGAGGATCTCGATGTGAGCGGAAAGCTGTGACGGAATGAAAAGAAGGAATTGACAGCAAACCATTTTTCTATTATAGTTTTCTTGTCAATGTCCCAATAGCTCAGCTGGATAGAGCAACGCCCTTCTAAGGCGTCGGTCGGGGGTTCGAATCCCTCTTGGGACACTTCCATTTAAAATAGAGATAGCCTCCACGGAGGTTGTCTCTTTTTTCGTTTTTCGGGGTATTGATTGACAACGAATCGATTCCTAACGGAAGATGGAGATGAATGGAAAGGGTGTGGAGAGATGGCAAAAGAGAAAGCGTACCCGTTTCCTGGGAACTGGTCGCGGCTTCAGAAGATGATTCAAGAGGCGGACACGGCCGGAGAACGGCAACGGGTCGAACCGATTCTGTGGGATTGGTATGAGGCAGTGCCCGGGGATCCCTTTGTTTTCATGGAACTATTCCAATGTCTGATGGAACGTCCGGAAGAACCGGAGACGCTTGAGAAACTCGAAGAACTCGTCACGACTCAGATGACGGTCGCAGAAGAACCTGCAGCCGGCGGGCTTCAAATCGCCCAGTATTACATCATGCGTGACCAACCGTTCGAGGCGGCCCATTGGATCAATCTCTATCTCGAATGGCAAGAGAAGACTGATCACGTCAACACACAAGCGCATCAAGTACTGCAAGTGTTGAAGTTGACCGAGTTCCCGGCCGCGATCGCCAAAGTGAAGCGAATCCTTCATCGAGGCGGAATCGGCGAACAGATTGAGACGCTTGAACACGTTCATTTCAATATCGACGACGTCCTCGACAACGTCTTGAAAGAGCTCCTCGTCGCGGAACGTCCAAAGTTGATGAAGTTGATCGTGCTCCAAAAAGCGTTCGACGAGTTGCCGGTCATCGAATGGACCGATCTCGGGATACGGCACCGATTGACGCAAGACGAGGCGACCGTGCATACGCAAGCGTGGGAAGCGATGACCAATCAATTACAGCGGGTCGTGTACGGTGATGAGATTGCGACACAACTGCTCATGAATTACATGTACACGCACTACCCGTTCACACCGCGAGAAGCGTCTGACGTGGAGGTGGCACTCGGACAGGCGAAAACGGCCATCTTGCAACACGAGGAAACTGACGGCCTAGCAGCGGAAATCCTCGAGGCGGACATGCGTTTCACCGAGGCGTTTCTAGACTAAATCCTTGTGTGCAGTCGCCGGATTTATGCTATAATACGGATTGTTGTACATTCTTGTACGTATAAACGAATTGTTGGAGGGACTTAGCATGACAGCAAAATGGGAAAAAACATCAGGTAGCCAAGGCGTACTCACGTACGAAGCACCTGCAGAAGCTTTTGATAAAGCAGTCGACGCCGCATTCAAAGATGTCGTCAAAACTTTGAACGTGCCTGGCTTCCGTAAAGGGAAATTGCCACGCCCAATGTTCAACAAAATGTACGGAGAAGAAGCGCTCTATCAAGATGCGCTCGATATCCTCTACCGTGACACAGTTCAAGGTGCGGTCGAAGAAGCTGGTTTCGAACCAATCGCTCTCGAAAACATCGATGTAGACGGCACGCTCGAAAAAGGCAAACCTGTAACGTTCAAAGTAACGTTCGTCGTTGAGCCAGAAGCTGAGCTTGGCGAATACAAAGGTCTCGAGTACGAAGCTGTTGAAACAACAGTCACTGACGAAGAAGTTGCAGCTGAACTTGACGCGCTTCAACAGCAAGGCGCAGAGCTTGCTGTTAAAGAAGGCGCAATCGAAAACGGCGATACAGCTGTCTTTGATTTCGCAGGTTTCGCTGACGGAGAGCAATTCGAAGGCGGCACAGCTGAAAACTACACGCTCGAAATCGGTTCAGGCCAATTCATCCCTGGATTCGAAGAGCAAATGGTCGGCTTGACGGCTGGCGAAGAAAAAGACGTTGAAGTAACATTCCCTGAAGAGTACCACGCTGACAACTTGGCGGGTAAACCAGCGACATTCAAAGTCAAACTTCACGAAGTCAAAGCGAAGCAAGTTCCTGAGCTCGACGACGAGTTCGCAAAAGACATCGACGAGTCAGTTTCATCACTCGACGAGTTGAAAGCAAAAATCCGTGAGCGTTTAGAAACTGCGAAGAAACAAGAAGCGGAAGGCACAATGCGCGACCAACTCGTCGAGCAAGCAACAGCTAACGCAACAATCGACGTACCTGCAGTACTCGTTGACCAAGAAGTAGATCGCATGGTTCAAGAGTTCGGCACACGTGTTTCTTCACAAGGAATCGACCTCGACATGTACTTCCAGCTTACTGGAACGACTGAAGAAGCGATGCGCGAAGAGATGAAAGAGCAAGCTGAAGAGCGCGTTAAAGCTCGTCTCGTCTTGAAAGCAATCGCTGAGAAAGAAGCGATCGAAGTGTCTGACGAAGATGCTGAGAAAGAACTCGAAGAAATGTCTAAACTTTACAACATCGCACCGGATCAACTCCGCACGATGCTCGCGCCACAAGGCGGAATCGAGACACTTAAAGGTGACCTCAAATTCCGTAAAGCGATCGACGTTCTCGTTGAAAACGGGAAAGCGAAGTAATCGGATGACAGAAGGACGGCTGCCTAGCAGTCGTCCTTTTTTTCGTCACGACACTTTGCATGTGTTTATCTTTGATGAAGTGATTTGTTCATGCTACAATTATTGCAACGCAGAGATGTAAATGTCTTTTCACGGTGCATGCGCACCTGGGAATACAAATAGGCGATTTATCGCACTTACATCCATTTTCATTTAGAAGGGGTGTACCGAATGTTCAAATTTAACGAGGAAAAGGGGCAACTCAAGTGCTCGTTTTGCGGAAAATCGCAAGAACAAGTCCGTAAATTAGTCGCCGGTCCTGGCGTATACATTTGTGACGAATGTATCGAACTTTGCAATGAAATCGTTGAGGAAGAGCTCGGTGTGGAGGAAGAAGTTGAATTTAAAGACATTCCAAAACCACAAGAGATTCGTAACATCCTAGACGATTATGTCATTGGTCAAGACCGCGCCAAACGTGCGCTTTCAGTAGCTGTCTATAACCACTATAAACGCATCAACGCCGGTGGCCGTTCTGATGATGTCGAACTTTCGAAGTCGAACATCGTCATGATTGGACCAACGGGTAGCGGTAAGACGCTTCTCGCTCAGACGATGGCTCGCGTCTTGAACGTCCCGTTCGCAATCGCGGACGCGACGAGCTTGACGGAAGCCGGTTACGTCGGGGAAGACGTCGAGAACATCTTGCTCAAGTTGATTCAATCGGCTGACTATGATGTCGAGAAGGCTGAAAAAGGGATTATCTACATCGATGAAATCGATAAGATTGCCCGTAAGTCGGAAAACCCATCGATCACGCGTGACGTATCGGGTGAAGGCGTTCAGCAGGCACTTCTTAAAATTTTGGAAGGTACGGTCGCAAGCGTGCCGCCGCAAGGTGGACGTAAGCATCCGCATCAAGAGTTCATCCAAATCGATACGACGAACATCTTGTTCATCGTCGGCGGCGCGTTCGCTGGCATCGAAGCGGTCGTCAAACGCCGCATCGGGAAGAAAGTCATCGGATTTGGGAACGACCAAGAAAACCGCGAGTTGACGCAAGAAGACTTGCTCGCCCGCGCGCTTCCGGAAGACCTTCAGAAGTTCGGATTGATTCCGGAATTCATCGGTCGTTTACCGGTCATGGCGACGCTCACGACGCTTGACGAAGAAGCACTCGTCGAGATCTTGACGAAGCCGAAGAACGCCCTCGTTCGTCAGTACGAGAAAATGCTCGAACTCGACGATGTCGAACTCTCGTTCACAGACGAGGCGTTGGTTGAAATCGCCAAACTTGCGATCAAACGTAAGACAGGCGCACGCGGTCTCCGCTCGATTATCGAAGAAATGATGCTCGATGTGATGTTCACTGTCCCATCGCGCGACGATATCGAGAAAGTCATCATCACGGATGAAACGATTACGGGTCTTGCCGGTCCGAAATACGTACTTCGCGATGGTACTGTCGAACAGACAGGCGACAATAAAGAGACAGCATAATTTTGAACGAAAAAGGCTCAAACACTCGGCACATCCGAGTTTTGGGCCTTTTTGCACAGGAGGCGTTGTAATGGAACAATTACCAATCCTTCCTTTGCGTGGAGTCGTGGTGTATCCGCTCATCGGAGTGACAATCGACGTGGGGCGTCCGCTCTCCCTACGAGCACTCCTTGCCGCAAAGGAACACGAGACAGATTTGATTGTTGTGACACAAAAAGAGACGGGGAAAGAATCACCTGAACCGGAAGACTTGTACGCGATCGGGACGCGCGTCCATATCGCCAAGATGAGCGAGCTGTCGAACGAGACGGTCCGCGTCCGCTTGGTCGGGAAAGAACGCGTCAAGATCAACTCGATTGAAGAGACGAAGGAAGGCTGGTTCGCAGACGTCGAGCCACTTGAACTCGTCGAAGGGGAAGAAGTCGAGCGGACGGCACTCGTGCGCTTATTGAAAGAACAGTTCGGAAAACTCGTCGGGTCCATCAAAGGATTGTCACCGGACGAGCGTCGTCGTTTCGAGATGTATGAACGGCTCGAGTCGTTGACCGACTATATCGCGTCGAAGCTCGACGTCGACGTCGATATCCGCCAAGCGATGCTCGAAGAACCGGACGCCGTCAAACGCGGCTTAGAGCTGCTCGAGATTATGACGCACGAGGTCGAGATCATCGAGCTCGAGCAAGAGTTGCGCGAACGGACGAAGAAGACGATCGAACAGGCACAAAAAGAGTACTATTTGCGCGAACAGATGAAGACGATTCAGCAAGAGCTCGGCGACCAGTCGCAAGAGTCTGAACCGAACCGTCTCCGTGAGAAACTCGAGGCGCTCGATTTGCCTGAGACGACACGGAAGAACGTCATGCGCGAAGCCGAGCGGTTGAACGTCGTCCCGGCGACGTCACCTGAATATGCCGTCATCCGCAACTATCTCGACTGGATCGCCTCGCTCCCGTGGGGCATCGAGACGGAAGATAAACTCGACGTCAAACATGCCGCCGATGTGTTAGATGACGACCACTACGGGCTCGAGTCGGTGAAAGACCGGATCCTCGAATATTTGGCCGTCCGTCAATTGACGAATTCGCTCCGTGGGCCGATTCTTTGTCTCGCCGGACCTCCAGGGGTCGGGAAGACGTCACTCGCCCGCTCGATCGCGTCGGCGCTCGAACGTCACTTCGTCCGTGTCTCGCTCGGTGGGGTACGTGACGAGGCCGAGATTCGTGGGCACCGTCGCACGTATATCGGGGCGATGCCAGGCCGCATCATCCGTGGCTTGAAACAGGCCGAGAGCAAAAACCCGGTGTTCTTGCTCGACGAGATCGACAAGATGGCGTCCGATTTCCGAGGTGACCCGGCGTCGGCTATGCTCGAAGTGCTCGACCCGGAACAGAACGTTTCGTTCTCGGACCACTATATCGAGGAACCGTTCGACTTATCGAACGTGCTCTTCATCGCGACGGCGAACGACGTCTCGCAAATTCCGGCGCCGCTCCTTGACCGGATGGAACTCATCCAAATCGGCGGCTACACGGAACTCGAGAAAGTCGAGATCGCCAAGCGTCACTTAGTACCGAAACAGTATAAAGAGCACGGCTTGAAGAAGAGCCAGCTCACGATTAAAGAGGACGCACTTTACGAAGTCGTTCGCCGTTACACGCGTGAGGCCGGTGTCCGGAACTTGGAACGCGTCATCGGTTCACTTTGCCGGAAAGCGGCGAAGCAAATCGCCATCGGCGAGAAGAAACGCGTCACCGTCTCATTGAAGAGCCTCGGCGACTACCTCGGGAAACCGAAGTACCGCTATGGCAAAGGGGAGACGGAAGACTCGATCGGTGCTGTCACCGGACTCGCCTACACGGCGTTCGGGGGCGACACGCTCACGATTGAAGTCGCACTCGCACCTGGTAAAGGCAAGCTCCAGTTGACGGGGAAACTCGGTGACGTCATGCAAGAGTCGGCGCAGACGGCGTATAGCTACGTCCGTTCAAACGCGGAACGGTTCGGGATTGACCCGACGTTCTACGAGCGCCAAGACGTGCATATCCACGTGCCGGAAGGTGCCGTCCCGAAAGACGGTCCGTCGGCGGGGATTACAATCGCGACGGCGCTCATCTCGGCGTTGACCGGGAAGAAAGTCCGCCGTGACATCGGGATGACCGGGGAAATCACGCTCCGCGGCCGCGTCCTGCCAATCGGTGGATTGAAAGAGAAAGCGCTCGCCGCACACCGAGCCGGCTTGACGACCATCGTCATTCCGAAAGACAATGAGCGTGACATCGATGACATTCAAGACACCGTCCGTGAGAAACTGACGTTCGTCCCGGTCACGACGCTCGATCAAGTATTAGAAGTAGCATTTGGAGGAAATTAAATAATGAAAATCACTAAAGCAGAATTTGTCACGAGTGCCGTCGCACCTGACCATTACCCGATTCATGAGTTACCGGAAGTCGCACTCGCCGGACGTTCGAACGTCGGGAAGTCATCGTTCATCAACAAGATTTGTCAGCGCAAAGCACTCGCACGGACGTCTTCGAAGCCAGGGAAGACGCAGACGCTGAACTTCTTCAACATCAACGATGAAATCATGTTCGTCGACGTCCCGGGCTACGGCTACGCGAAAGTCTCAAAGACGGAGCGGGAGAAGTGGGGCATCATGATGGAGCAATATTTGACGTCACAGAGCGCGCTTCGCGGCGTTGTCCTCTTGGTCGATATTCGTCATGAGCCGTCAAGTGACGACGTGACGATGTACAACTTCTTGAAGCATTACGAGATTCCGGTCATCGTCGTGGCAACGAAGCTCGATAAAATCAAAAAAGCGCAGCGTCAAAAACATGAAGCGGCCGTCAAACGCAAGCTTCAATTTGAATCGACTGACCGGTTCGTCGCGTTCTCGGCGGAGACGGCAGAAGGAAAAGACGAGGCATGGAAAGCAATTTATGATTTATTGACACGCGAAGAAGATTGACCGAAGACGAGGGCAACCCCTCGTCTTTTTTGTTTTCAGGGTTACGAGAGCGGGTAATTATCGTATAATTGTCCTAATTACATAAGACAAGAGAATAGAGAACGAGGTGGAAAGATGCAAATCATGTTTCAGAACAAATGGTACCGCTTTTTATTTTGGACGCTGACGATTTTCTTGGTCATCTGGGTCGGGACGGAAATTTCATTCGTGTTCCAACCAGTCCAAGTCATTTTGGCGCTCGTCACGGTACCGCTCATCATTGCCGGACTTTTTTATTATTTCTTAGTCGGGATTGTCGATTTCTTAGAAAAACGGATGGACGGCAAACGGCCGCTCGCCGTCGGGATTACGCTTGGTGGACTCGTGCTGATCTTTACGCTCGTCTTCAGCATCCTCGGCCCAGTACTCGCGGAGCAGGTGACGTCACTCGTCAACGCGATGCCGAGCATTGCCAAGGAATTACAGGTACAGGCGTTCGCCGTCCGTGACTCGCTCATGCAAAATGAGTTCTTGTCACGCTTCATCGCCGAGAATGACGATATGTTCACCGACTTCACGAACAACGTGACGTCGTATCTCGGAGACGTCTTCGGGAATGTCGCGTCATCGTTCGGTCGTCTTGTCGGCTTCATCACGTCGGCCGTCATCACAATCGTCGTCATTCCATTCATGCTTTTGTATATGTTACTTGACGGGAAACGTCTTCCGGACTCAATCGTGAAGTTGTTGCCGTCGAGCTATGAGCGTGAGACACGCAACATCTTACATGACATGCATACGACGGTTAAAAACTACGTCCATGCCCAGTTGATCGTGGCGTTCTTCGTCGGAATCACGTCGCTCATCGGATTATGGATTATCGGACTCGACTATGCCATCCTACTCGCGCTCTTCATGATGGTGACGAACATCATCCCGTACGTCGGACCGTTCCTCGGTGCGGCACCGGCCGTTGTCGTCGCTTTCATCCAAGATCCGATTAAAGTGCTTTGGGTCATCGTCGTCATCATCATCGTCCAACAGATCGAATCGAACGTCATCTCGCCGCTCATCCAAGGCAAGTCACTCAAGGTGCACCCGCTGACGATCATCATCGTCTTGCTCGTCGCCGGGAACTTGGCCGGGATTATCGGGATGCTCATCGCGGTTCCGTTCTACGCGGTGGCGAAAGTCGTCGTTCAAAATATCGTCCGCATTTACAAGCTGAGGGAACGGAAACATTACCTCGAAGCGGAGGAAGAAGAAAAGACCCAAGAGAGTACAATCATCACCGATCCATCCTCTTTAAAATGAGGAATCAAGTAGAAATGGTCTCTATGTCCGTTTCTACTTTTTTTTGTCACAAAAAGTTCTTAAATTATTTCACAAAAATCGAACAGAAGATTATAGTTCCTAAATAAAAATTGTTATAATGTACGGTAGAGATGTGAAAAAGAAGAGACAACCGTCGGTGGATTTTGGATGAGGGGAAGAGGTACATGCATATTGTCGTCGTTGGACTAAATAACAAGACAGCCCCTGTCGCGATTCGGGAGCAGTTCTCGTTTGGGGAGCAAGAAATCGTGGATGCGATGATTGCACTTCGCGAAGAGAAAAGCATATTTGAATCGGTTATTTTGTCGACTTGTAACCGAACAGAGCTATATGTCGTCACAGACCAGCTCCATACGGGTCGTTATTATACAAAACGGTTTTTAGCGAACTGGTTTGATTTAGAGATGGACCAATTCACCCCTTATTTATCGATTCGTGAAGGAGAAGAGGCGATTCGCCACTTGTTCCGCGTCACGTCTGGACTCGATTCGATGATCATTGGGGAAACACAGATTTTAGGACAAGTGAAATCGAGCTTCTTCCGCGCCCAAGAGAACGGGACGACGGGAACGGTGTTCAACAAACTGTTCAAAGAAGCCGTGACGCTCGCCAAACGTGCCCATACTGACACGCAAATTGGGGAAATGTCGGTATCGGTCAGCGCGGCAGCAGTCACGCTCGCCCAAGAAATGTATTCGTCGCTCGATGACAAACAAGTCGTCGTCGTCGGCGCGGGTGAGACAGGCGAGTTGACGACGCTCAACTTGTTCGAGGCCGGCGCGAAACAGATTGCCGTCTTTAACCGGACCGAGAGCAAAGCGAAAGCGGTCGCCGACAAGTTCAAAGGCCGGGCCCACTCGATCCGTGAGATTGCTTGCGGCTTGCTTGACGCCGATATTTTAATTAGCTCGACCGGTGCGAAAGAAGCGGTCATCGCCTATGATGATGTCGCCGCAGCTCAATTGCTCCGCCGGGAACGTCCACTGTTGTTAATCGACATTGCCGTGCCGCGAGATATCGATCCAGCGGTCCGGGCGCTTCCGGGCGTCCACTTGTTCGATGTGGATGACTTGAACGGCATCGTCAATAAAAACTTGGCGGCCCGTCTCATTGAAGCCGAAAAGATTGAAATCAAAATCGATGAGGCGATTCAAGAGTTCCAAACTTGGCTCATCACGCTCGGTGTCGTGCCGATCATGAATGAATTGCGCGCCCGTGCGCTCAACATTCAAGAAGAGACGATGGAAAGCCTCGAGCGCAAGCTCGATCATCTGTCGGACCGCGATAAAAAAGTCATCGGCAAGCACATGAAGTCAATCATCAACCAGATGCTTCGTGAACCGATTGATTACATCAAAGACGCCGCCGCGCAACCGGATGCGAACACACGCATCAATCAGTTCGTGGAGACGTTCGGTCTAGATGTCGACGTCCCTGACGCCGAACCGGAAACGGAAGAAGCCGAAGCGATGTCAGCGAAAGCACCACTTCGCGCCTTGATGCGCTAATACAAAACAAAAAAAGGCGGCGGATCTCGTCGCCTTTTTCTATGAAGGGGATAACCGATCATGCGTAAAATTATCGTCGGCTCACGCCGCTCACAACTTGCGATGACACAGACGAAATGGGTCATCGATCAATTGAAGAAAGCCGGAGCTCAAAACGAGTTCGAAATCAAAGAGATCGTGACGAAAGGGGACCAAATCGTCGACGTGCAACTCTCGAAAGTCGGCGGCAAAGGGTTGTTCGTCAAAGAGATTCAGCAACAGATGCTCGCCGGGGACATCGATTTCGCGGTCCACAGCATGAAAGACGTCCCGGCCGAGTTGCCGGAAGAGCTCTATATCAGTTGCATGCCGAAACGCGTCGACGCCCGTGATGTGCTCATCTGCGAGAACGGCTATACGCTCGAGACGCTCCCGGAAGGTGCCGTCATCGGGACGAGCTCACTGCGCCGCGGTGCCCAAATGCTCGCCGCTCGCCCGGACTTCGACATTCAATGGATTCGCGGGAACATCGACACGCGCCTCAAAAAACTCGAGACAGAAAACTTCAACGCTATCTTGCTCGCTAAAGCCGGGCTCGAGCGCATGGGTTGGACGGACCGCGTCGACTTCGAAGCGCTTGACGCCGATATGATGGTCCCAGCCGTCGGACAAGGCGTACTTGCCATCGAAAGCCGGAAGGACGACGCTGAAGTGACGGCAATTCTACAATTGCTCCATGACGACGTGACGGCGAAAGCCGCAACAGCGGAGCGGACGTTCCTCAAGGCAATCGAAGGCAGCTGCCACGTACCGGTCGGCGGTTATGCGACGGTCGATGGCGACGACGTGACACTCACAGGCCTCATCGCCTCGGTCGACGGCAAAGAAGTGCTCCGTGTGACGAAGACGTCGTCAGACGCGGTCGCACTCGGGAAAGACGTAGCAGACGATTTGCTCGGACGCGGCGGGCGCGAAATTCTCGCCTCGGTCAATGCGTGACGTCTGGTACACAGGGACAAAACGACTGACCGCTTCGCAGCGAGCCCGGCTCACCGCGAGCGGTCTTTCCGTTCATCACGTCCCGCTCATCGAGACGAGATTGACGCACAACCAGATGCCAATCAGCCGATTCGATTGGCTCGTCGTGACGAGCCAGACGGCGGTACCGGCGCTTTGTGACGTCCCGCGTGACGTCAAAGTCGCGGCCGTCGGCGAGAAAACGAAACAAGCACTCGAGGCCGTTGGATTCACCGTCGCGCTCATGCCGGAGACGTTTACGGGCGAGTCGTTGTTCCATGACCTTGCAACTGTCGTAAAAGCAGACGAGGTCGTCTTGTTCGCCCGGGGCGACTTGGCGAACACGGCGCATATGACGCAACTCGAAAACGTCCACGACTGGGTCGTCTATGAGACGATTGGCCGTGAACTGACAGAGACGGAAGTCGAGGCGCTCGAAGGAATCGAGGCGCTCCTCGTGCTCAGCCCGTCCGCCGTCCGGGCGCTCACGCCATATCTCGACCATTTCCACGGGACGTGGTACGCCATCGGTGAAGTGACCGAGCGCGCCGTCCGGGAAGTGTCGACGTTACCGGTCCGAGTGCCTGAGTGTTATACTATGGATGCATTAATACAGTGTATAGGGGAGGATTTTTCATGAACCAGTTTGACCGTCATCGTCGTCTTCGTTCATCGAAGTCAATGCGTGCACTCGTACGTGAAAATCATGTTCGGAAAGAAGATTTGATTTACCCGCTCTTCATCATCGAAGGGACAGACATTAAACGCGAAGTCAGCTCGATGCCGGGCGTCTTCAACTTCTCGCTCGACCGTCTCGAGGACGAGATCAACGAGATCGTCGACCTCGGTATTCAATCGGTGCTCTTGTTCGGCGTACCTGAACATAAAGACCCGGAAGGTACGGAAGCGTATCATGACCACGGCATCGTCCAAGAAGCGATCCGTAAAGTGAAAGCGTGGGCACCACAGCTCACGGTCATCGCCGACACGTGCCTCTGTGAATATACGTCGACAGGCCACTGTGGCATCGTGAAGAACGGTGACGTCGATAACGACGCGTCGCTACCACTTCACGTCCAGACGGCCATCACGCAAGCACAAGCAGGCGCTGACATCATCGCGCCGAGCTCGATGATGGACGGCTTCGTCGCCGCGATCCGTGAAGGACTCGACCAAAACGGTTTCAACCATATCCCGATCATGAGTTACGGCGTCAAGTACGCATCGGCGTACTACGGACCGTTCCGTGACGCAGCGCAATCGGCACCTGGTGAAGGCGACCGCAAAGGCTATCAGATGGACCCGGCCAACCGCCGTGAAGCGTTCCGCGAATCACAATCGGACGTCGAGCAAGGCGCCGACTTCATGATCGTCAAACCAGCGCTCGCGTTCATGGACATCATCCGTGACATGCGCGATTCGCTCGATATGCCGATCGTGGCGTATAACGTGAGCGGAGAGTACGCCATGGTCAAAGCGGCTGCTTTGAACGACTGGGTCGATGAGCAACGCATCGTCATGGAGACGATGGTCGGCTTCAAACGGGCCGGTGCGGACCTCATCGTCACATATTTCGCAAAAGACGTCTGTCGCTATTTGGAAGGAGACTACGCATGACCTACAAACAAACACGCTCAGAAGCGGCGTTCGAACAAGCACGTCCGCTCATGCCGGGCGGGGTGAACAGCCCGGTCCGTGCCTATAAATCAGTCGGCATGACGCCAATCTTCGCTGAACGCGGTGAAGGCTCACGCGTCTACGATATCGATGGCAACGAATATATCGATTACGTCCTCTCATGGGGACCACTCATCCTCGGCCACCGCGACCCTGTCGTCACGAAGGCGATTCAAGAGCAAGCCGAGAAAGGCTGGACGTTCGGGACACCGACCGAGCTCGAAACAAAAATGGCCGAGCTCGTCATCGAGCGCGTCCCATCAATCGAGATGGTGCGCATGGTCAACTCGGGTACGGAAGCGACGATGGCGGCACTCCGCCTCGCACGCGGTTACACGGGCAAGACGAAAATCTTGAAGTTCGAAGGCTGCTATCACGGTCACGGCGACTCGCTCCTCATCAAAGCCGGATCAGGTGTCGCGACACTCGGTCTCCCGGACTCGCCGGGCGTACCAAAAGACTTGGCGAGCCAGACGCTCACGGTGCCATATAACGATTTGGATGCCCTCCGCATCGCCTTCGAGAAGTTCGGCGACGATATCGCTGGTGTCATCGTCGAACCGGCGGCCGGCAACATGGGCTTCGTACCACCGCAACCTGGATTCCTCGAAGGACTCCGCGAAATCACGGAACAATACGGTTCGCTTCTCATCTTTGACGAGGTCATGACCGGATTCCGGGTCGGCTATAACTGTGCCCAAGGCTACTTCGGCGTGACGCCGGACTTGACGTGCCTCGGGAAAGTCATCGGCGGCGGCCTACCGGTCGGTGCCTATGGCGGGAAACGCGAGATTATGGAACAAATCGCGCCGCAAGGACCGATTTACCAGGCAGGGACGCTCTCGGGTAACCCACTCGCGATGATCGCCGGCTATACGACGTTGTCGCAACTCAAGCCTGAGCACTATGCTGAGTTCGAACGCAAAGCGGACCGTCTTGCCGAAGGCTATACGAAAGCAGCCGAGAAGTATAACATCCCGCACGACACGAACCGGGCCGGCTCGATGTTCGGATTCTTCTTCACGAACGAGAAAGTGACGAACTTCGAGAAGGCGAAGACGGCGAACCTCGACTTGTTCCGTGCTTACTATCAGAAGATGGCGGCGCGCGGCGTGTTCTTGCCACCGTCACAGTTCGAAGGATTGTTCCTCTCGACCGTGCATACGGACGAAGATATCGACTTGACGCTCGCAGCGGTCGACGCGACGTTCAAAGAGCTGCAACAAGAGTTTTCATTGTAATCTTGACGGAACCATCTTCTGTCGCTACAATTGTTTAACAGATACGATTAAAAGCTACGATGAGGAATAGTACGCCAACAACATCCTTTTTCAGAGACGCGGCCGCTTGGTGCGAGGCCGCGAAGGATGGTGCGGAAGTCGCCTCGGAGCTGACCTTTTGAACGAAGTAGGAAGGTCCGGTCCATCGACCGTTATTCGATTTTGAGGGCGCCACAAGTGGCGAACTAAGGTGGTACCGCGGAAGATACGGCTTCTTTCGTCCTTAGCGTTAAGGACGAGAGTAGCCGTTTTTTTGTCCACATTATTAGAGGAGGTTGGGCATATGACCAACGAGACAAACGAAATCACCATGCCGACGAAGTACGATCCAAGTGCGACGGAAGCGAAATGGTATGACTACTGGTTAGAGAACGACGTATTCAAAGCAGACGAGGACGATTCAAAACAGCCTTACACGATTGTCATCCCGCCACCGAACGTAACAGGGAAACTTCACCTCGGACACGCGTGGGACACGACGCTCCAAGATTTGCTGACGCGCCTCAAGCGCATGCAAGGCTATGACGTCCTCTGGCTCCCAGGGATGGACCACGCCGGGATCGCGACGCAAGCGAAAGTCGAACAGAAGCTCCGTGAGGACGGCATCATGCGTTATGACCTCGGACGCGAAAAGTTCCTCGAGAAGACGTGGGAATGGAAAGACGAGTACGCCGACACGATCCGTGCCCAGTGGTCAAAACTTGGCCTCGGTCTCGATTACTCACGTGAGCGCTTCACGCTCGACGAAGGACTCTCGAAAGCGGTCCAGGAAGTGTTCGTTCGTCTCTATGAGAAAGGCTTGATTTACCGTGGCGAGTATATCGTCAACTGGGACCCGGCACAAAAGACGGCCGTCTCCGATATTGAAGTTATTTATCAAGAAGTCGAAGGCGCATTCTACCACATGAAGTATCCGCTTGCGGACGGCTCGGGCCACATCGAGATCGCGACGACACGTCCGGAGACGATGCTCGGCGATACGGCCGTTGCCGTTAACCCGAAAGATGAGCGTTACGCGCACCTCGTCGGCAAGACGATCATGCTTCCGGTCATGAACCGCGAGATTCCGATCGTCGCTGACGACTACGTCGACATGGAGTTCGGTACAGGTTGCGTCAAGATCACACCGGCGCACGACCCGAACGACTTCGAGATCGGGAACCGCCACGAGCTCCCGCGCATCCTCGTCATGGACGAAGGCGGCAAGATGAACGAGAATGCTGGCAAGTACGAAGGGCTCGACCGTTTCGAATGCCGCAAGCAACTCGTCAAAGACCTAGAAGCAGACGGCACGCTCGTCAAGATTGAGCCACACACGCACTCGGTCGGTCACTCGGAACGTTCAGGCGCAGTCATCGAGCCTTATCTTTCGAAACAGTGGTTCGTCGACATGGAGCCGCTCGCGAAAGCAGCGCTCGAAGCGCAAGGACATGACGATACGAAAGTCAACTTCGTCCCAGAGCGGTTCGAAGGCACATACCTCCGTTGGATGGAGAACATCCGTGATTGGTGTATCAGCCGCCAACTCTGGTGGGGTCACCGCATCCCGGCTTGGTACCACAATGAGACAGGTGAGATTTATGTAGGTAAAGAAGCACCGGCGGATAGTGAGAACTGGCATCAAGATGAAGACGTGCTCGACACATGGTTCTCGTCAGCGCTTTGGCCGTTCTCGACGATGGGCTGGCCGGATACGGACTCGGCAGACTTCAAACGTTACTTCCCGACGAGCGCGCTCGTCACGGGTTACGACATCATCTTCTTCTGGGTATCTCGCATGATTTTCCAATCGCTTGAGTTCACTGGGAAGCAGCCGTTCAACGACGTGCTCATCCACGGTCTCATCCGCGACTCGGAAGGCCGCAAGATGTCGAAGTCGCTCGGTAACGGCGTCGACCCGATGGAAGTCATCGACCAATACGGCGCGGACTCGCTCCGCTGGTTCCTCCTTACGGGATCGACACCAGGGAACGACCTTCGTTTCTATTGGGAGAAAATCGAATCGACATGGAACTTCGCGAACAAGATTTGGAACGCGAGCCGTTTCGCCCTTATGAACATGGACGGCATGAAGTATGAGGAGATCGATTTGTCAGGTGAGAAGACGCTCGCTGACAAGTGGATTCTCACTCGCTTGAACGACACAATCGACCAAGTGACACGTCTCGTCGACAAGTATGAGTTCGGCGAAGCCGGCCGTTACTTGTACAACTTCATCTGGGAAGAGTTCTGTAACTGGTACATCGAGATGGCGAAACTCACGCTCTACGGTGAGGACGAGGCTGCGAAAGCGACGACGCGTTCAGTGCTCGCGTACACGCTCGACTCAATCATGCGTCTCATGCATCCGTTCATGCCGTTCCTCACAGAGGAAATCTGGCAGCACTTGCCGCACGAAGGCGACTCGATTGTCCGTGCGAGCTACCCGACACGCCGCGACGAGCTCCACTTCGCGGACTCGGTACCAGCGTTCGAAGCGGTCATGAACGTCATCCGTTCGGTCCGTAACATCCGTTCGGAAGTGAACGCCCCAATGTCGAAACCGATTCAGCTCTTCATCTCGACGTCGGATGAGGCGACACAAGATTACTTGAGCGCGAACGAAACGACAATCGGCAAGTTCACGAACGCGACCGAGCTCGAAATCGGACGTGGCTTGACGGCTCCTGATAAGTCGATGTCAGCCATCATGACGGGTGCGGAACTGTTCATCCCACTCGCTGACCTCATCAACTTTGAGGAAGAAATCGCCCGTCTTGAAAAAGAAGTGGCGAAGTACGAGAAGGAAGTCGAGCGCGTTCAGAAGAAACTCGGCAACCCAGGCTTCACTGGCAAGGCACCGGCTCACGTCATCGACGAAGAGAAGGCGAAAGAGAAAGACTACCTCGACAAACGTGACGCAGTCCGTGCGCGTTTGGAAGAGTTGCGTAAATAATGAATCAACCTTCTTTGGAGACCTGTTCTCCAAAGAAGGTTTTTTTGTCGTTTGGTGGAATTTAGGAGAGGAGACGAAACAAAGGTGGCGTGACATGAGACGAATCGGAATGATGTTAGGTTTGGCTGTGATGGGATTGAGTGGGTGTGTGGCGGAACGAGCTGAACCGATTGAACCGTCGGAATCAGGAGTGACAATTAATGAAAGTGCAGAAGAGACGTCTTCCAAGGATATTCCCGTAACGACGGACAAAGAAGTGTTCGGCTCGATGATTGAGGACGTGCCAAAAGGGACCGTTCGACTAGTTGATGCGGTCACGGCCCAATACACACTTCAATATACAGATGGTACGTCCGAGCGACCAGCGAGAGACGGTGTGTTCTATGAGACGGTCATCGATGATCTCGGGCTCATCGCCATTAAGTTACCAAACCGCGACGATTCGTTCGGCGTGTTCAACTATTCACGGGACGAGGAGTGGGGGTTGCACGGGATTCAAAACTTTACGATTCCCGAGGCGGCCGAAAAAGTCCGACACGGGTTGGACTTGCCTGAAGAAGAGCTGTTTGTCGCCAACTTCGAGATGAGTCAGCTCGAGCGGCCGGTGGAGATGTGGACGTTGTATGATGAGACGCAATGCATCACGATTTTAGTGACCGATGCGTCCAGTGTGGCCGACGGAGAATTGATTGACCGGCGAGACGATTCAAATGAGCGGTATCGCTTGAATCAACCGGAAGGGAACGGCTTGTTTTACGTAGACCAGGGCAAGCTCATCGTCGTGACGGGCAATGTGTCGGAAGAGGTGTTGCTCGACCTTTCGGACTCGCTACCGGAGGCGTGGTCGGTGGATTTTCCAATTAAAGAATAAATTGAAGCAGGCGAAAGGATGAGTTCTAATTTGCCAGTGCACGAATTTGATTTATGGGAACGAACATTGAAAGCACCTACACGTAATCCAGATTATAATGGCTACACTGAGGTTGATGATGATTTTATCCAAGAGCTTATGGAAGCGTGCTCGATTATGCGGACCTATTTTCATTCGTATCATCGTCCTGATCTCGGGCTGGATTATTACGGAATTACCCTCATCCCAAACGAATCGTTATCGATGTTTTATGACATCGTCACGCAGTCACGTGTATTCCATCGTTCAGAAGAGTTGAGCGATTTGGCGAGTCTCATCATTCAAGCCGAACGCGAAGGCAAAGACTTGGTTCATTTTGGGATTTAACGGACTAAGAAAATAATTATACATTGCCATTCGTTACATAGACTCTCATTGAGAATGCGTGTTAGGAACGTAGGTCGAAACTTGGTTAAGTCGATGAAGGTATTTAAAGTGTACATATTTTTACAGGGAGGGATGGCCATGCCATACACGCACGAATTCGGTGTATTGGATTCAACAAATCGTCAATCATCATATGATACGTATACACCTGAACACTTCGATTGTGTCTCGGTGGATGGGGAGTGGGTGGATGAGTTTATCGAGGAGCTGAACGAGATGCGCACGTATTTCCACTCCTATGACCGTCCTGGATTCGGATTAGACGAATGCGGGATCACGCTCATTCCATATGAGTCACTGGCGCTGTTCTATCAAGTCGTCAAAGCGATGATGTACACGCATGAGTCGGAACAACTGAATCGACTTATTTCCAAAATCACACAAGCCCAAGTAGACAAGAAGGACATGATTCATTTCGGACTATGAGTCTATAGAAAAGAACAACCCCGAGCATCGTCATCGATGTTCGGGGTTTCGTTTGCGTTCGATGTAGATTATGCCAAATACAGTGGCGGCAAACAAAACATGCAAGAGGAGCGGTTGAGGATAACCAATGCGGAATAGATGCATGGTATAGACGACATAAAGGATGCTTCCGAATCCTACCAAGACGGAATAAAGAACCTTCATACGTCTTCTTCCTCCGGTTCTGTCCAAAACGGAAGACGACCGGTTGTCACGAAATACGAGGACGTGAGCAGGACGCCGATTGCGAGTCCAGTTACTTGCGGCTGAATCGGCTGACCCGTAAATGACAGATAAAAACTGTAGACGAGATAGGACGTGGATAAGACGATGATTGCCATGAGCAAGATAGTCATCTTCATTTCGATTCATTCCATTCAAGGTTATTCAAATGTCTCATCAAGGTGGAAAAGGAAACAGCAAAGAAAAAGGCAGGCATTAGCCAGGCCCAGTCATCTATGAATGGTCCTTGCAATAGCTCGATTGACATCAAGCAGGCAAACCCTAACGCAATGAGTGAAGTGAGTAGAAGCATGTTGAACCTCCTAAAAGTGATGTTATCCACTTTACGATCGAAAATGAAAAAGGTTCCAAAAAAACCATCCTGCCGAAGCAGAATGGTTCACGTGCCACAAAACGTCTGATACGGATACGTCCGTGGTGGTCCTGGTGAGACATAGCGTCCATAGTCGGCTTCATAATCGTAAGGCTTCCGCAATACGTCGAGCAGTACTTGCGTCGGACCGAAGTCGCCGCGCTCGGCTGCTGTGAGGGCGGCCTCGACATGATGGTTGCGAGGAATGACGGCCGGGTTATGCTGACGCATGAGCCGGATGACGTCCTCATCCGGGAGACCTTGCTCTCCGAGGCGTTTTTGCCAAGCGGACAGCCACGCCTTGCCATCATCTTGCTTAGCAAAGGCAAGCGAATTTGTGTCGCCGAGTGTGAGCGCGCGGAACGTGTTCGTGAAGTCAGCCTCAGACTCCATCATGAGCCGGAGCAACTCGTCCGTCAGTTCATCGTCGCCATCTTTTCGGACGTAGAGCCCGATTTTATGGGCGAGGCCAGTAAAGTATGCCTCTTTATACGTTTCCGTGTAGTCGTTCAACAATTTGTTGGCGATATCGACGGCGGCCTCTTGTGTGTCAGCGAGGAGCGGCAACAGCGTCTCGGCGAGGCGGGCCAGGTTCCACGACCCGATATACGGCTGATTCGCATAGGCGTAGCGTCCCTCACGGTCGATGGAGCTGAAGACGGTGTTCGGGTGATACGTATCCATGAATGCACATGGTCCGTAATCAAGACCTTCACCGCTGATGAACGTGTTATCCGTGTTCATGACGCCGTGGATGAATCCGACGAGTTGCCAATCCGCGATGAGCTTCGCTTGGCGGGTGATGACGCGGCCGAGGAACTGTTCATAGCGATTCGGCTGTCCTTCAAGATCAGGGTCGTGGCGCTGAATTGCATAGTCGGCGAGAGCGATGACGTCATCAATCGAGCCGGCCGCAGCGGCGTATTGGAACGTACCGACGCGTAAGTGGCTCGCCGCGACGCGCGTCAAGATGGCACCATGCTTCGGTCCTCGACGCATGATCGGCTCACCGGTCGTGACGACGGCGAGCGTCCGGTTCGTCGGGATGCCGAGGGCGTGCATCGCCTCACTGATGAGGAATTCGCGCACCATCGGTCCAACGGCGGCCCGTCCATCACCGCCACGCGAATACTCGGTCGGACCTGAGCCTTTCAATTGAACATCGAAACGCTTTCCGTTCGGGGCGACATGTTCCCCGAGCACGAGTGCTCGTCCGTCACCGAGCATTGTGAAATGGCCGAACTGGTGGCCGGCATACGCTTGCGAGAACGACGTGTCCGTCTGGCGATTCCCAGCGAAGAGCGAGATGTCTTGGCGTACCTCGGCGTCGAGGCCGAGTGTCTCGGCGAGTGGTTCGTTCCAAAGCACGAGCTCGGGCTTGTCGACCGGATGGACCGGTCCCCGGTCGTAAAAGATGTCACGGAGATCGAGGTAGGTCGCCTCGAAGTTCCAATTGGTTGTCATGGTGATTCCCCCTTCTTCGCCTCGAGTATAGCACAGCCGATTCCGTGCGTAGCGCTTCGCGAATTTTGGTAAGATGAGAGGGAAGTGTGAAAACGGGAGTGATGGAAGATGGAGACGAGACAAGATGTATTTGATTGGCTACATGGCCAGCTACGGTTCGGGATTAAGCCGGGCTTGAAACGAATCGAGTGGATGCTGAACGCGCTACAAATCAAGGAGTTACCGTCGATTCACGTGGCGGGGACGAACGGGAAAGGGTCGACGGTCGCCTTCTTGCGGGCCATGGCGATGAAACAGGGCTTGAACGTCGGGACGTTCATCTCGCCATACATCATCCAGTTCGAGGAGCGAATCATGTTGAACGGGGAACCGATTCGAGAAGAGGACCTCGTCCAAATCGCCAACCGGGTCCGTGACTGTGCGAGCTCGTCACCGGAGACGTTGACGGAGTTCGAGCTGCTGACGGTCATGGCGTGGCTCTATTTCCATGAGCAACAGCCTGACCTCGTCATTTGGGAAGTCGGGCTCGGAGGACGTCTCGACTCGACGAACGTGTTGCAGAAGCCGCTCGCGACCATCGTGACGTCGATTGGACATGATCATCAAGGGATTCTCGGCGACACGCTCGAAGAGATTGCCCTCGAGAAGTTCGGTATCATGAAGTCGGGTGTGCCGATGTTCCATAGCTTGACGGAGAAGCGGTTGATTGAGTTGCTCGAACAACAAGGGGAGACGATGGATGCGCCGATTCACGACGTCACGCCGCTCGTCTCATTCGTAGAGGATGGGGCCGACACGGTCGTCACGTATGATGGGATGCCTCCGGTGACACTCGGATTGACCGGACACCATCAAGCGTATAACGGAGCGTGTGCTGTCGCCGTCGCGCGCCATCTCGGCTGGAGAACAGAGGCGATTCAAGCAGGACTCGAATCGGCGCAACATCCGGGGCGTTACGAGCTGATTTCGAGACAGCCTCGTATCGTGCTCGACGGGGCGCATAACGCGGAAGGCGTCGCCGCACTCGTCGAACAGCTGAAACTTGAGCGTGACGTGACCGTCCTTGCCGCCATTCTTGCCGATAAGGACCGGGAGGCGATGGTCGCGTCGCTCCAGACAGTGGCGGGCGTCTATGAGACGACGTTCGATTTTCCGCGTACACGAACGAAGGACAGTCTGATTGCGGACGGTGCCCGTTACGTGGACTGGCAGAAGTGGTTGGCCGCGTGGGTGAAAGTACCGAAATCGGAGACGCTCGTCGTGACCGGGTCGCTCTACTTTATCAGTGAAGTCAGAACCTATTTCCAAAGTTTGAAAAAAACCGCTTGTGAACAGGAAGAAAAAGGGGTATGAATTAACTGAAGAAGTGTGATGACAAACCGACTGGAGGCACAACGATGAAGAGGCAGCTAAGATCCAAGTACGGGTTCCTCATAGTAATAGGGATGGTCTTATTGTTGTTCGCATATACGTCAACGTTTGCGAATAACGGTAGAGGCAACGGGAAAGGTAATGGAGGTAGTAACGGTAACAATCAGGGCATTGTTTTCCAAACAAAGATTGAGGATGAGGCGATTCGGACTGTCACGCCGGAAGCTGTGCTCATCGGTGACAGTTTTGATTTGACGTATGACTTGTCATTGAATAACATTCTTGATTTTGAAAAAGGACCGAATATCAATTCCTATAAGTATGTAGAGTGGGCAGTCAAGGTCGAGGAGAAAATCCCACAAGGATTGACTGTAGTGATTCCAACTTCTGATGTTCACAATTTGAAGTTCGATGAAGGTACGCGTCTTTTAACGGGAACAATTAACATCATGTGCGGTAAAAAGAATACGGGACTTGAATCTTGTAATGATTATAAGAATGCAGCATTCTCTGACCTCATCACCGTCAAATTGATTGCAGAAAAACCCGGTAGTTATACGTTTGAAAACGGACGATATGCCTATTCGTTGGAAGCTGACCATTCTGGGAATGGGAGCGGTGCACAAAAACATAATCGTTCGTTCACCGATGCTGGGAGTGGCTTCACAAAAACGACGGTGACGGTAGAAGAACTGAAAATCAACGTTCCAAGTGAAACGACGATTTATTTGGGGAATTCAAAAACGGTAGAAGCTAACTTATCGACTGTGAAAGCGGCGATTCCACCAAATGCGAAACTCACATGGGAAATTGATAAGTCCAGTTTCGTAAATCAAACGAATTCAACGAATCAAAGCGTTACGTTAAAAGCGTTGGATGCCGGTGAGGCGACTGTGAAAGCCGTTTATGAATACGCGAACGGTCAAAAAGTTAAATCAAATGATATGAAGGTTGTCGTAAAACTACCGGATTTATCATTAACTACAAATGATCAAGAACTTTGGGTGTACAAAAATGAAGCAGGAACATTGGTTAAGCAACAGACTTTATTGACATTGGAACAATTGGTGGAAGATAAACAAGCTCTTGCCAATCCGCTTGCTGTAACATGGAACGCTGATTCGTCCGCCTTGAAAATTCTCTCAAGTCAAAACACGTCTGCTACCGTACAAGCGGAGCATGGGAGTACGAGCAACGTTTCGGTCATTGCGAAATTAAAGGATTATATCGGACAGACGATGCCTGTCTTGATTAACGTGAAAGAGTATCCACAAAAAGTCTCGACACCGAACGTTATTCTTTACATGACAGACAGCCCATACAGCTATCCGGTCAAATTCTGGCCGGAGACGGCAAACGTGACGGGTTACGGTTTGACTGTCCTCGAAGGAACGGATGTCATGACCGCAAAAGATGGCGTATTGACACTCTTGAAGCCGGGTATCGCGAAAATCGGTCTGGTCACAGAGGACGTCAGTGCATCATTTAAAGCAGGAGAAGGTCCGAAAATGATCAGCCAAACGTTCTACGTCCGCGTCAAAGCAGGTACGGATCCGAACCCAGGAACCGAAGATCCGTCTGGCGATTTCTATTAATCTCAATCATAGAAAAGAGGCTACTCGTGAGAGCAGCCTCTTTTTCATTTCTTCAATTGTTGACCGACGAACAGTTGGAGCTGGTTTGTGACCGGGAGCGTGTCGATTTGGCGGAATACACCCTCATTATATTCCATGACGAGACGTGAATCGTCGACGTCTGGAGAGGCAATCACATTCCCAGGAGCGAAATAAGCTTGTTTATTCGCCTGTTGCGGTAATGATTTAAACGAACCGCGGAATGTGTTTACTTCGAGCGGCCCTTTACTATACAGACCGCCTTTCATGTTGACAATGGAGCCGACAGAATAGAGTCGAGTCGGTTCAGTCGAAGCGCTGTACATAAATGCTTGGAGCGTCGAAGAACTGTCCTGGAATTCATTGATTCGATTCAATAAAATTTTTCCTTCGGCGAGCAGGACGAGTGAACTGTCATTCGCACCAGAAGCGACCGGCAATAAATCCGCGCGATCAATGAACGCGTCTCCTAATGTATAAACGGTCGTATTGAACGCGACTTTCCCACGAATCGTCAAATCCCCATTAATGATTAGTGGGCGGCTAATGGTGATGGTGTCTAATGCGTCGATGGTGACATCTCCGTTTAAGAGAAGCGGGACGGTGCTGTTCGTAATCGACTTGGTGATGACCATCGGACCTGTCACACCTACTGGAAGATTGACGAGTTGTAACGTTTGGACCGAATTGAGCTGGCTGGAATCGATAAACTCGGTCGGCCGTTCACGTGGCGTTGTCTCTCCATCGACGACGTAAGTTTGCTTGAGAAAGGGTGAAATCGTCGATGTCGGGATTAACGTTGATTGAAACAGCGTTTGCTTCGGTGAATTGGTATAAGGCAATTTACCGGCAGTGGCACGGTGTCGGTTCGCGAACTGGATGACCGAGTAATTCAAGTTAAAGCGAGAAAAGGTACTCTCAACCGGACCAATCTCAGGTTCATAGTTCACACCAGGCGTGGTCGAATTCGTAAAGTAGTTCGGCGTTTCACAGCCGTCGCACGTCGCCCCGTCTCCAAGATCGATGCGGCCATCGAGATAAAACCGGCTCGAAGCGCTATTGTTCAGCGTGTTGACTTGGTTTTTCAGTTGGTACTTCGCGTCGCGTTCGAGTGCGAGCTTTGTCCCCGCAAACAAGTTCCCTTCAATCTTCGGTGGACCATTGACCGTCAACGTGTCGTCCGACCCGAGCACGTAATAGAGGAATGACGGCAGCGCCGTCACATACACTTCTTGGCTATACGAGCTCGTTTGCATCGGCTGTTCCGGCTTCGCTTTCGTCGTCCCGGTCGCGGTCAACGTGAGCACCGTCGTGAACGGGGCGTTCGCCTGGTCCGCTGTCGAACGGGTGATTGAGTAGCGGATATCGTTATCGCCCGATTGGCGCGTCCCTGCATACAACGTATCCTGTTTAAGTACAGTCTCGACTTTCGCCTGGAACAATTGCTCGTTCTCCATATACGGTTGGACGACATTCGCATCGTGGAGCGGGAACGTCGCTCGGAGGTCGGCGACGAGCACATCGAGCACGCCTTTGACGTCGGTATCGAGTTGCGTCTCATCGACACGGAGATTCGTCTGCTTGTTCGTGGCCAAGTTGACTTGAATCGCTGCCAGCGAGAGGACGGCGAGTGCCGCCATCGTCACGAGGACGAGGATGAGGACGTAGCCTCGTTCATCTTGTTTCATTTGACTCCCTCTTTTCATAACGGGATGGTGCTCGTGAATGTTTTAACGAGCGTCGTATCTTCACGAGAGGCGAGTGTCACTTGAATTTCAATCAATCCAGAAGTGATATATGCCTCACGTCCGCGCCTTGGATCGGTCACTTCGTCGCGGAGGTCGATGTCGACGGACTGAACGATGACGTCAGGATTGTTCGTCACAAAGCTCGACGGGTCGAGCTCGAGAACGGCGTCCTCCATATAATCGCCTTGACGATACAGGATCCCTTCCGTCGAGATGCGCGGAGTATGGAGACGGTGGAACGAATATGTATCCCCGTTGACGGTCAAGGCGTCGAACTCGGTCCGGTTGATGTCTTGGAGGACACTCGTGATCAAATAGTCGGCCTCGCTTCGAAGCGAGCTCGTATCGTTCGTCAGACGGAAACCGAGCGAGCCGGACAAGAAGACGGTGATCACGATGCCAGCGAAGATGGCAGAGATGACGAGCGCGAGCAACAACTCGACGAGCGTGACGCCGTCCTCACGGTCACGGAAGCTCCGGAACATCCGTCTCAGGGAATTTATCTTGAAGCGTCGCATTCGTCACCACTCCTTTCAACGTAATCGGTTGGAGCAACGTCTCCGAGGCGACGGTAATCTCGACGTTGACGAGGTCAGCGGCCGGCTCATTGCCCGGAGAGAGGATGGTCACATCGAAGGCGCGTCCGTTGATGGTGACGTCACACAAATCGCAGACGTTGGCCGGTGTCTTTTGGAGCGCCGCGATATCAATCGGGTCCCGGGTCTCGGCTGCACGGCGCTTCAACGTATTGAGCGTGTTTTGGGCGACTTGGTTCGCCACGGTCCGGTCAAGATCCGAGGAGGTGATTCGCAAGCTTTGGGAGAAGATATTCATGAGCGATAATGCCAGGATCGAGACGACGACGATCGAGACGAGTACTTCGACGAGCGTGAAACCTTGTTCGGAACGGTCCAACGCATTGACCTCCTTTTCAATATTCATTTAAAGATAGGAAAAAAGAGACTTTTCACCTGAAATAATTGTTATTTTCTGTACAATGCATATTATACTAAAGTTACAGTGGGAACGGATAGTAATTCAAAAGTCTCATTTGACTTGAAATAGAGGGGGAAATGGAATGAAGCGATATGGGATGCATTTGTTCATCCTGGCGGGACTTGTCCTGCTCGTGTCATTGCCGACAATCGGGCTCGTGAACTATCTCGACGCCTCGGCGAAGACGAGTGCTACATATAAAGAGACGACCGTGGCCGGCATCGATGTGTCGGGGATGACGAAGGAAGAGGCGGTCGTCCGGCTCGATAACGCCATCAAAGACTTCAACAACACGCCGTTCACGGTGACGCTCGTCGATGGGACGGCACTCGAAGTCGGCAAGGACGTCGTCTCATTCAACGTCGATGCGACGCTCAAGACGGCTTCTGAACCGGGTACATATCCGCTCGTCACGACGGTCGACGAAGAGCGGTTGACGCCTTACTTAGAGAATCAACCGGTGACGCTATCGATGGTGACACCACCGCTCGTCGAAGCGGCATCGAACTTGAACTCAGATGTGGTCCTCGAGATGACGGCGACGGAGAGCGAAGTCGTCGCCTCGATCACCGTCAGTCCGACACCAGCGATGCGCTCGGCACTCGAACGGATGAACGGCTTCGAGATGGAAGCCGGGGACATCTTCAGCTTGAAAGCGTTCGGGGAAGATTTTGACGCGCTCAGCACGCTCGGGTCATCAATGTATCAGTTGTTTGCGGCGACACCGTTCCAAATCCTTGAACGCGTGCAACATGAGACGCTCCCGACCGGCATCGAGCTCGGCTATGATGTCAAAGTCGACGAGCGCTCGAACTTCGCTGTCCAGAACACGGAACAGACACCGTACGCACTCATCGTCTTAGAAGAAGGGAACGCGATGACGGTCCAATTGCTCGGTAAAGTATTCGTTGGAGCGTACGAGTCGCGCGTCGAAGACGTGACGAGCGTCCCTTACCAAAACATCGTTCGCTTCTCGCCATCGCTTACAGCCGGTAGTTCGTCTGTGACCCAGTCCGGACAGACCGGCGAGTCAGGCAAGCTGTACCGTGTCCTCATCACGGATACGGGTGAGTCGCTCGAACTGCTCGGGTTTGATTTTTATGAGCCGATCCCGGAGATCGTGACGAAAAGTTCCGTCCCGCTCCCACCTCCAGAGCCTGTCGAACCGGTCATCCCAACTTTCCCGGATGAAACACTGGAAGATGACCCGTTCGATGACGATGTAGAAGATGACGGATTGAATCAGTTTGAAGAACAGCCACCGGTTCATGACACGGATCCGGTACCAAGTGAGGGGGCAGTCGGATGATCGGATATTTAATTTTGATCGCCTTTTGGGTACTCGCCACATTGACCGTGTTCGCCTTGTCGATTCCATACATTCGGAAACGCGAGACGAAAGGGGTCATCGTATTGCTCGTCGCCGTGCTATCGCTCGGCGTCTATAGCCTGTACGTCGAAGGGCTCGAGCGGACGTGGTGGGCGTGGGTCCTCCTCGCCCTCGGTTTGGCCGGCGGTGCGGCACTCAGTGCGTTCATCGAACAGCGAGACGTCGCACAGGAGGTACCACAGAGGATGGTGAAGTAAGTTGAGAAGAATGAAAAAACGGCTCGGCGAGATGCTCGTCGAGGCGGGTATCATCACGCAAGGCCAGCTCGACGAAGCGCTCGCACAAAAGCGGACTGGGGAAAAGCTCGGGGACGCGCTCATGCGATTAAACTATTTGACCGAGACGCAATTGATTCAAGTGTTGCACGAACAGTTGAACGTGCCGGTCATTTCATTATATTCAGAAGATATCAACGTGACCGTGACGAAACTCGTCCCGAAAGTCATCGCCCAAAAACATGACATCATGCCGATTTCGCTACAAGGAAACACGTTGTTCATCGCGACGGCGGACCCGCTCGACTTGATCGCCATCGATGACGTCCGGCTTCAGACGGGGATGAACATCGAGGTCGGGATCGCCACGCGCGAACAGATTCGCAAGACGATTGGCCGCTATTACGAGATGGATGCGTCACTCATCGAGATTTTAAAAGAAGAAGCACCGGAACTCGATCGCGAAGAGACGGCGTCGCGAGATGACGCGCCGGTCATCCGGCTGGTCAATCAGCTCTTCTTGAGCGCCATCGACCAACGAGCCTCAGATATCCACTTCGACCCGCACGAGAAACAGTTGCACGTCCGTTTTCGGGTCGATGGTGACCTCCGGACCGAAGCCATCTATCCGAAGAAGATTCAAAGTGTCATGCTGACGCGCCTCAAGGTCATGAGTAACCTAGATATCACGGAGAGCCGCTTGCCACAAGACGGACGTATCAAATATACGCTCCGGGGCCGCCCGTACGACTTCCGCGTCTCGACGCTCCCGACGATGTATGGCGAGAAAATCGTCATCCGGGTGCTCGACTCGTCGGAAGGGTTGACCGATTTGACGAAACTCGACTTCGGCGACAAGAACGAGGCCGTGTATCGCGACATGCTGAAACGGCCGAACGGGATTATCCTCATCACCGGGCCGACCGGGTCAGGGAAGTCGTCGACGCTCTATGCGTCGCTGCGCGAATTGAACGATGAATCGAAAAACATCATCACGGTCGAGGACCCGGTCGAGTATCAGCTCGACGGCATCAACCAAGTCCAAGTCAACGCCAAGGTCGGCTTGACGTTCGCGTCGGGTCTGCGTTCGATTTTGCGACAAGACCCGAACATCGTCATGGTCGGGGAAATCCGTGACACCGAGACGGCCGAGATCGCCATCCGGGCATCATTGACCGGTCACTTGGTGTTATCGACACTACATACGAACTCGGCTATCAGCTCAATCACTCGCTTGATTGACATGGGGGTCGAACCGTTCCTCGTCGCCGCCTCGACTTCAGGGCTTGTCGCCCAGCGGCTCGTCCGTCGCGTCTGTCGGGATTGCGGGCACGAACAGCCGGTCTCGAAACGGGAACAGGAACTGTTTGCTGCTGAAGGCATTCCTGTCGAACGGATCATGCGCGGCAACGGCTGCGCCTCGTGTAATTTCACGGGATACCGTGGACGGCTCGCCATTCATGAGGTCGTGCCGATCGATGAAGGGTTGCGCCGGTTGATTATGAACCAGGCGACAGAGGCCGAGATGGTCGCCTATGCGAAAGCACAAGGCGTCCGCTTTCTCCTCGCCGATGGACTTGAGAAAGTCGCACTCGGACTGACGAACACCGAAGAGATATTGAGAACAGTGATAACGGAGTGAGCCTATGATCCATCAGTCGATTGAAGTGATTTTAACGAAAGCGGTCGAGCAACGCGCCTCGGACATCCATTTGACCGCCGGCTCGCCGCCGATCATCCGGGTCGACGGGAGCCTCATCACGATGGGTGACGAGAAAGTGTTGCCGCTCCATATCGAGAGCTATTTGAAAGACATCATGACCGAAGAGATGCGGGGCCGACTCGAGATGCAGCGCGACCTCGACTTTTCGTTCGGAGTGCCGCGCGTATCGCGGTTCCGCGTCAACGCCTATTACCAACGGGGCACGGTCGCGATCGCGTTCCGTTCCATTTCCGGGGAAATCCCGACGATGAACGAGCTCGATTTGCCGCAAGTGCTGAAGCGACTGATTGAGAAGCCGTACGGGCTCATCCTCGTCACCGGACCGACGGGGTCAGGGAAATCGACGACGCTCGCCGCGATGATTCATGAGATCAACCGCACGCAGCGGAAACGAATCATCACGCTCGAGGACCCGATCGAGTATTTGCACTCGCACGACCAGAGCATCGTCGACCAGCGTGAGATTGGCTCCGACGTCATGAAGTTCGTCGACGGTCTCCGGGCCGCGCTCCGTCAAGACCCGGACGTCATCTTGCTCGGTGAGATGCGTGACCTTGAGACAATCTCGACGGCGATGACGGCTGCCGAGACGGGTCACCTCGTCATGGCGACACTCCACACGTCGAGCGCGATGTCGACCGTCAGCCGTGTCATCGACGCGTTCCCGGCCGAGCAACAGGACCAGATTCGGACCCAGCTCGCCAACGTCCTGCTCGGTGTCGTCAGTCAGCGCTTGTTCCCGCGCGTCGACGTGCCGAAAGGTCGTGTCGCCGCGATGGAGATTATGATTGGCAATCCGGCCGTCGCCAACTTGATTCGGAACGAGAAGGAGTTCCAACTCCCGACCGTCATCCAGACGAACCGGCAGAACGGGATGCAGACGATGGACATGGCGATCGAACAGCTCGTCCGTCAAGGCGTCATCAACCCGAACGCCGTACCAAATGAAGAGAGGTGACTGAATGGCCATCTTCCAATACGAAGGTAAACTGCTGAACGGGAAGCGTAAGAAAGGGCGGGTCACCGCCGTCTCGCTCCGGGAGGCGAAAGAAAAGCTGCGCCAAGAATCGATTCTCGTCACCGAGCTCGCTGAACTCGAGTCGACCGGACTGAATAAAGAAGTGAACTTGCTCCCCGAGCGAGTCAAGATTGAACATTTGATTATGTACGTGCGCCAGTTCGCGACGCTCATCCGGGCCGGCGTGCCAATTGTTCGGGCGACGTCCATCTTGCGCGTCCAGACCGAGTCGAAAGTGTTGAAGAAGACGCTCAGCCAAGTCGAGGACGATTTGCGCGAAGGGATTGCCTTCTCGGAGGCGATCAAGAAGCATCCTCGTGTGTTCTCAAACTTCTTCAGCTCGATGGCACTTGCGGGTGAGGCGAGCGGGAACTTGGAGGAGGCGCTCGACCAAATCGGGCTCCAGCTCCAAAAACAATATGACGTCAAACGGAAAGTCATCTCAGCGTTGACGTATCCGCTCGTCGTCTCAATTGTCGCCATCGGCGTTGTCGCCTTCCTCATGGTGAACGTCGTCCCGACGTTCGCGAGCATCTTCGGACAGCTCGGCGGGGAACTCCCGCTCATCACGCGTATCGTCGTCGCCGTCTCCGATTTCGTCGCCGCCTACTGGTGGCTCATCTTCGGGGGGGCGCTCCTCGCACTGCTCGTCTTCACATGGATGTTGAAGCGCGACAAGGAACGGTATGTGATTGATGGATTGTTGTTGAAGATGCCGATTTTTGGTCCAATTGTCCTAAAATCGCAAATCGCGTTATTGACGCGAAGTTTGGCCGTCTTGCTTCAAGCGGCAGTCCCGATTTTATCGGCAATTGAGATTACCGAGAAGATTGTCTCGAACCGTGTCATCCGTAAAGGTCTTGCTCAAGCACGCAAGATGATGGCACAAGGAATTCCACTCCATGAACCGCTCGAACGGAACGATAGCTTTCCACCGCTCATGACGCAAATGATTGCGGTCGGCGAGGAGAGCGGGGATTTGGACTCGATGTTGAACGAGGTCGCGGAGTTTTATGAGACCGAGGTCGAGACGACGACAGACCGCCTGAAATCGATCATCGAGCCACTGTTGATTGTCGTCTTGGCGAGCATCGTCGGGGTCATCGTCATCGCGATTGTCGTCCCGATGTTCCAAATTTATGGCGATATCCAAAATCAGTAGAAACTTTTTATTTATTTGCAGATTTGTATCTTTTCAATCCTAAATTTTGAATGTATAGTAAAATTGTTCTACTTATTATTAGGTCAAAGGTAATGCATGCAGCACACAACACAGCACAACACACAAAAGGGGAGAATGAATCATGTTAGAGAAAATGAAAATGATTTGGCAAGATGCCAAACAATTGAAAGATGAGCGCGGACTCACACTCGTCGAGTTACTCGTCGTCGTCGTCATCTTGGGAATTATCGCAGCCATCGCCGTTGTCGCGATTGGTGGGATTATCGAGAACTCACGTAAAGATGCGATGGTTGCCGATGCGAAGCAGATGGTGAGCTCTTCTAAAATTTATGCGGCTTCAAATCCGGTTGCTAAAGGTGAATCTGTAAAACTTATGTTTACTGGAACACCATCTACTGCAGCTAATACAACGCCAAAAGAAGTTTCAGGGAAAGAGTTTATCGATAAACTACAAGATCCGTTTACAAACGCCACTTATACTAATGCGTTTGTTGTGGTAACTAATACTGCTGGGAAATACAGCTATACAGTGACTTTAGATAGCGGAACAAAAAATTCATATAAATATGCTGCTACACCAGAAGGCGACTTGACTCGAACTGAACTTGAAAAAGAAGAATCAGCTACAAACTAATAACTTTTCCTCCGGCTGGCGCTGGGCACTCGCTCAGCCTAGCCGGTTTTCTGTTTTTGGCATATACTTACAAGTAAGGAAGTGACCTTGATTGGTTGAACTCATTGGACTCATTTATAGCCTCGTCCTCGGGGCCGTCATCACGTCATTCACGAACGTCGTCGGGCTCCGCGTGCCACGCAAACAGTCCATCGTCACACCGCGCTCGCACTGTCCGTCATGTGGACACGTCTTATCCGCTTGGGAACTGATTCCGGTCTTCGGTTACGTGTTCCTGCGCGGGAAATGCCGCGGCTGTGGCGGGCGGATCGCGCCGACGTACCCGCTCTTTGAACTGCTCGGAGCGGTCGGTTACGCCTATAGCTTCTGGCTGTATGGCTTCAGCCTCACGACGCTTCTCGCCTTCGTCTTCTTATCGACGCTCCTCGCCTTGGCGATGTCGGACTTGTCGACGATGCTCGTCCCGAACGTGATCCTCATGTTCACGGCACCGGTCCTCCTATTGCTCGCCTATAGCGCGGATGTGGCATGGTGGAGCCCGATTGCCGGAGCGGCACTCGGTTTCTCTGTCCTCGCCACCGTTTTTTTCGTCTCCAAGGGGGGACTTGGGGCCGGCGATGTCAAACTATTTACAGTAATCGGGCTCGTCCTCGGGCCACGCGACGTCCTCGTCGCACTCTTTTTATCGAGCTTGATTGGCGCCATCGTCGGATTGACGCTCATCGGCTTGAAACGGATGGATCGCAAACAGCCGATTCCGTTCGTACCGTCGATCGCACTCGGTACGATGCTGACGTTTTGGTTCAGCGAACGCTTCTTTGATTGGTATTTTGATTTGATGTAGGGGGAAACCAGCATGAGCCGGTCTATAGAGAAAGGAACGGTCGCGTATTTCTCGTTCGATGCGCTCAGCATCCACGGGGCCGTGATTAAACAAGGCGTGTTCAAACGCAGCGCCTCCGTCCAATTGGCGAAAGGCGCCTACGTGGGGGGCCGGATTGAAGACGAGAACGCATTCGGTCTCGCCTTCGATGAACTGTGCCGTAAACTGAAAGTACGAAAAGGGATGGTCTGTGCCGTCGATATGGCCGAGACCGAGGTATTGTCCCGTAAAGTCGAGATTCCATCGACAATCCCGAAAGATGAGATTCGCGGCTATCTGTTCATGGAAATCGGCAGCTCGATCATCTTGCCGTTCGACGACGTCGCCTTCGACTACGAGGTGCTCGGCGAGACGGAGACGAAGACCGAGGTCATGCTCCACGCCGTCTCGGTCGATTTGACGAAAGCCATCCGCGCCTACATGAAGAAACGTGGATTCCAATTGAAGAAAATTGTTCCACGCCCGGTCGCCATCGCGAACGGCGTGAGCCGACTCGAGACGCTCGACCCGCTCAAATCGACGCTCCTCTGGCACGTGACACCGTTCGCGCACCAGTTGCTCGTCCTCGAGGAAGGGCAAGTCCGGTTCATCCGGGCCATCGAGACCGACCTCCCGTACCGCGCCGAGACGACGGATGGAATCATCACGTATACATATAGCGGCTCGAAGGAGACGCTCGCGACGCAGACGGACGAGTGGTTGAACGAACTCGCACGCTTCCTCGACTTCTATCGCTACTCGCTCCGGACGGACGGTCGTCCGATTGACGAGTTGCTCGTCTCGGGGACGGTCCCGAACCTCGACGACCTCGTCCGGACGATTGAAAGCGAGGCGATGGTGCCGGTCAAACGGATCGAAGACCCGCTCCCGCTCTCTCACGCTACACCGTTGTCGCACCAGATGTTGCCGCTCCTCGGAATGGCGACGCTCGACAAAGAGCACGACGCCAACTTCATCAACTCGACCGATGTGACACTCCGGTGGCCGATTATCGCGAGCCTGCTCGCGCTTTTGATTGGCGGCGGGGCGACCGGTTACTTGTTCTATGAAGTGAACGAATTGAAGCAGAACGAGGCCCAGATCGAAGAACAGTTGCAACTCGTTCGCATCTATCAGACCGAGCAAGTGAACTCGAAGGGGCAGCAAGTCCTATCGCTCGACCAGACGGTGACGGCGCTCACGGCCGAAGAGAAGTTGGCCGTGCCAGCACTACGGGCCTTGACGGAACAACTGCCACCGACGGGCTACGTGTTGACGTATAACTACGCCGACGGTTCGCTCATGAGCGTGCGCACCCAGTTCGAGACGCTCGCCGATTTGAACGTGTTCCAACGCTCGCTCTTGAACGACGTGAGGTTTGAGAACGTCAAACTGCTCGGCGTGACGACCGAGACGAAAGCGGAGACGGAACAGGAAGAGACGGATACCGAAACGGATTCGACGCTGTCGCCGAGCGTGCTCGATTCGACAGACGAACCGCTCCCACGCTACATCGGCGAGTTCACCTTCACGTTCATCGATGCCGAACCGGAGACGCCGGAAGGGGAGACCCCAGATGGTGAGACACCGGACGGCGAGACGGAAGAGACGACCGATGAGGAGGTGGTGAGCGAATGAAACGCTCGACGATTTATTTGATTTTCACAATCTGTTTGTTCGCGGCCATCGCCGTACCATCTTATTTCGGTTACCAGTATTTCATCCACCAAGGCAACGTCAAGTCGCTCGAACGGGAACTGTCGCTCGAACAGACGAAGCTCGAACTGTTGCGCCAAGAAGGCGAAGTCGTCGACGTCGCCGATTCCCAGCGCCTGCAGACGCGTGTCCCGACCGAAGCAGCCCTCGACACGGTCGTCGAGACGCTGTCCCAGGCGAGCCAACTGTCTGACGTTCGCGTGACGAGCATCGCTTTCGCCGACGGCATCATCGCTGAATCGGAAGTACCAGAAGACATCGACGAGCCAGAACCGAACGATGTGAGTGCGACGGCTGAACCGGTCGAACCGGTTGAAATCACGCCGGTCAACGCCTCATCGGTCCGCTCGACGGTCTCGCTCCAAGCGGACACGTACGAGTCGCTCGTCCTGTTCCTTGAGTCGGTCGAGTCGATGAACCGGATTCACATCTTGCGCACGGTCCAATTTACTGGACCTACGGAGACGGGACCGAACACGACCGAGACGGCCGAGCCGCTCGACTTCACGGTCGAACTCGACGCGTTCTATCGCCCGGACCTCGATCAACTCGTCGAGGACCGGTACGTACCGGCCCAGACGTTCACACCGAAAGACATCCCGGTGTACGATTATACGACACCATGAGCGCACGTCCCTTCGAAAAGAAGGGGCGTTTTTTTGAGAGGTCTCTGATTGTAAACATCTGCTCGTTTGCCTACAATCGACAGTGAAGTGTGATACGGAAAAGAAGCCCGTTACGCACATATGGAAGGAGTCGTTACAATGAAACCAACACAGAAACGTGTCATCCTCGCCTCGATGTCGCCGCGGCGGACCGAATTGTTGACCCAGGCCGGCATCACGCATGAAGTCATCCCCTCGAACGTCATCGAAGGAACGAACGGACGGGAACATCCGGACGAGTACGTCGGACGCCTCGCCCGCGAGAAAGCGATGGACGTCGCCCGCGACAAACGCGACGCCATCGTCATCGGCTCGGATACGGTCGTCGTCTTAGACGGGACGATTTTAGAGAAGCCGAAAGACCGTGACGATGCGCGGGACATGCTGCAACGGCTTTCGGGAGCGACGCATGAAGTGCTCACCGGCGTCAGCATCATCGGCCCTGAGCGACAGGACTTGTTCGTCACGCCGACGCACGTCACGTTCATCGACATCCCGGACGCGTGGCTCGACGGCTACCTCGATTCAACGGAGCCTTATGACAAGGCAGGTGCCTATGGGATTCAAGGGTCGGGCGGTCTGTTCGTCGAACGGCTCGAAGGAGACTTTTATAACGTCGTCGGTCTACCAATCCGTCCACTCGTCGAGGCGCTCGAACGACACGGGGTATCGCCGCGCTTTCTGTGAATGAAGCGAAAGTTGGTGAAGGAATGACCATGGTGCTCGACCGAAGTGTTGAATCCGCGATCGCCCGGCTGCTCCAAATCGGGGGCAGGGGTGGCGACCCGCACGAGACGGCCCGACGGCTGTCCGACGTATATCCGACGCTCCGGGCGCTGTCGCAGGCGTCTGTGAGTGACCTCTGTCAAATCGAGGGCATGACGAAGAAGAAAGCCGAGCAGTTGCTCGCGGCGTTTGCAATCGGTCTCCGTTACGTCGAGGAACCGAAATTGGAGACGCCGACAATCCGTTCGCCGCAGGACGCCTATGAACTGCTCCGTGATGAACTCCGGCTGTTGAATCAGGAACATTTCATTTGCCTGTATTTGAACACGAAGAACCAGCTCATCGCCCGGAAGACGCTGTTCGTCGGTGGGCTCAATTCGTCGATTGTCCATCCGCGCGACGTGTTCCGCGAGGCGCTCAAGCTGTCGGCTGCTTGTTTCATCGCCGTCCATAACCATCCGAGCGGGGACGCGACCCCGAGCCGGGAAGACATCGAAGTGTCGGAGCGTCTTGTTGAGGCCGGTCATATCGTCGGCATCGCTTGTCTTGACCACGTCATCATCGGGGAGGACCATTACGTCAGTATGAAGCAACGTGGATATATGAACGGGTGAACAGTGGGCAGGCGCATATGCGTCTGCTTTTTTGTTCAGACTTCATACTTCCTGACGCTCAGTCGCCGTCTTCATCGTAGCCATATTTTAGATGTTGTTGGTCCGTAACAGGAATCGTTCAACCCGTCGTCGAACACCGAGAGTATACGTTTACATACGACCTACGAAGAGGGAATGTGATCAGACATGAATGAAGAGACTATTTATAGCGAGCTTGATTTGAAAGTTATTTTGACAGATATCAAAAACCGAGCGACGAATCTGGAAGGGTTAGACGAAACTAGGCTTATCCAATCCATGCTCCATCACATCGGCTCGACGGATGCAGAGCTTCGGGACCAGTTGATTTACACGCTGTTTTATCGCTTCATCATCGAAGACGATCACCTGACGAACGAACAATTGACGGATATGCTCCACACGACGCTCAAATATCATTTGTTCCACGGAATCGGGGAGACGGCATCGGACACCGTCTTCACGCGGGCGTTCTCGACGCTGTTGATCGCCTTGATCGTGTATCAGGACCGGCAACGAGGATTTTTATCGGAAGCGGATCTCGACATGTTGAAGGCGAAGCTCCTGGCCTATCTCGATTGTGAAATCGACACGAGAGGCTATGTGCCTGGGAAAGGCTGGGCCCATTCGATCGCCCACGTGGCCGATGCCTTCGATGAGCTCGTCCTGCATCCGCACCTCGATGAGACGGAATTCGGTGAGATGCTCGAGGCGCTATGGAACAAGGTGATGATGCCGACCGTATATATGCATGACGAGGATGAGCGGTTGTTGAATCCTATCTTTGCCTTATTGCAGCGCGGGATGGACGAACACGAGCTCATCGTTCTGTTAGAAGACTTGCCTGCCCGATTGAGCGCACAAAAACAGCAACTCGAGCCCGAACACTATTGGCACGTCGTGCATAACGTGAAAACGTTTTTGAAAAGCTTTTTTGTCAAACTGCATGAGACGGAGCGACCTGTGCTTCAAACGGCAGTGCTGCTCACCTTGAAAAATATGTGACGATTGCGAGAGAGAATCCAAGCAGGCGCTTTCACGCGCTTGCTTTTTGATTTGCGTTTTTGTCGAAAAGAAGGCACACTAATATACGGTGAGACAGGACTGAGATGAACGTTATTGTAAATAACCTGTAATCGAATGAACGTTTTCAAACATGATTTTTCCGTTATAATAAAAAATAGTGTAACCAAGAGAGGAGCAGCACGTATGTTTCGTAGTTTTAACCGAGAAATCGGAATCGACCTTGGAACGGCAAATACGCTCGTTTATGTAAAAGGTCAAGGCATCGTTGTTCGTGAACCGTCCGTAGTGGCGTTCCGTACAGATACAGGTAGAATTGAGGCCGTGGGTAACCAGGCCAAGGATATGATTGGACGTACGCCGGGTAACGTCACGGCACGCCGTCCAATGAAAGATGGGGTTATCGCCGATTTCGAAACGACAGCGACGATGATCAAATACTTCATGGAGCAAGCGCAGAAATCGAAGAGCGGTTTGTTCTCATCGAAGACGAACGTCATGATCTGTGTGCCAAGCGGCATCACGTCAGTCGAAAAACGTGCCGTGGAAGACGCAGCCAAGCAAGCGGGCGCGCGTGAAGCGTACACGATTGAAGAACCGTTCGCGGCAGCAATCGGTGCCGGTCTCCCAGTTTGGGAACCGACAGGCTCGATGGTCGTCGATATCGGTGGCGGTACGACCGAAGTCGCAGTGATTTCACTCGGCGGCATCGTGACGAGCCAATCGATTCGTGTCGGCGGTGACGAAATGGATGACGCCATTATTCGTTACATCAAAAACAAATACAACCTCATGATCGGGGAGCGGACGTCAGAGACGCTCAAGATGGAAGTCGGTTCGGCTCGCATCGACGCTTCGAACGAAAATGAGAAAATGGAAATCCGTGGTCGCGATCTCGTGACAGGTCTTCCAAAACAAATCGAAGTCTCGGCTGCTGAAGTGTGTGAAGCACTCTCGGATACGGTCGAAGCGATCCTTGCAGGCGTGAAACAAACGCTCGAGCAGACGCCACCGGAACTTGCGGCTGACGTCATGGACCGCGGCATCGTCCTCACAGGCGGTGGAGCACTCCTTAAAAACTTGGATGACGTGATCTCGGACGAGACACACATCCCGACACTCGTCGCGGATGAACCGCTCGATTGCGTCGCCATCGGGACAGGAAAATCTCTTGAAATGATGGACGTCCTCCGTTCAAAATCAGGCATCTCGTCGCGTCGATGAGTGGTGACACACGATGAGCCGGTTCGTACGGAATAAAAAGCTCATCATCACGCTGATCGGTATCATCTTATTCGTAGTAATCTTGGGGGTTTCGATTCGAGGACGGTCGGAATCCGCCTGGTACCAGGACGTCACGCGTGATGTGGTCGGAACGTTCCAACGAGTGTTCACGGTACCGATCGGCTGGATGGACAGTACCGTGTCCTCGATTTCGAACGTACGCGATATTTATGAAGAGAACCGTCAATTGAAACAACATTTGACGAAATACGCGGAAGTGTCGGTCGAAGCCGATGACCTGCGCCGCGAGAACGAAGAATTGCGGCAAATGGTCGAGGCGGCCGATACATCGCTCCGTGACTTCGATTTGATTCCCGCCGAAGTGATCGGGCGCACGCCGAACGACTGGCAGCGCTATGTGACGATCAACGTCGGGGAAGAGCGCGGTGTCGAGAAAGGCATGGCCGTCACGGCCGCGGGCGGCATGGTCGGTCGCGTCATTCAAACGAGCGCCTACACGTCGCAAGTGCAACTCCTCTCGGACAACAACCGGACGAACAATGTCTCGGCCGTCGTCAAGGACGAGGACGGCAAAGCGACGTACGGGACGATTGACGGCTTCGACAGCGAGACGAACGAGCTCTTCTTCACGAAGGTCTCGAACAGCGTCAAGTTGAAAGAAGGCGAGATCGTGTCGACGTCAGGTCTCGGTGGCCGTTATCCGGCCGGTCTTGTCATCGGAACGGTCGAGTCGATCGAGACGGATGAATATGGCGTATCTCAAGTCGCCCGCATCAAACCAGAAGCGGACTTCAATGAGTTCTCGCAAATGTTCGTCATCAATCGAACGCTCGACGAACCGTTCTTGACGGGTCCCGAGGAAGGAGGAGCAGCGGGTGAGTAACATGAAAGTGTTCATCGCCCTGTTCCTCCTCTTTCTTATTGAAGGGACATGGGCCGCCATCTTCTCATGGCACTATGTGACGCCGTTCTTGTATTTGACATTGATCGGCTTGATGTACGTCGGTTTGTATGGTCGCTTCGAGGCGGCGTTCGGATTCGGACTCGTCTTTGGACTGTTGTATGACATCGTCTATACCGACTTGCTCGGAATTTACTTATTTACTTTTTCACTCATTCCTCTCTTAGTCAGCTTCGTGTTAAAATATATAGGTGAGAACTTCTTCTCGGTCGTCATCACGTTCACGTTCATGATTCTCGTGTTTTCCTTCGGGATCTTTAGCGTCATGACGGCGGTCGGTGGGACGACCATGACCATTCAAACACTATTAGTTGAACAGATTCCAGGGACGCTCGTCGCCAACGCTGTCGCCATCGCATTGTTATACGTGCCGATGACACGATACGTGGCGCCGCGACCTGTAGCGAAAAGAGGGTAGCCATGATGGAGCGTAAACGACATATTACGATAAAAGGACATCGCAACGGTATTGCAATCCACTTCAATCCACGGAGTGGCATCGATGAGGTGCTCGGAGAGCTTGAGGCCACGTTACAAGAAATGGAGCCGCCCTCTGGGAAGATTGCACTCAAATTGCACGCGGGTACTCGTTATTTAGACGAGGAGCTGTCACGTCAAATTCGTGAAGTCGTCGCTCGTCATGGCGTTTTTTATATCGAGGAGCTATCAAGCGAGGTCATGTTGACCGAAGAAGCGAAAGCGACCTACGGCAAAAAGACGTTCCACTACCATAGCGGGACGATTCGAAGCGGACAAGTGCTCGATTTCGATGGCTCGGTGCTCATTATCGGAGACATCAACCCAGGGTCCGAAGTTCGGGCGACGGGAAGTATCTATTGTTTAGGGACGATACGAGGAAATGTGCGTGCCGGTGTCGAAGGATGGGAGGAAGCGGTCATCACCGCCAGTCTGCTCCATCCGAAGTTTTTAGCGATCGGTGAACACGTGCTCGCGTCGGACGACGGCGAAGAGCTTCCGGAGATCGAGATGGGATGCGCATATCAGACGAATCAGGGTATTGAAATGACGCGTCTCCGTCAAGTCATGACTGGGCTGAAAGACGCATATGCAATGGAATTACAGAGAGGGTGAGTTTGATGGAGCAAGTAGTAGAGCCTGTACATACAGTGAAAGAAGTGAAGAAAGGTCGGTCCATCGTCGTGACGTCTGGGAAAGGTGGCGTCGGGAAGACGACCACGACCGCGAACCTCGGGACCGGCCTCGCATTGTCTGGTCACTCGGTCTGTCTCGTCGATACGGATATCGGTCTTCGTAACCTCGACATCATCTTAGGACTCGACAACCGCAGCATCTATAACCTCGTCGACGTCATCAACGGCCAATGCAAATTGCATCAGGCGCTCGTCCGTGACAAGCGGTTCGAAGAGATGTATCTCTTGCCTGCGGCCCAGTCGAAAGACAAGACATCGGTCCAACCGGAGCAAGTGAAAGAGATTATCGACCAGTTGAAGACGGAATATGATTTCGTGTTAATCGATTGCCCGGCCGGCATCGAGCAAGGCTTCATGAACGCCATCGCCGGCGCCGATGAGGCCGTCGTCGTGACGACGCCTGAGAAGGCGGCCGTTCAGGACGCGGACCGCATCATCGGGATGCTCGAGCAAGCGGAACATGTCGCTGCGCCGAAATTGATCGTCAACCGCGTCAAGAACCACCTCGTCGAATCAGGCGATATGCTCGACATCGATGACATCATGCGCATCTTGTCGATCGACCTGCTCGGCGTCGTCGTTGACGATGAAGAAGTCATCGCCGCCGCGAACCGCGGGGTACCGGTCACGATGAACCCGGATAACAATGCCGGACAAGCGTACCGCAACATCACGCGCCGGATTCTTGGGGAGTCGGTGCCGCTCATGTCGATTCAGACCGAACAAAAACCGGTCGGCTTCTGGACACGACTCATGATGAAATTTGGAATGAAAAAAGCCTAAGGCAACGAAAGTTGCCTTTTTGTGTCGAAAGGAGAGACGCATATGCGATTGATCTATGAACGGACCCCTTCCATCGAACGGGCCATGCTCGTCGACGGGGAGCGTCTGCTCGAAGTCGAGGAACGCTTCATCGACCAACTGTCGATCGGGACGATTCTCGAGGCCGCGATCGAACGGATTCATCCGTCGCTCGGCGCCGCGTTTTTGACGACCGGCGAGACGACGCTCTTCTTGCCAATTGCCGAGACGCTAAAAGCGCTCGAGGCATATCCGGACGTGCCAGCCATCGGTCAGGCGGCCGTCGTCGGTGAGAAGCGACTCGTCCAAGTGACGAAAGAAGGCATCAACGGCAAACACCATAAAGTGACGGAGAACATCCGCTTCGGCGGACGGTATATCGTCTACTTCCCTTATGGTCGGCGCCAGTTGTATAGCCGCAAGCTCGATTTCGTCACCCAGGACCGGTTATCGAAAGTGTTCGACCTCGAAGAGGCAGAAGGGGTGTTGTTCCGGACCGAGTCGGGGCAGGCAAGCCCTGAAGACCTTCAAGAAGAGCTCGACTTGCTCCGGACGCGTGCCAAGGACGTCATCACGGCACGAGGGGGACAGGATGAGCTGTTGTGCGAACAGTTCGTGCGACGCCATGCGGTCGAATCGGTCATGTTGAATGACAAGGAAGCGCAAGACCGGTTGACGCGGCTCGAGGTCAACGTCGAGCGTCATATCGGCAAAGGCCGGATGAAAGAAGCGGTCCGGCTCGACGGGGCAATCGAGAAGCTGGGCCAGCGTGTCGTCTGGCTCGAAGGCGGTTCGTACGTCTTGATTGAACAAGTCGAGACGATGACCGTCATCGATGTCAACAGCGGCAAGAACGTCGCTGTCAAAGACAAGGGTCGCGCCGCCGATACGATTAACGAGGCCGCGCTCTACGCCGTCATGGAACAGCTCCGGTTACGCAATATCGGCGGTATGGTCGTCATCGACTTCTTGAGGGGGTCAAAGGATGGACAAGCCCGGCTCTTGAAGAAGATGAAAGAGCTCGGTGCCCGCGATCCGCGCCGTGTCGAAGTCTACGGCTTCACGCGCATGGGTTTGTTCGAGCTGTCGCGAGAACGGACCGGACGTTCGATGCAAGACCGGATGACCTATAACGGTAACCCGTCGAAGCTTGCCGTCTTCTCGCAGCTGGAGCGGACGCTGATGGAGCTCGCGCCTCAAGCCGAGGGTGTCGTCGTGACACTCCCGAGCAAGTGGCATGACGCGTCGTGGGACGGTTTTGACTGCACGGTCTTGCTCGTCGACGGAGAACCGGATGTGGCGTTCTACGGGACGCTCGAGGAATGTCAGAATTTCGTATCTCGTCATTGACAACGATTGAACGAGAGTGGTATTATCTATAACGTTAGTTCGTTTGGAAGCACCCAAATGGCTACAACCGCACAGAACGGGTTGAAATGGTTTCGCCCTGCCCTGGATGGCGAGTCTGAGTTTAATAAGGAGGTGCACGTATATGTACGCAATCATCAAAACTGGTGGTAAGCAAATCAAAGTTGAAGCAGGTCAAGAGATCTACATCGAAAAACTCGATGCTGATGTCGAGGGTACTGTAGAATTCGGTGAAGTTCTTTTCGTTGGTGGTGACGATGTTAAAGTCGGAGCTCCACTCGTAGAGGGCGCTAAAGTCGTAGCAACTGTCGTTAAACACGGTCGCGCGAAGAAGATCACTGTCTTCAAAATGAAAGCTAAGAAAAACTACCGTCGTAAGCAAGGTCACCGTCAGCCTTACACGAAAGTTCGCATCGAGAAAATCGAAGCGTAAGCTATGATTCGAGTAATGGTCAGACGAGACGAGACGAAGTCGATTCGTTCCGTTGAAGTGACAGGTCACGCCAACTTTGCTGAACCCGGTTCTGATTTGGTCTGTGCCGGCGTTTCTGCCATCATCTTTGGGGCATATAATGCTGTCGAGGTACTTGCCGGTCAATCGCTTCTTGTAGAAATGGCAGACAAAACAGAGGGTGGCTACTTTTATGTCGAGACATATCCTGACGTATCACCGGAGGACATGACTCGCACCCAACTGTTATTAGAAGGGATGCTCGTGCAACTAGACACGATCGCCCATAGTTACGGTGATTATATCCAAATTGAACAATAGGAGGTGGACCTCATGTTACAATTGAACCTTCAGTTCTTCGCATCGAAAAAGGGAGTAGGATCGACTAAAAACGGTCGTGACTCAATTTCGAAACGCCTCGGCGCTAAACGCGCTGACGGACAGACTGTTTCAGCTGGATCGATTCTCTACCGTCAACGCGGTACGAAAATTCACCCAGGTGAAAACGTCGGCCGTGGTGGCGACGACACATTGTTTGCAAAAGTTGACGGCGTAGTACGCTTCGAGCGTCTTGGTCGCGACAAGAAACAAGTGAGCGTTTACCCAGTTGCGTAAGTAGAACCACGCAGAAGACTCTAGCCACTTATTTGGTTAGAGTCTTTTTTACTAGTTTTACTAGGAGAGGATTTCATGAACTCACAAGCAGCACTGAAACTATTATCGACCGTCCGTCACGAATGGATGAATCGGCTTCAGATGATCTCCTTGTACGCGGCGCTCGAGCCTGAAAAACTTGAGGAGCTGTACGAGCGATATCGTCAGCACGCCGACGAGGAGAGTGCGCTCATTCGCTTGGACATGCCGACGACGAGTCTCGTCCTCATGCAAGCGAACTGGGAAGGGCGGTTGACCTATAAGGTATCGGCCGACCGCGTGTCGCTAGACGACGCGCGCGTGGCGGACAAGTTTGTCCGTCTTCTGTCAGGAACGGATGGACCGATTCATGTGACGTTCACGGACGGACTGATGGTCCGCGTCTTCGGTCACGTACCGGACGACGTGTTCACGTCAGATGAAGTGTACGAGCAAACAGTAGAATGTTCTACGTTCGTTATAAAGGAGGGGAATTAAATGTTTGTCGATCAGGTTAATATTTTTGTAAAAGCTGGAGACGGCGGTAAAGGGATGGTTGCGTTCCGCCGCGAGAAGTATGTTCCAGACGGTGGACCAGCAGGAGGAGACGGAGGTCACGGTGGTGACGTCGTCTTTGAAGTAGAAGAGGGATTACGTACACTCGTTGATTTCCGATTCTCGAAAAAGTTCATCGCCCATGACGGTGAAAAAGGGATGTCGAAAGGCATGCACGGACGAAAAGCGAAGCCGCTCGTCGTCAAAGTCCCACCAGGTACGATCGTGTTCGATGCACAAACAGATACGGTCATCGCCGACCTTACCGAGCACGGCCAACGGGCCACGATTGCCAAAGGTGGACGTGGGGGCCGCGGGAACTGTCGTTTTGCGACGCCATCTAACCCTGCACCAGAGATTGCCGAGAACGGGGAGCCAGGTCAAGAGCGTGAATTGCGTCTTGAGTTGAAATTGCTCGCTGACGTCGGTCTTGTCGGATTCCCGTCAGTCGGGAAATCGACGCTCTTGTCAGTCGTCTCGTCGGCACGCCCAAAAATCGGCGCGTACCACTTCACGACGATCACACCGAACCTCGGTGTCGTCAAGACGGCGGACGACCGTGACTTCGTCATGGCCGATCTTCCTGGACTCATCGAAGGGGCGAGCCAAGGCGTCGGCCTCGGTCACCAATTCTTGCGTCACATCGAGCGGACGAAAGTCATCGTCCACATGATCGATATGAGCGGCATGGAAGGGCGCGACCCGTTCGAAGACTACACGACGATCAACCGCGAGCTCGAGTCGTACAACTTACGTCTCCTCGAGCGTCCGCAAATCGTTGTCGCCAACAAGATGGACATGCCGGATGCGCCGGAATTACTTGAAGAGTTCCAAAAGAAAATCGGAGACGACGTCAAAGTCTTCCCGATCTCGGCACTCGCCAAAGAAGGACTTCGCAACCTGCTCATCGAAGTAGCTAATCTTGTAGACTCGACACCTGAGTTCCCACTCGAAGAGCTCGAAGAGAAGACGGCCACACCACGTGTCGTTTATCGTTACGAGAAGGAAGAGAAGGGGTATCAGATTCATATTGATGAATACGAACGCTTCGTGATCACAGGGCCTCGTATCGAGAAGCTCTTCAAGATGACGAACTTCGATCACGACGAATCCATCAAGCGCTTTGCGCGTCAAATGCGTCAAATGGGCGTCGATGACGACCTTCGCAAGTTAGGTGCCGAAGACGGCAGCGTCGTCGCCATCTTGGACTTTGAATTCGAATTCGTCGAATAATCTTTTTAATTAGGAAATGGAGTGTGAAGTAAACGTGGACCCTGTGCCCTCGTCTAGTTTAATTCTTTATGTAGTTTTAGTTATGTTGTCAGCCTTTTTCTCTTCTGCCGAGACCGCGCTCTCGAGCGTGAACCGTGTCCGGATGATTCGTATGTCGGAAGATGGGGACAAGGGCGCCAAGCGCGTCCTTCACCTCGTCGACCGCTTCGACGATACGCTCTCGACGATTCTCGTCGGGAACAACATCGTCAACATCGGGGCGGCGACCGTATCGACGGCCATCGCCACGAGTATTTACTCGGGCGGGACCGGCCTCGTCATCTCGACGTTCGCGACGACCGTCATCATCTTGATCTTCGGTGAGATTTTACCGAAGTCGCTCGCGAAAGAGTTCGCCGAGAAGTATTCGCTTCTCATCAGCGGCATCTTGCTGTTCCTCGTCAAAATCTTGAAACCGGTGACGATGATTTTCACTGGCTTGAAGAAGTTGGTACTCCGGATGATCGGGATGAACGAAAAAGAACCGTCGGTGACGGAAGAAGAGTTGAAAGTGCTCGTTGATATGGGAGAAGAAGAAGGGGTGCTCGGCGAGACCGAAGCGGAACTCGTGCATAGCGCCTTCGCCTTCAACGACATCACTGTCGACGATGTGTTGACGCCGCGGATTGATATCCTCGCCGTCGACATCGACGATACGCTCGAAGAAATCAAAGACACGATCTTTAGCGGTGGGCATTCTCGTCTACCGGTATATAAAGACTCGATTGACAACGTCATCGGGGTGTTGTCAGAACGTGATTTCCTTCGTTCGATGATGCGGGATGAAGTGACGGACGTTCGTTCGCTCATTCGTCCGCTCACATACGTATCACCGCAGACAAAATTAATTGAACTGCTCCCAGTCCTTCAGCAAAAACAATCGCACATGGCGATCGTCCTCGACGAGTTCGGTGGGACGGCCGGCCTCATCACACTCGAAGACATGCTCGAGGAGCTCGTCGGAGACATTTGGGATGAGCACGATGAGTCAATCGTCTATCTCAAACGACTCCGTGATGGCGTCTACGAGTGTATGGCCGACATGGATGTCGATGAGTTTGCGGATGAGATGGGAATTAAAGAACCTGAAGTAGATGCCAACACGATGGGTGGTTGGATCGTCGAACTGTTAGGAGACATTCCAGAGAAAGGTGCGCGTGTCACGTATGAAGACATGACATTCACCGTTCTCCACGTCGAAAAGCGTCGGATTCGCAAATTGCTCGTCGAAACGGGTCAATCCGAAGCGGCGGAACAAGCGTAAACGAACAAAGGAGGGATCGCCAACCGGCGGTCCCTCCTTTTGTTTATACAGTATGATGGCGCTCGACGCGTTCGAGCAGCTCGTATGGACGTACTTTATAGATGGCGTGCGGCATATACGTCGGGTCGATCGCATCAAGCAGGCGCATCTGGAAATGATCGCGCTTGATATAGTCGCCGACGTTCGAGGCGTCGACCTTGAAGAAGCCGACTTCTTGCGTCTCGCCTTCCTGCGGTTGCAGGTCGCCCGAGACGTAGCGCGCGCGGAACGTGACACAGAGTACGCGTGAGGATACGTTTTGATAGATGCCGGTGATCCCGTCGACCTCGATCTCAATCCCGGTCTCTTCTTTTACTTCGCGATGCACGGCGTCGACGATCGATTCATGTTCCTCGACTTGTCCGCCCGGCATCTCATACGTATCGTTCCGGTGCGTGTTCTGAACGAGGAGCACCTCGCCGTCGGCGTTCGTGACGTAGGCCGTCACGGAGACGATGGTGCGCGGTGGTGTGTAGTGACCGGTCGGCATCATGAACTCCTCGCTTGACTTGATATATAAATCTTTGCCGAGACGGGCCCGCTTCTTCATCGCCTCGCGGCGCAGGCTGCTTGAGCGGTAATCGCGTTCGACTTGTTCGTAATGCTCGCGGTCACGATATTCCCAGAGGGCCATGACCTCGTCCTTGTCTTCGGTCACCCAACGACCGACGAGACGGGCGCCGTGCGATACCTGTATCGGATACAGGTATGTATGGAAAAACTCGGTGAATTCATCTAAGCGTTCAGGACGGATGGTGTACGTTTTTCGACGATGGAACATGGTAATTCCTCCTTTGAAGGTGGCTGTCTCTATTCCGAGAAAAAAACGCTTTCCTCACTATTCTTAATTCGGTACTCTATTCGTTTTTCCCTCTATTCAAAAAAGTCAGCTCGAGCGAATCTGCTCAGGCTGACTTTTTAAATAGACGCGGATTCGCGCGGATATAGCGGATGAGGACATATAGTCCGATGGCGGTGCCGACGTACGGCAAGAACCCGTGCGTGACTTCGCCGATATGACGCCAATTGCTACCAAGCATCATCCCGAGTTTGACGAACACGAACGACCAGACGGCGAAGACGACGACGGTCACCGTCAAAAATTTCCGGAACGACAAGCGCATGACGCCGGCGCTGACGGCGAACAGCTGGCGCCAAATGACGCTCAGACAGACGATCCAGGCGCCATACGTATCGAACCATGTCTCGGCGCGTTGTTGCTTCGCCTCACTGATGCGAAATGACTTGTAGAGCCGAAGGGCGACAGGACGACCGCCGTAACGGCCAATCCAATAGAGAACGATTTGACTGAGGACGAACGCCGACCACGCGAGGAGGAAGACGAGCAGGAACGAGACGTCGAGAGAACCGATCAAGTGGCCACCGTAGGCGAGCACGAGCTCATTCGGGATGAATTGGATGAAGATACCGAGCGGGACGCTGAAGACGCCGCAGCCGAGCAACAGTTGTTCAAAGAAATACCACATGACCGTTCCCTCCTTTCCAAATTTTGTACGGTCTTTGTTCCATCCATCAGTATAACGGACATGGACCGAAAGCAAAAGAAAAGATGTCACGTATTTGTGACATCTTAGTCGAGCTCGGAGACAAGGACGCCGAGCCGCTCGAGTTCCGAGACGGCGGCATCGATGGCATCTTCGCTATCGGCCTCGAGCGTGTGGATATGCAAGCCACCCGTCAAATGCGAAAGTGGGGCGGCCTGGTTCGCCTCGACTCGTTCGAGGAAAGCACGGACGTCGCGACGGCTCTTCACCATCAACTGGCCCGTCAACGAACCGTAGACCGGATGATCGATGATGACGTCCCGAATCGTGACGCCTTCGTCGACGATGGCGTTCATTTCGGCCTCCATGGCCTCGGCCTCGTGACGACAGACGATTTTACGGGTGTAGGCGGACGGTGACGACTCGCCCGGTAGATAGACGTATCCACGGGCGGTCGCGACGATTTGATGGCCCTTCGCCTTCAAGAGCGACAAGTCTTGGACGACGACTTGTCGGCTGACGGCGACACGGCGGGCGAGCTCGGAGCCGGTGATCGGCTCGGAACTCTGTTCAATCATTTCCAATAATGTGCGCCGGCGTTCTTCACCGGCTAAGCGTTTGTTCATAAGATCCAACTCTCCTTGCTAAAGTGACGATGGCTTCGGCGAGTGCCGTCGTGGCTTCGACGGTCGTGTCTTCACCGAAGGAAATGCGGACGAGGCCGTGGCAGGCGCTCGTCTCATAGCCGAGTGACTCGAGCATCCGGTTCGGTCCGTTCTGGCCGGCCCGACAGGCCGAGCCTGCCGAGACTTGGAAGCCGAGACCGTCGAGTTCGGTCATCCACCATTGTCCGTCCCGCTGATTCGAGACGAACGAGAAGATGGCGGGACTCTGCTGGTCGAACTCGAGCCAGTCCACGTAAGACGATGTCTTCTCTTTCAAGATAGCACGAAACGCCAAGAAATTTCTTTCATGACGTGTCCGTGCCTCGTGCCGATCGGTGAACGCTTTAACGAACGCACAGATGCCGGGGACGTCAATCGTGCCGGGACGAATGCCGTACTGATGGTGTCCCGGATAATAGGGCGGTGGCAACAGCCGTTCCATATAGAGGCCGCCGACGCCTTTTGGACCGCCGACCTTATGGGCGCTGAACGAATAGGCGTCAATCCCGTCGACCGAGACAGGAATCTTGCCGAGCGCCTGGACGCCGTCGATATGGAGCAACACTTTTTTATATTTCAATTGGCAGAGGATGTTGTGGAGCGGCAGCGTCCATCCGGTATCGGAGTTGACGTGCTGGAACGTCACGAGCCCGATATCACGGTCGAGCAGACGCGTGAACGTCTCTTGGTCGAAGCGACCGTCTTTTAGTTTCAGCCGATGGACGGTCACGCCTTCCGCTTCCCATTCGTCGAGAAGGAGGGCGACCGAGTCGTGCTCTTGCCACGACGTGATGACTTCACTGCCTTTCATGCGCTTACGGAGACTCGTTAGCGCGATATAGTTGCTCTCCGAGCCGCTGCCGGTGAAGAGCAACTTCCCGCGGAGCATGTCGAGCCCGAGAGCCTGCTTCACCAAACGCCTTGCCTCGGTCAAGTAATCTTCGGCCATATATCCGTGCGTGTGGAGGGAAGACGGATTACCGTATACGCTCCGCGCCATGGCGACGTAATGGTCGAGGGCGGATTTTGTCATCGGGTGCGTCGCCGCATAATCAAAGTAACGGTTCATCGTAAAGTTCCCCTTTTCTTATGTTGTCTTCTTCACAAAATTATGCGAAACTAGTTTACAAGTCAACATTACATATGAAAAACAGGTGATATACAGATGTCTTTACAATTTGAACGGGTCGATGTGTTGATTATCGGGGCCGGTTTGGCCGCTGTGACGGTCGCCCTCCATCTGCCCCGGACGTTGAACGTCCTGCTCGTCGCCAAGCATGAAGTGACGAGTGCGAACTCGGACTTGGCTCAAGGCGGAATCGCTAGCTCGTACTTGGAACCGTCGAGCGTCGACCATGAGCGGGATACGCTCGTCGCCTCGAAACTTGCGGCCGTACCCGACCGTGTTTATACACTCGTCGAGGAAGGGAGGACGGCGATTCAAGAGCTGGAGCGGTTCGGCGTCGTCTTCGATCGCGACGCGACTGGCTACGCGGTCGGTCGGGAAGGTGCCCATGGCATGAATCGAATCTTTCACGTCGGTGGCGATGAGACGGGACGGCACGTGATGGCGACGCTGCGGCGTCAAATGCCTGACAATGTGACCGTCATGGAGCATGTCCTGATCGATACGTTGACGAAAAGCGATGGCCGTGTGAGCGGGGCGACCGGCTTCAACGGTGAGACGCGCCTCCACGTTCAGGCCGGGGCCGTCGTCCTCGCGACCGGTGGCATCGGCGGTCTGATTGACTGGACGTCGAATTGTCGCTCGGTCACAGGAGATGGGCTCGTCTTGGCGGAAGCGGTCGGGGCACGGCTCACGAACTTGTCCCGGATTCAGTTTCATCCGACGCTACTCGCGGTCGATTCACCCCATCTCGTGACGGAAGCGCTACGCGGGGCGGGAGCCACGCTCGTCGATACGTCCGGGAATCATGTGATGGGACAACATCCGCTCGGTAGCCTCGCCCCGAGGGATGAGGTCGCACGAACGCTCACGAACCATGTCGGACCGGTGTACTTGGATACGAGTCGTGTCGAACGGCTCGATGAGCGGTTCCCGAAACTGGTGGCGACATGTGACGCGCACGGCATCGACATCCGGCGCATCCCGGTCCGGCCGGGACTGCATTTCCACATGGGCGGTGTCGACGTCGACGCCTATGGACGAACCAAGGTAGCGGGACTATATGCGGTCGGGGAGGTCGCCGATACGGGCGTCCATGGGAAGAATCGACTCGCGTCAAACTCGTTACTTGAATGCTGGGTGTTCGGAAAGCGGGTGGCGGCGACGATGACTTTGGAGGAGAAGCCGTTCACGGTGAACGAGACGACCGTATTTGAGGTTTCAGATGATCTGTTCGGCCGCTATCGGCAACAGATTGGGGAATGGCTGACAATCTCGCCGCAACTCGGCAAAATCGTAAGTTTCTTAGAAAATACCCAACAACTGCCACGGACGAAACACGTGACAAGACAATTAAGTGAACAGACATTGAGTATAGAAGCGGCGCGGCTTTTGGCTCGTGCCATGATGAGGACGGAGGATGGTTATGAACAAGATTGCTTTGCGCGAACAGCTGACGGCATTTCTACATGAGGACATCGGCTTTGGCGATATCTCGAGCGGACTGATCGATCAGCGCGAGACGTCATTCGCCACGGTCACCGCCAAAATGGATGGGGTGTTCTGTGGCATGGATGTCGTCCTGGAGCTGGCCCAGATGCAACGGCTCGTCGTCGAGTCATGCCAACCGGACGGCACGGTTGTCTCGACTGGAGATGAACTGTTCACGTTGCGGGGCAAGACACGGACGCTCCTCGAGACGGAACGGGTGTTATTGAACCTTATCCAACATTTGAGCGGGATCGCCACGATGACGCGGCGCTGCGTCGAACAGCTCAATGACCCGACGATTGCCGTCACGGACACGCGCAAGACGACACCTGGACTCCGCATGCTCGAGAAGCATGCCGTCCGTTCGGGTGGTGGGAAGAACCACCGGCTCCGGCTCGACGATGCCGTCATGATTAAAGACAACCACATCACGGCACTCGGTGGGATCACGAACGCGGTCGCCCGGGCCCGGATGCTTGCCGGTCACACGACGCCGATTGAAGTCGAGGTCGAGACGCTCGAACAGTTACATGAGGCGATTGCGGCGGACGCCGACATCATCATGTTCGACAACCGGACGCCAGAAGAACTGAAGGCGTGGCGTGCGCTCGTCCCAAGTCATATCAAGACGGAAGCGTCAGGCGGCATCACGGTCGAGACGATCGCCTCGTATCGCGGTACGGGCGTCGACGTCATCTCAATCGGGCAGTTGACCCATTCGGTGACGGCGCTCGATTGTAGTTTAAATCTCGTAGGAGGAATCAAACATGCAGTTACTCGGAACGATGCCAGCGCTATACGCTGACTTGACGGTTGAACAGATGGAACAACGGATTGAAGCCATTAAAGCACGGCTCGGCAGCCGCCTGTTTTTACCGGCCCACCATTATCAAAAGGACGAGGTCGTCCAGTTCGCGGACGCGACCGGAGATTCGCTCCAGCTCGCACGGCTCGCCGAACAGATGAACGAGGCCGAATTCATCGTCTTTTGCGGCGTCCACTTCATGGCCGAGACGGCTGACATGTTGACGCGTGACGACCAGCTCGTCATCTTGCCGGATATGCGGGCCGGGTGTTCGATGGCCGACATGGCTGATATCGATCAAACAGAAATCGCATGGGAAGAATTGACGGACACGTTCGGCGACAGTATCGTCCCGATCACATACGTCAACTCGACAGCGGCCATCAAGGCATTCGTCGGCAAACATGGCGGGGCGACGGTCACGTCGTCGAACGCCCATGACATCGTGCGTTGGGCACTCGAAGCGGGCGAACGGATCTTGTTCTTACCGGACCAGCATCTCGGACGCAACACGGCATATGACTTGGGCGTGCCGCTCGAGGCGATGGCCGTCTGGGACCCGCTCCGGGAAAGACTCGTCTATGAAGGCGATATTGAGGACGTCCGCGTCATTCTATGGAAAGGGCATTGCTCGGTCCATGAGAAGTTCAACGTCGCCCAAATCGAGGCGTTACGGAAGAACGACCCGGAACGACGCATCATCGTCCATCCCGAGTGCACGTTCGATGTCGTGCAGGCGGCGGACGAGGCCGGGTCGACATCATATATCATCGACCAAATCGAGGCGAGCGCGCCGGGGACGAAGTGGGCCGTCGGCACCGAGATGAACTTAGTCAATCGACTTGCGGCGACGCACCCTGAGCTCGACATCAATTCGCTCAACCCGTACATGTGCCCGTGCTTGACGATGAACCGAATCGATTTGCCTCATTTGCTCTGGGCGCTCGAGTCACTCGAGACCGATCCCGTAAATATTATTCGCGTCGATCAAGAGACGACAAAGTGGGCGACACTCGCCCTCGAGCGGATGCTCGCACGCTAAGGACAGGCAATCGCCTGTCCTTTTTTCGTGGCGACGGTTATGGTACAATGAATGCAGTTTTCCTATGAAGAGGAGATATGACCGTGATTGAATTCGTAAAAGGCTCCGTCGCCTATGTGTGCGCGGAATATATAACGTTGGATGTTTCGGGCGTCGGCTACAAAGTACATGTGCCTAACCCGTTTTTTTATCGTGAACAAGACGAACATGTAATCGTATTTACGCACCATTACGTGCGCGAAGATCAACAGACGCTGTACGGTTTCCGTTCACGTCGCGAACGCGAACTGTTCAATAAATTGCTCGGCGTCAACGGGATCGGACCGAAAGGCGCACTCGCGATCGTCGCCTCGGGCGATATGGATGCGCTCATCGACGCAATCGAGACTGAGAACGAGAAGTATTTGATGAAGTTCCCAGGTGTCGGCAAGAAGACGGCGAAACAGATGGCGCTCGACTTGAAAGGCAAGCTGTCCGAGCTCGCCCCGGATTATGTACCGAACACCGGACTGTTCGCCCAAGGCGCGTCCGAACTAGACGAGGCGTGCGAAGCGCTCGTTGCGCTCGGTTACTCAGAGCGTGAGATCACTCGTGTCCGCAAGGAACTGAATTCAGAAATATTGACGACAGACGCTTACATAAAGCGCGCCCTGCAATTGCTATTGAAATAAGGAGGAGACCATGGACGAACGATTGTTGTCACAATCCCATCAACAATATGAAGACTCTGAAGAGTGGAGCTTGCGTCCGCAAAAGTTCGAGCAATATATCGGACAGGAGAAGGCGAAAGGAAACTTGTCGATCTTCATCCAAGCCGCGAAGCTCCGCAGCGAAACACTCGACCACGTCCTCCTATACGGTCCCCCGGGACTCGGAAAGACGACACTCGCCCAAATTATCGCCAACGAGATGGGTGTCGGCATCAAGACGACGGCCGGCCCGGCCATCGAACGTCCGGGTGACCTCGCCGCAATCCTCTCGACCCTCGAACCGGGCGATGTTCTGTTCATCGATGAGATTCATCGCTTGAGCCGCACGATTGAAGAGATCCTCTATCCGGCGATGGAGGACTACTGTCTCGACATCGTTTACGGACAAGGCGAGATGGCGCGAAGCGTCCGCATCGACTTGCCACCGTTCACGCTCGTCGGCGCGACGACGCGGGCCGGCATGTTGTCGGCCCCGCTCCGTGACCGCTTTGGTGTCACGTTAAAGCTCGAATACTACGAGACGCATGAGCTCGCCGCCATCGTCAGTCGGACGGCCCAACTGTTCCGCCTGTCGATTTCACCAGAGGCGAGCGGTGCCATCGCGAAACGTGCACGCGGCACGCCGCGGATTGCCAACCGGCTGTTACGCCGGGTTCGTGATTTCGCCCAAGTGGCAGGAACGAAAGAAATCGATCCGGTGCTTGCCTCAGACGCACTCGACCGGTTACACGTCGACGCCCTCGGGCTCGACGAAGTCGACCACCGGCTCTTACGGGCGATGGTTGAACGGTTCGGCGGTGGACCGGTCGGACTCGAGACGCTTGCCGCGACGATCGGGGAAGATGCCCAGACGATCGAGGACGTGTATGAGCCGTATTTGTTGCAGCAAGGTTTCCTGCAACGGACGCCGCGCGGCCGCATGATCACCCAGTACGCAAAGACGCATTTTGGCTATGAAGAGGAGTAAACGATATGCAAGACATTCAATTGAACGTAAACGATTATGATTTTGACTTACCGGAAGAACTGATCGCCCAAGTACCGCTCCTCGATCGGACGAGCTCACGACTGCTCGTCCTCGACCGCGACACGGGCGACATCGAGCATCGTCACTTCCGCGACGTGCTCGACTATTTGCAGGCAGGCGACGCCCTCGTCGTCAACGACTCGCGCGTGCTCCCGGCTCGACTGTTCGGGGCGAAGCAGGAGACGGGCGGGAAAGTCGAACTTCTTCTTTTGAAGCAGACGGAAGATGATGTCTGGGAAGCGCTCGTCAAACCGGCGAAGAAAGTCCGCGTCGGCGCCATCGTCGAGTTCGGCAACGGATTGCTCCGGGCCGAATGTGTCGAAGAGCTGCCGGAAGGGGGACGCCGCTTCAAGTTCGATTACGACGGTATCTTCTATGAGATTTTAGATGAGCTCGGCACGATGCCGCTCCCGCCCTACATCCGTGAACAGCTCGACGACCAAGACCGTTATCAGACGGTGTACGCCCGTGAACGCGGGAGTGCGGCCGCACCGACGGCAGGTCTTCACTTCACGGAAGAACTGCTCGCAGCGGCAGAGGCGAAAGGCGTCAAGTTGATTCCGCTCACGCTCCACGTCGGGCTCGGTACGTTCCGTCCCGTCACGGCGGATACGATTGAAGAACACACGATGCACAGTGAGTATTTCGAGCTGTCGGCCGCTTCGGCCGAGGCACTCCGTGACATCCGTGCAAATAACGGACGCGTCTTCGCAGTTGGGACGACATCGACCCGGACGCTCGAGACGATCGTGCGCGACCATGGGGATTTCGTCGAGTCATCGGGCTGGACGGACATCTTTATCTACCCAGGCGTCGAGTTGAAGGCGATTGATGGACTGATCACGAACTTCCATCTGCCGAAGTCGACACTCGTCATGCTCGTCTCGGCGTTCGCGTCGCGCGACATCATCTTGAACGCGTACCGCACGGCGGTACAAGAACGTTACCGCTTCTTCAGCTTTGGAGACGCGATGCTCATCACGAGGAAGGAAGAGAACAAATGACCAAACACGCAGTCACATACGAACATATCCACACATGTAAACAGACGGGAGCGCGGCACGGAATCGTCCATACGCCGCACGGCTCGTTCGAGACACCTGTCTTCATGCCGGTCGGCACGCAGGCGACCGTCAAGACGATGGCCCCGGAACAAGTCAAGGCGATGGGAGCGAACATCATCCTCTCGAACACGTATCACCTTTGGATTCGCCCAGGACACGAAGTCGTCAAACAAGCTGGTGGCCTTCATAAGTTCATGAACTGGGACGGCGCGATTTTGACGGACTCGGGCGGCTTCCAGGTCTTCTCGCTCGCCGATCTGCGCAACATCCAAGAAGAAGGCGTCCATTTCCGCAACCACTTGAACGGCGACAAGTTGTTCTTGTCACCGGAGAAAGCGATGGAGATTCAAAACGCGCTCGGTTCGGATATCATGATGGCGTTCGACGAGTGCCCGCCGTTCCCGGCGACACATGAGTACATGAAGAAATCGGTCGAGCGGACGAGCCGTTGGGCTGAGCGTTGCCTCGCGGCACACGAACGTCCGGAAGACCAGGCATTGTTCGGTATCATCCAAGGCGGCGAGTACGAAGATCTCCGTCGTCAAAGTGCGGCCGACCTCGTCTCGCTTGATTTCCCAGGTTATGCCGTCGGTGGATTATCGGTCGGCGAACCGAAAGATGTCATGTACCGCGCGCTCGAGTTCACGACACCGTTCATGCCGGAGAACAAGCCGCGCTACTTGATGGGCGTCGGTTCACCGGATGCGTTGATTGAAGGCTCGATTCGCGGCATCGACATGTTCGACTGCGTCTTGCCGACCCGAATCGCCCGCAACGGGACGCTCATGACATCGAATGGCCGTGTCACGATCAAACATGCGAAACATAAGACGGACTTCGGCCCAATCGACGAGAAGTGCGACTGCTACACGTGTAAGAACTATTCACGTGCGTACGTCCACCACTTGATTCGTGCCGACGAGATGTTCGGTCTCCACCTCTGTTCGACACACAACCTTCACTTCCTCGTGAACTTGATGAGTCAAGTACGTCAAGCCATCCGCGAAGACCGTCTTTTGGACTTCAAGGAAGAGTTTTTCGAAGAATATGGGTATAACAAACCAAACGCCAAGAATTTCTAATTGTTCTAACAGCGATTATGTGACAACGTTTCAGTTTCACGGTATAATGAACCTGATATTGAAGGAAAGGGTGAATTTTACGCATGGAAACTCTCGTAGCACTATTACCGATGATCCTTATTTTCGTCGTGTTCTACTTCTTGTTGATCCGTCCGCAGACGAAACGTCAGAAGGAAGTACAATCGATGCAAAACGCGCTTGAGCGTGGGGATCACGTCGTAACAATCGGCGGCCTTCACGGCGTCGTCCACCAAATCGAAGACACACAAGTCACATTGAAATGTGACCAGTCACTCCTCAAGTTCAATCGCAGTGCGATTGCTGAAGTGACGAAAAAAGGCAACTCATCATTCGCTGAGTAACCAAACCACGCCTGACCATCCCTGGTCAGGCGTCTTTTTTTTGTCATACTTTGAAAAATGATTTATTTTTGACAAACTTCGTCAATCCGACGAATCATCCACCTTATTTCCAAAAATCAAATTGAATCGTGAAAACGTTTGCATTATCGTCAAGTTGAGAAGAATTGGAAAGAAGGAGAAGAAGACATGGATGTGAAACGATTGCTACGCCCACTCAAAAATTGGAAGGTACGACGTCGCCCTGACCGCGTGAAAGGACGCTCGTCGATGCGCCGTAAGATGGCGATGGCGCTCGTGCCGACACTGATCGCCTTATTGATCGTCGGTGCGCTCGGCTCGTATCAATTACAGAATGCGACGTCAGAGTATGACCGCGTCTTGAACGAGCGGCTCCAAGATATGCTCGTCGCCGAAGATTTGGCGTTGACCGTGACCGATGCCGAGCGTTATTTGAACTACTATCTGCTCGTCTCGAACCCGAAGACACTGATTAGTCTCGAAGCGGCGCAGACAAAACGTGACGAACTGATGGATACGCTCAAGCAGTCGTCGTCAGATTCGAAAGTCATCGCCTGGATCGGTGATCTTGAGAAGTTCAATCAACATCTCGACACGGAAATGGCGCGCGTCATCGACCTCCGTCAACAACAAGACGAGATCGGATACAAGACGGTGCTCAATACGAGCGTGACACCGACGACGGATCGCGTCCGGATGACGGTGACCGACCTCGTCACGTATCAAGGCGAAGCGCTCGCAGCTGAGTCGGAAGCGGTCCAGGCGAGTGCCGGGCAGTCGATCATCTGGATGGTTGTCATCAGCATCATCGGCGTCGCTGTCGGTCTACTTTCATTAGTAGCACTCCAAAAGTTGTTCTTGAAGCCGATCAATCGACTCGTGAACGAAGCGCGCGTCGTCGCCGAAGGTGATTTGACCGGGGGTGATATCGAGGTCGGTTCGAACGATGAGCTCGGTGACCTCGTCACGGCGTTCAACGATATGAAACGCAACCTTGTCGGCTTGATTCGTCAAGTCGGGGCGGCCTCAGACAAAGTGACGGCCTACTCGGAAGAACTGTATGCCAGCACGGACCACGTCGCCACGACGACGCAAGGTGTAGCCGGTCTATTTGAACAGATGAACCTTGCCGCCCAAGTGTCGGCGAAACGGGCCGAAGAAGGGACGTCCGGCGTCAATCAAGCCGTCGTCGGCTTGAACCAAATCGCCTCTGCCTCGCAAGGCGTGAACGAGCAGACGATTCATACACTCGAAGCGGCGAGTGGGGGACTGGAGACAATTCAGTTGGCCGAGCAGCAGATGCGGGAGATTCAACAAGCGAACGACTTGACGCAACAGATGGTCGAGCGCTTATCGAATCAATCGCTCGAGATTGAGAAAATCACTCGTTCCATCACGGCCATCACGGAACAGACGAACCTGCTCGCCTTGAACGCGGCGATTGAAGCGGCTCGGGCCGGGGAACACGGCAAAGGGTTTGCCGTCGTCGCGGCCGAGGTCAGAAAACTGGCCGAAGAATCGAAACAGTCGGCAAAACAGATTCAAGCGGTCGTCGTCGATATTCAGCGCGACACGTCGGAAGTCGAGGCGGCGTTCGATGTCACGAGCCAGCATGTGACAAGCGGTGTGATCCAAATGGGCGAAGTCGCCGGTGCGTTCCGTGAAATCGTCACCGTCATTCAAGAGACGTCCCGTCAAATGAGTGAGATTGCGGCAGCGACAGAAGAAGTAAGTGCGAACACGACCGAGGTCGCCGTCTCGGTCGAAGATATGTCAACGAACGCCGTCTCAACGCAACGAAGCGTCGAAGAGGCGGGCGCGAACGTCGAAGAGCAACTCGCCGCGATTCAAGAAATCAACGGCATCGCCGAGACGATGAGTCATATGTCGGTCGAGTTGAAAGACCTCGTCCACTTGTTTAAGACGTCGACTTCACCATCTCAAGAAGTCTAAAGGTGAACCATACACTTGCATTGATTGAGATATTACTTGATAAAACGGCGAGTGATGCAGAGCGAGATGACGCTGCCATCGATTTGGGTTATATCTTAGAAGATGAGGATGTGGAAGCCGCCCTGTTGACAGTTGCCAATGACGAAAAGACTGATGAAATGATCCGAGCAAACTGCGGAGAATCGTTGGCGCAAATCTGGATTGCACATAACCAAGTAAGTCGTGAGAAGTTAGCATTACTGACAGGAGTCGCTTTGTTAGAAGCGATAAGCATGATAAAAAGTGAAAACATGGAATAGTAGATTTGTATTTCATAATTTTTGTACCTAATTGAACTTAAGTTATAAAAAGAGGCCGTGGACACAATCAATTCGTGTCCACGGCCTCTTAAAATTTCGCGAATTACTCAGTTCGTTACATTAACAAAATCAGGCTGGCTGCCATGACCATCATACCGGCGACCATGCCGTACACCGCATGGTGGGCCCGTCCGTATTCACGGGCGGCTGGGAGCAATTCATCGAGCGAGATGAACACCATGATGCCGCCGACAGCCGCGAAGATGATTCCGAACACCGTGTCGCTCAAGAACGGCATCAACAACAGGAAGCCGACGGCCGCGCCGATTGGTTCAGCGAGTCCGGATAAGAAGGACAGTTTCAGCGCCTTCTTCCGAGAGCCGGTCGCGTAGTAAATCGGGACCGAGACGGCGATCCCTTCCGGAATGTTGTGCAGTGCGATAGCGATGGCGATCGCTAAACCGACGGCCGGGTCATCGAGAGCCGAGATGAACGTGGCCAAACCTTCCGGGAAGTTATGGATGGTGATGGCGAGTGCCATGAAGATTCCCATCTTATGAAGCCGCTGTTTCGTCTCGTGATTCAATGGGACGCGTTCGGTCGCCGTCGTCGCGAGTTCTTGGGACGACGGGTCGTTTTGCATCGTCTCGACGAATTTGACTTCATGCGGGTTCTCGGGAGACGGGATGAACTTGTCGATCAAGGCGATCAACAGCATACCGCCGAAGAATGCGAGGACCGTATAAAGTGTCCCGGTCTGCTCGCCATGGGCACCGACGAGCTCAACGAGCGCTTTCGGGAAAATCTCGATAAAGGATACGTAAATCATGACCCCGCCTGAGAAGCCAAGGGACACCGACAAGAAGGCTGTGTTGGTCCGTTTGGCGAAGAAGGCGATCATACTTCCGATCCCCGTCGCGAGTCCAGCGAACAACGTCAGTAAAAAGGCATAGATAATCGTGCTATCCATTGAAAAGGACTCCTTTACGTGTAGTGTAAGTTGATAATCACATCATAGCTCAAGTTTTGCCCTAATGCAACTTTTAGTCGCATACGCAAAAAAGCGTGGGAAATCAACGCTCCCGTGTTACAATTTTAGGAAAACGATTGATAAATGTTTAGAATATTTGTAATGTTAACGAGAGAAGTTTTTTTACGAGAACATGTGTTTAGAAAGGAATTTGTCGTATGTACAAAAAAGGGAATATCGCGATCTTTGCGGTCATCATGATTGCAACGATCCTACTCGCCGTCTTGACGACACCATGGGTCGTGAAGAACACGAACCTTGGCCTTGACCTCAAAGGCGGATTTGAAGTGCTGTACGAAGTCCAGCCGCTTGAAGACGGCGATGTCATCGATCAATCTGCGATGAATGCAACCGTTCGCGCTATCAACAACCGGGTCAACGTGCTCGGTGTGTCTGAACCGGACATTCGGATTGAGGATGATAACCGGATCCGTGTCCAACTCGCGGGTGTATCGAACCAAAACGATGCCCGAGAAGTGCTCTCGTCGACGGCGCAGCTTACGTTCCGCGACATCGATGACAACGTCCTGCTCGACGGAAAAGATCTCGCGCCGCGCGGTGCCTCAATCAGCTACGATCAGCAAGGAAACCCGGTCGTTGAATTGACGCTCCAATCGGCAGAACAGTTCGGTGAAGTGACGTCTGAGATCGCTCAGCGCCCGGCACCGGAAAACCGCCTTGTCATCTGGCTCGATTATGAGGAAGGTGACTCGTACGAAGAAGAGATTCAAAAAGAGAACTCGAAAATCGTCTCGGACGCTTCGGTCAACGGACCGATTCTTTCGGATAAAGCCATCATCTCCGGTGGGGATATCGACGCCGAGAGTGGTCAACGTCTCGCTGACATCTTGAACGCCGGGGCACTCCCGGTCAAACTTGAAGAGATTTACTCGACGTCGGTCTCGGCCCAATTCGGTCAAGATGCACTTGAGAAGACCGTGTTCGCTTCGGTCATCGGTGTCGTCGCTATCTTCTTGTTCATGTTGTTCTTCTATCGTTTACCCGGTCTCGTCTCGATCATCACACTCATTTTGTATATCAATTTGATTATGTTGTTCTTTAACGGGATTAACGCCGTCTTGACGCTCCCAGGGATTGCCGGTCTCGTTCTCGGTATCGGTATGGCAGTCGATGCCAACATCATCACGGCCGAACGAATTAAAGACGAACTCCGCTCAGGGAAGTCGGTCCTATCGGCGTTCCGTGCCGGTAACCGTCGCTCGCTCAGTACGATTATCGATGCCAACTTGACGACGCTCATCTCGGCAGCGGTCTTGTTCTATTTCGGAACGAGTTCCGTCAAAGGGTTCGCGCTCATGCTCATGATCTCGATCGCGATGACGTTCATCTCGAACGTCTTCATCTCGCGCTATTTGATGCACCTCCTCGTCGCAAGTCGTCTCTTCGACAAGCGCAAAGGCTGGTTTGGTGTGAAGGAGAGTGAAATCCGTGAACTTTAAGCTCACTGAATTAAACTATATTAAACCGATGCGCACGTTGTTCCTCATCTCATGTGCCGTCGTCATCATCGGACTCGGGATCTTGTTCTTCCGCGGCTTGAACCTCGGAATCGACTTCGCGTCTGGAACGCGGGTCGAAGTCCAGACCGAGTCGCAAGTGTCGCAAGACGATTTAGCGGCCGCCTTCACCGAGGCAGGCGTGGATGAAGACATTTCGTCCGTTCAATATGCAGAAGGCGGGACGCTCGCGAACGTGACGTTCGTCGGGCAGCTCACTCAAGATGAAGTCGCTTCGGTGAAGACCGTATTCACGGAGACGTTCGGAAACGACCCGAACATTAGCACCGTCTCAGCCGAAGTCGGTCGAGACATCGCCCGTAACGCGATTTACGCCGTCTCGCTCGCATCGCTCGGGATTATCTTGTATATCACGTTCCGCTTCCAATTCTCTTACGGTGTCGCCACCGTCGTCGCCATGCTCCACGATGCGTTCTTCATGCTTGTGGCGTTCTCGATTTTTGGCATCGAGGTCAACTTGTACTTCGTCGCCGCGATCTTGACGATTATCGGGTATTCGGTCAACGATACAATCGTTACGTTCGACCGGGTGCGCGAGAACATTCAAGCGTATGAGAAGGAACGGAAAATCAAGACGATGGACGAGTACCGTATGCTCGTGAACAAAGCGATTCAAGAGACGATCGTTCGCTCGATCAACACGGTCGTCACTGTATTGTTCACCGTCATCGCCTTGTACATCTTTGGTGCCGAATCGATTCGCGGCTTCTCGCTCGCGCTTCTCGTCGGTCTCATCATGGGAATGTACTCGTCGATCTTCATCGCTTCGTACCTTTGGTTGCTCATCAAAGGCATGTCGCTCAACAAAAAGAAATCAGCTGCCCCAGAGGCGTAACCACTGGTCTCCCGAATTAATCGGGGGACCTTTTTGAATGTCAAGACGGCACTTCACTCGCTCGTTCTGATATAATCTACAATTGATTGGAGTGAGGCATTATGTATCATGCGAAGAAACGTTGGGTGTATCCGGAGACGGATACAACGGCTGTTGAACAGTTACAGACAGAATTGAATATATCGGAGCAACTTGCGACGCTCCTCATGCAACGGGGGCACCGCGACGTCGAGGCGGCCAAGGCGTTTTTATACGTCGAGGATGAATTGACGTTCCACGACCCGTTTTTATTTGAACAGATGCCAAAAGTAGTCGAACGTTTGAAACGAGCGGCCGACGAAGGTGAGATGGTATTGATTTATGGTGACTATGACGTCGATGGTGTCAGCGCCTCGGCCGTCATGTGGCACGCCTTGACCGAGATTGGCGTCATGGCGGAATGCTATATCCCGAACCGGTTCACCGAAGGATATGGGCCGAACAAAGAGGCGTTCAGCTGGGCCGCCGGTGAAGGGTTCACCCTCATCATCACGGTCGACTGCGGCATCTCGGGGATTGAAGAAGCGGCGCTCTTGAAAGAGCTCGGTGTCGATTTGATTATCACCGACCACCACGAACCGAAAGAGACGTTACCGGATGCATTCGCTATCATCCATCCTCATATCGACCCGTCGTATCCGTATGACAAACTCGCCGGGGCAGGCGTCGCCCTCAAAGTGGCGCACGCCGTGCTCGACCGGATGCCGGACGAGCTTCTCGACTTGGCCGTCCTCGGCACGATCGCCGATCTCGTTCCGCTCGATGGGGAGAACCGTCTGCTCGCCAAGCTCGGACTCAAGGCGCTCGATGATTCGAAACGCCCGGGTATTTTGGCGCTCCGTGAAGTGTGTGCGTTGACGGACGGGACATTGAACGAGGAATCGGTCGGGTTCGCGTTCGGTCCGCGCATCAACGCCGCTGGTCGTCTCGACTCGGCGATGCCGGCGCTCCAGATGTTGCTCGCCGAGAATGTCGAGGAAGCGCTCGAACTGGCCCAGAAGCTCGACAAACAGAATAAAGAACGCCAAGACATCGTCAAGACGATCGCCAAGGAAGCGACAGAACTTGTCGAAGCCTCGATGACGAACGACCGCGTCCTCGTCGTCGCCAGTGAACGCTGGAACCCGGGCGTCGTCGGGATTGTCGCCTCACGGCTCGTCGAGGCGTATTATCGTCCGGTCATCCTCTTGTGCCATGACCCGAAAACAGGGAAGGCGAAGGGATCGGGCCGTTCAATCGACGGTTTCGACTTGTTCAAAGAACTATCGAAGAACGAAGACATCTTGCCGCACTTCGGTGGCCACCCGGCCGCAGCCGGGATGACGCTGTTATCGGAAAACGTGGCCGAACTGCGCCGTCGTCTGAACGAACAAGCCGAGTCGATTCCGGACGAGACGTTCGTCGCCCGCGTCAACGTCGACTTGAAGCTCGACGTGAACGATGTGTCGCTCGACTTGATTTCAGAGATTGGCAAGCTCGCCCCGTTCGGGATGGGTAATCCGTCACCGCGTGTCGTCGTGGCAGACGCTAGACTTCGCGACATCCGTCAAATCGGGCGCGACAACACCCATTTGAAGGTTCAGCTCGCCGGGGACAAGCGAGAACTTGATGGCATCGGCTTCGGTTTCGGTCACGTCGTCTCTGAAATCTCGAAGATGGCCCACGTCTCGGTCATGGGCAGTTTGCAAGTGAATGAATGGAACGGGATGCGCAAGCCGCAGCTCATGATTCAAGACATCCGTGTCGACGGGTTCCAAGTGTTCGATTATCGGGGCAAGAAAAATTCGCTCGACGAATTGAAACGGCTCCCAGGCGACATGACGTCGTTCATCTCGTTCCAAGGGCGGGACGACTTCCCGCTCCACGACCTCGATACGCCGCTCAAGCCGTTCGTCGTTTTGCTCGATTTGCCGGATGAGGAAGACGTATTGGCAGATTTGTTGACCGAGGACGTCGAGCGCATCTACTGTGCGTTCGGACAAGGCGGCTCGTTCTTCGAGAAGTTGCCGACGCGGGAAGATTTCCGAACATACTACGTCCATATGGCGACGTGCGAACGGAAAAACCTGCGCGAAAACTTGATTCGATTGTCAATCGAGCGAAAATGGTCAAAAAATACGATTCAATTTATGCATCAAGTATTCTCTGAACTCGAATTTCTTGTTACAATGGAAGACGGACTGCCTGGAGTGAATCCAGAAGCGCCGAAACGCGATTTGACCGAAGCGCCGTGTTATAAGCGTCGGGTCGGACGAGTCCAACTCGAGGAGCGTTTCATCTATGCGTCGTTGGCAGAACTGAAAGAGCGGTTACAATCATTGCGATCGAACAAGATGCAGGAGGCTTACACATAAAATGGATTTCAAACAGCATATTAAAGAAGTAGCGGATTACCCGAAAGAAGGAATCAGCTTCAAAGACATCACGTCACTCATGCAAGACGGACCGGCTTACAAAAAAGCGGTTGATGAGCTCATCGCTTACGCTCAGGAGCGCGGTGCTGAACTCATCGCTGGTCCGGAAGCACGCGGATTCGTCGTCGGTTGCCCGGCAGCGTACGCACTTGAACTCGGGTTCGTCCCGGTCCGTAAAGAAGGCAAGTTGCCACGTGAGACAGTTCGCGTCGCATACGGCCTCGAATACGGCACAGACATTTTGACGATGCACAAAGATTCAATCAAACCGGGCCAACAAGTCGTCATCTTGGATGACTTGCTTGCAACAGGCGGCACGATTGAAGCGACCATCAAAATGATTGAACAACTCGGCGGCGTCGTCGCGGGGATTGGATTCTTAATTGAACTTGATGGACTTGGTGGACGTGAGCGTCTCGAAGGATACGACGTGTTCTCACTCATCCGTTACGAAGATTGACCTAGACGGGAAGCGATTAGCTTCCCGTTTTTGAATAGTTTTTGAGGAAAATAACCCACAACCTTTGACAGGTCGTCAGATTTTTTCGATAATAGTAAGTAAAATTACATTACTCATGCACGTTAACTACTACCATGCTGCGACGAGTCCAAGTCGATTGGAGCGGTAAGAAAAAGGGTGTCGAATGTTATGACCAAAAAACAAATCGTAAGTATTGAGGACCTTCTCGACGCGCTCGGGGAGTATATGGGTGAAGACGAGATTGCCGAAGTGAGACGCGCTTACGAATACGCAAAACTGCATCATACCGGTCAGTTCCGACGTTCCGGCGAACCCTACATTCTGCATCCGGTCCAAGTGGCCGGTATTCTCGTTGATATCGGGTTAGACGCGACGACGATTATCGGTGCGCTTCTTCATGATGTCGTGGAAGACACGGACATCACGCTCAAACAACTCGCTGACGAGTTTGGGGTCGAGGTGGCCATGCTCGTCGACGGTGTGACGAAGCTCGGTAAAATCAAATATAAATCGAAAAAAGAAGAGCTCGCCGAGAATCACCGCAAGATGATTATCGCGATGGCTGAAGACGTACGTGTCATCTTGATCAAACTCGCCGACCGTCTGCATAACATGCGGACGCTTCAACATATGCCGAAAGAGAAGCAAGTTCAAAAAGCGGAAGAAACGCTCGAGATTTTCGCGCCGCTCGCCCACCGGATGGGGATCTCGACGATTAAATGGGAGCTCGAGGATATTTCGTTACGTTATATCAATCCGCAGCAATACTATAAAATCGTCTCGATGATGAAACAGAAGCGGACCGAGCGGGAAGCGCTCGTCACTTCGGTCATCACAGAAGTGAACACCGTCCTCGAGGACGTGAGCATCGAGGCCGACGTCAACGGCCGTCCGAAGCACATCTACTCGATTTACAACAAGATGGTGAAGCATAAGAAAGAGTTCAATGAGATTTATGACTTGATGGCCGTCCGCATCATCGTCGATTCGATTCGCGACTGCTACGCCGTCCTCGGCATCATCCACACGCAATACAAGCCGATGCCGGGCCGGTTCAAGGATTATATCGCCATGCCGAAACCGAACATGTATCAGTCGCTCCACACGACGGTGATCGGACCGAAGGGTGAGCCGCTCGAAGTGCAAATCCGCACGAAGGACATGCACTTCATCGCCGAGTTCGGGATTGCCGCGCACTGGGCCTATAAAGAAGGAAAGAGTGTCGCGACGAACGGGTTCGATGAAAAAATCGCCCATCTGCGCGAGATTTTAGAGCTACAAAAAGATACGACGGACGCCGAGGAGTTCATGGAGTCGCTCAAAGTCGATTTCTTCAGCGACATGCTCTACGTCTTCACACCGAAAGGCGACGTCTTCGAGTTGCCGAAAGGCTCGGTCCCAATCGATTACGCCTACCGCATCCATACCGAGATCGGTCACCGGATGACGGGGGCGAAAGTGAACGGACGGATGGTGCCGCTCGACCATAAACTCGAGACAGGTGACATCATCGAGATCATCACGTCGAAACATAGCTATGGACCGAGCAAGGACTGGCTCAAACTCGCCGTCTCGAGCCAGGCGAAGAACAAGATTCGCCAATGGTTCAAGCGCCAGCAGCGTGAAGAGAACGTCGAGAAAGGCAAAGAGCTCGTCGACGTCGAGATTAAGAAGCTCGGCTTCGAGCCGAAAGAAGTGATCGATGACCAGTCGCTCGCCGTCGTCGTCGAGAAGTTCAACTTCGGGAACGAGGAAGAGATGTACGCCGCGGTCGGCTATCATGGCATCACGGCCGCCCAAGTCGCCCATAAGTTGACGGAGAAACAGCGCAAAGAGCCAAAACTCGAGCTGTCGGACGCGATCAACGAATTGAAAGTCAGTCAGTCGCCGAAGAAGAAGACGGCCGAGGCCGGCGTCTCGGTGAAAGGGATTGACAACATGCTCATCCGCATGAGCCGCTGCTGTAACCCGGTACCGGGCGATGAAATCGTCGGGTATATCACACGCGGACGCGGCGTGTCGATTCACCGGAAGGACTGCTTGAACATCATCAATGAGCAGCACCCGGAGCGACTCCTCACGGTTGAGTGGGAAGTCGGTCAGGCGAAAGAGAAGAACTATAACGTCGACATCGAGATTACCGGCTACGACCGTTCCGGTTTGTTGAACGACGTGCTCCAAGCCGTCTCGGCGACGAACACGAACATCGTGGCGGTGAGCGGACGCGGGGACCAGAACAAACAGGCCCGTATCTCGATGACGATCTCGATTCCGAACGTGAACCATCTGCAAAAAGTCGTCGACCGGATCAAGCAAATCTCGGACGTGTACTCGGTCAGCCGAGTCATGATGACGTGACGAAAGGAAGATTTCTGTGCGTGTATTGTTGCAACGAGTAAAAGAAGCATCCGTCACCGTCGATGAGGAGACGATTGGTCAAATCGAGGCCGGTTATTTGCTCCTCGTCGGGGTGACCCACGAGGACACCGAGACGGAAGTGAACTGGCTCGCCGACAAGGTGGCCGGACTCCGTGTCTTCGAGGACGCGGACGAGAAGATGAACTTATCGATTCAAGACGTCGCCGGCAAAGTGTTATCCGTGTCGCAATTCACGCTTTACGGGGACACGCTCAAAGGCCGTCGCCCCGCGTTCACGCAAGCGGCGAAACCGGATATCGCCGAACGTCTTTACGAGAAGTTCAACGAGCGTTTGCGGACGCACGGGCTCGTCGTCGAGACCGGGAAGTTCGGGGCGATGATGGATGTCGCGCTCGTCAATGACGGTCCGGTCACGCTCATGCTCGAAAAAAACGCTTGACAGAAGCAGGCGTGATTCGGCATCATGAACCATATAACCTAACACCTACGATAAAGAAAAGTACGGTCACCCCACCAGCAAAGAGAGCGATGCCTAGGCTGAAAGCATCGACTGGATGATGACCCGAACGACACTTTGGAGGTGCTTCCTTGAACTCGAGTAGGGGGAGCCGTTTCATCGGGCGTTAACCGATTTCGAGTGGCAGAGTATCAATTATGGCTCTGCAACGAGGGTGGTACCACGGGAAACTTTAACAGGCTCTCGTCCCTTTGCGGACGAGGGCCTTTTTGTATTCTAAGGAGGGAATTTAGATGAAAGCACCACGCGGCACACAAGACCTGCTTCCGGGCACGGTCGAGACGTGGCAGTATGTCGAAGAGAAACTACGCGACATCAGCGCCCGTTACAACTATAAAGAGATTCGTACCCCGATTTTTGAAACGACCGACCTGTTCACACGCAGCGTCGGCGAGACGACGGACATCGTCCAAAAAGAGATGTTCACGCTCGTCAAGAAAGGTAAGGACGAGTATACGCTCCGTCCGGAAGGGACGGCCTCGGTCGTCCGCGCTTTCGTCACGAACAAGCTGTTCGGCAGCCCCGACCAGCCGACGAAACTGTACTACATGGGACCGATGTTCCGCTACGAACGTCCACAAAAAGGCCGGTTCCGCCAACTGCACCAATACGGTGTCGAGGCGATCGGTAGCAGCGACCCGGCCGTCGACGCAGAAGTGATCAGCCTCGCCTACACGATTTACAAATCGTTCGGCCTGAAGCAAATCAAGGTCGTCGTCAACTCGCTCGGTGACGCCGAGAGCCGCAACGCTCACCGCGAAGCGCTCATCCGTCACTTCGAACCGGTCCAGCACGAGCTGTGCCAAGATTGCCAGACGCGCTTGCACCAAAACCCGCTTCGCGTCCTCGACTGTAAAGTCGACCGCGACCACCCGTCGATGAAGTCGGCACCATCGATTCTCGACTTCTTGAACGAAGAGTCGAAGACGTACTTCGAGAAAGTACTCGCGCACTTGGATGCGCTCGGCGTCGCCTACGTGGTCGACCCGACGCTCGTCCGCGGACTCGACTACTATACGCACACGGCGTTCGAGATCATGTCAGAGGCAGAAGGCTTCGGCGCCATCACGACGCTATGCGGCGGTGGACGCTATAACGGTCTTGTCCAAGACATCGGTGGACCGGACATGCCTGGCATCGGTTTCGGGATCGGACTCGAGCGTCTTATCCTCGCTCTCGAGAATGAAAGGGTGCTCCCAGCGCTCGAGACGGGACTTGACGTCTTCGTCGTCGCCCAAGGCGGATCAGAAGTCGAAGTGACGGCGACACGCCTGTTGCAACTGCTTCGCATCGAAGGCTTCAAGGCGGACCGTGACTATCTCGGCCGCAAGTTCAAAGGACAATTCAAACAAGCCGACCGCTTGAACGCGAAGTTCACCGTCATCCTCGGAGACGATGAAGTCGAGCGCGGATCGGCCTCCCTCAAGGTCATGGCGACCGGGGAACAAGTCGACGTGCCGCTATCGGCTGTCGCAGACAAAATTCGTGAACTATCGGAAGGAGCAGGACAATGATCGGACGCACACATATGAACGGCCGCGTGACAGAATCACTCATCGGCCAAGACGTACAATTGAAAGGATGGGTACAAAAACGTCGCGACCTCGGAGGCCTCATCTTCATCGACCTTCGTGACCGCACAGGCATCGTCCAAGTCGTCGTTCGCCCGGAAAACGAAGCGGTGCACAAGCTCGCCGAGTCGATCCGCAGCGAATACGTACTTGATATTAAGGGAACTGTCCTCGAACGTGAGAACAAGAACCCGAACATGCCGACCGGGAACATCGAAGTCATCGCCTCTGAAATCAACATCTTGAACGCGGCGAAAATGACGCCGATCCCGATTGGGGACGAGGCCGAGAACGTATCGGAAGACCTCCGTCTTAAATATCGTTACCTTGACCTCCGTCGTCCGGCACTCCAAGAGACGTTCCGTCTCCGCTCGAAGGCATCGAACACGATCCGTAACTTCTTGACGGAAGAGGAGTTCCTCGAAGTCGAGACACCGATTTTGACGAAGTCGACACCAGAAGGCGCGCGTGACTATCTCGTCCCAAGCCGTGTTCACGGCGGCGAATTCTACGCGCTCCCGCAATCACCGCAGTTGTTCAAGCAGCTCCTCATGGTGGCTGGATTCGACCGTTACTTCCAAATCGCACGCTGCTTCCGTGACGAAGACCTTCGGGCCGACCGTCAACCGGAATTCACGCAAGTCGATATCGAGACGAGCTTCATGGACGTCGAAGACTTGATGGCGATGATGGAATCGATGATGGGCCAAGTCATGGAAGCGACGCTCGGTCGCACGGACACACCGGCCAAGTTCGAGCGGATGACGCACGAAGAGGCGATGCGCCGTTTCGGTTCAGACAAACCGGACACACGTTTCGGTCTTGAGCTCATCGACGTCGCGGACGCTGTCACAGGTGCCGGCTTCAAAGTGTTCGACATGGCGCTCGAGTCAAACGGACAAGTCAAAGCGATCAACGTCAAAGGTGAAGCGGATAAGTTCTCGCGTAAAGACATCGACAAGCTTCAAGAGTTCACAGCCGTCTACGGTGCGAAAGGCCTCGCTTGGCTCAAAGTGACGCCAGAAGGCTTGAACGGACCGATTGCCAAGTTCTTCGACGAGACGTACGCCCAGAAGTTGATAGAAGCGACGAACGCGGAAGCGGGCGATTTGCTCCTCTTCGTGGCGTCAAAACCGACAGTCGTCGCCGACAGCCTCGGCGCGCTTCGCGTCAAGCTCGGACATGAGCTCGGACTCATCGACGAGACGAAATTCAACTTCCTTTGGGTGACGGACTTCCCGCTCGTCACGTTCGAAGAAGAAGACGGCCGTTTCTACGCCAACCACCACCCGTTCACGATGCCAAATCGTGAAGACCTCCATCTTCTCGAGACAGATCCAGCGAGCGTACGCGCTCTCGCCTATGACCTCGTCTTGAACGGCTATGAGCTCGGTGGCGGATCACAACGGATTTATGAGCGTGACATTCAAGAACGCATGTTCAAATTGCTCGGCTTCACAGAACAAGAAGCGGTCGACCAGTTCGGCTTCTTGCTCGAAGCGTTCGAATATGGCACACCGCCGCACGCAGGGATCGCGCTCGGTCTCGACCGTCTCGTCATGATCCTCGCGGGTCGTTCGAACCTTCGTGACACGATCGCCTTCCCGAAAACGGCGTCGGCGAGCGACTTGCTCACTCAAGCACCAAGCCCGGTCGCGGACGCGCAACTCCAAGAGTTGTCGATTCGGACTGCGGTCAAAGAGAAGAAATAACGTCTAGTCACAAGGACCCGTCAAATGGCGGGTCTTTTTGCGTATATATGAATAAGGAAGAAGATGATACAATTATGGGATAAATTGTATGTAAAAGATGGGGGAACTGGGGAAACGTGAAATTAACTCGGAACATAAAAGTGATGGCGTTGACGGTCGGACTGAGCATGATGTTAGCGGGCTGTTTTCAAGAGACGAAAGCGACGCCGCAAGTGCAAGAGACCGTTAATGAGACGGAGGCACCGGCAGAGAGCAGGGAGAGCGATCAGGTGTTATTACGGAGCACGGGTGAGTCCGAGCCGTTAGGGGATGTGAAGACGCATGACCTGACATTGTTCTTCGCGCACAAGACGGCGATGGTCGCACCAGACCATGTGGTCGGTGACCGGATCATCTACACGGATTCGGTCGGGGAAATCGGGAATGACGTGTATGTGTATGATGCGACCGACAAGTCCAATCAACGGATTTATCAAACATCCAAGACGATCGGCAATCTCGTCGGCATCCAAGACGAGCTAGTTTGGATTGAATATGAGATGACAGCGGACAATGCCTACGCATGGACGATTTATCGGATGAAGCTGAATGAAACAAAACCGACCGAACTCGCTGAAGGGGTCAGTGCGTTCGAGACGCCCGTTCCGCATTTGAACGCAACCGATGAACATGTCACCTGGGTCGATTATGAGGCGTCAGAAACGTTGACGACATCGGCGGTCATGCAGTTCTCTCCGGCGACGGAGACAGTAGAAACGGTGCAAACGTACACTCTTCAAGAAGGGGAGCGCCGAGACGGTGAGTACGTGTTCGACTATCGCGATAGTGAGGGTGGGGTCATCGTCCATCGAAGCTTATTTGTTGATGGGGAAAAGGCGACAAAACTGACCACGCTCGAGGGGACGTTCGATCGAGACATGGACGCGTTGATCGACTTTGAAGCAGGTGAGGACTATGTTGCGCTCGGAAGAGAAGGGCGTGCCGAGTTTGTAGGACTGACGGAGCAAGCGAAAACGTTCCAACATAAAAGTGCACAGTCCAAGATTACATTTGACTCGTTTCTTTTCTTGCCAGACCAGCGCATCCTGTTCCGAGAAGGCATGAATCGCTTATTGATCGCGGATATGAATGACGGGACGGTCTCGTCTTTGCCGAGTCAAGGTGGCACGACGTCAAAGCCGATTTATCGTGATGGACAAATCGCCTACGCCGAACTGGGGGATGGCGGGCTGATTACCTTCTACACCATCGATGTGAACTGACATCGAAACCAAAAAGTCGTCACTTCCGGTTATGGAAATGACGACTTTTTCATGCTTTTTAAGAGGAAAACTTATGACTCCATCTTCTTCGCCGTCCGCTGCAACGCGAAACCGAACGCGAACAGCGAGGCGATCACGGCCGTCATCGTGTAGACCGAGTCCGCGAACGCGAGGTAAATGCCGAACAGGCCGAGCCCGAAGCTGAGGATGAACCAAAGCCAGAGGCTCGGATGGTCACGTAACGCCTGCTTCATCGGCTCGGGACGTTCAACTGGCAACCGGTCCCATCGGTCACGAGCAAGTTCGAGTTGAACACTTGGCCGTTACTCTTCAAGACGAGCGTCCGTTTATCGTCACGATAGTCGATGATCATGTCCTCGTCCAAAAAGATTTTCGTCCAGTTCTTGATGAGAATCGGGCCGACGTTCGAATCAATCTCGACATCTTCTGGTGTCGTCTCGGTCACATAGCGAATCTCGAAGATGCCGCTATTGCCACAGCCGCAACCTTCCGTCTCATAAAACAAGTGCATTTGTCCGTCACGGTCGCCTTTTAAGGCATCAATCCGCGCCTGAGCGCGTTCTGTAATTTGTACGTTCATGGGTATCACTCCTTATGTCTATTATACCTCGCTGGAAAAAAGATTGAAAAAGACGTGCTTCCCGTTTTCCACTTCCTGCAAAAAGGCGTAAACTATTTGTTTAGAAGGGGGAAACGACATGATCTCACGTTTTTTTAGTTATTACCGTCCACATAAGAAGTTATTCATCCTCGATTTCTCGTTCGCCATCCTCGTCGGCCTGCTCGAGCTCGGTTTTCCGCTCGCCGTACAATGGTTCATCGACGACCTGTTGCCGGGTGGGGAATGGAATTGGATTATCATCATCAGCATCGGCCTATTGATTCTTTACATACTCGCCATGATGATGCAGTACGTCGTCAACTATTGGGGGCATAAGCTCGGCATCAATATCGAGACCGATATGCGGGAAGAGCTGTTCACCCACATCCATAAACAGTCGTTCCGGTTCTTCGATAATCATAAGACCGGACATCTGATGAGTCGGGTGACGAACGACTTGTTCGATATCGGCGAAGTGGCGCACCATGGTCCTGAAGATTTCTTCATCGCCATCATGACACTGCTCGGTGCGTTCGGAATCATGTTCTCGATTGACCCGCAACTCGCGCTCGTGACGGTCGTCGCCGTGCCATTCCTTGTCATCATGATCACGTACGCCAACAAAAACATGAACAAGGCGTGGCAAAAGATGTATACGAACATCGGTGAAGTGAACGCCCGTGTCGAGGACAGCGTCTCCGGCGCGCGTGTCGTCCAATCGTTCACGAACGAGACGTTCGAAATCAACCGATTCCAGAAAGACAATAACTTCTACCGCGGCTCGAAAATCGAGGCGTATCGAGTCATGAGTAAATCGCTTGCGGGCATTTATATTACGACGCGGCTCATGACGCTGCTCGTACTCGTTTACGGCGCCTATTTGACGTATCAAGGTCAACTGTCTTACGGGCAGCTCGTCGGGTTCATCCTCTATATGAACTTGCTTATCAAGCCAATCGAGAAAATCACAGCCCTCCTCGAGATGTATCCGAAAGGGATGGCCGGCTTCAAACGATTCACGCAATTATTGGACGAGGCCCCAGACATCGAGAACCGTCCGGACGCCGTCGACGTCACGGCACTGAAAGGCGACATCGCCTTCCAAAACGTCTCGTTCGGCTACTCAGACTATCGCCAAGTGTTGACTGACATCGACCTCGACATCAAGTCAGGTACGACGGTCGCCCTCGTCGGGACGAGCGGAGCTGGGAAGACGACGATTTGTTCGCTCATCCCTCGTTTCTATGACGTGACGAGCGGTGCCATCACGATTGACGGTATGGACATCCGCGATATGACGAAAGAGAGTCTGCGACGCCAAATCGGAATCGTGCAACAGGACGTGTTCTTGTTCGCGGGAACACTTCGTGAGAATATCGCTTACGGGAAGCTGGATGCGACCGACGCGGAAATTATGCATGCGGTCGAGAAAGCACATTTGAACTCGCTCGTCGACGAGTTGCAGTACGGCCTCGATACGCAAATCGGGGAGCGGGGCTTGAAGCTGTCGGGCGGACAGAAACAACGGATTGCCATCGCCCGGATGTTCCTCAAAAATCCACCGATTTTGATTTTGGACGAGGCGACGTCCGCGCTCGACACGGAGACGGAAGCGATCATTCAAGACTCGCTCAATGAACTCGCGGCCGACCGGACGACGCTCATCATCGCCCACCGCTTAGCGACGGTGAAAAATGCCGACCGCATCCTCGTCGTCACCGCTGACGGCATCGTCGAGGACGGGACGCACGATGAATTGAGCATGAAAGGCGGCGTGTTCGCCGGATTGCTCAGACGCCAACAACTATAAGGAATGGGCAGCCACCAATAATTTTTGGTGGCTGTCGTGCGTTAGTGGGGTATAAACAGACAAATGGTTGTCATGAGGAGGAAAACATGTGATGAAAGCAGTACAGGTCATCGGTTACGGTGACGTCGATCAATTACAAGTCGTCGATGTCGCGATTCCGAGCCCGAAACGAGGAGAAGTGCTCGTGCGCGTGAAGGCGTGCGGGATTAACAATACCGAGATTTGGATGCGAGAAGGGGCGTATGGGACGGACAAAGAGTCCGGCTGGCGACCGGAAGGGGTCCAGTTCCCACGGGTCCCGGGTTCAGATATCACCGGGGAAGTCGTGAAGGTCGGGAGCGGGGTCGAAGAGACGATGGTAGGACGTCGCGTCATCCTGTTCCCGTTCACATCGAGCGGGCAGGACGGGAAAGAGCATATCGCTGACGATATGTCGTTCATCGGTTCCGAGTACGATGGCGGTTATGCCGAATATGTCGCTTGGCCGGCCGCACTCTGTTACGATATGCCGCTCGACAGTTTCGTCGATAGCGCCGTCTTCACGGTGAGCGGGTTGACGGCGTGGCATATGAATGAGCAGATTGAGATTCAGCCGGGGCAGACGATCGTCGTCACCGGTGCGAGCGGCGGGGTCGGTTCGTTCAACGTCCAAATCGCGGCGAACGTGCACGGTGCGAACGTATTTGCTATCGTCGGCGATTTGAAAGATGAAGCGAAGCTGAAAGAACTTGGAGCGAGCCGTGTCTTTTCATACCGCTCCGAGGCACTTGCCGACGAGATTCTCGAAGCGAACGGGGGACCGGTCGATGCTGTGCTCGATGTCGTCGGCGACGCCTTGTTCGCGACATCGCTCGAGGTGTTGAAAAATGGCGGCAAGTTCTGTATCTCCGGATCGGCCGGGGGGCAACAGACGAACCTCGACTTCCGGACGATGTATTTGAAACATATCACCATGTATGGATCCGTGCTCGGTACGCGGGCTGAGTTCCAAGCGATGCTCGAGGCGATTGAAGCCGGGAAGATTCGGCCACTCGTCGACCGGACGTTCCCGCTCGTTGAGGCACGGGACGCGCAGACGTACTTCAAGCAACGGGGCAAGTTCGGAAAAATCGTCCTCGTCCCATAACGTAAAGAAAAGAGAGGAGATCGGACTGTGTCCGATTTCCTCTCTTTTTTATCAAAATTAGGCGAGAATACGCCCACTTCTAAACGTGACGGGCGAAGCCCCAGTGAAAGTGGGCAATGAATCGCCACCCTCTCTTTTGGGTATAAATACCTAGAGGAGGTGAACATCATGTTGAAGCAAAAAGCGTATCGATTCCGGATCTACCCGACAACGGAGCAGGAGATCCTGATCGCCAAGACGATCGGCTGTTCCCGCTTCGTCTTCAACCATTTTCTAGCGAAGTGGGAAGAGACCTACGAGGCGACAGGAGAAGGACTGTCCTACGGTTCCTGTTCGAAAAAAATCCCTGCCTTGAAGCAAGAGTTCGACTGGCTGAGGGAGGTCGATAGCACCTCTGTCCAAGCGAGCGTCAAGCACCTGGCCGAGGCGTATGACCGCTTCTTCAAGAAGCAGAACGGACGGCCCCGGTTCAAGTCGAAACGGAACCCGGTCCAATCCTACAAGACGAACATCCAAGGCAAGTCTCAACTTCCTGAGGTGTCGATCGTCGGGAACAAGCTCAAACTCCCGAAGCTGAAGTGGGTCCGGTTCGCCAACTCGAGGAAGGTCGAGGGCCGCATCTTGAACGCCACGATCCGACGCAACGCCTCGGGCAAACATTTCGTCTCCCTCTGCGTCGAGCAGGAGGTCGACGAGCTGCCGAAGACCGGCTCCTCGGTCGGCGTCGACGTAGGCCTGAAGCATTTCGCCGTCCTGTCCGACGGCACGGTGTACCAAAACGACCGCTACTTCCGTTCGCTCGAGAAGAGACTGGCGCGCGAGCAACGCAAGCTGTCGCGGCGTCGGCTCATCGCCCTGAACCGGAACATCAAGCTGTCCGAGGCCAAGAACTACCAGAAGCAGAAGCGGAAGGTCGCCCGCATCCATGAGAAGATCGCCAACAAGCGCACCGACTTCCTGCACAAGGTGTCGACCGAGATCGTCAAAAGCCACGACGTCATCGGCATCGAGACCCTGCAGGTGAAGCACATGCAGCAGGACCGCAAGTTGAGCAAGTCCATCTCTGACGTCAGTTGGTCGGAGTTCTTCCGCATGCTCGCATACAAGGCGGACTGGTACGGCAAGACCGTCGTGAAGGTCGGGAAAACGTTCGCCTCGAGCCAGCTCTGTTCGAGTTGCGGCCATCAACACAAGGACGTGAAGCATCTCGGTCTGCGCGAGTGGACATGCCCGGGTTGCGGGACCCATCACGACCGCGATGTGAACGCAGGACTGAACCTCAAACGCGAGGCCGAGCGCATCCTGGCCTCCTCAACCGTCGGGACGACGGGGCTAGCCTGATCAGGTTCCGGTCGTCAGACCGGATCACCCAGGAATCCTCCACCTCCAAGCGAAGCGTAGGTGGGGGTAGTTCAAGCGGCCACTTTCGCCCGGTCGATGACTGAGACGAGGCGCCGGAACTGTTCAAGCCAAAACTGGAAGAACGGGCCGATCAGGAAAATCGACAGCACCGTTCCGAAAAAGACCGGTCCGCCGAGCACCCAGCCGATGAGGCAAGCCGTCAGTTCCATCCACGTCCGCATCATGCGGACCGACGTGTTGAACCGGTCGGCCAAGGCGAGTGTCAACCCGTCACGTGGGCCGGCCCCATAGCCGATGGCGACGTACAAGCCGGCACCCATCCCGATGACGAAGATGCCGAGAATGAGCCAGGCGATGTTGAGTGCGATGCCGTCAAGTTGCGGCAACCAATGATGGTCGAGAATCAGGTTCATGAATACGCCGACGAAGACGGCGTTGACGAGCGTCCCGAACTGGGGCCGAATCCGGTCCAGTATGTACTTGCAGAGGACGAGCAAGAGACCGACGAGCAAGATGATCGTCCCGACGGAAATCGGGGTGTGCCGGGCGAGCCCGAGATGGAGCACGTCCCATGTCGATACGCCGAGGTCGGCCGTAATCATCATCGAAGACCCGAGGGCGAGCAAGAACAGGCCACCCATGAATAACGCCCACTTCAAACTGATTCGTAAAGATTGTACCCATACCGCGTGCATGATGGTCGCCTCGATTCCCTAAAATGTTCCATCATCATATCATATTTGGTTTCAACACAAGAAAAAAACGCCTCGGATGAAATCCGAAGCGCTTGGCTCACTTTTTAGGTGTCGATGCTTTTTTTGCTTTGTTCTTTTTATAGTAATCGTAGACGAACGGTGCGACCGCCGTCGCGACTTTAATGAGTGTACCAAATTTACCTTTTCTAGCCATGTTGCTGCACCCCTTTCTGTTCTAATGATGTATATTCCACCTGTTCCAGAAATGAAAACATATTTCATACAGTTTCGTCTAAGCGAACACCGGCAGCCATGTCCCATAATGGGGGGAGGAGGCGAAAAAGGTGAAGACGATTATCTGGTATCAAAACGATTTACGGGTCGATGACCATCGCCCGCTCGAGGAGGCGCTCCGTCATGATGATCCGATTGAAGGCCACTACGTCATTCCGCAAGAAGAGCTGATTGAAAACCGGTTCGGCCATATTCCGCTCGGACCGCGGCGACTTCAGTTTTTGAATGAGGCACTCGACGACTTGGCCGGTTCGCTCGCAGCGCTCGGCATCCCGCTCTTCGTCCATGTCGGTCATCCGCTCGACATGTTCGACCTAACCGACCGCTTGTTGTTCCAACGAGCGATCGGCTATAACGAACGGAGACGTGAACGTGAGGTCATGACCGCATGGCAAGGGGAGTGTCAGGCGTTCGACGGATTCACCCTCTATCCACGGGACGAGATTCCGTTCGAGAAATTGCCATTCCTCTTCACAGAGTTTCGGAAGGCAGTAGAGGCTGAAGCGAGACCGGACCGCTTGATTGAGCGCTCGCCTGCGAAGGAACTGGTTACCGTCGATTTTCCGGTCACCTATGAACAGCCGGAACGTGACGCACGGACTGCGTTCCCGTTTCGAGGTGGGGAACGGGCGGGGCGAGAGCGGCTCGCCGCCTATCTGGCCGGTCCGGTCCGAACGTATAAAGAGACACGGAACGGCTTCGGGGTCGACGACTCATCGAAGCTGTCGGCGTATCTCGCCAACGGCTCGTTGTCACCACGCCGGGTGCTGCACGAGCTCGAGCAACATGAGCGGTCACACGGGGCGAACGAGTCGACGTATTGGCTCTATTTCGAGCTGCTCTGGCGCGAGTTCTTCCAATGGGTCGCCCTCGAGCAAGGGAAACGACTGTTCCGCGCCCAAGGCATCCGTTCGAAACAGAAGACATGGCGCGTGGACGATGACGTCATCGGGCGTTGGCAAGCGGGAGAGACGGGCGTCGACTTCGTCGATGCGTTCATGCGCGAATTGAACGCGACGGGATGGATGTCAAACCGGGGGCGTCAAATCGTCGCGAGCTATTTTGCGAAAGAGCTCGGGCAGGACTGGCGTATCGGCGCGTCGTATTTCGAATCGATGTTGATCGACTATGATGTTGCCAGCAATACCGGCAATTGGGCGTACCAGGCCGGCGTCGGCAACGACTCGCGAGATCGCCGTTTCAACGTCACGCGGCAACAAGATACGTACGACCCGACCGGTGCGTTTCGTAACAGCTGGTTGTGACGAAACTGTCATAAGAAGTCGTCGTTTCTGATTGACTTCTTTTTACAGACAGTGCTATAGTAAGGGCAACAGATGGGATACCTGAGGTGTACGAGAGCCGCCTTCGTTATTTTGAGCCAACACTTTGAATACGGGAGACCGAACTGCCATCCAGATCAACTGCCTCATCACGTGCAGGAGGACTTGTGAAGGGGACGCTAGGTCACCCACCTGCTTAAGCAGGTTCAAAAGCAGGGCATCGTCACGGCACTCCGGGTCCCATCGATTTTATTGTAAAAACGTCGCTAGACGTCTTTTTTTTGATTATAATTCCGAGTAAAATAGTGTGAGAAAATAGGATTCATTTGGAGGAAGAGTATGTTACACCAGTTTTCACGTAATGAGTTGGCCATCGGTCAAGAAGGTTTAGAAGCATTAAAAGGTAAGACGGTCGCCATCCTCGGTGTCGGCGGTGTCGGGTCGTTCGCGGCCGAGGCACTTGCCCGGAGCGGAGTCGGACGCATCGTCCTCGTCGATAAGGATGACATCGACATCACGAACGTCAACCGCCAAATCCACGCGCTCTTGTCGACGGTCGGGCAACCGAAAGTCGAAGCGATGGGAACACGTCTCCTCGACATCAACCCGGAGCTCGAGCTCGTCAAACTGAAAATGTTCTATACAGAAGAGACGTTCGAAGAATTCTTCGCCCAAGACCTCGATTTCGTCATCGACGCCTCGGATACGATTATCTATAAGATTCATTTGATCGTCGAGTGCAAACGCCGGGGCATCCCGGTCATCTCGAGCATGGGCATGGCCAACAAGATGGACCCGACGCGCATCAAAGTCGTCGACATCAAGGATACGACGTACGACCCGATCGCCAAGATGGTCCGGACACGTCTCCGTAAAGAGCGTATCCATAAAGGCGTCCCGGTCGTCTTCTCGGACGAGTCACCGATCGTGACACGCGAAGACGTGAACGAGGTCGTCGGGAAGAAAGATGCCCCGATCCGTAAAGCGAAGATGCCGCCGAGTTCGAACGCGTTCGTCCCGTCGGTCGCAGGCCTCGTCGCTGCGGGCTATGTCATCAATCAAATGCTCGAGACAGCGGGTGTCGAGATCAACCGCATCCAGAAATGAAAAAACGACGCCGGCTCATCAGAGTCAGCGTCGTTTTTCCCAATAGTCGAGCCGTTTTTGCAGCTGTTGCTCGAAGCCACGGCTCGTCGGTGTATAATATTTAGGACGTTTCCGGGCCAGATTCTCTGGCCAATAGTTTTGCGGGACGTAGCCATCTTTCTCGTCGTGCGGGTATTTGTAGCCGGCACCGTTGCCGAGCTCACGGGCACCCGGGCTATGGGCGTCGCGGAGATGGACCGGGACCGGACCGCCCTCGACGGTACGGACGTGATGAATCGCCTTGTCGATGGCGGTGATGACCGCGTTCGATTTCGGTGCCGTCGCAAGATAAAGGACGGCCTGTGCCATCGGGATGCGCGCTTCCGGGAAACCGACATGTTCGCTCGCGCGGGCGGCCGCATCGACGATGACGAGCGCGTTCGGGTCACTGAGCCCGATATCTTCGGCCGCATGGACGTAGAGCCGTCGCATGATGAAGCGCGGTGATTCACCGGCCTCGATCATGACGGCGAGCCAGTATAGAGCCGCGTCCGGGTCTGAGCCACGAATCGACTTGATGAACGCCGAGATGACGTCATAATGCCGGTCGCCCGTCTTGTCGTACTTGATTGCTTTTTGTTGAATCGACTCTTCGGCGACTTCGAGCGTGATGTCGATTTTGCCGTCAATCTCGGGTGTCGTCAACACGGCCAGTTCGAGCGCGTTCAACAGCACGCGGTAGTCACCGTCCGCCATTTTGATATAATGCTCCACGGCGGCTTCCTCAATCTTGACCGGATAATTGCCAAGTCCTTTATGATCAGCTAGAGCCCGTTCCAAAACGACACGAAGTTCGTCTGGTCCAGGCGGTTCGAGCCGAAACACGGTCGCGCGCGACAGCAACGCCGCGTTGACCTCGAAACTCGGGTTTTCGGTCGTCGCCCCGATCAAGATGAGCTTTCCGGCCTCGAGTGCCGGGAGCAGGGCGTCTTGCTGCAATTTATTGAAACGATGAATCTCGTCTAAAAATAAAATCGTTCGTTCTTGTTCGAAGTCGAACCGGGACTCGGCCTCACGGATGACACTTCGTAGTTCATCAAGTTTGGCCGTGACGGCGTTCAATTGGACGAACGTCGCTTTCGTATAATTTGAAATGACGCGGGCGAGCGTCGTCTTGCCCGTTCCCGGCGGTCCATACAGGATGATCGTGCCGAGACGGTCGGCCTCGATGGCCCGGCGCAACAATTTGCCTTCGCCGATGATGTGGCGTTGACCGATGACTTCGTCTAACGTTTCCGGCCGCATCCGATTGGCGAGTGGGCCGCTATTCGATTGCTGAAATAAATCACTCATACGTACACATTCCTTTCGACAAACGTTTGTTCGATTAGTATAGCAGAAGGAGACATGAAGATGAAAATATCTACAAAAGGTCGTTATGGATTGACGATCATGATCGCACTGGCTCGGGAAACGGACAATAAACCGCTCAGCTTGAAAAAGATTGCGGCCCGGCATGACTTGCCGGAACATTACTTAGAGCAATTGATCGGTCCACTCCGCAACGGTGGTCTCGTCAAGAGCGTGCGCGGGGCGTATGGCGGCTATCAGCTCGTCAAACCGGCGACGGACATCACGGCTGGAGAAATCATCCGTCTGCTCGAAGGCCCGCTCACGATTGTCGAAGATTCAGAGGCAGATGACGCCGTGAAACGGAAGCTATGGGATAAAATCAAAGCCGCAATCGAGAAAGTGCTCGAAGAGACGACACTTGCCGATCTTGCTGAAGAAGATTCAGACGGCTATATGTTCTATATTTAAAGGTGAGGTGAACGAACATGAACTACTTTGATCATGCCGCAACGACGCCGATGCGTCCGGAGGTGCTCGAGGCGATGACGCCGTATTTGCTCGAGCAATACGGCAATCCGTCGAGCATCCACGGCATCGGACGGACGGCCCGCGCCGCGTTAGACGCTTCACGCCGGACACTCGCCACGTGGATCGGGGCGACCTCTAACGAGATCGTCTTCACGTCGGGTGGGACCGAGTCGGACAATTATGCGTTGTTCGGCGCGGCGTACGCGAATCAACATAAAGGCAAACATTTGATTACGACGAAAGTCGAACATCATGCCGTCCTGCACGCGATGGAGCAACTCGAACGGGAAGGCTTCGATGTGACGTATCTCGATGTCGACGCGACGGGTGCGGTGACGCTTGAATCAGTCCGATCCGCACTCCGGGACGATACGATTCTCGTCTCGGTCATGTACGGCAACAACGAGGTCGGCACATTGCAACCGATTGCGGAAATCGGGGCGCTCCTCGCCGACCATCAGGCCTATTTCCATACAGACGCGGTCCAAGCGCTCGGCACGGAAACGATTGACGTCAAGGCGCTCGGTGTCGATTTATTGTCGGCCTCTGCCCATAAAATCAACGGCCCGAAAGGTATCGGTTTTCTTTTTATGAAAACAGGTGTAAAATTAGCGACGCGTTCTTTTGGAGGACAACAAGAACGGAAACGTCGAGCCGGCACGGAAAACGTTCCGGGTGCCGTCGGGTTCCAACAAGCAGCCGAACTGGCCAAAATCGAACGGGCCGAACGGGTGAACACGTATCAGCAAATGGCTGAGGCGCTCTTCGGGCGACTCGATGAACTTGGAGTCGAGTACGACGTGAACGGGGCGAATCGCTTGCCGCACATCGTCAACTTGTATCTCCCGGGCATCGAGCTCGAACCGTTCCTGATCATGATGGACATGCGCGGTTTTGCCATCTCGAGCGGCAGTGCCTGCACGGCCGGGTCGATCGAACCGTCACACGTATTGACGGCGATGTTCGGGACGTCGGAACGGACGAAACAGTCCGTCCGCATCAGCTTTGGACACGGCAACTCGGTCGAAGACGTGGAACGGCTCGCCGAACGACTCTCTGAGGTCGTCTCGACATTCACGAACGGAGTGAGATAACGAATGAACTTACGCACAAAAACCCCTGCTGAGACGACGGTCGTCGTCGGGATGTCAGGCGGCGTCGATTCATCGGTGACGGCCCATCTGCTGAAAGAGCAGGGCTATAACGTCATCGGAATCTTTATGAAAAACTGGGATGATACGGACGAGAACGGTGTCTGTACGGCGACCGAAGACTATGAAGATGTCATCGCGGTCGCGAACCAAATCGGAATCCCTTATTACGCGGTCAACTTTGAGAAAGAATATTGGGACCGCGTATTCGAATACTTCTTGGCCGAGTACCGTCTCGGACGGACGCCGAACCCGGACGTCATGTGTAACAAGGAAATCAAGTTTAAGGCGTTCCTCGATCACGCGCTTCGTCTCGGTGCCGACTTTGTCGCAACCGGGCACTACGCACGGGTCGAGTATGTCGACGGTGAGCATCGACTCCTTCGTGGGAAAGATGACAATAAAGACCAAACGTACTTCTTGAACCAGTTGTCACAAGACCAACTCGCGCGGACGATGTTCCCGATCGGTCATATGGACAAGAAAGACGTCCGTGTCATCGCCGAAGAAGCGGGACTCGCGACAGCGAAGAAAAAAGATTCGACGGGCATCTGCTTTATCGGAGAGCGAAACTTCAAAGAGTTCCTCTCGGAGTATTTGCCATCACAACCAGGCATCATGCAGACGCTCGATGGGGAACAAAAAGGAAACCATGACGGGCTCATGTATTACACGCTCGGTCAACGCCACGGTCTCGGCATCGGCGGCGACGGGGACCCATGGTTCGTCGTCGGCAAGAACGTCGAAGAAAATATCCTCTACGTCGGCCAAGGGTTCCATCATGACGCGCTCTATTCGGACGCGCTGCTCGCCTCGAAGTTGTCATGGACAGGTGCCGTCCCAACAGGTGAGTTCCGGGCTACGGCGAAATTCCGCTACCGTCAACAAGACGTACCCGTGACGATCGCACCACTTGAAAATGGCGAAGTGCTCGTGAAATTTGATGAGCCGCAACGCGCCATCACACCAGGCCAAGCGGTCGTCTTCTATGATGGCGACATCTGCCTCGGCGGTGCGACGATTGACGAAGCGTATCGAAACGGAAAACGACTCGACTATATCGGATGAGGTGATGATTTTGAACGCAAACGAATTAGGCATCCAAGCGATGCAACAAGGTGAGTTCGAACAGGCGGCCAAGCAGTTCAACGCTGCCATCGAAGCGGACTCAACCGACCCGACTGGTTACGTCAATATGGGTACGCTCCTACAAGCGATCGGTGACCATGAACGGGCCATCGTCTTTTACGATAAGGCGCTCGAACTCGACAACGCGTTCGGCGCGGCGCATTATGCGAAGGGAGCGCTCGCCTATGAGCTCGAACAGCTCGACTTGGCGGAGGCTTCGCTTCGTCAGGCGCTCCTTGCCGGGATGGACGACGCCGACCTTCATTTCATGCTCGGCTTGACGTACAAGGCGATGGGCGATTTCGTCCGGGCGTTGCCACGTCTTCGCGAGGCGATGAAGCAGGCGCCAGAAGACGTCGAGATTTCGTTCCAGTACGGGCTCGCGCTCGCACAGAACGAACAGCTCGATCTGGCCGTCGAAGCGCTCGAGCATACGCTCGACCTCGACGCGAGCCATACGGACGCCCGCTACAACTTGGCGATCGCTTACGCGTTCCTCGGAGAACAAGACAAGACGTACGCTGAACTCGAGCGCGTGCTCGAGTTGCAACCGGACCATGCGCTCGCGTATGACGCGAAAGCGAAAATGGATGAGCTGCTCGGTAACTAAATCAATAAAGCGCTTCTCGCAGTGTTTGCGAGAGGCGCTTTTTGTTAGTCCCAATAATGGAAGATGACGTTACCAATTGTTTCTGGTTCCCAATATTCGATTTCTCCGCGTTCCGCCTTGTTCAGAAACGGCTGTAGCGACAAATCGAACCGCTCATTCAACTCCGCCGCTGATGGGATTTGATATAAATCAGGAAACAAATCGGTCAGTTCGGGCACATCGATATACTCGTACTGAAACGGTTCATATTTTGAGATGCCGATGACGGGATAAACTCTGCTGAGCAGCACATAGATGCTACGTCCACGGATGGTGATGGTCGCTTGGTCATAGTTCGGGGTGACCGAGTCCCCGAGGATGATGCTACACGTCCCACCTTTACGACGGGCGTAATCGAAACAAACCGTTCGGAACGATTGATCATCGAACTCGGGGGCGGGGCAGTCGCCGTATGAAAAGCCGGTGATGCATTCTGGTAAGATGAGCGTCATGACGCCACCTCCCCGATGATCCAAACCGAAACATTAAAAATCGTCACGAACAACGCGCCGGTGAGCGCGATATAGCTCCACACGACGCCCGTTCCTGATTTGGTCCGGCGTACCCCATCCGTTAAGATGAGCAACATGGCGCCGAATGACAAAAACGATAAGGCGGCAAACGAAGTCGGCCGGTCGAGCGTAGGAAACGCATCGAACACGAAATAGAGTCCGAGCGTGAGAACGGTTAACCCAGTCATGATCAGAAGTGGGAAGAAACGCATAAAACACAACCTTTTCCATTTTCTCTCATCGTATCATGTGGGGTTGTCGAGCGTATACGTGAATCAGAGTTGCTTCGTCGTGATTTTTACGGGCTCGCCACCGAACTTCTCGTACGCCTCGTCCATGTTTTTCGTATACAGCTCGATGACGTTCTTGCTCGGGTCTTTAAAGTAGGCCGAGCGCTCTTTGCCGTTGACCGTCTCGTCTTCGTCCCACGTCCGGAGCTTCGTCGGGATGTTTGACGCCTCTAATACCTCGAGCGCTTGGTCGAACGAGTCCATCGGCACATAGAACGCGCAGTGGACGTGGGCGCCGCCCTCATCATAGAGCGTATCCCACTCGGTCACCTCTTCTTGCCGATTCGATTCTTCTTCCGATGTGAAATCACGTTTCAGCCAGAGGCCGAGACGGGTGTTCCCCCCGACATAGAGCCACGTCGCCCATGGTTCGTCCGCCTGTTCCTGTGCTTCGCTCGGCTCGGCATCGTCACCGACCCATTGTTCGACGACGGGAAGTCCGAGCTTGCCGTGCCAAAAGTCGACGGCCTCCGCCATATCGGTCACTTCTAACACGAGTTCACACAGGCCACTGATTGGAATACGTTTCGTCATACATAGTCCCTCCTTCATAGGTTCACTCGAACAGTTCCCGCTTTGATTCGACGAAAAACGTGCATAGCCGTCCAATTGTTCGGGAAATGGAATAACAATTGAGAGGGGAGAAGTGTATGCGATTGATCAGTCTGGTCAGTGTCCTTGTTTTTTTTATCATCGAATGGTTTATGCTCGGTCGTCTGTTTGCCGCCATCGACGAACGTTTAGCGACGGGCGAATGGACAAACAATCTGTTGTTCCGGGTCGTCGTCGAGTCGGAGCGGGCGTCGACCGTCCTGTTAGTCTTATTCGCGACGTTCTTCGTGCTCGGTATCATCATGCATTGGGTGTTGTCGACTCATCGCTCTTGGTCCGTAACGCTCGGGACGGTCGGGGTGGCCTGGGTCGTACCAGCCCTGCTCGCGATTGTGGCTTGGTTCATCCCAAATCCATACATCCAGCTCGCTATCATCGTGTTGCAGTTGTCGTTCATCCCGCTCATCCCGTTCGTCGGACAGACGGTGCGGCTTGGTCATGTCGTGCTCAACTGGGGCGTCCATGTCGTTGCCGCAGGTCTCGTGTTGTTGATTCAGCGGCCATCTTTGGAGCAATTGTTCCGCATCGAGCGGACCGAACTGTTCGAGCGGCTCGAAGGGTACGTCAATTCGGGCGAGTTGGAACGGTTCGAACGGTTGCTTGAAACCGTGGACTTAGATCAACTTGAACGAATCTTGAACCGAATCGACCTCGATCAACTCATTCAAATCTTGGAACGGGTCGACCTCGATCAACTTGAGCGTATCTTGAACCTGTTCAGTTAGGCGATTTGTCCTATCGTTTCAACTCGGGCTATAATGGGGGATGGAAAACTAGCTGGAGGTGGCTCGAATGATGGCAGCACCTTACGAGTTGACAGGAAAAGTCATCCGCGTCCTGTTTCAATCGGAAGAAGAAGCGCACACGATCGCGCTCGTACGTATAAAAGAAAAGAATTTTGAGACAGACGAGACCGAGATGGTCATCGCCGGTGTCGGCGTCGGCATTGAAAAAGGTGAGACATACAAAGCGCACGGGCGTCTCGTCGACCATCCCCGGTTCGGGAAACAGATGAAGGCCGAGTGGATTCGTCGTGTCGTCCCGATGACGAAGCGCGCGGCCGTCCGCTTTTTAACGAACGGTTCGTTCCCTGGAATCGGACAAAAGACGGCCCAGAAGATTGCCGACGCACTCGGAGACGACTGTATCGATCAAATCGTCAAGCATCCGAGCCTTTTGTCAAACGTCGACGGCTTGAAAGAGAAACAAGCTCGCGTCATCACCGAACGGTTGAACATCTTGTATGGGGTCGACCAGTTGCTATTGTTTTTGGCGCCGTTCGACGTGACACCGCGCCTCGCCTCAAAGATTCATAAAGAGTATGAAGGACGGGCGATGGAGACGATTGAAAAAAATCCATACGCCCTCATGTATGATGTCCCTGGTATCGGCTTCAAGACGGCCGATGCCATCGCCGCTCACTTCGGAATTCAAGGGATTCATCCGGAACGGATTGCTGCGGCCGTGTTATACGTGCTCGAGCTCGAGCAAGGAAACGGGCATTTGTTCGTCACGGCCGACCAACTCGCGAACGAGATGCCGCGCATCATCGGCGGCGACCCGGGTGAGGCACTCGTCTCGGCGCTCGAGACGCTCGCGAACGATGAGCGAGTCATCGTCGAAGACGGGGTCGTCTATCATCCGCGCGTGTACCGGGCCGAACAAAAAGCGGCCGAAGAACTCGCGCGCATCATGTCGACCTCGACGACAGAAGACGTCGATATGACGACGATTTTCGATGCGGTCGGACGCGTCGAAGAGATGTTCTCGATTGAGTATGCGAAACAACAACGAGAAGCGATTGAACTCGCTTTGAAGTCGCCGCTCATGGTACTCACCGGTGGACCGGGTACCGGGAAGACGACCGTCGTCCGCGGCATCATCCACGCGCTCAGCGATGTGTTCGATTGGAAGCTCGAACCGGTACAGAATCAACCGTTCCCGTTCGTGCTCGCCGCACCGACCGGACGAGCTGCGAAACGGCTCAGTGAGTCGACGGGCTTACCGGCGTCGACGATTCACCGCCTCTTGAAGTTCGATGGCAGTTCGTTCCAAGTCGATGACACGAATCCGCTCGTCGGAAAAGTGCTCATCGTCGATGAGGCGTCGATGATCGATATCTTCTTGTTCCGAAGTCTGCTCCGGGCCGTGCCGAACGGGATGAAGATTCTCTTCGTCGGGGACCGGGATCAATTGCCTTCGGTCGGACCGGGCCAAGTGCTCGCCGATTTGATGGCGACCGACGGCATCCCGGTCGTCCGCCTTGATGTCGTTCATCGGCAGGCGTCCGAGTCGAGCATCCTGCGCCTAGCGCACGCGCTCAACGCGAAACAGATGCCGGACGATTTGCTCGCGGCGCTGCCGGACCGCCGCTTCTATACGGCTAACCAAGAGACGGCGCTTCAAGCCATCTGCCAAATGGCAGGGGCCGCGCTACGAAAAGGCTATTCACCGTTCGATATCCAAGTGCTCGCGCCGACGTACCGCGGGGTATGCGGCATCGACGGCTTGAACGAGGCACTTCAAAACGTGTTCAATCCGAAATCGGCGGCCCGGGAAGTGAAGCACGGCAACCGGACGTATCGAAACGGGGATAAAGTGCTCCAACTCGTCAATAATGCCGAGGAGAACGTCTACAACGGCGACATCGGCGAAATCACGAATATCTTTTACGCCAAAGAAAACGTCGACAAGGTCGATAAAATCTATATCCGTTTCGATCAAACCGAGGTCGAGTATAACCGGAGCGAATGGGACCAATTCACCCACGCCTACGCCATCACCATCCATAAGTCGCAAGGGTCCGAGTTCCCGATCGTGCTCATGCCCGTCTTCTTTAACGGTGGCTTCCGCTCGTCGCGCAACTTAATTTATACGGCCGTCACGCGGGCGAAGAAGAGCCTGCTCTTGTTCGGGGACGTGCGTGCGCTCGAGGCGGCGACACGGGAAGAGGAACCGGTGCGCCGGACGAAACTCGTCGAGCGGCTAGGCGGCAAGTCTTGACGTCTCCCGATTGACGTGTGATAATGACCAATAGAAAACTGAAACGATTAAAGACGATGAAGGAAATGAGTACGTCGTAACCGCCTCACCAGAGACATCTTCCTAGGCTGTGAGAAGATGGGGGTCCGGTCGACCGAAGCTAGTCTGGAGTCCCCACTCACCCTGGGCGCCTCATCCGCGTTATCGGATGTTCGAGGCACGGCTTTGCCGTGCGAACGAGGGTGGTACCACGAAGCGATGCTTTCGTCCCTTTCCACAGGGATGAGCATCGCTTTTTTTCGTTTCGTTTAAACTGAAGGAGGAATTGTTGATGAAACCGCTCAAACCATTAACTGGCGCACAGATTCGCCAAATGTATTTAGATTTCTTCAAATCAAAAGGACACAGTGTCGAGCCGAGTGCCTCGCTCGTACCGGTCGAGGATCCGACGCTTCTTTGGATCAACTCAGGTGTCGCGACGCTTAAAAAATACTTCGATGGCCGCGTCATTCCTGCCAACCCCCGCATCGTCAATGCGCAGAAGTCGATTCGGACGAACGACATCGAGAACGTCGGGAAGACGGCTCGTCACCATACGTTCTTCGAGATGCTCGGAAACTTCTCGGTCGGGGACTACTTCCGCGAAGATGCGATTAAATGGGGCTGGGAACTCCTCACGAGCGATGAGTGGTACGGACTCGATCCGGACCGCCTGTCGGTGACGATTCACCCGGAAGATGAAGAAGCGAAACAAATCTGGCTCGCACTAGGCGTTCCGGCTGACCGCATCATCCCACTTGAAGAGAACTTCTGGGAAATCGGGGAAGGCCCGTCTGGCCCGAACACGGAAATCTTCTTCGACCGCGGACCGGCGTTCGGCGACGACCCGACGGATCCGGAACTATACCCAGGCGGCGAGAACGAACGCTACCTTGAAATCTGGAACATCGTCTTCAGTCAGTTCAACCATGACGGGCACGGGAACTACACCGAGCTCCCACGGAAAAACATTGATACAGGGATGGGTCTCGAGCGGATGGCGAGCGTCATGCAAGACGTGCCGACGAACTTCGATACCGATCTGTTCATGCCGATTATCCGTGAGACAGAAAAAATCAGCGGCGAGGCGTATCGCGCCGACAACAGCAAAGATGTGGCGTTCAAAGTCATCGCCGACCATATCCGGACCGTATCGTTCGCGATTGGTGACGGGGCCCTCCCGTCGAATGAAGGCCGTGGCTACGTCCTTCGTCGTCTGCTCCGCCGTGCCGTTCGCTATGCGAAGATGCTAGGGATCGAACGTCCGTTCATGTATGAGCTCGTCGACGTCGTCGGTGACATCATGGTCGACTTCTATCCGCAAGTCCGTGAGAAGAAAGACTTCATCAAGAAGGTCGTCAAGAACGAAGAAGAGCGTTTCCACGAGACGCTTCATGACGGTCTTGCCATTTTGAACGAAGTCGCGAAAGCACAGAAAGCAGCCGGTTCGAACGTCATCAGCGGAGAAGATGCATTCCGTCTTTACGATACGTACGGTTTCCCGCTCGAGTTGACGATTGAGTATGCTGAAGACCATAACCTCTCAGTCGACGAGGACGGCTTCAAACAAGCGATGAACGCCCAGCGCGAACGTGCCCGGACAGCCCGCGCCGACGTCGAGTCGATGCAAATCCAGTCAGGCGTACTCGCAGACATCACGCTCGCGTCATCATTCGTCGGTTACACGAACCTCGGCACGGAAGCAAAAATTATCAGCTTGATTCACGATGGTGAGCTCGTCGACGTCGTCGCAGCAGGCGAAGAAGCGCAAGTCATCCTCGACCAGACGCCATTCTATGCAGAGAGCGGCGGACAAATCGGTGACAAAGGCCAAATCGTCGGGTCGGACTTCGTCCTTCACGTGAAAGACGTCTCGAAAGCACCGAACGGCCAAAACTTGCATACGGTCACGGTCACATCGGGTGTCGCCAAGGCAGAGGTCGCGGTGACGGCGACAGTCGACTTCGACTCACGTCAAGCGATTATCAAAAACCACACGGCGACGCATTTGTTGCATCGCGCGTTGAAAGACACGCTCGGTGAGCACGTCAACCAAGCGGGTTCACTCGTGACACCGGATCGCCTCCGCTTCGACTTCTCGCACTTCGGTCAAGTGACAGCTGAAGAGCTTCAGTCGATCGAGCGTCAAGTGAACGAACGCATCTGGGCGTCAATCGCTGTTGATATCGAAGAGATGAACATCGCCGACGCGAAAGCGAAAGGTGCGATGGCGCTCTTCGGTGAGAAGTATGGGGACGTCGTCCGCGTCGTCGCGGCCGGTGACTCGGTCGAGCTTTGCGGTGGTTGTCACGTCGGCAACACGGCTGAAATCGGACTCTTCAAAATCTTGTCGGAGTCAGGAATCGGGGCCGGTACACGTCGCATCGAGGCAGTCACAGGCGCTGGGGCTTACGAAGTGATGAACCAGCATATTGAGACGCTCGAGACGGCAGCGAAACTGCTCAAGACAAAACCGCTCGAAGTGCCGACACGTGTCCAAGCGCTTCAAGCTGAAATGAAAGAACTCGAACGCGCGAGCGAATCGCTCAAAGCGAAGCTTGCGAACATCGAAGCGTCGTCCCTCACTGACGCCATCGAAACGTTCGGCGATGTCCAATTGATTGCCAAACGCGTCGACGGACAAGACATGGACGCGCTCCGTGGCATGGTCGACGAATTGAAAGGCAAGCTCGGTTCAGCCGTCATCTTGCTCGGTTCGGCGAACGGCGACAAGGTTAACCTCGTCGCAGGGGTGACGAAAGATTTGAACGACCGTGGCTTCCATGCCGGGAAATTGATTAAAGAAGTGGCAACACGTTGCGGCGGTGGCGGTGGAGGCCGTCCTGACATGGCACAAGCCGGAGGCCGTGACGCGACAAAACTGGACGAAGCATTGAAGTTTGCTTCACATTACGTTCAATCACTGGCATAATAGAATGTGAAGTGCAAACGGAAAGAGGTGGATTCTTGTGAGCCAAATGGATCGCACGATGCAATTCAATTTTCCAGAAGATGATAATCGAGCCAACACTCGGGAAACGCTGATCACGGTGTATCAAGCACTCGAGGAGAAAGGCTACCAACCGATCAATCAAATCGTCGGATACTTGTTGTCAGGTGACCCTGCCTACATCCCGCGTCATAACGATGCGCGAAACTTAATTCGCAAAATCGAACGAGATGAGCTGCTCGAAGAGCTGGTCAAATCGTATTTGAACGATCGTAGAGAGGATTAATATGAAGCGAGTCATGGGGCTCGATGTCGGTTCGAAGACGATTGGGGTCGCCGTGAGCGACCTCATGGGATGGACGGCACAAGGTGTGGAGACGGTCTACTGGACCGAGCCGGACTTTGACGAAGCCGTCCGCCTGCTTCAACCGATTATTGAGCAGTACGATGTGAAAGAAGTCGTTGTCGGTCTTCCGAAAAACATGAATGCGACAATCGGACCTCGGGGCGAGGCGTCACAGGCGTTTGCCGCGGCCCTCACCGAGGCGACCGGTTTGCCGACGGTTCTCGTCGACGAGCGTTTGACGACGATGCAAGCGGAGCGGATGCTGATTTCAGCAGACGTCAGCCGAAAAAAGAGAAAGGCCGTCATCGATAAGATGGCAGCCGTCATGATTTTACAAAACTACCTGGATCGCGCAGGCAAATAAGGAGGAATTACGTATGGCAGAACTTAGCCGTAACGAAGAAGAAATGTACCGAATTCCAGATGAAAATGGAGACGAGCATTTATTCGCAGAAATTTTCCGTATGACGAGTGACCGCACGAACAAGACGTTTGTCGTTCTTGAGCCGGTCGGCAACCCGGAGACGGAAGACGAAGATACAATCGAAGTATACGCGTTCGAAATCGAAGAACTTGAAGATGAAGAGTTCGTCTTGAAGATCGTCGAAGACGACGCTGACTTCGAGGAAGTCATGGAAGCGTTCGATATCGTCAATGACGAAGTTGGATTAGACTAATACGTGGGCGGGCGACTAGGGGAAACCCTCGTCGCCCATCTTCATAACAGAAGAACAGGGGAGAAATGCGCATGAACCATCCATCGATGTTTGATGAGAAGCGTGCACGTAACCGGATCGTTCGGCGAATTACGGTCATCATCCTTGCTGTCTTTCTTCTAGTTATCGCCACAGGTGCCGCGGTGTCGTATGCGTTCGTGAAACGATCGCTCGAACCCGTCGACCCGTCTTCGACCGAATCGGTCGAGGTCGAGGTTCCACTCGGTGCAGGTTCAGGGTACATTGGCGAACTACTCGAAGAGAATGGGCTCGTGAGGAATAGCACGATTTTCCGTTTTTATACACGATTTAAAAATGAATCATCGTTCCAAGCGGGGACGTATACATTGTCTCCGTCACAGTCGCTTGACGAGTTGATCGCCACGCTGAAAACTGGGAAAGTCATCGTTGTCCCGGATATCAAATTGGTGATTCCGGAAGGCTTTACAATCGATCAGGTCATCTCACGTCTCGCTAAAGTTGCAGAAATCCCGAAAGAAGAGATTTCGGCCCAACTGAGCGACGAAGAGTATATCCGCTCGCTCGTCAATGAGCATGAGATGTTGACCGACGAAGTACTCGCTGATGGGATTTACCATCCGCTCGAAGGTTACTTGTTCCCGGCCACGTATGAGTTCGACAAAGGTGTCACACTCACACAGATCATCGATGAGATGTTGAAGCCGACCGAACAGCTCTATCTCGAGTATGGGGATGCGGTTAAAGCGTCGGGACGTACGTTCCATGAGACGCTTGCGCTCGCCTCGGTCGTTGAGAAAGAGGCCGTGTCGACAGAAGACCGGCAAGAGATTGCCGGCGTGTTCGAAAACCGTTTGGCCGATGGCATGAAGTTGCAGTCTGACCCGACCGTCTGGTACGGCACAGGGGAGACGTCAATTTTCACATCGTTCAACGACCTTGAAAACGACTCGCTCTATAACACGTACCGCTACGAGGGCATCCCGATTGGGCCGATTGCTTCGGTCAGTCGTGACGCACTCGTCGCCACACTCAATCCGAACGATACGGATAACGTTTATTTCTACGCTCGACCACCGCGCGAAGGGTTCCCGAACGGGGAAGTCTTGTTCGAAGTGGAATATGATGCGCACCAACAAAACGTGAACAAGTACCGTCCGGAGTGGGAAGCGTTCGAAGAAGCAAACAACAATTGACGGATATGCGACCGGAAGCCTTGGCTTCCGGTCGTTTGAATGAATAGAGAGGTTGAGGTGTACGACGTGGAACATTCATCCTATGAAGGTTACGTGGAGAACTTGGTCACGCCACGGTCCCCGCTGTTAGCGGAGATGGAGGCGTTCGCGAAAGAACATCACGTGCCAATCATGGACTTGACCGGTTCAGAAGTGCTGCTGTCACTCCTCGCGATGCAACGTCCGAAGCGCATCCTCGAGGTCGGGACGGCCATCGGCTACAGCGCGATTCGCATGGCCGAACTGTTACCGGACGCTGAAATCGTCACAATCGAGCGGAATGCACGACGGCACGAAGAGGCGCTCAGTTTTATCGGACGCTCGGACGTATCGGACCGAATCACCGTCATTCATGGGGATGCGGTCGAGTTAATCGGGACGATCGAAGGAGAATTCGATGCGGTCTTTATCGATGCGGCCAAAGGTCAGTATCAAAAATTCTTTGATGGGTATGGCGCTTTAGTACCAATTGGTGGTACGATTTACAGCGATAATTTATTTTTACGAGGGGACGTCCTGCTCGAAGACGTGTCGGTACTTGACCGTCGTCGTCGCCGTCTCGTCCGTCTCGTGAAAGAGTTTACTGAGCAATTGATGGCACGGACCGATTATCATACTGCAATTTTGCCCCTTGGTGATGGCCTAGCAATCAGTCGTAAATTACGATGAGGAGGACTTAACTTTAATGCAACATAAACCCGTCATTATCGGCGTGGCCGGGGGGACCGGATCAGGCAAGACGACCGTGGCCCGCGCACTCGTAGATGCGTTCGAAGGACAATCGGTCGTCATGATCGAGCAAGACGCGTATTATAAAGACCAGTCAGAGATGACGATGGAAGAACGGTACAAGACGAACTATGATCATCCATTCGCGTTCGATAACGATCTATTGATCGAACAGATTAAACAACTGCAAGAACATAAGGCCATCGAGAAGCCCGTCTATGACTATGCGGCACACACGCGTTCGGATCAGACGATTTTGATCGAACCGGTCGATGTCGTCATCGTGGAAGGTATTTTGGCGCTCGAGGACGATCGTCTCCGCGACTTGATGGATATTAAAGTATTCGTCGACACGGATGCGGACGTCCGCATCTTGCGCCGGATGCAACGTGATTTGAACGAGCGGGGCCGGTCAATCGACTCGGTCGTCGCCCAGTACACGAACGTCGTCCGGCCGATGCATCTTCAATTTTGTGAGCCGACGAAACGCTATGCGGATATCATCGTGCCTGAAGGCGGAGAGAACTTTGTCGCCATCGATTTGCTCGTGACGAAGATTCGCTGGGTACTCACAGAACGTAACCGCGCGTAAGGGAAATAAATCGTTTTCAATTTAACCTAGCTGTAATATACTAGGAGACAATGAAGGAGTGACAGAAATGGCTGAAAAACAACATTACATGACGTTAGACGGAAAAGCGAAAATCGAAAATGAATTGAACGAACTGAAGACGGTGCGCCGTAAAGAAGTCGTTGAGAATATTAAGATTGCCCGCGATTTCGGAGACTTGTCTGAGAACGCTGAATATGATGCAGCGAAAGAAGAGCAGGCAATGGTCGAAGGACGAATCGCTCAACTTGAAGAGATGCTTCGTAATGCAGTCATCATCAAAGATGATGTAGCTGACAACTCGATGGTCGCGATCGGGAAGACCGTGACGTTCTTCATTCAAGAAGATAACGAGAACGAGACGTATACGATTGTCGGTGGCGCCGAGGCTGACCCGTTCACAGGGAAAATCTCGAACGAATCACCGATTGCGAAAGCGCTCCTCGGCCGTACGGTCGGAGACGTTGTCAACGTCCAAACGCCAGGCGGCGACATGGTCGTCGAAATTAAAGAAATCAAATAACACAAACGAGCGACTTCCGCATGGATGTCGCTCTCTTTCTGAGGAGGCAATTATAATGAAAATCGGAATCATTGGAGCGATGGAAGAAGAAGTGAACTTGCTCCGCAACGAATTGACAGAACGAACGGACACTGAAATCGCCAACTATCACTTCTATGAAGGCTACCTCGGCAACGTCGAAGTCGTCATTTTGAAGTCGGGAATCGGGAAAGTGAACGCGGCCATCGGCACGACACTATTAATCGACAAGTTCAAACCGGATGTCGTCATTAATACGGGTTCAGCTGGCGGCTTTAAAAAAGGGATGAAGGTCGGCGATGTCGTCGTCTCGACCGAAGTCCGGCACCATGACGTTGACGTGACTGCGTTCGGCTACGAGTACGGACAAGTGCCAGGCATGCCGGCAGCGTACACGGCTGACGCTCATTTGATTGATGTCTGTAAAGAAGTGATTGAGAGCCTCCATGATGTGAACGTCCATACGGGCCTAATCGTGACAGGTGACTCGTTCATCAACGACTCGAAGCGTGTCGCCGACATCCTTGGCCATTTCGAAGGCGTCGCGGCCGTCGAGATGGAAGCCGCACCGATCGCACAGACGTGCTATCAGTTCGGGATTCCGTTCGTCGTGACCCGTTCGATCTCGGACAGCGCCGATGAGGAAGCGAACTTGTCGTTCGACGAATTTTTGGAGACGGCATCGATCAACTCGGCGAAAATGGTCATGGCCGTCACGAAACGACTCGGTCAAAGTGAATAATCGAGAGGGATGCGTTGACATCCCTTTTTTATTCCCTTATATTAGTACCAGATACTAAGAATAGGGGTCATCAATATGAACATTGGAATCATTGGGATCGGTTCGTTCCTTCCGGATAACCGGATCACGAACATCGATTTGGAAAAACGAATGGATACGAGCGACGAATGGATTCGGACCCGCACCGGGATCGAGGCACGACATTTGGCCGACGCCGACTTGAGTGTCGCCGATATGGCCACACACGCTGCCGAGCGGGCGCTCCAAAGCGCAGGTGTCTCGATTGAAGACATCGATGCGATTATTTGCGCGACGGCGACGGCGCCATCGTTCCCGGCGACGGCTTGTCTCGTCCAGGCCAACCTTGGAGCCAAGCAAGCGGTCGCTTTCGACGTCAGTGCCGCCTGTAGCGGCTTCATCTTCGCGATGGATACGGCGAAGAGCATGATGCTCGCGAAAGGCTTGAAACGGACGCTCGTCATCGGGGCCGAGAAGATGGGCAACCTCATCGACTGGGACGATCGCTCGACCGCCGTCTTGTTCGGTGACGGGGCAGGTGCCGTCGTCCTCGGTGAAGACGAAGTGGCCGCCATCGATTCGATCGTGCTCGGCAGTGATGGGACAGGCGGAAAGTTCTTATATGAGAATGAAGAAGGTAAAATCGTCATGAACGGACGTGAAGTATTCAAATTCGCCGTTCGTAAAATGCCAGATATCGTGCTAGAGGCGCTACAAGGTGCCGGGAAATCGATTGATGACCTGGACGTTCTCGTGCCGCACCAAGCCAACCGTCGCATTATCGACGCGGCGATTGAACGGCTAGGGCTTCAAGAAGAAAAAGTCGTCGTCACGATTCAAGACCATGCGAACACGTCAGCCGCTTCGATTCCGCTCGCTTTGGCCGAAGCGGTCAAGCACGGTAAGATTTCAAACGGTCAGACGGTCGTCGTCGCCGGATTCGGCGCCGGGCTCACATGGGGAGCGAGTTGTCTAACATGGAATAACGCTAACATCACGGAGGAGATTAACGCATGAAACGAGTAGTCATCACAGGATTAGGAGTCGTTTCCCCACTCGGGAACGACGTTACGGCAATGTGGGAGCGACTGTTGAACGGGGAAAATGCAGTCGATACGTTAACGAAGATTGATATTAGCCAGTATCCGGCGAAAGTCGGGGCAGAAGTCAAGGAATGGAACATCGATCACTTGGTCGAACCGAAAGAAGCGCGTAAGATGGATTCGTTCATCCAATACTCGATTTTAGCCGCTGACGCCGCACATCGGGATAGCGGTCTAGATGTGAAAGCAATCGCGGACGACGTCGGGATTTGGATTGGAAGTGGCATCGGTGGTGTCGAGACAATCGACAAACAAGCGAGCATCTTGCATGAGCGTGGGCCACGTCGCATCAGCCCGTTCTTCATCCCGATGATGATTCCGAACATGGCGAGCGGTCAAGTCTCGATTTATCTCGGAGCGAAAGGACCAAGTAACTGTTCGGTCACGGCTTGTGCCTCTGGGACGAACTCAATCGGGGAAGCGTTCAAAGTCATTCAACGTGGCGATGCGCTCGCCATGTTCGCGGGCGGAGCCGAGGCACCGATTACACCGCTCTCGTTCTCAGGATTCTGTGCCAACAAGGCGTTGTCGACGAATCCGGACCCGAACACGGCGTGCCGTCCGTTCGATGCGAACCGTGACGGTTTCATCATGGGTGAAGGCGCGGGCGTGCTCGTTCTCGAGGAATATGAGCATGCGAAAGCGCGTGGAGCCAAAATGTATGCGGAAGTCGTCGGGTACGGTATGAGCTCGGACGCCTACCACATCACGGCACCGTCACCGGAAGCGGAAGGCGGCTCGAAAGCGATGAACGAGGCACTTCGGGACGCGGGGATTCGTCCAGAAGACGTTCAATATATCAACGCTCACGGGACGAGCACACCGCTCAACGATATGTTGGAGACGAAAGCCATCCACAACGTCTTCGGGGAGCACGCGCACAACTTGGCAGTCAACTCATCGAAATCGATGATCGGGCACTTGCTCGGTGCTGCCGGCGGAGTCGAGGCCGTCATCACGGCGCTATCGATTCATGAGGGACGGATTCATCCGACCATCAACTGTGAGACACCGGCAGACGATTGCGATTTAGATTATGTCCGTGACGGAAATCGGGAACTTGATATCCAGTACGCACTCAGCAACTCACTTGGCTTCGGAGGCCATAACGCGACGCTCGCGTTCGCGAAAGTAAACGACTAATAGTAGAAAAAAGTGGCAAAAACGGGTAGGGTATAAGGGTTGAGCTAACAGAGAGGAGAATGCCAGATGAAACGATTTTTCATCGGTGCCGCCTTGTTGGGTTCAGTCCTTATCCTTTTTTTCGTTATATGGTATGGACAACGAGAGCAGGCACGAGAATTAGTACCACCTGAAGAACAAATCGTGACGATTCATGGGGAACCGTTACCGGAGCAACCGAATACGCTGCTCGCCATCGATCCGAGTTCACAAACCGTGTTATCGCATATTTATGAAGGGTTGTATCGCTTCGGTGCGGACGGGGAGATCGAACCTGGACTCGTCAAGACGATGACTCGATCAGAAGACGGGGCGACATACACGTTCAAATTGAAAGAAAGTCAAACCGTGAACGGGAATGCGGTCACGGCCGAAACGTTCGTTGATCATTTCCGGATGCTCGCCGATGATGATACGAATTCTCCGTTCAGTTTCCTCCTTGAGGACGTATTGAACGGAAAAGCGATCAGCCTCGGGACGAAAGAACCAGAGACGCTCGGCGTGAAGGCAATCGACGAGCAAACACTTGAACTGACGCTCGAACGACCGATGGAAGGGTTCGAGCAGATTTTAGCGATGCCGGCCTTTTTGCCGCAGACGATGGTGGGGGAATGGCAAGAGCTTGATGCGAACGGCCCATTTCAGATTGAGTCGTTAGATGCGGCTCAAGTCACATTGACGAAAAACGAGGCGTATTACGACGCCGATCGTGTCACGCTTGAAAAGATTATGATGTTGGCGGATGAAGGACTGGATTCAGAACCTAATGGTATCCATCCGATTCCATACGGCACGGACGAGACGACGATTGACTCGCTCGAAGGGAAGCTCGTCGACGTCTCGCGAAGTGGCGTCTTCTATTTGAAACCGAATGTTGACGAGTATCCGTTCGATGATGCCGATTTCCGGCGCTCGCTCGCCCTCGCCTTGAATCGGGAAACAGTGGAAGATTCGCTCGCACGGGCTGAAGTGACGACCGAACGATTGCTCGTCACCGACGAAGCGGAACTCGACATTTCGATCGATGGGGAAGCAACCCCACTGTTCGAGGAAGTGCTCGAGCGGCTCGAGGAAGACGAGATTGAAATCGAGTTGCTCAGTTTTGTCGATGAGGAAGCGCGACAAATCGCCCAGACGATTGAAACGGAACTTGAAACACTTCCGGGTCTTCAAGTGAATGTCGTCGAACTCCCACTTGGGGACAAAGTTAGGAAAGAAGTCGCAGGCGAGTACGCGTTGTCCCTTTCCGGTTGGCAACCGGACTACCCGGCATTCAGCGCCTATTTGACTCAATTCGAGTCAGATAACTATTTGAATTCGAGCGGATTTGCCGATAAACCGTTCGATCGGTTGATGGAACAGGCACGTACGACCGAGGCGGTTACAGACAGGAACGAGACGTATCGACAAGCCGAGAAACGATTGTTGGAACAAGCTGTCGTTATTCCAATCTACCAAGCTGGAAGATCTTACACGGTTGATTCCAAATATGCGGAAATCGGTTTTCCGGTCATCGGTCCTTCGTACGTCCTAACATTTTCTAAAGTTTATGAAAAATGAGCTAAAAGCCCGTCTCCCTAGGCGGGCTTTTAGCCTATAGTAAAAATTTTTTAGAAAAATCAAAATAAACACTTTGCAAAATTATCAGAATATTGTATTATTGCTTCAACGGGATTGTGGTAACAAATTTTGTAAAGTGAACTATCAGAATTTTCTACCATCGTTCATTTCGTTAAAACGAAAAAAATCAGGGGGTCATCGCAATGAATAAGAAAAAAGGTTTTGCTTTAGCAACGTCGGTAACACTTCTATCTAGCGCATTCCTAGCGGCATGTTCGACAGGGGAAGAAGAGGGAGCAACAACTGACAATAACGCATCAGAAAATGCTGATGAAGCGCAAGTCCTCAACTTGCTCGATAGCTCAGACATCCCTTCACTTAACCCAACGCTTGCAACAGACGCAGTTTCATTCAACGTCTTGAACAACGTTAACGAAGGTCTCTATCGTATGGACGACGAAGATAACCCAACACCAGGGATCGCGGAGTCACACGAAGTTTCTGAAGACGGTAAAACGTACACGTTCAAAATCCGTGAAGGCGCAACTTGGTCTAACGGCGAGCCTGTAACTGCAAACGACTTCGAATACGCTTGGAAAGAAGTCCTTAACCCGGACAACGCTTCACAATATGCTTACGTCATGTCAATCATCGAAGGTGCTGAAGCCTATAACACAGGCGAAGGCGAGCGCGACGCTGTCGGCGTCACAGCTACTGATGAGCAGACACTTGAAGTTAAATTGACTGCACCAGCTGAGTACTTCCTCGGTCTCACAAGCTTCGGCGTATTCATGCCTAAACTTGAGTCGTTCGACAAAGAGCAAGGCGAGAACTTCGGTACATCTGCAGAGACAACTCTCTACAACGGACCGTTCAAACTCGAAAGCTGGGAGCGCGAGCAAGGCTGGAAAATGGTCAAAAACGACGACTACTGGGATGCTGAAGCCGTCAAACTTGACGAAATCAACGTTAAAGTCGTTAAAGAAGTTTCAACAGGCGTTAACTTGTACGAAAACGGCGACGTTGACCGTACTGGTTTGACTTCTGAACTCGTTGCTCAATACCAAGACAACGAAGACTTCTCTACTGTCGTTGAGCCAACACTCTTCTACCTCCAGTTCAACACTGCGGTTGAAGCACTCGACAACCAAAACATCCGTAACGCGATTGACGCGGCTTACGATAAAGCAGCGATCTCTGAAACGCTCCTTGCGAACGGTTCAATCCCTGCCAACTACCTCGTACCAAAAGACTTCGTAACTGGACCAGACGGCGCGGACTTCCGTGAAGCTAACGGCGACATCGGCGGCTACGACGTGGACAAAGCGAAAGAACTTTGGGAAAAAGGACTTGAAGAAATCGGTCAAGACTCTGTCGAAATCGAGCTCCTCAACTACGACTCAGAATCTGCGAAGCAAATCGGTGAGTTCATCAAAGGTGAACTTGAGAAGAACCTTCCAGGTATCACACTTACAATCAAGCAACAACCGTTCAACAACAAACTTGACCTTGAGAACAAAGGTGATTTCGAGTTGACATTCGCTGGATGGGGCCCTGACTACCAGGATCCAATGACATTCGTTGACCTCTTCGTCACTGACGGACCATACAACCGTGGTAAGTGGTCGAACGAAGAATTTGACAAACTCATCGAATCTGCGAAATCAAGCACAGATGCTGAACAGCGTTGGGCTGACCTTCAAGCTGCAGAGAAAATCGTTCTTGAAGAGAACGCAATCTCGCCAGTTTACCAACGTGGATCGGCTCGCCTCACGAAGCCATACGTTAAAGGAATCGTTGAACACGCGTTCGGCGCTGACTACTCGTACAAGTGGGCATTCATCGAAGGCAAAGAGCAATAAGAAACAACATGCATACGAAAAGAGACAGGGACGCCTGTCTCTTTTTTTGTGCCTTCAGATGAAGTTAATATACCGTACAAAAAAAGCCGCCCCTTGCATGCAAAGGGCGGCTAAACGTTATTTCTTCACTTTGGCCCGTTTCCGGTTGAGTCCCATCGCTTTCTCGATTTTGGCGAGGTTCTTGTTGGCGACGGCTTCCGCTTTCTCACGGCCCGCATCGAGGATGGCATCGAGCTCAGCTGAGTCGACGAGTTCGTGATAGCGATTCTGGATTGGCTCAAGCATGGCGACGACCGCTTCGGCGACGTCTTGCTTGAACGTTCCATAATTCGAATCCTTGTAGCGCTCGACGAGATCATCGATTGGGGTATCGGTCGAGAGCGAGTAAATCTCAAGCAAGTTCGAGATGCCCGGTTTGTTCTCACGGTCGAAGCTGATGACACCGCTCGAGTCCGTGACCGCGCTCTTGATTTTCTTACGGATGACGTTCGGCTCATCGAGCATCGAGATGAAGCCCTTCGCGTTCGCGTCTGATTTTGACATCTTTTTGACTGGGTTCGTCAAACTCATGATGCGCGCGCCTTCTTTTTGAATGAGCGGCTCAGGAATCGTGAACGTCTCATAGTATCGTTTGTTGAAGCGTTCGGCCAAATCACGCGTCAATTCGACGTGTTGTTTTTGGTCATCGCCGACCGGGACGAGTTCCGTGCCGTACAAGAGGATATCGGCTGCCATCAAGGTCGGATAGACGAATAGGCCAGCGCCGATATTCTCACTGTTCTGTAATTTGTCTTTATACTGCGTCATGCGGCTCAGTTCACCCATGCCGGCGATGCATGTCAACATCCATCCGAGTTGGGCGTGCGCCTTCACTTCCGATTGGACGAAAATCGTCGATTTCTCAGGATCGAGACCGCAAGCGAGATAGAGTGCCGCAAGTTTGCGCGTGTTGTCCATCAACTCGACGCGGTCCAATTGAACCGTGATCGAATGGAGATCGACGACACAGTAAAACGCTTCGTGTTCTTCCTGCAGCTCGACGAACTGTTTCATCGCGCCTAAGTAGTTGCCGAGCGTGACGACGCCGGTCGGTTTAATGCCAGAAAAGATTTTTGCCATGATTGCACCTCCAGAGAATATAAAAAAACCGCGGTTCCCCGCCCGATAAATCGGGACGAATAACCGCGGTGCCACCCAAATTTGCATGAAACTCATGCCACTTGATCGCGTTAACGGGCGTGACCGTCTCGCCGTACTATCGTTCAGGCGAGCCACTCCGAAGTCCATTCGCTCGACGCTTTCCATCTACTCGCAGCAACGTAGACTCTCTGAGGGAAAGGGGATTCGAGGTACTTGTCTTCTTCATTGTGTTTCCTATTGTTCTAGGCATAGTGTAGCATATCGACAGTGAAATCGGAAGGTCAAACGAGGGTGATCACGTAAGAAAGAACGACGCTCGTGACACCGACATAGACCCAACGCCACGCCGAACGTTTTTGATTGGCTCGATCTTCTGGTGAGGCTTCTTCGTCTTCTTCGTAGTCAGGGTCGATTTCTTTCAACTTGGCCCGACGATTGCGTTTGAACCCGTACATGAACCCGTCAAATAATCCGGTGGCACCCATATGAGAGAACATCCCGACCGCGAAGACGAGTATACCGGCCACGAACAAGCCGCCACTCAAATGGAACCCGATCGTCTCGTCTTGGTAGTATGACAAGTTCGACCAAACGGTGTAGGCAATTGTGACAATTCCCCAAACGATTAATATACTTCTAAAATTTTTCAATGTGACAAACTCCTTTCAGCGTGGATGCGCTCCATCGAGTCATCCGCCTTATGGCTCTATGATACCTGTTGTGCCACATATATGGCGAGAAGTTCGTGTTAAAAATGACAGCGGTTTATTGGGGAGTTGACAGTTTGATTAAAAATTTTTTACAATAGCCCTAACGTTCTTTCGTCGGATACAAAATGAAATATTCAGAAAATTAAAGAAAAAGTAAGATGTTACGGTCCGACGAAACGCCATGCTTCACGATTCAGAAAGGGGACATCGCAATGAAGAAAAAATCGATTCTGCTCATGATGACACTCATCTTGGCACTCGGTTCAGTGCTCGCCGCTTGCTCGACTGGCGGAGACTCTGACGGCGGTTCGTCTTCGAACGGAGAAAAGATTCTCCGCTTGACGGACACGTCTGACATTACAACAGCTGACCCGGCGCTCGCGACGGACGCTGTGGCGTTCAACTTGATCGCCAACACGATGGAAGGTCTCTATCGTCTTGACCAGGAAGGAAATGCCGTTCCAGCCATCGCTGAAGGAGAACCAGAAGTGAGTGAAGACGAAACGGTCTACACGTTCACACTTCGTGACGCGGAATGGTCAAACGGAGAACCTGTCACAGCGAACGACTTCGTCTACGCTTGGCAACGCGCCGTGGATCCTGAAACAGGTTCACAATACGCGTACATCATGAACACAGTTAAAAATGCCGAAGCCATCAACACGGGTAAACTTCCTAAAGAAGATCTCGGTGTGAAGGCAATCGATGAGAAGACACTTGAAGTTACACTCGAGCGTCCAGACCCATCATTCATCTCGCTCACATCGTTCGGTACGTTCACACCGATTAACGAAGCTTTTGCGACTGAAAAAGGCGAAGACTTCTCGACGACTCCAGAAAACCACATCTACAACGGTCCATTCACATGGTCGGAGTGGGATCGCGAGCAAGGATACGTATTGACGAAAAACGAATCGTACTGGGATGCTGAGAATGTAGCTCTAGAGAAAGTCGACGTTCGCGTCGTCAAAGACACATCGACAGTTGTCAACTTGTATGAAGCAGGAGAAGTCGACTACGCCGGCCTCTCATCTGAACAAGTTGCAGCGTTCCAAGAGAACGACGACTACAGCACAGGTCTTCGTTCAACAGTCGGTTACTTCAAGTTCAACCATGAAGATGAACTCTTTGCTGACGTCAACGCCCGTAAAGCAGTCGCTCGTGCGGTCGACCCAGCCGGGATTATCGATCAGTTGTTGAACAACGGTTCAATCGCCACGACTTCGTTCGTCCCGAAAGAATTCATCAAGTATGAAGACGGAACGGATTATGCAGAAGGCGTAACACACTTTGAGACGAACGCTGACGAAGCGGCATCACTTTGGGAAGAAGCGACTGGCGGCAAAGCTGTCACAATTGAACTTCTCTCATTCGATAGCGAAGTAGCAAAACAAATCTCAGAGTACATGAAAGGCCAACTCGAATCGAACTTGCCGAACGTGACCGTGAACATCTCACAACAACCGTTCAACAACAAGCTCGAACTCGAAGCGAACGGAGAGTATCAGATGTCATTCGCCCTTTGGGGACCTGACTATCAAGATCCACTCACGAACCTTGGTATTTTCACATCTGACAACGGTCAAAACGACATCAACTACAAGTCGGCAGCATACGATAAGTTGATTGATGAAGCATCAGCTGAAACAGCAATCGATGCGCGTTATGACAAGTTTAAAGAAGCAGAAACGCTCTTGATTGAACAAGACCAAGCCATCATGCCGCTTTACCAAGCGGGTGTCGCTTACTTGCTCCGTCCGAACGTCGAAAACTTCAACCGTCAACTATTCGGTGCTGACTACCAGTACAAATACGTCGATATCAACTAAATGAGAAGGGGGCATGCACCACGCATGTCCCCCCTTTTCTAAAAAAAAATCAGAAATTAGAGAAAAAACTATTCAAAAGTTTTGTTGGTAAAGTATAATGTAGTAACAGTGAAAATTCAGAATACTTTACAAACTAAGGATTCTTCGATTTTCATGTGCTGTGCTAAGAGCCTTGAGATGACGTTTGACCTATTCTTTCAGAAAATTCCTTTCATTTTGTGAATTCATGAAAAGGGAAATATGTCATAGTGACGCTGTTGGTGCAAGCATAGACACATTAGAAAAACAGGGGGTATTTATTTATGGGACGTTATATTCTTCAGCGGCTGACTTACGGCCTCATCACGTTCTTCTTGATTGCGACGTTCACGTTTTTCCTGATGGACCTGCTTCCAGGTTCGCCGTATCAAAACCAGGAGAAATTGACAGAGACACAAATTCAACTCTTGAACGACCGCTACGGACTCAATGATCCGCTTCCAGTTCGTTATGCGACCTACTTAGGAAACCTTGTGCAAGGGGACCTCGGTGTATCGTTCCGTACGGCCAACCGGCCAGTGACGGATTTGATCATGGAACGAATCGGTCCTTCAGCTCAACTAGGTATTCAAGCACTTGTGCTTGGGACGTTTGTTGGATTGTTGCTCGGGATCGTGGCAGCCATTCGTCATAATACGTTCATCGACTATGGTTCGATGTTCATCTCGGTAATCGGGATTTCTGTCCCATCGTTCGTCTTTGCAGCACTTCTCCAGTACTACGTTGGGGTTAAGTTGCAATTGCTCCCTGTTGCGTTCTGGGATTCCCCGGCGCATACGATTTTACCGACCATCTCGCTCTCACTCGGGGTCACGGCGTCTATCGCTCGTTTCGTCCGGACCGAGATGTTAGAAGTTACCGGACAAGATTACGTCACGCTCGCGAAAGCGAAAGGGTTGACCGGGAATGCGATCGTCTGGAAACACATGGTGCGTAACGCGATGATTCCAGCAATCACAATCCTCGGACCAATGACGGCCGGTCTATTGACGGGTACGTTCGTCATCGAAAAAATCTTTGCGGTACCTGGTTTAGGTGAATTGTTCGTCACATCTATTACGTTGAATGATTACTCGGTCATCATGGGCACGACGCTCTTCTTCTCTGGCCTGTTTATTATTATCATTCTACTTGTCGATTTGCTCTACGGAGTCGTTGACCCACGTATTCGTCTTGGGGGGAATAACTGATGATTGAAAACAAAAAGAATTTCGAGCAGTTCGACCAAGACATGTTCCAACGTGTCGAAATGAACGAACAGCTCGCTGAACGAATCGCTGGTAAAAGTCTAAACTTCTGGCAAGATGCTTGGATGCGCCTAAAGAAAAACAAAGCGGCCATCTTGTCGTTATCGATTATCGTCATTCTTGTCTTGCTCGCTCTATTCGGCCCGATGCTGTCTGGTCGTGATGCTTATACGCAAAACATCTCGCAAGCGAAACTTCCACCTAAAGTCACAGGACTTGAGTGGGCAGGGTTCGACGGGATGGCTAACCTCGGTGGCCGTGAAATCGACTTCTATGAACAAAAGAACGTCGAAGAGAACTACTGGTTCGGTACGGACTACCTCGGCCGTGATCTTTGGTCACGTGTTTGGGAAGGTACACGTATCTCACTCTTCATCGGTTTAATGGCCGCAATCGTCGATACGGTTATCGGTGTCGCCTATGGTGGTATCTCGGCTTACTTCGGAGGCCGTACGGATAACATCATGCAACGGATTGTTGAGATTTTGACTGGTGTCCCAAACTTGATTTTGATTATCTTGTTCATCTTGATCTTTGACCCAGGTGTCTTCACCATCATCTTGGCGATGGCCATCACCGGCTGGATCGGGATGAGTCGACTCGTCCGCGGTCAGATTTTGAAATTGAAGAACCAAGAGTTCGTCTTGGCTGCCCGTACACTCGGCGCTTCAAGTACTCGTTTGATTTTCAAACACTTGATTCCGAACACGCTCGGCGCCATCATCATCACACTTATGTTCACGATTCCATCTGCCATCTTCTTCGAGGCATTCCTTAGTTTCATCGGGATCGGACTTCAACCGCCACAAGCATCACTTGGTACGTTGATTAACGACGGATACAAAGAGCTACGGACGTTCCCGTACTTGCTCGTGATCCCGTCAATCATCATCGTCTTGCTCATGGTCAGCTTCAACTTGCTCGCCGATGGCTTGCGTGATGCGTTCGACCCGAAAATGCGTAAATAATTATAGAAACAGGGGGACTCGTGCATGGAAACGATTTTATCTGTCCGAGACTTAGCGGTCTCGTTCCATACGTATGCTGGAACGGTACAAGCCGTTCGCAACGTATCGTTTGATTTGAAAAAAGGCGAGACGCTCGCCATCGTGGGTGAATCGGGTTCTGGTAAATCCGTCACATCGAAAGCGATTATGCGTCTCATTCCGAACCCGCCAGGTGAAATCACGAACGGAGAAATCTTGTTCGAAGGCAAAGACTTGGCGAAGTTGTCGGAAAAAGAAATGCTTAAAATTCGTGGACGCGATATCGCAATGATCTTCCAAGATCCGATGACATCGCTCAACCCGACGATGACAATCTACAAACAGATCGCCGAAGGATTGAAGCAACACCAAGGACTCACGGGTGAGGATGCGAAGAAGCGTACGCTTGAATTGCTCACACTCGTTGGGATTCCAAACCCTGAGGCACGCCTCAAGCAATACCCGCACCAACTTTCAGGCGGGATGCGTCAGCGGATCGTTATTGCGATCGCGCTCGCATGTAACCCAAAAGTATTGATTGCCGATGAGCCGACGACGGCCCTCGACGTAACGATTCAAGCTCAGATTTTAGAGTTATTGAAAGACATCCAGCAAAAAACGGGCACAGCGATCATCTTCATCACGCACGACCTCGGTGTCGTTGCGAACATGGCAGATCGCGTTGCTGTTATGTACGCTGGTAAAATCGTCGAGAAGGGAACGGTCGATGAGATCTTCTATGAGCCGCGTCACCCATATGCATGGGGACTACTCGGATCGATGCCGCGCCCATCCGATGACCCGAACGAGGCGCTTCCGGCCATCCCGGGTACACCGCCGAACTTGCTCAGTCCGCCAAAAGGCGATGCCTTCGCACCACGTAATCCGTATGCGATGAAAATCGACTTTGAAAAAGAACCACCGATGTTCCAAATTAGCGACACACACTATGCGGCGAGCTGGCTATTGCACCCACAAGCCCCGCAAGTGAGCCCGCCGAAAGCGATCCGTGACCTTGCGCTCAAGTATCGTCCGGACAGCGCGTTCGCGAAATCGATTTTGAAAGGTGGTGCTGAATAATGGAACGCGAGAAATTACTCGAAGTAAAAGACCTGAAGCAGCACTTTAAAATCGGCCGAGGCCGCGTCGTCAAAGCGGTCGACGGCATCTCGTTCGATATTTATAAAGGTGAAGTGCTCGGACTCGTAGGGGAGTCTGGATGTGGGAAATCGACGACAGGTCGTACCATCATCGGACTTTACGATGCGACTGACGGGGATGTCATCTTCAAAGGTGAGAACGTCCACGGCAAGAAGAGCACCGCTGAAAAATTGAAGTTCAACCGAGCGATGCAAATGATTTTCCAAGATCCATACGCATCCCTAAACCCGCGTATGACCGTCGCTGATATCATCGCCGAAGGCATCGATATCCACGGTCTTGCCAAGACGAAAGAAGACCGGATGAACCGCGTCTATGACCTTCTCGAGACAGTCGGTCTTACAAAAGAGCACGCGAGCCGTTACCCGCACGAATTCTCGGGCGGTCAGCGTCAGCGGATCGGGATTGCCCGCGCTCTCGCAGTCGAACCGGACTTCATCATCGCTGATGAGCCGATTTCGGCTCTCGACGTATCGATTCAAGCCCAGGTCGTCAACTTGATGAAAGAATTGCAACGCGACCGTGACCTCACGTACTTGTTCATCGCCCACGACTTGTCGATGGTCAAGTATATCTCGGACCGGATCGGTGTTATGTATCAAGGTCACCTCGTCGAGCTCGCTCCTGCAGCGCGCCTGTATGAGAACCCACTCCACGCTTATACGAAGTCACTCCTCTCAGCAATCCCACTTCCGGATCCTGAGCATGAGCGGACACGTAAACGCATTGTGTATGAGTCGAAGTCACTCGGTGCCGTCGGACGTTCGGATGAGGATTCAAGTATCCCGCCACTCCGCGAAGTCGAGCCAGGCCACTTCGTCTCAATGACAGACGAAGAGTACGAAGCTTACAAAGTACAACTCGTATAATAGGAAAGTCCCGAATCCAGATGGATTCGGGACTTTTTTCGTACAAAAAAAACACCGTCCATAATGACGGTGTCAGGCGTTTGAGATGCGTGGCAAATTCGAGAGCCGGTCGACAACCGCGTCAATCAAGCGGACGCGGGCCAGGGCGTCTTCGATATCCATCGTCTCATAGTGGTGCAATCCACCAGGCTGTTCGACGTACGTGTCCGCATCGTGAACGAGCTGTTGGAGCGGCGTCCGTTGAATCCGGTTGGGCGGCAAGTAGGAGTCGGTGTGAAGTAATATCATGACCGAGATCTCTTTCGCGCGGGCCGGGTCTTCGCCGAGACGAATCAACAGCTTATGGGCACGTTCGGCGCCTTTAATGGCATGGATATCGTTTTGACGATACAAATCATAATTCCATTTTCCTTCGGTGTACCATTCATAATGACCGATGTCATGGAGCAGGGCGGCTTTCGTCGCTAAATCCGTATCGAGGCCTCGTCGCGTCGCCAATTCGAGAGCGCGTTCACACACATCGACGGCGTGTTTCAAGCCAGAACGGGTCAAGTATTTCTGGGTGACCGGGTGTTGCATAATCGTCTCTAACGTAATTCTCATCATCGCTCTCCTCCTTGGTGATTTCAAAGGTTATTTCTATTAACTATACGGGAATGAGATAGGAAAAGCAAATTTGGAACGTGTGAAATGATGAAAAACTTGGAGATTGTTCAACTATTTTCATAAGAATGTGCTATAATTTAAATGTAGATTAGTGCAAGTTCAAGATTTTCAGATTCAGTAACGGTCGGTCCGGTCCTTTTGGCGTTGGGGGTGAGAGACCATGAAAGAACGTAATAAAGTTTTGCAACAGAAAAAGAAACTTCTAAAAGAAGTCCTCAAGAAGAAATTGAAAGACTTGCAAGTGAAGCCAGGCAAAGAGACGGTATCACAACCGGTTTCTCGAATGCCGGCGTCCTAGAACGGTCGATCAAGGGTCGCATTCTCGAGAATGCGTCCTCTTTTCTTACCCGAGTGAGAAAAGTTATCATTGAAGTTTCAATTGATAAGAATTATTATAATTAAGTGAACGATTTTTTGGGTATACAAATAGAGTCACTTGAAAAAGATGAACGAACATTTGATCAGGGAGGAACGAAAATGGTCACACTTTACACGTCTCCGAGCTGCACATCGTGTCGAAAAGCACGGGCTTGGCTTGAAGAGCATGATATCCCATTTACGGAACGAAATATATTTTCAGAACCACTCTCACTTAATGAGATCAAACAAATCCTACGTATGACAGAGGACGGGACGGATGAAATCATCTCGACCCGGTCTAAAGTTTTCTCTAAAATCGACGTATCGGTCGATGCGCTCTCGCTTCAACAACTATACGATTTGATTCAAGAGTATCCTGGATTGCTTCGCCGTCCAATCTTGATTGATGAAAAACGTCTTCAAGTCGGGTATAACGAAGATGAGATTCGTCGATTCTTGCCGCGCAAGGTCCGGACGTTCCAACTTCAAGAAGCGCAACGACTCGTCAACGAGTGAGGAAGCATACTGTCTAAGCAGTGTGCTTTTTATTATTCCGTTTTTCCGATAAAATAATAGTAACAACCCCATTATCAATAGATTGACACGTTAAAAAAAGGGTACTATGATAACAAGACAATTTCCCCTCTCCTCCTTAATTGTTGAAGTAGGAGTGAGGTGAGAAGGGAGTGGACAATCGTGAAAATTGAGCGCATCAATGACAATACCGTCAAATTTTTCATTACGTATGTCGATATCGAAAAACGCGGTTTCGCTCGTGATGAAATCTGGTATAACCGAGAACGTGGTGAGCAGCTGTTCTGGCAGATGATGGACGAAGCGCACGAACGAGAAGATATCTCGTTTGATGGTCCACTATGGATACAAGTACAAGCTTTTGAAAAAGGACTCGAAGTGACCGTGACGATCGCGAAAAACGTGATTGGCGCCGAAGACGATTCTGAGCTCGGATCACTCCTACGCTCGGCAATCGATGAGGCACGCGATCAACAATCGGTGCTCGACCAGTTGAGTGAACTCGATGAAGAAACCGAGCAGGAGGCGTGGGCTCCGCTCGCTATGGAAACGGATGACTTTGAGGCGATCATCTCGCTCAGCAAACGGGCGGGAGAGACGTTAAGCAACGTCGACCTCAAACTGTTCCACTACGATCAGAAGTATTACTTGTGGATCGATTTCCCGGAAGAGATGGAACCAGAGGAAGAAGAGAACGTATTGAGTCTCTTGGCCGAGTATTTGACGTTCAGCACGCAGACGTTAGCGATGCTCGAAGAATACGGCAAGCTTATCCTCGATGGGGATGTCTTCGCTAAAGTACGTCACTATTTCTAAACCCCAACCGCCTGTTCATATGGACAGGCGATTTTTTTCTAACTAATACATAAACGAGGTGTCGTGATGTTCAAGCGTTTGCAGTTGATGTTGGCCGATAGTGCCTGGTTTGTCCCGTTTTTATATGGGATCGGGGGGATTGCCTTGACGTTCCTGACCCAATACTTCGGGAACTTCTTTCGGGAACTGTTGCCCGAAATCGTCTATTTAGACAAGGATTCGGCAGCAACCGTGCTGTCCTCGTCCTTCACGAGTCTGATGACGATGATGACGTTTAGTTTCTCAACGATTCTCGTCGTCTTGACGACGTACTCGTCACAGTTCTCACCACGAACAATCAATAACTTTTTGACGAACTCGGCATCGAAACATACGCTCGGCTTGTTCATCATGACGACGGTGTACGGGATTACGAACTTATTTTTAATTCGGACGTCGGATGAGGATGTCGTACTCGCCTCGGGCGTCAGCGTGTTGCTCGTCGTCAGTTCCATCTGGGCGTTCGTCAAGTTCATACAAACGATTAGCGTCTCAATTCAAGCCGAACGTCTCTTGTCAGCCCTGCATCGCGAGGCGTTGTCCGTCATCGAGACGCAACAGCAAGCGGTGGAGGACGGAAAGATGCACATCGTTCCCGAACGTTCGGTCCACACGTTCGAGGGCCAGGCCATCTATGCGCCGCGCACCGGCTATATCCAATTGTTCGCAAGCGAGAAACAAGAAAGCCATGATGTCGATTTCGAGTCGGTCGTGGCCGTCGGGGATTTCGTGGCGAAAGGAGACTTGCTCGGCTATTGGCTCGGAGAAGAAGCGCTCGATGTCGACGTGTTCCAAATTGGGGAGATTCGCTCCTCGATTCAAGACCCGGCCTTCGTCATCGAGAAATTGAGTGAAATCGCGTTGAAAGGCATCTCGCCCGGGATTAACGATCCGAATACTGCGATTCACGCCATTCATTACATCGGCGACATTTTGCGAGAACTGAGCCGATTACCTGAAGGGGATTTCTTATTTTCCAATGACAAGAGCGACTGGCACGCCAAACGTAAACCGATGGAGGCGACGTTGTTCGAGGCGCTCACCCCAATCAAGACGTATGCGAGCCATGACATCTTTGTGATGGCATCCGTGTTCGAGGCGATCCGAATCGCCCGACTGGAAGCACATGCCTCACACGAAGAGACGTTCGAGGGGTTCATCGACTATTTCGAGGAGTCGCTCGATTTTGAAGAGTTGCATCCGAGAGAACGCGCGTTTCTGACGAATCAGATGATGCGTGCCCGAAAAGTACAGACGTAAAAGGGAGGGGTCACTCGAGACCCCTCCCTTTTGGTACTTATGAGAGTGTATAACCACCGTCCACCGTGATGGCTTGACCGTTAATATAGCTTGACGCTTCGCTCAATAGGAATGTGACGACCGGTGCGACTTCCTCCGGTTTGGCGGCATGTCCCCGGAAATGATGGGTCATCGCCTCTTGGAATTTGGCCTCACCGCCATACAGTTTATGACTGAGTGGCGTATCGACCGGACCGAAACAGACCGCATTGAAACGTATTTTGCCTTTCATCCGATGGGCGAACGTCTTCGTCAAGGCGATGACGGCCGCTTTCGAGGCGGCGTATGGACCGAGCATCGGCGGAAATTTGACGTGGCCGACGATTGCAGCGTTATTGACGACGCTCCCTCCCGTCGCCAACAGCGGGATGGCGCGTTGGATAAGCCGGTTCACAGCCAACACGTTCAGTTCGAATACGTCGTCAAACGCGGTCGCCGGCAACCGCTCCGGTGTCCCGGGACGACCGAACGTCGCGGCGTTGTTGAATAATCCGTTGAGGACGACCTTGTCCTCGCTCAAGCGGTCCATCAATGCTTCAACTTGCTCGGATTCGGCTAAATCACATGTAAGGAAAGTGATGCGTGGTGAGGCGTCTTCGAGTGCGGCACCTCGTGTCTCGTCGCGGCCGATGCCGATGACGTCATGTCCGTCCTCAGCCAAACGAAGGGCGACGGCCCGTCCAATCCCGCTCGTCGCTCCTGTAACCAAAAATGTGCCCATATTTTGTTCGCTCCCCTCAAAAGATGGTGTTAAGTTGTATAATTATGATAATACAAGACAGAAACGAGGTCAGTTTATAATATGTTGCGACGCATACAAGTACTTTTATCCCTGATTTTGCTCGCAGGTCTCATTGCCGTATTATCGTATTACTGGAGCTCGCAAGTGATCGGGTTGTTCTCGGTGCTCGTCTTTTTGACGACGTTCAGCATCCTGCTCGTCATCCTGCTCGAGAATCGAAATCCGCAGCGGACGCTCATTTGGGCCATCGTCATGCTCGGCTTCCCGGTCGTCGGGCTGTTCGCCTATTTTGTGTTCGGACAGAACTATCGCCGGAAGCGCATGTTCAAAGAGAAGGCCATGTTGGACGAAGAGACGTACCTCGCTTATCGACAGAAGGCGATGACGTTGTCGCCGTCGCTCATGTTCTCCCATGACGATTATGTGAAGTTGCTCCATTTGACGTCGTCTCTGAATCAATTACCCGTTTCGTCGAACACGTATACGCAAGTACTGACGAATGGACAACAGAAGTTCTCGAAGTTGTTGCCCGCTTTGAAAGGGGCGACCCGCCACATCCATCTCGAATATTATATTTTCCGGGAAGATCGTATTTCTCGGGAAATTCAACGGATTTTGATTCAGAAGGCGAAGGCAGGGGTCGAGGTGCGCTTTCTATATGACGCGGTCGGCTCGATTCATACGAGCGGGACGTTCTTTGACGAGATGCGCCAAGCAGGTGTCCATGTCAAAGCGTTCTTCCCGGTCGTCCTGCCGCTCGTTTCGAGTAAGACGAACTATCGGAACCATCGGAAAATCGTCGTCATCGATGGAACAGAGGCGTTCACAGGCGGGTTGAATGTCGGAGATGAATATTTGGGCGAGCATTCGAAGTTCGGTTTTTGGCGTGACACGCATCTATACGTCAGAGGGGAAGGGGTGTCGGAACTCCAGCTCATCTTCTTGCAGGACTGGTACTACATGACGGGTGAGCGTCTATTCACGCCGTTCTATCTAGAGCCGCTCGAGACGGTGCGAAGTGCGAGTGGCGGCGTACAGATTGTGGCGAGCGGACCGGATGAGCCGTACGAGACGATGAAATCGATTTATTTCGCGCTGATCAATGCGGCGAAGAAGTCGGTATACATCTCGTCCCCGTACTTGATTCCAGACGAGGACATCATGAGCGCGCTCAAGACCGCTTCGTTATCAGGTATCGATGTCCGTATCGTGCTTCCGAGCTATCCGGACCATAAAATTGTCTTTTATGCGAGTCGCTCATATTTTGAGGAACTACTCAGCGCCGGGGTCAAGATTTACTTGTATGAGGAAGGGTTCATGCATTCGAAAGTCATCGTCGTCGACGATGGGTTGGCGACAATCGGAACGGCGAATATGGACTTCAGAAGTTTCCACCTCAATTTCGAGGTGAACGCGCTCTTGTATAACACGAACTCCGTCCATCAGCTCAAACAAGATTTGTATAAAGACTTTGAAGGGTCACACGAGTTGGAGATTCGGGCGTTCTCGGAACGATCCTACTTCATCAAACTCGTCGAATCATTGGCCCGAATGTTTTCACCACTATTATGAGGGGGAAGCGGGATGCGATTTGCCATCGGTCGAACTGGAGGGTATGTGGATGCCCTTACGTTGAGTCGGGGGCGGATTGAACCGTTTGCCCCTTTTTCGTGCCCAGAATGCGGGGAACGGGTCATCGTCAGGCAAGGTGTGAAACGGCGTCTCCATTTCGCCCACGTCAATCCTTGCGGATGCGGCGAGTCGACCGGACACCATGAAGACAAATGGGGAGTGCGGCAATGGCTTCAAGGGCAAGGGTATGAAGTCGAGCAAGAAGTCGTTATCGGCGCACGTCGTGCCGATTTGGTGGCAGTACGCGACGATACACGGCTCGTCGTCGAAATCCAGGCGTCCACGCTCTCAATCGAGTCTTACGTCGACCGGACGAGACATTATCGCGACAATGGACTTGACGTCGTCTGGCTGGCGAGCGGGCTGCAGCCCGGGGGTGTGACAACGTTCAAACCGTGGATGCGGGCCGAACTGGCGCGACGACATAGCCTGGTCGTCCCGACCGGACAGGCGTTATACCGCTTCGTCGGCTTTCCGGTCTCCATCCGAGCGGGCGTCGGGCAATGGCAGGTCGCGACCTCGTTCGATGTCTCGCCGTTCGCGGCATATTATGGCTTCGATGCCCATCGTTGGACCCAAGTCATTCGGCGGAGGCGGATGACGCCACCTTATCCGACGCCACAGTATCGCCGCCTCATCTTGAACCGACTGTATCCGCTCGGGATGTTGCCCTCGTTGTTACCGAGCTACTGTTATTTGCCGTTGCCGTCACTGTGGGGGGTTCATGTCCATCCGTTCATGTTCCAGACGGTGCTCTACTTGAATCGACGGGATTGCCCCGGAGACTCCATCAATTGGAGCATCGAGAAGACGTGCCGCCAGTTCGACGTGACCCCGACAAGCGACTTTCTGCAAGCGTTTGAAGTACAATGGAGACAGCTGTTGAACGTATTCGACGTGACGGAGGCGGTGCGCGATTGGCACGTGCCTAAGACGTTAGACACGGCGTTGCTTCACGATTTTCGATACTTTCAAGGGTTTCAGCGATTCATGGCGAAATCGTATACAAACTAAGAAAAGGAAGTGGACATATGTCAGAAGTACTTACACGACAACAAGTACCCGTCGAGGAGACGTGGAACTTAGAGACGATTTATGCAGACGATCAAGCTTGGGAACAAGATTTTGAGGCGCTAAAAGCAAGCGTACCGGCCTTGGTCGAGTTCAAAGGGAAACTCGGAGAATCAGCGGCTTCTTTATTCGCAGGTCTGCAACTACGCGACGACATTTCGCGTCAATTGCATAAGCTGTATACATACGCCCATATGCGCTACGACGAGGATACGTCGAACAGCCATTATCAGGCACTGAACGACCGTGCCGGTTCTCTCGCCGCCCAAATCTCGGCTCAGCTCGCGTTCATGACGCCAGAGCTGCTCGCCATCGACGAAAGCCAAATCGAGGCGTTCATGAGTGAGCACGAGTCACTCAACGTCTATCGCCACGCGTTCGACGAGTTGGCACAAGAACGTCCACACGTGTTGACGGAAGCGGAAGAGGCGATTCTCGCCCAAGCCGGTGACGTCCTCGGGCAGTCGAGCTCGACGTTCGGCATGCTCAACAACGCCGACTTGAAGTTCCCGAAAGTGAAGAACGAGAAAGGCGAAGACGTCGAATTGACGCATGGCCGCTATATCACGTTCCTCGAATCAAGTGACCGCAGCGTCCGCGAAGGCGCATTCAAGGCGATGTACGGGACGTACGAGCAATATTTGAACACGTTCGCCTCGACGTTGTCAGGTAGCGTGAAAAAAGACAACTTCTATGCGACGGTCCGCAAGTTCGAGAGCGCCCGCCAAGCGGCGCTTCACCATAATGCCATCCCAGAATCCGTATACGACGGGCTCGTGGAGGCGGTGAACGAACGTCTCGACTTGTTGCACCGTTATGTCGCGCTCCGGAAGCGGGCACTTGGTGTGGACGAGTTGCATATGTACGACTTGTATACGCCGCTCGTCAAAGACGTGGACATGAAAATTCCGTATGCCGAAGCGAAAGACTTGATGGTCGAGGGGCTCGCGCCGCTCGGAGACGAGTACGTCCAAATCGTCAAAGACGGACTTGCTTCACGTTGGGTCGACGTTCGTGAGACACGTGGCAAGCGGAGTGGCGCCTATTCATCAGGCGCGTACGACACGCAACCGTTCATCTTGATGAACTGGCAGGACAACGTCAACAACTTGTTCACGCTCGCCCATGAGTTCGGCCATTCGGTCCATAGCCATTATACGCGGGCGACGCAGCCGTATCCGTACGGGGACTACTCGATTTTCGTGGCTGAAGTGGCTTCGACGACGAACGAGGCGCTCTTGAACGATTATTTGTTGAAGACGCGCACGGACCGCCAGGAGCGGCTCTATCTGTTGAACAATCAGCTCGAAACGTTCCGGGGCACACTGTTCCGTCAGACGATGTTCGCCGAGTTCGAGCACATGATTCATAAAGCGGCCCAAGAAGGCGTCTCGCTCACACCTGAGTATTTGAATGAGACGTATCTCGAGCTCAACAAGCGATACTTCGGAGACGAACTCGTTATCGATGGTGAGATTGCGTTTGAATGGGCCCGTATCCCGCACTTCTATTACAATTACTACGTCTATCAGTACGCGACAGGGATCTCAGCATCGGCCGCGTTGTCGCAACAGATCATGGAAGAAGGCGAACCAGCTGTCCGTCGTTACATCGACAAGTTCTTGAAGGCCGGTTCGAGCGACTATCCGATTGAAGTATTGAAGGCGGCCGGCGTCGATATGACGACGAAAGCGCCGGTGCTCGCAGCACTCGATCAGTTCGAGGCCGTCCTCGACGAAATGGAGACGTTATTATTTCAATAAGAAGTATGGCGTGAACATTATGTGACAATATGAACAAAGTGCTTGTCACGGTGCGCCCGTCTCGGTATATTATAAGTGTGAAATCAATCACAAACCCCTTTATTGACCGTAAACTTTCTCCCAACCTGTGATCTGTATAGATACTCGGGTCGTGATGTTTTCCGTCCCCGCGGAGAACATCGCAAAAAACCCACGGCTCCCCGGCCGTGGGTTTTGTTGTGTCATTTATTCGTCGCCCAAGCTTGTCCGCTGCAACCTGGGACAGGTCGGCACCGTTGCTGGAGTGACAGTTTTTTCAGTTCTCTCTCGATGACCGGCTTCTCGAGCTCCAAGATGAAGGCGAGCTCGGTGATGGTCGAGGCATCGTAGCGCCCCAATACTTTCTCGACGTTCCACTCGGACTCCCGGGTTGGGACGTAACCGAGCAGTTCGGCCATGACGGCCTGATAGACGTCGTACGGGTACAATCCTTCGATTTTGAGTGCTTCGTCACGCGTGACGAACGTCAAAGCAGGAAGTGACTCAATTTCCCAATCTTTTAAGATCTCATGGTCAACAGCTAGAGCGCTGAGCAGTTGATTGGATTGGATATCGGCCGCCAACTCCTCGATGTCGAGCCCGTAATCGACGAACGAGCGGGCAATTTCCCACAAATCGCTGTCGCTAGAGCCATCCTTCAAAAAGATATCGTTTATATGCAGATGGCGTAAGAAGCGCATCGCATGACGTTTCCCTTGTAACTCCATAGCCTTAATCATCGTGAGAAGGCGAACCTCTTCTTGACATCCGCCAACACAACTAGGAACCGTCGAAACCATACGGAAACGAATCAAATGCCCGTATTCAAGTTCGAGCTTTTTAATGAGCGTCATCACATGAAGTCCATCTGGATCAGAAATGTCCATGAAATAGAATAACTCTAATGGTTTATAGGTTGCTTGGATAGGAGATTCTTCCAGTGAACAGGATGACTCATTACATTGTTCTAGTTCCATTGTGTCGCCTCCTCTCGTAAACAAAAATCAAATATATCGTATGCTCATTGTAGCAACGAAAAAAAAAGGTTGGCAACGTATCTGCTCAACCTTGATTTCGACGCACCTTTTCTTCCATGAATCGAACGATTTTATTTTTAGCGGGACGAAGAGGAATGCCATGCTCGCGAAGGAGCTGTTCGAACGCGATTTTCCCTTTCGCCTCGTCGGTCACTTCAAATTCTATTTCATAGTCGTGAATCTCCAAATAATGACTTTCATCAAGGACGAGCAAGCCGTCCGGCGTCGCGATTTCGGCCCGTTTCGTCTCGAGACGGCCGAGGTGTTCGAGCGGTCCAGACAAGTTGAATGGAGCGAGCGCGGCCGTCATTTGATCATCGTGGATGATGCCGTATTTGAACAAGTTCTCGGCTTCCTCTTCGTTGATGGCGGCGTGCGTCTCGAGCAAGCCGACTTCATGCGGCTGCTTCAGTGTCAGCACTTGGCCGTTCTTTTTCTCACGGATGCGAAGGGCGGCACCATGGTTCTTCAGTTCGAACGTTGGCGTGTCAAAGTAGTCGTTGGCTTGCCATTTCACTTCGTCTGTCAAATCGTAGGCGGCGAGCAACATTTCGTACTCGTCTTTTGTCAACATCGATTTAAATTCAATTTCCACTTCTTGGGTCATAAATCATCGCTCCATTCTATGAACAATTGTTGGTTTATGATACCATACAATCGGATACATACGGAAAAAGCAGGGCTTTCCGATACGAACGAAAGTGGTGACAGCATATGCAATCCATGGATTGGGATCAATATTTAGTGCCGTATCAAATCGCGGTCGATGAACTGAAAGTGAAATTCAAGGCGATTCGAAAGCAATATAAATCTCAAAATGACCATTCTCCCATCGAGTTTGTCACCGGAAGAGTGAAGCCGGTCGGCAGCATCCTCGAGAAGGCGAAGCGAAAGCAAATTCCTTATGACAAATTGTCGACGGAGATGCAAGATATCGCCGGACTCCGCATCATGTGCCAATTCGTGGACGATATCGTCCACGTCCTCGAACTGCTCCATCATCGGACCGACTTTAAAATCGTCGAGGAACGTAACTATATCACGAACCAAAAGGAATCGGGCTATCGCTCGTACCATTTGATTCTCGAGTACCCGGTGCAAACGATTCATGGCGAGTTCCCGACACTCGTCGAGGTCCAAGTACGGACGCTCGCGATGAACTTCTGGGCAACGATCGAGCATTCGCTCAACTATAAATACGACGGGGATATGCCGCTCGAAGTTCAAGAGCGTCTGCGGCGAGCGGCCGAGGCGGCGTTCTTGCTGGATGCCGAGATGAGCCAGCTTCGCGTCGAGATTCAAGATGCACAGCAAGTGTTCCGGGATAAAGAAATGAACGTCCAGACGGACCAAGACTAGGGGGCCACGGCATGCAGTTTGCGATTGTAGCACGGGGAGACGCGCGGTCGGCTGACATCGCGCAAGAGTTGACGAATAAATTGACCGAAGCGGGGCATTCGGTTTCGAAAGAGCCACGCATTGTCGTCTCAGTCGGAGGCGACGGGACGATGCTACAGGCGTTCCACGAGTATATCGACCGGCTCGATCAGACGTTGCTCGTCGGCATCCACACAGGCCATCTCGGATTTTACGCCGACTGGCAACCGGATGAACTCGATGAGTTGACGGAGATGATTACAAGCGAGTCGTTCGAACCGGTGTCATACCCGCTTGTCGAGGTACTCATCGATTACGAGGATGGGACGACCGATCGACAGCTCGCCATGAACGAATGTACGATTAAAAACTATAAGCGCACACTCGTCTGTGACTTATCGATTCGCGATGATTACTTCGAGACGTTCCGGGGCGACGGGTTGTGCATCTCGACGCCGTCCGGGTCGACGGCCTATAACAAAGCGCTCGGCGGAGCTATCGTCCATCCGTCCATCGAGGCAATTCAAGTGACGGAGATGGCGTCGATTAACAACTTGGTGTACCGCACGATCGGGTCACCGCTCTTATTGCCGAAACATCATCAAGTGAAGATTGCTCCGCACACGAAAACCGAGTTTGAACTCGCGTTCGATCATCAAGAAGCGTTGTCGTGGTCGAACGTGCGCTCCATCCGCTGTGCGGTCGCGAAAGAAAAAGTGACGTTTGCCCGGTTCCGGCCGTTCCCATTTTGGCGACGGGTCCGCGAATCGTTCATTGAAGAAGGGAAGTAACCGATGTACAGATTTACATTGCGTCGCGTCGCGGAGACAACCGTCCCGTTGCGCGACTTTTTAATGACAGACTGTGGCATCTCACGAAAGATGTTGACCCAAATCAAACAAGGTGGCCTCATCCTCGTCGATGGCAAGCCTCGCACCGTCCGCTATGACATCCGAGCAGGGGAGGCAGTGACCGTCCACTTCCCGGTCGAACAGCCCGCAGAGACGATGGTCCGTTCCAAGCGGCCGCTCACGATCCTATTTGAGGATGACTATTTGCTCGCGGTCGACAAACCGGCAGGCATTGCGACAATCCCGTCCCGGCTCCATCCGGATGATACACTCGCCAACGCCGTGCTCGGCTATTATGAACAGATTGGATTGCAGTCGGCGATTCACGTCATCAACCGGCTCGACCGTGACACAAGCGGGGTCGTCCTGTTCGCAAAATATGCATACGTGCATCATCGCTTTAGCGAGTTGCAACAGACTGGCGGCTTGTCGCGGACGTATCTCGCGTTAGTCGAGGGGCAGCTTGAACCACAGACGATCGATGCCCCAATCGGCCGCGCCCCCGATTCGATTATGGAGCGAATCGTGACAGCGGACGGACAGCATGCTGTCACACATATTCTCGAAGCGGAGGCGCATGGCGCATATACGGCACTATCGATTGCCCTTGAGACCGGTCGGACGCATCAAATCCGGGTCCATCTGCGCCATATCGGCCATCCGTTGCTCGGGGATACGATGTACGGTGGCAAGACCGTTCTCGACCGTCATGCGCTCCATAGCGCTTCGGCGGCGTTTCATCATCCATTGACCGGCGAGAAGTTGTTCATCCAAGCCCCTGACCCGGCTGATTTCCAATTCATCCTGTAACAACAATAGTCCCGCACTCGGATGAGTGCGGGACTATTGTTTAGTCGTCGTCGAACATATACGTTTTTGATTTAGAGGCGACGTTCATGACGAGCCCGATGGCGATCATGTTCATGATGATCCCGGTCCCACCATAACTGATGAACGGTAACGTCAGACCGGTGATCGGAAGGACGCCGATCGTCATCCCGATGTTTTGGAAAATTTGGAACGTGAACATGGCGATGACGGCCGTGACGATGTAGCTTCCGAACGGACTGCTCGCTTCGAGGGCGATATGGATCATTCGGTACAAGAACAAGAAGAAAACGATAATCACGATCGCTGCCCCGATAAAGCCATAATGCTCGGCGATGACGGCGAAGATGAAGTCGGTTTGCGACTCAGGAAGATAGACGAGTCCTTGTCCATAGCCGGCCCCGAACATTTGGCCAGATCCAATCGCTTGAAGCGATTTGATTAACTGGAACGCCAGGTCATCGGAATACTCATACGGGTAAATCCAAGCTTGGAATCGATTCAAGGCGTGGCCTGGCACGAAACTTTGTAACAACTCGAAATGCGAGAAGAACAAATACATGAAGCCACCGATCGTTAAGGCAGCGGCGCTGAACAATCCGAGCAACCACTTCCACCCGATACCAGACACGATGATAATCGCTCCGAGCATCGTGATCAACACGAGCCCTGTGCCTAAGTCTGGTTGCGTCACAATCAGCGCGAGAGGCGGAATGGCGAGGAGCACCAATTTCATTAATAGCCATGTGTCCTGTTGGGACGAACCGTAGCGTTTATTATGGTCATAGACGATCGTCGCCATGGAAATAAGTAAGAACAACTTCATGAATTCGGCTGGTTGGAAACTGAATCCCGGTACGTTATACCAGCCGTACGCCCCGTTGATGTTCGGAACGAGAGTCGTATCGCGGAGCGGAATCAAACCGGCTAGTAGCAATAACCCGAAGCCATACAAATACCAGTGTATTTTTCGCAACTGTTCATATTCGATGGTCATGATGGCGAACATGGCGAAGAACCCAATGATGTAGCGGATTCCTTGGTCAAATGCGAAATTAATATGTTGCAATCGCGTCGGCAACATCGGTTGGGCCGTATAGATGGCACCTAAACTGATGATCATCAAGAAAAAGACGATTGTCAAAAGTGTTGTGTCTAAACTTTTAAAATAAGATTGAATGCGGTTCATGATGAAGTCGTCTCACCCTTTCTCTACGTATTTTATCTTACCGTAAGTTAAAAAAATCGCAATACGTTACGCGCTAGTTGACAAAACAGACACCATTCTGTAATCTGATAACAGATATTATCACCAGGTACTAAAAAAAAGGGGAGTTTACGATGTCAATCTATCCAACGTTAACGAATAAGACGTATGTCGTCATGGGAATCGCCAATAAACGCTCGATCGCTTGGGGAATCGCGAAGACGCTCGACGCAGCAGGCGCGAAGCTCGTGCTCACATATGCGGGCGAACGCTTCAAGTCAGGACTCGAGTCGCTTGCAGCCGACTTGAACGGAGAAGCCTTGCTGTTAGAGTGTGACGTTACGAACGACGAAGCCATCGACACGACGTTCCGGACGATTCATGAACAAGCAGGCCCGATTCAAGGGATTGCGCACTCGATCGCATTCGCAGACAAAGAAGCACTCCGCGGTGAATTCTCAGAGATGACACGCGGCCAGTTCGCGCAAGCGCTCGATATTTCGGCATACAGCTTGACGGCTGTCGTCAAAGCGGCCAAACCGTACTTCGCAGAAGATGCATCGGTCATCACGCTCACATATCTCGGCGGCGAACGCGTCGTCCCGAACTATAACTTGATGGGTGTCGCCAAGGCGGCGCTCGACTCGAGCGTCAAATATTTGGCAAACGAGTACGGCCCACACGGCGTCCGCGTCAATGCGATCTCGGCTGGCCCGATTCGGACGTTGTCGGCTAAAGGAGTCGGCGACTTTAACAGCATCTTGTCTGAACTCGAGCAAAAAGCGCCATTGCGTCGCAACGTCTCGGTAGAAGAAGTGGCCTCGACCGGCCTGTTCCTCTTGTCGAGCATGGGCAGCGGCGTGACAGGTGAAGTCATCCACGTCGATAGCGGTTATCACATTTTATAAAGATGGGGAAGGGCGTAGCGATACGCTCTTTTTTGTATTATCGTTGAAGAATTTCGGGTAATGACTTGTGAAGGAGGTTGGATCATGGGTCCTTATCAGATTGATTTCACAGTCGTCCAATATGGAAATCGCCAAGTTCAACCAACAGAACGGGCGAATATCGAGCCGGTCACACGCATTCAACGTGTCCAACGAATCCGGCCCCGTCAAGAAGAATGGTTAGAAGCCGAACAACAAAACAGCCCCGGTCGTTTCGTCGACCGGAGCGTGTAATCTTATCCGCGGAACCGGAACGTCTCATAGACGTTCCATGTTTCGTTTTCGAGCTCATACATGACGGCCATGCGATTGATCGTCTCCTCGAAATGCACTTGTTCCATTCGCATCCGTTCGAGCACGTCGAACAGTTCGGCATCGGTCAAGTCTTGACCGATGGTGATATGCGGCAGAAACTCGTATTTCGGAGGCTGCTTGAGCAGACCGTCGTGCAGTTTGTCGTGAAGCGCTGACAGTTCGCGCGTCGGCAATACTTTTAAGTAGAGGACGTTGTTCGTCGGTGCGAACGAGCGGACCCCGTCGATTTTCAATTGAACCGGTTTGGTCGAGTCTGCGACTTGCTGGAGATACTCGAGCACTTTTGGCAAATCGGCCTCGTCGATTTCAGTGCGTTCCTTGATCGTCACGTGAGGTGAGATCAAGGCATACTTCGTGTCGTATCGCTTCCGATACGAGTTGGCGAAGTCTTGAACTTGTTTTGATGGAAATAAGACTACCCCAATCTTCATTCCAGTTCCCCCTTTATAAAGTGGTCTACTTTTTTATGATGACCGATTTATTGAATGAAGTCAAAGCGGGCTTAGTCTTTTTTTCGAGTTTTCAGTATAATAGACATTGAGTACTTCGAGAAGCTCTTCTCGAGATGAAAGGATGTGTAGCGGGAATGTTCCCGCATCTATGATGAAACATGTACCACACTCACGCGATGTACGCGACGCGGCACGGGCTCGCTTGATTGAACGGGGCGTATCGATCGAATCGATCGCCGAAATCGTCTATCAAATGCAAGCACCGTATTCGCCACACTTGTCATTGAAAGACTGCATGGACTCGGTCGAGGCCGTGTTAGATAAACGTGAGCTCCAACACGCGATTCTCGTCGGGTCGGAACTCGACATGCTCGCCGAGCGCGGGCAATTGTCGGAGCCGCTCTTGTCGATCGTGGCGTCGGATGAAGGGTTGTTCGGTGTCGATGAAACGATTGCAATCGGGGCCGTCAACACATATGGTTCGATTGCCGTGACGACGTTCGGATACTTAGACAAAGCGAAAATCGGGATCATCAAACAGCTCGACACGAAAATGGACGACGGCCAAGTCCATACGTTCATGGATGACCTCGTCGGTGCCATCGCGGCGAACGCCTCAGGTCGGTTGGCGCACCGTCTGCGTGACATGACCGACTTCGGCGAAGACGAGATGCGGGAACGGAAAGGGTTGTATTGATGACTTCTCGCTCACAAGAGCTGGCGATCACCGGGACGATTGGATTCGTTCTCTTCTCGGTGGTCGTCGTTTTAGGTTGGGTCGTACCGGTCGACCGCTTCGTCACGGCTTCGCTTGAACCGCTCGCTGGACCATTGTTCGTTTATGTGACCGAGCTCGGCAGTGTGAAAGTGTTGATTGGTCTATCCTTTATTGGCATGCTCTATTTCTTATGGCGAGGGAACCGCTTTGAGGCGTTCCGTTTGCCGATTGTCGTCATTGCCACGCTTCTCGTGACACAAGTGTTGAAGCTCGTGTTCGGGGTTGACCGACCGTCAATCGATGCCGCGCTCGACGCGACGACATATAGCTTCCCGAGCGGTCACGCCTCTGGATCACTCGCCTTGTACGGTATGCTGGCGATCTTGATGTACCGCCGCAATGAAAACTTGATCGGGTTCGGCTTGCTTGTCGCGATGGTGTTGGCCGTCTCGTTCAGCCGGGTCATCTTGAACGTTCACTATTTTAGTGACGTCATCGGCGGGTGGCTCGTCGCGCTCGTCATCGTGGCAGGGTCAGAAGTAATAAGGAGGAAACGAAATTGATTTTAGTCTCACAAGTCGAAACATGGTTGTTCATGGACCAAACTCGAGCGGACGCGGCCGACGCCCCGACGATTTTGGTCGAAAAAGATGCGTCCGGAGCCAAGTCATTCACGGCGATGCGAACGTTGTTCCAACTCAAGAAGTGGACGGGACAACGCCGCTTCGTGCCGCTCTTATCGTGCGATGAGACGGCGTATCGAGCCTATGAAGTGTTTCATGTCGACGCGGTCCCGCCGTTCGCCATCCTCGATTCGGGCCGAGTCTTATTAAAGGACAACGAAGTGGATGCGGCCTATGCGGTCGCCCTCGACGACGCTGCGCCAAAAACGTACGGTGAACGGCTCGCGTTTGTAGCCGATTATGTGGAGCGGGCACTCGGTGAAACGGTCGTGCTCGCCATCGATGAGCCTGTCGCGTCTCATCCTCAGGTGCCGGAAGATGTGTTCGTTCCGGAAAATGTGATGCAGACGAGCGAACGATTGTTCGCCTGGGCAAACCGACAACAAACGGAGAGGGATGAAGTGAAATGAACGAGTGGGAACCAAAAATTCAAGAACTTCTCGACGGGACGGTCGACGAACTCATCGTCCCGAAAGACGACTTTTTGACGGTCCGTTCGCTCTTGGTCGACAAGGGCTGGCTGTTTGAAGTCGTCGGTGAAGCGAAACACGGCGGCGTGACGATTTATCGCCGGAACGAATCGGGATCGGCCGTGTGACTCGATCATATAGAGGTAAGGTGAAGGACTAGTCATCCTTCGCCTTTTTTGCGTAGAGACAGAAGTTTGGGGAGTCTGTCCCGAAAACCCTGTCGTAAACGCTTACATAACCAGAAAGAAACTGTCTTATACTAAAGGTGTAGGAGGCCACTACCATGCTACTGAATGAAAAGAGTAAACGAATATTGAGTGTCATCATGCACGAACAGAACGTGACGGTCGAATCACTCGAGTTGATGCTACCGTATTCACGTCGCACTCTCGAGTATGAGCTCGATCGTATTCAAGAATGGTTGAGCGACTGTGGATTATCGCCGCTTGAACTAGAGGGAACGTCCATAAGGTTGCACGTCACACGTGAGTTGACGGAACGATTTGAACAGGCGGGAGTGATTTGGTCGGAGGAAGAGCGGGAGCTGCTCATCGTCTTGTTTACGTTGGTGAACCGGGAGTTCTTATCCGCCTTTCATTTTCAACAGCTGCTCGATGTCTCGAAATTCACGGTACAGGAAAGTTTGAATGCGGTGAAGCGAAGCGCTGCCCATTTTGGTCTCGATTTCGCCTACACCCGGAAAATCGGTTATCACTTTAACGGGCATCCTCAAACCGTCACCTTGTATTTGTTTCGAACCATCGAACGGCTCGTGATCCGCTCGACGAAGGGACGTCTCATTAGCGCAGTACTTGACGACTGGGAAGATGAGTATCATCAACTTCTGAGCCAGATTGAATCGTATGAGACGACACGGCAGTTTCAATTGGTCGAGAGCCATCGTGAAAAACTCGCCTACTTCCTCTTGTTCGGAAGTCGAGTCGAACTGTTGGCATCAATCGATGAAGAAGACGTCGTCATGGCGGAGAATACGGACGAAGTGCTTCGAGCCCACTTCAGTCAAGTGCCGCACCTTTGGGTGACGCTCGACTTGTTGATGAAGAGCGGCCCGAAAATCGAGGAAGACATGGATGAATCGACGCAATACGAATTGTCGAGCGTCATGATGGAAGTGATTGAGCGTTTCGAACTGCTCAGTTGCACGTATATCATCGAACGAGAAGCGCTTTGTCAGAAACTCGTGCTCCACTCGAAAGCGACGATGCAACGCGTCTACACAGGGCTTGAGGCACCGGAAGAACTGGAACGCTATGTGATGAAAGAACACCAAGTGCTGAACGTGCTCGTCGAACGTTCGCTCGAACCGTTCCGAAACCGTCTTGGCAAAGACGTGCCGGCGACAGAAGTGATGTATTATACACTCCATTTCGCGGCTCATTTGCATCAACAAGGTCAGCATCTCGATGAGCAGCTGAAAGCGATTGTGGTCTGTCCGAGCGGCATTAGCGTCTCGCACATGCTCGACCACATTTTGAAGAATCAATTCCCGGAGATTATCTTCTTGCCGCCGATCTCACAGCGGGACGTCGCGCAATATGCCCAACTCGTTGATTTGATGTTCACGACCGTCCCGTTGCCACGCGACATTCATGCACTGACGAACGTGACGCTCGTCCCGGCCTTGCCGACGCGACTGGAACAAATTCAGTTGAAACGGCAAGTCGAGCAACGGTTCTTAAAACGGGGCGACCGTGTCGCGATTCAACTCGAAGACGTGCTACAAATCGTCAAACAACATGCGACCGTCACCAATGAACGGCAACTGCGCCAAGACTTACGTACGTTACTGTACGCTGACACGACTCAAACTGTACACCAGGGGGGACAGCCGGTGCTAAATGAACTGATCACGCAAGAAAATATCCAAGTGTTCGATCACATCGAAGATTGGCGAACGGCCATCCGTCTCGCGTCCAAGCCGCTCGAAGCGAACGAATCGATTATGACGAGTTATATCGACACGATGATTGCCAACGTAGAAGAACATGGACCTTACATTGTGCTCATGCCGGACGTGGCCATCCCGCACGCCCGCCCCGAGGATGGGGTGCGTCAACTCGGGATGAGTGTGCTGAAGGTAGAAGAACCTGTCGTCTTCCCGGACGATAAGCCGGTCCGACTCTTCTTCGTGCTGGCAGCCATCGACCAGACGACACATTTGAAGGCACTCGCACAACTGACAGAACTTCTCAGCAACGAGGAAGATTTGACGAAATTGTTGTCGGCTCAGACGAGTGACGACATGTTACCGGTCATCAACAAGTATTCAGAGGAGGAATAAGTTATGAAAAAGATTTTAGTAGTATGTGGAAACGGGTTAGGATCAAGTTTCATCATGGAGTTGAACGTTAAGAAAGCGCTCGATCAAATGGGCGCCGAGGCTGAAGTGTCGCATACCGATATCGCGACGGCACGGACGGAACCGGCCGACATCTATCTAGGGGCCAAAGATATCATCGGGACGCTCGATGACGGGACGCGCGAAATCGTAGCGCTTGAGAACGTCATGGATATCGAAGGAATCAAAGCTCAACTAGCAGGAAAACTGTAAACGACTTCGGGGGTCGGAAGGGGGAACAATGAATGCTTGATTTGATTATGCGAGACATATTGGGGACACCAGCCATCTTGGTCGGTCTCTTCGCGCTAATTGGTCTGTTGCTTCAAAAGAAAGATGTGGCATCGGTCGTCTCGGGCACACTGAAGACGATTATGGGATTCGTCATCATCGGGGCCGGAGCGGGTGTCATCATTGCGGCGCTTGATATTTTTGGACAAATGTTCGATGAGGCGTTCAGTATTCGCGGCGTCATCCCAAACAATGAAGCGATCGTCGCGGTCGCCCAAGACGCATTCGGCGTCGAGACGGCGATGATTATGGTGTTCGGGATGGTCATGAACATCGTGCTCGCTCGGTTCACACCATTCAAGTACATCTTTTTGACAGGACACCACACGTTGTTCATGGCGAGTTTGCTCGCCGCGATTCTATCAGTATCAGGACTTGAAGGGGTCGTTCTCGTCGCGGTCGGTTCGGTCTTGCTCGGGTTATGTATGGTCCTGTTCCCGGCGCTTCTGCAACCTTTCGTACGTCAGATCACAGGATCAGACGACTTTGCGATTGGCCACTTCGGTTCGCTCGGGTATTTCGTCTCGGGGACGATCGGCAAATATGCCGGTAATAAAGAACACTCGACCGAGCACATCCAAGTTCCGAAACAACTCGGATTCTTGCGCGATACGTCGGTTGCGGTCTCTTTGACGATGACGCTCTTGTTCGTAGTCGTCGCTATCTTCGCCGGACCAGGGTTCGTCGAGAGTGAACTTTCAGGTGGCTCGAACTATATCGTCTTCTCCATCATTCAAGCGATCACGTTCGCAGCCGGGGTATACATCGTCCTCGCTGGCGTTCGGATGTTGATTGCCGAAATCGTACCGGCGTTCAAAGGGATTGCCGATAAGATGGTGCCGAATGCGAAACCGGCGCTTGACTGTCCGACAGTCTTCCCGTTCGCTCCGAACGCGGTCATCATTGGATTCTTGGTCAGCTTTGCGGCGGGCCTCCTCTCGATGTTCTTCCTGCCACTATTCGGTCTTGCCATTATCGTCCCGGGATTGGTCCCGCACTTCTTCACGGGAGCGACGGCAGGCGTGTTCGGCAATGCGACGGGAGGGCGCCGCGGGGCGATTTTAGGAGCCTTCGCGAACGGTGTGCTTATCAGCTTCTTGCCGGCACTGCTCCTACCGTTGCTCGGGAACCTTGGCTTTGAGAGTACGACGTTCGGCGACTCAGACTTTGCGCTCGTCGGGATTCTCATCAGCTGGTTCGTCTCCTTGTTCACATGAAGTTGAATCCAAACGAAAGACCACGTCCAAACGGATGTGGTCTTTCTAATGTTTTAGGCGTTAGAAGCCAATTTGATTTTTTGTCGTTTTAACTTGTGTAATAACCAGGCATGTAACACTTCACAAGAATGGTGAGGAAGGGTCAGTTCGACAAGTGGGTGTGACTGACCGAATATAGTGAAGCGCGAATGGTCCTCGTCGAGCATTGAGACTTGAATATCGGTCGCTTCTTGAAGCGAAATCCGTTGCTCGCCGGCTACTGCATCTTTTAGTTTCAGCATTTTTCCATTCGTCGCAAACTTGGTGAACGAAGACATTCCCTGTACTTTCAGTTGTTCCATCTCGTGTATCTATTCATCCGCGTGATGAATAGATTTTCACCTCGCTTTCTCTATATTGCCTTCCATTCCTCCAGAAGGTTATTCCTAGTATACCCTCCTCGCGATAAAAGAAAAGAGTTAATTTAACGAAAAATTAAGACAATTTGTTATCAATTTTTAAAAATAGTGTCTCAGGCGCTTGGTGATGGGATTTGAAACGTAATCCGTATGAGCGGGATAACAAAAAAGAACCTGATTGGCTCAGGTTCGATAAAGATTATTGCACGGGTGAACTCAAAATCGTTCAATCTCCCACGTACGACGGCGATACGTCAATTGTCCTTTCAACGCGATCGATTCTTTTTTCGCATCAAAGTCTTCTTCGAGCACCGACATGTCCTCGTAACGCCCGGCGACATAGAAGGCAATCGAGACTTGCCGATTGAACAGGCTCCGCTTCGTATGATCGAAATCGATAATCAACCCTTGCGGTGATAACGCCAAAATCTCATCGATGACCGGGAGCGGGATCGGGACGAAACTGATGTTGCGAATGTCGCGGTCGAGCTTGCTTTGCAGCACGCTCTGCAAGAAGTGCGAGATCGTCGACCAGTCTTTTATGTACAGGCTGCTATGACGATCGTTCGATTCGTTGAAGAAGGCAATCTCGTTTTGAATCGAGTTCAAGAAAGGTCCTTTTAAGCCACGTTCCATATGACTGAGGAACAAGATTTCAGCGATTTCGTGATCCGATAACGATTCAAGCAGATGATAGTCAGGAAAGTCGATGGCGGTGAAACTCGTTTGGTTATTTAAATACTTGGTCGAGAACGTCGACAGTTCGTGCGCCTCGATATAGCGAAACCGGGTCCGGGACGACTGTCTCATCCCTTTCATGTCCGTCCGACAAATAATCATCGGGCGGGCGAGTGATAACGCCTCGGTGACATCGTTTAAAGTGACGCCATGCAGTGTAAAACGTTGCAGTTCTCGGTCTTGTTTAATATAGAACAACTGTTTTGACATAATTATCCCCTCAGTTCGAAGTCACTATAGTTTGATTTTAGCAAATCCCTTCGTGGCGCGCCATGTTTGAGCGGTTCTAGAGGATTGAGATGATGGTTTTTTTGGGAAAATGGTTATAATTGAGGAAAAGAAGCAGAAAGGCGGATTCCATATGTGGGGGTTGAAAAAAAGCTTTCCCGAGCTCGTGACGAGCCGGTTCATTTTGAGGGAACTCGAACCCCGTGACGCGAGGGCGCTCTATGTGATTCTTTCGACTGAGGAAGTGATGCGTTATTACGGGTCCGATCCTTTACTGGCTGTTTATGAGGCGAAGAACGTCATCGCTTATTTCAAAGATCAATTTCAGCAAGGAAAAGCGATTCGCTGGGCGATCTGTGACCGCGACACGAACGAACTGATTGGGACGATCGGCTTTCACAACTGGACCCCGCAGTATTTTCGGGCCGAAATTGGCTTCGAGGTCGCGCCGAGCCATTGGCGCCGGGGTGTTGCGTTCGAGGCGGCGTCTGCCGTCATTCGATACGGGTTTGACGAGTTCAAGTTTCATCGGATCTCGGCGCTCGTCGCTCCAGGGAACGAAGGGTCGAACCGGTTGGTGCAAAAGCTCGGCTTTACGGAGGAAGGATTGCTCCATGACTATGCCTATAGTCACGGACGTTTCATGGATTTGACGATGTATCGTCTCTTGAAAGACGAATGGAACGAAAGGGAGGAATGACGTTGAGACAAGTTGTACTGTTACATGGATTGTGTGGATCACCTGACTATTTTGAGGAACTCATCCCATTGATGGACGCGGACGTATACGCGCTGACATTACCGGGACATGCCGGGACGGAGGCCGGACCAGAGACGATGGATCAGTTTGCGGATTGGATGCTTTCTGAGATGAAACTGCGCGATCTCAAGCGTCCAATCGTGCTCGGTCATTCGTTCGGGGGCTACATCACGACAAACCTCGTCCGCCGTTATCCGGACGCGCTATCCGGTTTCGGATTGATTCATTCGACAGCGGCGGCTGATCCAGAGACGGCCAAAGTGAAGCGGAATGAAGCCATCGAACGAGTGATGGAAGAAGGGGTACATCCGTTCATCGACACGATGATTCCGGGTGTGTTTGCCGCTGATTCCGACACCGCGTTGATTGAACGCGCCAAGCAAATCGGCTACGAGATGTCAAAAGAAGGAATCATTTCCGCGCAGATGGCCATTCGCGACCGTGCCAATGAAACGGAGACGGTCCGGTCGACGAAATTGCCCGGTCTTTTCCTCTATGGATCTAGTGATCCGAACATGGATGCGGAACGCGCTTTCCTAGGGGCGGACCGTCATACGAAACAGACGGTACCGGCTAGCCATATGGGGATGATGGAACAGCCAGAACGAGAAGCGCAACTCATCAATGATTGGCTCAAGGAGGTACAGGATGTCTAAATTCAAACTCGTTGCCGTATCAGGAAGTCTTCGTAAGGCGTCATATAACACGGCGCTGCTCCATTCCATCATCGAGCTCGGGCAAGATCGGTTCGACGTCGAGATCGCTTCGATTGAGATGCCGCTCTATAACGACGACTTGATCGACCCGGATGAACCCGAAGTCGTACGCGACTTCAAACGAGCCGTGCGTGAGGCGGACGGTCTGCTCGTCGTCACCCCGGAATATAACCACAGCATCCCGGGTGTGTTGAAGAACGCAATCGATTGGCTGTCGCTCGAACCAGGCACGCCGCTCCGTGAGAAACCGGTCATGATTGCCGGGGCGTCTCCGGGTATGCTTGGGACGGCGCGATGTCAAATTCATCTCCGTCAAGTATTTGCCACAAATCGTGCTAACGTTTTACCAGGAAATGAAATCTTTATCACGCATTGTAAAGAAAAGATTGATGATACTGGATTACACGATGAAAAGTCTCGGCAACAAATCGACCGAGTGTTATCTGAGTATTATAACTGGATTGATTTTTGGAAGCGTCACGCAAAAAATTAACTTGAAGTCGCCCTGATTGTTTGATAGAAATGAATTGTGAAAACAAACACAAAGGGAGCGACGACAAACATGCAAACGTATATTGAACTGTATAATGGCGGCGAGTTGGAGGACCGGGCAATCATCAATGACGGGATGACGTTCGGCCGGGTGACGATTGTGGAATTGTTCTATCAAACGAGCCATATCTTCGGATACGTCAAAGCCGATGGGGAGAAGCGCTTCTTCCTTGAGCCTGTGTCAGCAGATGATACGTTCATCGTCGAAGGAGAAGAGTATTCGCTCCAACAGTTCATCGCCCTATTTTGATTGTTCACGACGCAAGCGACTCGCTTGCGTTTTTTTGTCGTTTTCGTCACGATTGAGAGTGAGGTGATGAGAATGAAATTAGTAGCAATCGAACCAACTCCAAGTCCAAATAACTTGAAGATTATCGTCGAACCGGCGTTCACGGGCCGTGGTGTCACGTATGACAAGGCGAGCCGTGATATGCCGCCGATCATTGAAGACATCGTCGGCTTACGCGGGGTCAAGTCGGTCTACGCTGTCTCCGACTTCCTCGCCGTCGAACGCCATCCGAAACATGACTGGCACGACGTCATGAACGAGATTCGCCGCGCGTTCGGGGAAGACGTGCCGGAAGTCGAGGCAAGCCAAATGGCGGCGGACTACGAACCGGTGCACGTCTCGGTCCAGTTCGTCCTCGATGTGCCGATGCAATTGAAACTCGTCAAAGGCGATTCGGAAAAACGGGTCGGCCTGTCAAAACGGTTCGTCGACGCCGCACTTGACGTGCAGGCCCAAGTGAAAAACGTCATCCAAGACCGACGCTGGGTCGAACAAGCCCCGCGTTACGGTGAGCTCGAGGATGTGAGTGTCGTCGCGCAAGAAGAACTCGAGGCGGCGTATCCTGAAGAGCGGGTCGCTCGCATCGTCGCCCGGGCGTTTGGCCGGGAAGCTGACTATGAAGCCAATGCGAACCAATTGCAATCAGACGATTGGAAAGCACGTTTGGCGTTCTTGGACGAGCTCGAGATTACCCCGGACAACATGGTGTACTTCCGCCGCGCCCTCGAGGACAAGGTGATGGCCATCCGTCGACAAGCGGTCGTCATGATTGGCATGTTCGAAGAGAATCGGGAAGAGTATGTCACGTATATCGAACAGGCACTCGTCGACTCGTCACCGATTGTACGGCGTACGGCCGGCGACACGGTGTCCGATTGGGCGTTGCCGCAGTCGCAACCGTCGATGATTGAGGCGCTCAAGGATAAGAGCAAGCTCGTCCGGTGGCGGGCCGCTCGATTCTTGTTCGACTGCGGAGATGAACAGGCCGTACCCGCCCTCAAAATCGCCGAAGACGATCGTGAGTTCGAGGTGTCGTTGCAGGCACGCCTTGCCAAAGAACGGATCACGAGCGGGGAAACGGCACTCGGGACAGTGTGGCAACAAATTTCAAACCGAACGAAGTAACAAATCATTCGACAATCATGAATTTAATTTTTTTACAGTTACAGGAAGAGAGACGAATCGGATTGCGATTCGTCTCTCTTTTTGCACGAATAATTTGATAATTCATCCAAATGACTAACAATCGATACCAGCAATTCGACAGTTGGGTAAACGGGTCTTTTGGCCTGTCGAACGATGGGACGTTATTCTCAATATAATCGTTGATACACTATACATATCTTATAACCGAAAAGGAGCCACACTCATGATGCTTTTTGCAGAAACACCAGAACTCGTAGCCTATAAGGAAGTCGTCGATGGTATGATCACGGTCATCTTTGAGTCGATTCACAGCGAGACGTTCTCGATCTCTGCACAAGTTCGGTCCGATATCGACGTCGCTGACGCGTTGTTCATGACAGGATGGCAGCAATACGTGGAAAACGTCCAAGTTTCATAATAAAGGTGAATAATATCCGTAAACCCATTACAAACGTCTGCACGAACGTTTACACTAGTGCTATAGACGTTTTTTATTTTTCAGAGGAGAGTGGGATACGTGAAGAAAACTTGGTTATTGGCAATCGTTACGGCGATGATGTTGGTCGTCGCGGCTTGCAGCAAAGAAGAAGCGAACCCGAGCGATGTGGACGGTAACGCGTCGACACCGCCTGCCTTATTGACACTCGAGACGGACGTGAGCTACGATGCCGAGTCCAAACAGTTGTCGGCGACGGTATCGATGACGAATCCGAACGAGGAGCCCGTCAACGTGACGTTCAATTCGTCGCAACGCTTTCAGATGACGGTGATGAACGGGGATACGACCATCTTCGACTATGGCAGTGAATATATGTTCACAGAATCGATTATCGAAGAGACGTGGGCACCAGGTGAGAAGAAAGTGTTCGATGAAGTATTCCCACTCACGCTCGAAGCGGGTGAGTACACGGTGGACTTCGTCGGTCTGGCCCAAGTCGAAGGTGCACCTGAGATGGCGGTCACCGATCAACAGTCGCTGACCGTTGAAGCTTCCGAGGTGCTGACTGAAGAAACACCGGAAGAGCCGGCCGAAGAAACGACGGAAGAAACGACAGAAGAACCCGTTGAAGAGCCGAGCGACCAACCCGCGCAAACGGACGGTTCGTTCCGCGATGTGGCCATCAAATTGAACGGTAACGCGATCGATGTTTCTGGATACACGGACGTCGAAGAGTTCGAATGGAGCGTGTCGGACGGTCATAATCTATATGCCCAAGGTGCGGCCGAAGTGACAAGTGGCAGCTTCACATTTGGTGTCTTAATGGATGAAGAACCACCGGCAGGAAAAGCATTATTCTTGGAGATGACACCGATCGGCGGCGACGTCGCATCGTTCCGCATTCAATAACCGGACGACGGAAACTTAGGTTTCCGTCGTTTTGTTTCGGGAATGAAACAAGTTGACGGCATTCATAGATTGTCAGACAATTAGGCAAACCGATATCAGATAGGGAGGAAGTTGAGAATGCAGCAACATATTATTGAGACGACACACGTCAAACCATCCATCAACCCAGCCGAAGAGATTCGTCGCCGAATCGATTTTTTAAAGGCTTATGTCAAACGAGCAGGCGCGAAAGGGCTCGTCCTCGGCATCTCGGGAGGACAAGACTCAACGCTCGCCGGCAAGCTCTGCCAGCTGGCGATGGAAGAATTGCGTGAGGAAACAAGTGCGGACTTTACATTCTACGCCGTCCGTCTGCCCTATGGCGAGCAACATGACGAGGCCGACGCCAAACGTGCCCTCGACTTCATTCGACCGGACAAAACGTTCACGGTCAACGTGAAACCGGCCGTCGATGTCTCAGCCAACTCGTTCCATGAAGCGACGGGACTCGAACTTGGCGACTTCCATAAAGGGAACACGAAAGCGCGCGAGCGGATGAAAGTGCAATACGACATCGCAGCCACGTACGGTGCCCTCGTCGTCGGCACGGACCATGCGGCCGAATACGTCACTGGTTTTTACACGAAGCACGGGGACGGGGCGGCCGACTTGACGCCGCTCACAGGATTGAACAAGCGCCAAGGGAAAGCGTTGCTCCATGAACTTGAAGCGCATGAGAGCTTGATTTATAAAGTGCCGACGGCTGATTTGGAAGATGACAAACCGGGACTCCCGGACGAGGTCGCTCTCGGGATGACGTATGATCAACTCGATGATTATCTCGAAGGGAAATCAGTCGATCCAGCCATCGCTGAACGGATTGAGACAATCTTCAAACGGTCGCGCCATAAACACCATATGCCGGCCTCGCTCTATGACGAGTGGTGGCAGTGATCTTAAGAACCAGCCCCCGGCTGGTTCTTTTTTATGTGGTAACTTTCGAACCGTCCCGTTAGGCGCCCATGCTTTCAGCAGGCAATCCCGTAGCCTCCTCGCGCCGAATCCGGCACTGCGGGGTCTTCGTCGGATTGCTTTCCTGCATGAGTCAGGGCGCCACGGGCCGGATCGAAGGGACTTCCCTATGCTACAAATCAATCGATGCCAAAAGCCGGCAACCGAACTCCTAGGGGAGAGCGATGCAAGGACGACCCCGTAAAGCGCGATTCGCGCTGCGGAGGCATCCGCATCGCCCCAGAAACGAAGGATGCCGGCCAAAGCAATCGTAAATCAAACAAAAAAACCGGTCGGTAGACCGGTTCTTTTGTGTATCACAGATTAGCGCTTCGAGCGTGTCGGCACGAATTGGATGAGCAAGATGAGTGTGAACGCGATCAAGCTGAGCAGCGGGATCGTGATGAATCCGAAGTAGTTCACCCAACGAATCAAACAGTCGTTACTGCAGAACGCGTCGCCGTTTGGGATGCGTTCGAGAATGACGTGATAGAGGGCGATTGCCCAACCCGCCCCGGCCATGAGACCGACGAACAATTTGTTCACAGCACGGTTCGAGAGAAGCACCGTCAAGTAATAGATGGCGAGCGGATACATAAATATGCGTTGGAACCAGCATAACTTGCATGGCACGTACAGCATGATTTCCGAGAAATAAAGACTGCCGAGCGTCGCGATGGTGGCGACAATAAAGGCAAAATGATGACGTTGCATCTGATTTCCTCCTGACGATTCAAAACTAATCGACAAACATGATATGATACAGTGAAGCAATAACGTATCCAGTATACAATCTTTGAAACGATAGAGAAATAGGTGACGTCATGCAAGTATCAGAAGTGGAAGTGTTAATCGTCCTCGCCGAAGAGTTGAATATGCGGAAAGCGGCGGAGCGCTTGTTTGTCTCCCAGCCCGCACTCAGTCAGCGCCTCGTCACAATCGAGCATCAGTGGGGCAAGAAAATTTTTGTCCGTTCGACCCGGGGCCTCGCGCTCACGCCGGACGGTGAAAAAATCATCGACTTCGCGAAGAAGATGTATAGCGAGGAGCAGGAGCTGCGTGGGGAGTTGACAGCGCAACAAGGTGAGGTGTACGGTACATTAAAAATCGCCGTCGCATCCATCATGGGTCAGTATTGGCTACCGCGCGTCTTGAAGCGATTCGTCGAGCGGTATCCATCGGTTCGAGTCAAACTCGTCACGGGCTGGTCAAGCGAGATGATGCGCTATATGCTAGAGGAAAATTTCCATATCGGCATCATTCGCGGGAATCCGGATTGGCGCGGCGAGAAGATGAAATTGTTCTCAGATTCGCTTCACCTGGTCGACTTGCGGATGACCGATTTGAAACAATTAAAAAATAACGAGCGTTCGTTCATTCAATTCAAGAGCGACTCGACGTATTATCAAGAAATTTTGGAGTGGTGGCAAGAGCGCTTCTCGAGCCCGCCGCTCACGACGCTCGTCGTCGACCAAATCGAGACGTGCAAACAGATGGCGTTACACGGAATCGGATTCGCGATTTTACCTGAGTCGACGATTCGCGATGTCGAGGCAATCAATAAGATTCCGCTCACGTCGTCGGATGGGATTCCGCTCGTCCGGGATACGTGGATGTTATCGACCGAGTCGATGCTCGAGTTGGCGCAAGTGAAGGCGTTTTGGGAGATTGTTGATGAAGTGACGAAGGAGAGTGTGGAATGAGTTGGGCAATTGAGGCAAGACGGCAATTACATTTGATTCCAGAACGAGGTTATGAAGAGTTCAAGACACAGGCGACGCTTGAGGAACTGATTCGATCCTTGAACTCGCCGCGCGTGCACATCTCGCATTGGCGTACCGGTTTGTTCGTCCGCATCGACGGGCTTGTCGGTGAAAAGACGATTGGTTACCGGGCCGACATGGACGGCTTACCGATCACCGAAGAGACGGGCCTCGAGTTTGCCTCGGTCCATGAAGGGATGATGCACGCCTGTGGCCATGACGTTCATATGGCAATCGCTCTCGGGTTGATTAAGCGAGCCGTCGAAGAGCCGCTCGACCATCACCTCGTCATCTTCTTCCAACCAGCCGAAGAAGGTCCGGGCGGTGCTGAACCGATGGCCATGTCGGAACTGTTCTATCATTTCCGCCCCGATGCGATGTTCGGACTTCACGTCGCACCAGAATATCCTGTCGGCACGATCGCGTCGCGTCCAGGTGTTTTGTTCGCGAGTGCGCGCGAGTTGCATTTGACGATTCATGGGAAAGGCGGGCATGGTGCCTTCCCGCACGCCGGAATTGATGCCGTCATCGTTCAGGCCGCGTTGATTATGCAGCTGCAAACAATCGTCTCGCGGAACATCGACCCGATGGGCAGCGCGGTCATCTCGATCGGGAAAGTGATGGCTGGGACGAAAGAGAACATCATCGCGGACACGGCGAAGCTTGACGGTACGATTCGGGCCTTGTCGGACAAGGAGATGGTCGTGCTCGAACGACGCATCCGTCAAATCATCGCCGGGGTGGAGATGACGTATAACGTCCACATCGACCTCGAGTTCGGCAATCGTTATCATGAGGTCGTCAACGACGAGCGTTATTTGTTCCAATTCGAAGAAGCGGTCGAGGAAGTCGGATACTCATACAAGACGTGCGTACCGGCCATGACCGGTGAAGATTTCGGATACATGCTGAAACAAGTTCCAGGCTTTATGATCTGGCTCGGCGTGAACGATATGGGGTCGGGGCTTCACCAATCGACGCTCAATCCGGATGAGCGGGCCATCGATGTCGCCATCGAGCTGTTCGATCATTTCTTTAGAACGGCCATCATTAAATGAAGCAAGCGGACACGACGGTGTCCGCTTTTTTGTATGAAATGTGTAGAATTGTGCGTGAACCGTTAAAGATTTGGGAAAAAAGTAAGAGTTGTAAAGCGTCGATATTGTTAAGCATGCTCAAATGTGAACATTTTGCGAACTCAAGCATTGAGACATTACAGCGCTATATAAAATCATTATGATAAGGGTATCCAAGGGAAATCATCTGTGATGTTGCGCGATAGACATTGGTTTAAAGCGCTAGAGAGAGATAGGAGGTAATCGATAGATGTTTCAAGATCCTGTCCTGATGAGCCGGGCGTTAACGGCACTCACGTTGGGTTTCCACGTGATATTTGCCACAATCGGCGTCGGGGTTCCATTACTCATTTTATTGGCAGAGTTTCTAGGTATTAAAAAGAAAGATCCGAAATACACCTTGATGGCCCGTCGGTGGTCACGGGGATATGTCGTCACAGTAGCGGTCGGTGTCGTGACAGGTACGGCAATCGGGCTCCAGCTGTCTTTACTTTGGCCGAACCTCATGCGGGTCGCCGGTCAAACGATCGCACTTCCACTGTTCATGGAAACGTTCGCTTTCTTCTTTGAAGCGATCTTCCTCGGGATTTATTTGTACACGTGGGATCGATTTAAAAACCCGTGGCACCATATGCTAGTCGGGATTCCAGTCGCGGTCGGTGCCTTGTTCTCAGGGTTCTTCATTACGACCGTCAACAGCTTTATGAACCAGCCGGTCGGATTTGATATTGTCGACGGTCGACTCGCCAACGTGAGTCCAATCGAGGCGATGTTCAGCCCAGCAATGCCGACCAAAATGGCGCACGTCTTGACGTCGGCCATTTTGACATCGGCGTTCATTCTAGCCGCCATCGCCGCTGTCCAGTTGCTCCGTCAGCGACGGAACCAGCTTGATAAGTTATCAATCGAGTATCATAAAAAAGGTCTTCGCTTGACGATGACCGTCGCGCTCATCTTCGCGATTGCGACTGCACTCGTCGGCGACTTCTCAGGTAAATACTTGGCGAAGTACCAGCCGGACAAATTGGCGGCTGCGGAGTGGCATTTTGAAACCTCCTCGGAGGCTGAGCTGATTCTAGGCGGATGGCTCGAGGAAGACGGAGAGGGCGGTTACGAAGTACGTGGCGCCTTGAAGATTCCGTACGCCTTGTCAATCCTAGCGGGCGGTGTGCCGAACTACGAGGTGACCGGTCTTGATGAATTTGCGAAAGAAGATCAACCTCCACTATTCATCCACTACCTGTTTGATGCGATGGTCGGGATTGGGATGTTGCTGGCATTGATTTCGTTCTTGTTCGTGCTCGGACGATATATCAAGCGACTGCCTCAATTCAGTAAACCGATGCTCATCGCTATCGCCGCAGGCGGTCCGCTCGCGATGATGGCCATCGAGTTTGGTTGGTTCTTCGCAGAGTTCGGTCGTCAGCCGTGGGCGCTTTACGATTTGATGCGCACGAGTGAGGCGGCGACGACATCGGCAAACGTAGGATGGATGCTTATCGCCTTTGCGATCCTGTATGCAGTTCTTGGCGTGGTCACGGTACTCGTCTTGACTCGTCTGTTCAAAGACAACCCAGTAGGGAAAGAACTAAAACAATCGGAGCATCGCGGTGAAGCGATGTTCGCGGATGAAGTGTGATCGGAGGGTATGACATGCAGATTCAAGAATTAGGGATTGCCGTACTATGGACGTTTTTGTACGGCTATCTCATCGTCGCATCGATTGATTTCGGTGCCGGCTTCTTCGCTTTCTATAGTAAGTACACGAAGCGGGACCAAAAGATCAACCGTCTGATTGCACGGTATTTATCGCCGACGTGGGAAGTGACGAACGTGTTCTTCGTCTTCTTCTTCGTCGGGATCGTCGGGTTTTTCCCAGATACGGCTTACTATTACGGGACGGCACTTCTCGTACCGGCCTCGGTCGTGTTGATTCTGTTGGCGATTCGCGGTAGTTTCTACGCGTTTGCCAACTACGGCTCAAAAGAGAGCACGTTCTATATGTTCTTATATGGGGCGACCGGGCTGTTAATCCCGGCCTCGATGTCTACCGTTCTTACGGTCAGCCAAGGCGGATTTATCAATGAGACCGAGTCGGGCGTCTTCTTTGACGGCATGAAGTTGTTCACTAACTTCTACTCTTGGACCGTCGTCACCTTGGCAATCGTGTCGGTGCTCTATATCAGTGCCATGTTCCTCTTGTTCTATGCCGATAAGGCGCGTGACGCTCAGGCGGTCCCACTCGTTCGAAAATGGGCCTTGTTCTGGAGCGTTCCGACGATTGTCGCGTCGGGCCTCGTCTTCTTCGGGTTGAAGTCGCAGGCAGCTTGGCATTATGAGAGCATCTTAGCGGGCAACTGGTGGTGGTTCGCTGCAAGTTTCATCTTCTTCGCTGTAGCCGTTGCACTCGTCTACATGAAGCGAAACTACGGCATCGCGTTCTTGATGGTCATGGGTCAGTTCTTTATGGCTTGGTTCGGATACGGATATACGCACTTGCCGTACATTCTTTATCCGTACATCGACATCAACGGAAGCGTCGTCAACGAGTCGATGGCCATCGCCCTCGTCGTCGTCTTCATCCTCGGATTGCTCTTGCTCGTACCGGCGCTGTATCTCTTGCTACGCCTGTTCTTGTTCGACAATGACTATGTACGCGGAAAGCGTTCGAGTGGTAAAGCGTAAAGACCGGATATTCCGGTCTTTTTTTATATAGTTTTTTTGAGGGGAATCGGTTACACTGTACGAAGAATCGGGAACAGAAACAGCGTAGGAAAGGGATGTATGAAATTATGACAGGTGAATTTGCAGTCATCGGATTAGGACGGTTTGGCGGCTCGATCGTTCGTGAATTGTCGGCGAACGGTTATGACGTGTTGGCGATCGATGCGGATGAAGAACGCGTCAACGAGTTTATGGGATTGGCGACGCATGCGGTCATCGCGGACACGACCGACGAGAACGTATTGAAAAGTCTTGGCATTCGCAACTTTGAACACGTGATTGTGGCCATCGGTGAAAACATTCAAGCCTCGATTTTGACGACACTCATTTTAAAAGAGCTCGGCGTTCAAATCATCACGGTCAAGGCGACGAATGATTATCACGAGAAAGTGTTGCGTCGCATCGGGGCCGATAACATCGTCCACCCAGAGCGCGACATGGGCATCCGGATTGCGAACGGATTGATGAGCCAAAGCATCCTTGACTACCTCGAGCTCTCGAACGAGCACTCGATCGTTGAAATCAAGGCGTCGGACAAACTGTCGAACAAGTCGCTCATCGATTTGGACCTTCGCGCCAAATACGGCGTCAACATCGTCGCGGTCCGCCGCAATGATGACGTCATCATCTCACCGCAAGCCGACGAGATGATTTTGCCAGAGGACATCTTGATCATCATCGGGAAAGATACGGACTTGGATAGACTCGAACGCACACTTCGGTCCAGATAAAAAAACGAGAGGCGCGCGCCTCTCGTTTTTCATTAAATGAGCTTCATTGATTTTAAGCCGTACTCGATTCCATCTTCGAGAATCGATTTCGTCACGAAGTCGGCGACTTCTTTCGCTTCGACCCGGGCATTGCCCATTGCGATGCCCGTTCCGACGTATTGAAGCATCGCCAAATCGTTCAAAGCGTCGCCGAACGCGTACGTGTTCTCGAGCCGATAGCCGTTCGTCTCGATGAAGTGACGGATACCGTCGGCTTTACTGGCGCCACGATTGATGACGTCCATGGCGTGCGGATGCCAGCGGATGAAATCAAACTCGCCGTACGCATCCAAATAGTGATGTTCTTCTTCAGGCGTGCAATACAGGAGCGTCTGATAGACGGCCTGTTCGATATGGAAATTCGGATCATATGTCGGAATCGGCATATCAAGTTCTCCGAGTGACTGTTCGACGACATGGTCGTTCGCTTTCGTGGCACCGCCACGGTGTTGTCCGAGATAGACGAGCGTATGGTCGTTTGAGCCGGCATGTTCGGTCAAGCGACGGAGCGCGTCGGTCGGCAACGTGTTCCGATAGACGACCTCGCCTTGGTGGACGACGATTTGTCCGTTGTAGCAGACAAAGCTGTCGATGCCGAGCTGTTCTGGGATATCAGACAGCATCGCCGGGCCACGCCCTGTCGCGATGAACGTCTCGACGCCGTTGTGACGTAGCTGCTGAATGGCCGCGATCGTCGAAGGGGGAATGTACGACCCTTCATGGAGCAACGTGCCATCGATGTCAAAAAAGACTACTTTCTTATCTTCCATTTTTCTTCACCATGCTTTCTCTGTCTTGATTAAGTCAGTTGTATACTAAAAAGCATAACACGAAATCGAGAAACCGCCCTCAATCTTACGTCAATAGTGAAATATTGTCACAATATGAGCTATAATGAAGAAAGAATCTTACGGAACGTAATTATATTGCGAGAATCACTTATGTTTCACATAGATGAACATCAACTACTTGTAGTAAGGAGAGATTAAATGAAGTTTGTAAAGAACCACCAAACAGCTGTGTTCGCACTAGGCGGACTCGGAGAAATCGGGAAGAACACGTACGTTGTTCAATTCCAAGATGAAATCATCGTCATCGATGCGGGCGTCATGTTCCCGGAGGATGACTTGCTTGGAATCGACTACGTGATCCCTGATTACTCATACTTGATTAAAAACAAAGACAAAGTCAAAGGGGTGTTCATCACCCACGGTCACGAAGACCATATCGGCGGCATCCCGTTTCTCTTGAAACAAGTGAAGCTTCCGATTTACGCGACGAAACTCGCGCTCGGCTTGATTAAAGTGAAACTCGAAGAGCACGGGTTGCTCCGGGAAGCGGAACTGCATGAGATTGATGAGGACGCCATCGTCAAGTTCAGAAAGACGAGCATCTCATTCTTCCGCACGACTCACTCGATTCCGAACTCGCTCGGTGTCGTCGTGAAGACGCCACAAGGGAATATCGTCCATACCGGTGACTTTAAGTTCGACTTCACACCGGTCGGCGAACCGGCTGACATCGCCAAGATGGCAGACATCGGGAAAGAAGGCGTGCTTTGCCTCTTGTCCGATTCGACGAACGCAGAAGTCGAAGGCTTCACGATGAGTGAAAAAGTTGTCGGCGGCACGATCAGTGAGACGTTCCGAAAAGCCGAAGGGCGCGTCATCTTCGCGACGTTCGCCTCGAACATTTATCGCCTGCAACAAGTCGTCGACGCTTGTGCCGAGACGGGCCGTCATTTGGCCATCTTCGGCCGTTCGATGGACAAGGTCATGACAATCGGGCAAGAGCTCGGCTTCATCAACGTCCCGAAAGGCATGATCGTCGAAGCGAATCAGTTACGGAACTACGAGCCACATGAAGTGGCGATTCTTTGTACCGGTTCACAAGGTGAGCCGATGGCTGCGCTCAGCCGCATCGCCAACGGGACACACCGTCAAGTATCAATCATTCCTGGCGACACGGTCATCTTCTCGTCGTCTCCGATTCCGGGTAACGCCATCTCGGTCGGGAAGACGATCGACCAATTGTATAAAGCCGGCGCGGACGTCGTTTATGGAAAATTGACGAACATTCACACGTCGGGTCACGGATCGCAACAAGAGCAATTGCTCATGATTCGCTTGCTCAATCCGAAATTCTTCATGCCGATTCACGGGGAGTACCGCATGTTGGTGAAACACGCCGAACTCGCCGAATCGGTCGGCATCCCGAAAGAGAACAGCTTCATCATGGACAATGGTGAAGTGCTAGCTGTCGACGCTGACTCGGCCGCCATCACCGGGAAAATCTCGGCCAACGCCGTTTACGTCGACGGGAACGGTATCGGGGACATCGGCAATATCGTTTTGCGCGATCGCCGCATCCTCTCAGAAGACGGACTCGTCGTCGTCGTCATCAGCATCGACGGCAAGACGCGTAAACTAGTCTCAGGTCCAGATATCATTTCACGCGGCTTCGTCTATATGCGTGAATCGGGCAGCTTGATTCGTGACGGCGAGCGCTTGCTCAAGAAGACGGTCGAGCAAGGCTTGTCGAACAAGCAGATGAAATGGTCGGAGTTGAAACAACTCGTCTCAGATACACTCACGCCATACTTGGCACAAAAAACACGAAGACACCCAATGGTTCTTCCGATTATCATGGAAGTATGAACGAGCGGGCTGTAGAGGACTACAGCCCGTTTTTTAGAGGTCAATAATAAAGGAGATGGTGCTCGATGGAACGCAAGAAACGGAAGAAAGGATGGCTGAAATGGGGCTTGGCCGTATTCGCCTTACTCTTCCTCATCACGATGGTATATCATCAAGTCAAACCGTTGCCAGACGGCGTGTCACGCGCGTCAGAACCGGTCGCGATTTCAGATGACCAAATCGATTTTTTAGCTGATTTGACGTATCAAGGGGAAGACACGGAAGTGAACGAGCAAGAGATTTTTCAAGACGTCGAGCGGTCAATCCGTGAGGCGCGGGAATATATCGTCATGGACTTTTTCTTATTCAACCCATATTCGAACGAAGACCGGCAATATCCGGACATCACGGCCAGTCTGTCATCGGCCTTGCTCGAACAGATGGAAGCCTATCCGGACATGAACGTCGTCTTAATCACGGATGAAATCAATACGACCTATAACGGACACGCGTCCGATCATCTCGACGTCTTGAAGGAAGCGGGCGCGGAAATCGTCTACACGAACCTCGATGCGCTCCGCGACCCGAACATCTTATACTCGACGCTGTATCGGATCGGGTTCCAATGGTTCGGGGACAGCCAGAACGGCTGGTTGCCGAACCCGATGGCCAAATCGGCACCGGACATCACGATCCGGTCGTATTTACGGCTGTTGAACGTGAAAGCGAACCACCGCAAAGTGATGGTGACCGAGAATGACGGCTTCGTCTTATCGGCCAACCCGCATGATGCGAGCGGGTATCATTCAAACGTCGGGGTGCGGCTCGATGGCCCGATTTTAGCGGACATCCTCGAAGGGGAGGAAGCGATCGCGACGTTCTCGAAAGGGGATGCCGAACGTTTCCCGAGCGAGGAGAAACTCGCGAATCTGCGCGACGAGCCGTCGGAAGGCCCGATGCAAATCCGCTACGTCACGGAATCCAAGATTCAGGACGCCGTCATCAAAGCGATGGAAGAAGCGGAATCAGGCGAGACGATTTGGATCGGCATGTTTTATTTGGCCGACCGTAACATCATTCAAGCTATTCACGAGGCCGCTGAGCGCGGCGTCTTCGTCAAACTGATTCTTGACCCGAACACGAACGCGTTCGGGCGCGACAAGTCAGGATTGCCGAACTTGCCGGTCGCCGCGGAATTGAACACGGTGAACCCGGAGCAAATCGAGATTCGGTGGTACGAAGTCGGCGAAGAGCAGTACCACCCGAAAATGCTGTACGTGGAAGGGGACCGTCGCGTCGTCGTCATCGGGTCGGGCAACTATACGACCCGCAACATGAACGATTACAACTTGGAGGCGGATGTCGAAGTCGTCACGACCGAGGAGACAGCATTCATCCGCGAGGTCGACGGGTACTTCAAGCGTCTCTGGAACAACGAGCAAGGAACGTATACGCTCGCCTATGATGAGATTCAGACCGATTTGCCAATCGGAAAGTATGTGATTTATTGGCTCCAGAAACTCACTTGGACGATGACCTACTGATACGAGCCCGCCTTCCTGTGAAGGTGGGCTTTGTTGTGGACGGGCTACCATCGACATGACGACGAACAAAACCCGCTCTCACAAAGAGAGCGGGTTTTCATCATTTCGTTTCGACTGGATTGAATTCGTTCGTGAACTCGTAGAGGAACCGGCCCGTGTCGCGGAGGACGTCTGTCTTCCGATGAAGCGAGAAGTGATCGTATGGGACGGTTTCCGTCTCGATGTTGTTCGTATATTCTTCGAGCAAGAGCGAACTCGCTGGCTCAATCAAGTTGAACTCGCCACCGCGTCCCGAGAAGGAGAACACTTGGACGGAGCGTGGCCACGTCTCAAGTTTTTCTTGGAACGCCTGCAATCCGTCAGAACTCGGGGACAAATCCCGGATGGCAGGACTGCCGGTATTGATCCCGAAATTACTGGCGGACAGACCGAAGTTGGCAAGTCGTGTTCCGGCGAACGGACTATCATACGTCACGAACTTATCGACGATGTATTCGTCTTGATTCAAGATATAGTTCGCTGCCGCCACACCGCCCATGCTGTGACCGATCAAATACATCCGGTCGAACGAACGGTTTCGTTCCTGTTTATAGCGTTCGATCGCCGCATTCAACCACTTCGTCTGGTTGTTGAGCGATGCCTCGGCATCCTCATATTCAATCCGGACAATCGGTCGGTTCGAGCTGTAGTCATTGATGACGCAATCGGCCGCGCCTTTCACCGTCACGGTACAGAGGGCACCATCTTTCGCCAGCCCACGCTGTTCCATATACTGCGAGAAGCGGAGGAATGTGCGGTCGGTCCCGAGCAAGCCGTGAACGGCGAACGTCGGGATGAACTCGTCCGTCTGCGCCGCTTGGCGAATCGCCTCAGATTTCCGTTCCGTCGTCAACTCTTCTCGAATAGTCACGATCATCAACGCGAGGGTCAAGACGAGGATGAAGCCGCCGAAGATGCGAGAACGAATCGACGTCTTGTCCGGATTACCGACGTTTTGACGATATTTCCGCCAAACAAAGAAAGCGACTAGGCCAAGGACGACGATGATGACGCCTGTGATAATCCACGCCTTGACGTTCGGCACGTGGGCGACGAGCGTCATATTATTTTGACGGCCACCGTACACTTGCCACTCGACATGTTTCATCGACCGTACATCGAGTCCAGTACCGTCTTCGACGAACACCCCGGTCGGCACGGTCAGATTGAACCGGATATCGGCTTGACGAACGTAACGTTCGGCCAGTTGTTTCGGGGAGCCGCTTAAATTCAGACCTGGCAAATCGACGCGGTCGAGCCGCAGGTCGAGGTTCGTGTTCATGACGTATGAGTCAAACCAAATCCCATCTTCTTTGTCGACATCAAACTTCATATCAGGTGGGACGAGGATACCGGCCGGACCGGTCTTCCACTCCTCTTTAATGTTTTGAAGGTCATCGACGTTGTCGAACGTCTTCTTGAGCACCATGCCTTCATAGTCGTCTTGACTCGAGTAGTCACGTGTCGCATATCCGTTCTCATTCGCCTGTTGTTTCCATGTATCCCAATCGAGCCGCAAATTGAGCAGCTTCATGACCGGATGGTCGCGGAAAGCATACGTCGTCTCTAACGTGACCGATTGGTCGTAGTGGACGGTCGCATCATATTCGATTCGGACACATCCCCCGATTAAAAGAAACAGAAATGGGAATACTAACAACAGTGCCTTTTTCTTCAAGCTCGTCACCTCAAATCGGCTCACCGTAGGTCTCTAACGGGTTAGTCGTGTTGATGCGGTCGTAGAAGAGCACCCCATCTAAATGGTCGAGCTCATGTTGACAGACGATGGCGCGCATACCGCGGAGCCGCAATTTAATCGGGGCGCCGTCACGGTCGAACCCTTCAATCGTGATGCGTCGGTATCGGGGCACGTTGCCTTTGACGACACGGTCGACAGATAGACAGCCTTCACCGCCATTCAAATACGTCTGTTCGACCGAGTGGCTCGTAATCTTCGGATTGAAGATGGATAGTTTGAACGTCTCTTCTTCTTCGTGGAGCAGGACCGTGAAGAAACGGCGATTGACGCCGAGTTGTGGTGCGGCGATGCCGACACCGCCCCGAAGTTCATACTTCGCGCTCATCTCTGGATCTTGGCTGTTGACGAGGAACGTCTCCATCTCGTCGAGTAGCGCGAGGTCTTCTGCCGTCGGTGGGACCGGCACTTCGATTGAGCGGGCGCGGAGCCGCTCGTCTCCTTCACGAATCACATCTTTCATCGTTAACATGCAAAACTTCCTTTCCCATTGCGATATGACCAATTATATCATATTTATTAGTCATTTCGCTTAGATGGTACAGAAGGTGAAATGAAAATGATACAGAGGCGAAATAAGGGAAAAGATGTGTTGATGTAAGCGTTTTTATAGAGTGAGCATATTTTTTGCGTTATTATAACAACCCGTTTTATACTGACTAGGAAACGGCAGGATAAGTGTAACTTTCCTGAATCACGTTAATACAGATTGCTTTTTTGGACAGATACACTTAAGATTTGAGGTAGTGTTTGATCACAAAAAAGACAATTGTCTCATAGTTGAAAGGATGAGGTGAAACGAATGAACAACGTTCAGGTACTTCAAAACGTGGAAGAAAACTTCCAAACGTTCCGTATTCTCGACGAGAAGGGCGAGGTCGTCAACCAAGACGCAATGCCAGATGTAACGGACGAGCAACTTCAGGAGCTTATGCGCCGCATGGTCTATACACGAATCTGGGACCAACGTGCCATCTCGCTCAACCGTCAAGGACGCCTAGGTTTCTACGCGCCAGTGGCTGGTCAAGAAGCAACGATGATCGGGACGCAATATGCGCTCGACAAACAAGACTGGATTCTTCCAGGCTACCGTGATATCCCGCAACTCGTATTCCACGGACTTCCGCTTTATCAAGCGTTCTTGTTCTCACGTGGTCACGTCGCAGGTAACCGTATTCCTGAAGACGTTAACGTCTTGATGCCGCAAATCATCATCGGGGCACAAATCATTCAAACTGCGGGTGTGGCAATGGGCCTCAAACGCAACGGCAACACAAACGTCGCCATTACTTACACGGGTGACGGTGGTTCATCACAAGGTGACTTCTACGAAGGATTGAACTTCGCAGGTGCATTCAAATCACCAGCCATCTTCGTCGTTCAAAACAACCGCTTTGCCATCTCGACACCTGTTGAGAAGCAAACTGCAGCTAAAACGATCGCGCAAAAAGCTGTCGCAGCGGGAATCAACGGAATCCAAGTTGACGGAATGGACGTTCTTGCTGTCCTCGCCGCAACACAACAAGCGCGTAAAGACGCACTTGACGGAACTCCGACGCTCATCGAAGCACTCACATACCGTTACGGACCACATACGCTCGCAGGGGATGACCCAACGCGTTACCGTACAAAAGAACTCGATACAGAGTACCAAGAGAAAGATCCACTCGTTCGTTTCCGCCTCTTCCTCGAAGGCAAGAAGCTTTGGAGCGAAGACATGGAGAACGAAGTCATCGAACAAGCGAAAGCAGACGTGAAAGAAGCGATCAGCCTCGCTGACAAAGAACCAAAACAAAAAGTTTCGGACTTCATCAACAACATGTTCGAAACACTTCCTTCAAACTTGAAAGAGCAGCTTGAAGAATATACAGCAAAGGAGTCGAAGTAAGTTATGGCTCAAATGACAATGATCCAAGCGATTACTGATGCGATGCGCGTTGAAATGAAGCGCGACGAGAAAGTACTTCTTTTCGGAGAAGACGTTGGTAAAAACGGTGGGGTTTTCCGTGCAACGGAAGGTCTCCAAGACGAGCTCGGCGAAGACCGTGTCTTCGACACGCCGCTTGCTGAGTCTGGTATCGGTGGTCTTGCCATCGGTCTCGGTCTTACAGGCTTCCGTCCGATCATGGAAGTTCAATTCTTCGGATTCGTATTCGAAGTGTTCGACTCGATCGCAGCTCAAATGGCGCGTATGCGTTACCGTTCAGGCGGCGCTTACAGCCAGCCAATCACAATCCGTTCACCATTCGGTGGCGGTGTTAAAACACCAGAACTTCACGCGGATAGCCTTGAAGGCTTGATGGCTCAGACACCTGGTCTTAAAGTCGTCATCCCGTCAACGCCATACGATGCAAAAGGTCTTTTGATCTCAGCAATCCGTGACAACGACCCAGTCGTATTCCTCGAGCACATGAAACTTTACCGTTCATTCCGTGGCGAAGTTCCAGAAGGCGAATACACGATCGAGCTTGGAAAAGCAGACGTGAAACGCGAAGGAACTGACGTTTCGATCATCACTTACGGTGCAATGGTCCACACGTCACTCAAAGCGGCAGAAGAGCTCGAAAAAGAAAACATCAACGTCGAAGTCATCGACCTCATGACAGTGAGCCCGCTTGATATCGATACAATCGTCGAGTCTGTTAAAAAGACTGGCCGTGCGATCGTCGTTCAAGAAGCACAACGTCAAGCAGGTATTGCGGCTAACGTCGTAACTGAAATTCAAGAACGCGCAATTCTTCACCTCGAGGCACCAGTGCTTCGTGTAACTGCACCAGACACAGTCTTCGCTTTCGCACAAGGTGAAGACGCATGGTTACCTGACCATAAAGATGTCGTTGCAAAAGTTAAGGAAGTTATCAACTTCTGATCGTGTTCATTTAACGATGAGGGAGAATTGTCTCCCTCATTGTGTTTACATGATTAATTGATGGGAGGAAAAACCAGTGGCAGTATTTGAATTTAAATTACCAGACATCGGTGAAGGAATTCACGAAGGTGAAATCGTCAAGTGGTTCGTAAAAGCAGGGGATACAGTAAAAGAAGATGACATTCTTCTTGAAGTACAAAACGACAAAGCCGTCGTTGAGATTCCTGCTCCAGTTGATGGAACAGTTAAAGAAGTCAAAGTCTCTGAAGGTACAGTTGCGGTCGTCGGCGACGTCCTCATCACGTTCGATATCGAAGGTGACGCACCAGCCGGTGAAGAAGAAGCAGCTCCTGAACAGCCTAAAGCTGAAGAGAAGACTGAAGATGTGAAAGAAGACGTGAAAGAAGACGGCCCGCGTGAAGTTCAACTTCACAAATCGGAGCGCGTTATCGCAATGCCTTCAATCCGCAAATACGCTCGTGAAAAAGGCGTCGACATCCGTGAAGTCCAAGGTTCTGGCGACAACGGCCGCGTCTTGAAAGAAGACATCGATGCATTCGCAAACGGAGAAGCACCAACAGCAGAAGCTACAACAGAGAAAACAGAATCTGTAGCTCCAGCAGCGGCTGCGAAAACGGAAATCAAACCTTACGAGTCAGCGACGCCTGAACTCGAAACGCGTGAGAAAATCCGTGGTATCCGTAAAGCAATCTCGAAAGCAATGGTTAACTCGAAGCACACAGCTCCACACGTTACACTCATGGACGAAGTCGACGTTACGAAACTCGTCGCACTCCGTAAAGAGTTCAAACAAGTGGCTGCTGACCAAGGCGTGAAACTCACGTACTTGCCGTTCGTCGTTAAAGCATTGACTGCTGCAGCGAAAGCTTACCCAGCGATCAACGCGTCAATCGACGATGTGAACGAAGAAATCGTCTACAAAAACTATTACAACATCGGTATCGCTGCTGATACGGACAACGGTCTCGTAGTTCCTGTCGTCAAAGAAGCGGACCGTAAATCAATCTATGCACTCGCTACAAACATCAATGAGCTTGCCGGTAAAGCACGTGAAGGCAAACTTGCTGGGGACGACATGAAAGGCGGATCGATCACAATCACAAACATCGGTTCAGCTGGTGGACAATGGTTCACACCTGTCATCAACCACCCAGAAGTTGCAATTCTCGGTATCGGTCGCATCGCTGAAAAAGCTGTCGTTAAAGACGGTGAAATCGTCGCGGCTCCAGTCCTCGCGCTTTCATTCAGCTTTGACCACCGCCTCATCGACGGTGCAACAGCTCAAAACGCACTCAACATGGTGAAACGCTTGCTTCAAGATCCAGCACTTCTAATGATGGAGGGATAAGAACATGGTAGTAGGAGAATTCGCACAAGAAACTGATTTGCTTGTCATCGGCGCCGGTCCTGGTGGATACGTCGCAGCCATCCGTGGCGCACAACTCGGCCTTAAAGTCACGATCGTCGAAAAAGGAAACTTTGGTGGCGTCTGCTTGAACGTCGGTTGTATCCCATCGAAAGCATTGATCACTGCTGGTCACAACTTCCAGCACGCTAAAGGTCACTCTTCAATGGGGATCACGTCTGATAACGTGTCAGTCGACTTCACAAAAGTCCAAGACTGGAAACAGTCGGTCGTCAATAAATTGACTGGCGGCGTCAAAGGCCTTTTGAAAGGTAACAAGATTGAAATCGTTCAAGGTGAAGCTTTCTTCGCATCTGAAGACACAGTACGTGTCATCACAGAAGATAGCTCGACTCCTTACAAGTTCAAAAAAGCGATCATCGCGACTGGTTCAACACCTATCGAGATCCCATCGTTCAAATGGTCAAAACGCGTCCTTTCTTCAACTGGCGCATTGGCTCTTCCTGAAGTACCGAAGAAACTCGTCGTCATCGGCGGCGGCTACATCGGTATGGAGCTCGGCACAGCGTACGCGAACTTCGATACAGAAGTCGTCGTCGTTGAAGGCGCAAGCGACATCTTGTCTGGCTTCGAGCCGCAAATGACGCAAATCGTCAAAAAGAAACTCAAACAAAAAGGCAACGTCACGATTCACACGAACGCTCTTGCAAAAGGCGTCGAGGAAACAGAAGACGGCGTAACAGTTAAGTTTGAAGTGAACGGCGAAGAGCAGTCTGTTGAAGCGGACTACGTCCTCGTCACAGTCGGCCGTCGTCCAAACACTGGCGACATCGGTCTCGAAAACGCGGAAGTTAAAATCAGCGACCGCGGCATCATCGAAATCGACGACCAGTGCAAAACGTCGAACGAAAATATCTACGCAATCGGCGACATCGTACCTGGACCACCGCTCGCGCACAAAGCTTCTTACGAAGCGAAAGTCGCAGCGGAGGCAGCTGCCGGTAAGCCAGCTTACCTCGACTACTCAGCAATCCCAGCGGTCGTCTTCACTGACCCTGAACTTGCAACAGTCGGTTACACAGAGCCACTCGCAAAAGAAGAAGGACTTGAGATCACTGTATCGAAATTCCCATTCGCAGCGAACGGCCGTGCCCTCGCTCTTGACGAGCCAGACGGCTTCATGAAGCTCATCACGCGTAAAGAGGACGGTCTCTTGATCGGTGCTCAAATCGCGGGAACTGGCGCTTCAGACATGATTGCCGAGCTTGGTCTCGCCATCGAAGCAGGCATGACTGCAGAAGATATCGCGCTTACAATCCACGCTCACCCATCACTCGGTGAGATGGCAATGGAAGCGGCAGAAATCGCAATGGGTATGCCAATCCACGTCGTTAAATAAGTCAAAAGCTCTCTCGCTTACTCGCGAGAGAGCTTTTTTACGTAATGGACGGTCCGTTCGACTTCTTGGAAGCCGATGCGTTCATGGAACCGTTGGCTTCCGTCGTTCTCGATTTCCGTATCGGAGGCGAGCTCGTCACATCCTTTCGACCTGGCGTAGGCGGAGGCTGCTTCGACGAGCCGTGTCGCCACGTCTTGCTGTCGCACGGATGCAACGACGTAAATTCCTTCTAAAAAGGCGGTCGGGGAAGCGGTCGTTCCGGGGACGTAGTCATGACGGAAGCTGAGCTGGCAAAAGCCGACCGCTTCATCCGTTTCCGCGATAAAATAGTGCATCTTGCCGGAACGAATCCCGAGCCGCACCTCAGGGATCAGTTCGGCTTCAGGCGCGTCTGGCCATAATTGCCGCATGAGTCGCACCAGTTCGTCGCAATCTTGTTCGTTCGCTTTTCGAATCTTCATAAGTCGTCCTCCTTATGTTTCGTACGTTCAGTATAAAGGAAAATAAGGAATGAAGTGAGAAAGGAGGGAACGATGATGGCGTTCGATGAAGAATTGTTATATACCGTCTCTGAGACGAGCCGTGTCCGCTTCACGGGAATCGAGACCGAGACGTCACGTTATGACTTCGGCTTTGTGTATACGCATCAATTCATGGGGAAAGTGCTCGTCGTCTGTATGCAGACCGGGCAGTCTGCCCTTCTTGACATCCATGCGCTCGAAGAACCGAGACAACTGTATCCGATGCTCGGGATCGCGTTGCGTGATACAGATCACGTCGCCGAGTTTTTACGACTCTGTCTGGACGAAAGTGGGCAAGAACAAGAACAATCGCCAAATTCTACCCTTGAAAAAATGTAAGCGTTTTCTTATAATGGTACGTAGGGGAAGCAATTCGATCATCATAAGCTACCTTTTCTTTTGATGACACAAAGCGAGCCGGTCCATATGGACCGGCTCGCTTTCGTCTTAACGGATGGCTTTTGTCTGTTGGATGACTTTAATCATTTGAAGCGATTCATCTTCAAGTCCTTGGACGGGAAGACCGGCCTCGATGTTCGCCATGATATAGTCGAGCGTCGAAGTCGTGATGAGTTCTCCCGGGATGATGATCGGGATTCCTGGTGGATACACCATGATGAACTCGGCCGAGATGCGTCCGACGGCGTTCTCGAGCGGAATCGTCTCCGTCTCCTCGTAGAACGCGTCACGCGGGCTGAGTGCAAGCGGTGGAATCTCAGGGAGCATGATCGATAGTGAATCGTTTCCTGACTGATCGTAAACCGATACGACGTCACGCATGCCGTCAATCAACGCTTGAATCGTCGATTCGTCGTCGGCGCTCGTCACGATGAACAGTACGTTCAACAAATCTGACATCTCGACTTCGATGCGATGCGTCTCACGCAAATACTTCTCGACTTCAAAGCCGGTGATCCCGAGCTCACGGACAGAGACGAGGATTTTCGTCTCGTCGAGCGCGTACGTCGACTCTGAATGGAGTTCGGCGTGACCGTATACCGATAAGTGCGGCATATTGTCGATGGCCGTACGAGCCGTACGTGCGAGCGTGAGGGCACGTTCGTTCATCGCTTCTCCTTTCGTCGCCAATTGACGACGGGCCGCGTCGAGCGACGCGAGGAGGAGGTAAGACGTCGATGTCGTCGTAATCATCGACAACATCGCGTGAATCCGTTCCGGGGAGACGAGACCGCGACGGACGTTCAAAATCGAACTTCCCGTCATCGAGCCGCCGAGCTTGTGTACGCTCGTGGCCGCGACGTCCGCTCCGGCTTGCATCGCCGAGAGCGGGAGCTCGTCGTGGAACGGCAAGTGGACACCGTGTGCCTCATCAACGAGGACCGGTACGTCTTGCGCATGGGCGACGGCGACGATGCGCTCTAAGTCACCGGCGATGCCGAAGTAGGTCGGGTTGATGACGAGGACTGCTTTCGTGTCCGGGTGCATCTCGAGGGCGCGTTCGACGGCGCTTGCTGTGATCCCGTGGGCAATCCCGTACGTCTCATCATATTCCGGATGGATGAAGACCGGGTGGGCCCCGGTCAAGATGAGGGCGGACATGACGGATTTATGCACGTTCCGGGGAACGATGATTTTCTCGTTCGGACCGACGACGCCCATAATCATCGCCATGATGGCACTCGACGTCCCTTGGACCGAGAAGAACGTCTCGTCGGCACGGAACGCCTCGGCAGCGAGGCGCTCGGCCTCGGCAATCGACGCTTTCGGATGATGGAGATCATCGAGCGGGGCGATGTTGATCAAATCGATCTTCAAGGCGTTTTCGCCGATGAAGTCACGGAATTGAGGGTCCATCCCTTTTCCGCCTTTATGGCCAGGGATATGGAACGCGATCGGGTTCGTATCCACGTGCGTGAGCAACGTGTCAAAGAGCGGTGTCTCGAGCTGTGTAGCACCTTTAAGTTTCAATAGTAAGTCCTCCTTGATAACAGTGTGTATATGGGTTGTCGGTTTGGTTTCAAGCTTTGGGCAATCTGAACATTTCGATTCAAAAACAATGCAACAAAAAAACTATAGTGATTTCTATCCCAACTTGCAATAGTTTTTTTTGTTGATACAATGGTTGTCGAGGTGAAGAATATGCAAATTAACTATCCGATTAATCCGGACTGGACGACAGATGAACTGATTGAAGTCGTCGAGTTCTATAACCAAGTCGCCTTGGCCAATGAAGGCGGTGTCGACCGGGAGTCGTTTTTGGACGCGTATCGGTCGTTCAAACAAATCGTGACGTCGAAGTCAGAAGAGAAACAGCTGAGTGCCGTTCACGATGAGCAGACCGGATACTCTACCTATCGTACGGTCCAAGCGGCCCTAAAATCAAATGCAAAGATTATAAAGTTGTAACTGCTGGAAAGCATGGGAGGACGTAACCGTTTTCTCATGCTTTTTTTGTTATTTCTCTAATAAATAGGGTACATATCATTAATAGTTCAATCAGGTTTAGGCTTAGTTGAAATGGGAATATACTCACTAAGATAAAAAATTCAAAATAGTCAGACAATTCTCTTTCTTTTTTGAATCTCATCTGATATACTCAATTCAACTTACTAAACCGTAACTTGTAGCCCAACTAAAGGAGTGTGGCATCTCATGAAACAAGTGATCGAGGCATTCAAAAGAAAAGACGCAGAAAAACGGATTCCGGTGCTGCGCTTAGAGATTGATTATGAATTGGCAACGCTCTTCGATGCAATGGCGTCAAAAGATGATGCCACTGTCCAGGCTAGCAAGCATCGGTTAGAGAAATATCGCCAAGAACTATTGCGTCTCGAAGCCTGACCCACAACCACCCATTCAACCAGTATTCCATGCGGATACTGGTTTTTGTTTGGTACAATACATAATAGAGGTGATAAACATGTTGGAATGGTTCGCGATTGACTTGATTAAACAGGCAGGGGAGTATATCCGCTTACAGATTGACGAGAGCTATCGAATCGAACGCAAGACGGGGAAAGGTGATTTGGTCACGGAAATCGATCGGGCCGTCGAACAGTTGATTGTCGACCGGATTCGTGAGTCGTATCCCGAGCATCATATTATCGGGGAAGAGGGTATCTCGACGGAACCGGATGATTTGTCGGGCACGGTCTGGTTCGTCGACCCGATTGACGGCACATTGAACTTCATCCATCAAAAGCGGATGTTCGCCATCTCGATTGCCATCATGGTCGATGGGGTCGTCGAGTACGGCTTCGTTTACGATGTGATGGCGGATGAGCTGTTCGTCGCACGCCGTGGCGTCGGGACGACGCTGAACGGCCGGAAACTCCCGATCATCAAAGAGCACCACGTCCGGGATGCTTTCCTCAGTATGAACGCGACATGGGTGACGCCGAATCAGCAAATTGCACCGGAAGTGCTCGCGCCGATTGTGCGCGATTCCGTCGGCACGCGGGCGCATGGGGCCGCCTCGCTCGAACTCGCCTGGCTCGCAGCGGGACGAGTCGACGGGTATATCACGATGCGCAATATGCCGTGGGACTATGCTGCCGGTAAACTGCTCGTCGAAGAAGTCGGGGGACGGGTCGTCTCGATTTATGGGGAGCCGGTCCGTTATGACGGGAAGACGTCCGTTCTCGCGGGGAGCGAGACGTTCGTCAAGGACGTGGTGAAGCATTACGTCATCGCCAAGGGCGCGACCCCTGAAGTGAAGCCGGACTTGCAAATTGGAATCAACGGGTCTTACGACCGCGTCCGTGACTTGCTCGTCCTGGCCAACCCGAATGAAACGATGGTCCGCGATCAATACAAAGCCGGGACGACATATGAGGCCACGCTCGGCGGGGAACGTGTCGGGGCGTACATGCTCGTCAAACGCAGCGAGACGTTAATCGAGCTCGTCAATATCGCCGTCAAACCGGAACGGCAGAACCAGACGATCGGGCAACGCCTGCTCCAAGACGCGATTCGTCGGGCCGAGAGCAGCGGGGCGAAGCAAATGCTCGTCTGTACGGGCAACTCGAGCATCGTCCAGTTGCGCTTCTATCAACAAGCTGGTTTCCGCTTTGAATCAGTCGAGCGGGATTACTTCCCGGACCACGGTTATCCGCCAATCGAAGAGGACGGGCTCGCCTTGCGTGACCGCATCTGTCTGACGCGCGACCTATAAGCGTGGGCGTAAAAAGGACAAAATCATAAAGAAGGCCCGGGCAAAACGCCCGGGCCTTGTGTTATGGACGTCGGTTCGAGAGGACCCGGCGGCGCAAGTTGATTCCAAAAAATGTGGCGATGCCGCTCAAGGCGAGACTGCCGATGATGATGGCGGCACTTCCTTCAGCGACACCGATGCCGATACCGACGAAGCCGGCGACGACCGCGGTCGCGATTAAAACGAACATGAGTTGCATGGAGATTCCCCCTTCTTTCGCTAGTCTTCTTCATTGTAGTCAAAAATGATGCGTTTGAAAACGTTAACAGTTGATAACACTCGACAAAGGTGGTGGGACGTGTGCTATACTCTTAAAGTTGAATAAAAGATGAAACTTTTTTAAATAAGAGAGGACTAACTACATGAATGTAAGAACTAACCTTCGGAACGTAGCCATCATCGCCCACGTTGACCACGGTAAAACAACGCTCGTCGATGAATTATTGAAACAGTCTGGTACATTCCGGACAAACGAAATGGTCGCAGAACGCGCCATGGACTCGAACGACATCGAACGTGAACGCGGAATCACGATTCTCGCGAAAAACACGGCAATCGATTATAAAGATACACGCATCAACATTGTTGATACACCAGGTCACGCCGATTTCGGTGGTGAAGTAGAGCGTATCATGCGTATGGTTGACGGCGTTATCCTCGTTGTCGATGCACGTGAAGGCTGCATGCCGCAAACGCGTTTCGTATTGAAGAAAGCACTCGACCAAGGTCTCCGTCCAATCGTTGTCGTTAACAAAATCGACAAGCCGATGGTACGCCCACTCGACGTCGTCGACGAAGTTGTCGACTTGTTGATCGACCTTGGAGCAGATGAAGATCAACTTGAATTCCCTGTCGTCTATACGTCTGCTGTCAGCGGTTCAAGTTCGTTCGATCCTGATCCAGAGAAGCAAGAAGATACAATCACGTACGTGCTCGACACGATTCTTGAGAACACACCGGCACCAATCGATAACTCGGATGAGCCGCTTCAGTTCCAAGTCACGATGCTCGACTACGACAACTACCTCGGCCGAATTGGTGTCGGTCGCGTCTTCCGTGGGAAAATCAAAGTCGGCGAATCAGTGTCACTTTGCAAAACAGACGGATCAATCAAACAATTGCGCGTCACTAAATTGTTCGGTTACTTCGGCCTCAAACGTGTTGAAATCGAAGAAGCCAAAGCTGGTGACTTGATCGCCATCGCCGGGATGGAAGACATCAACGTCGGTGAGACGGTCACGCCAGTCGGTAAAGAAGAGCCACTTCCGCTTCTCCGCATCGATGAGCCGACGCTTCAAATGCGTTTCATGACAAACAACTCACCGTTCGCAGGACGCGAAGGCGATTTCGTGACGGCACGTAAAATCGAAGAGCGTTTGATGAAACAACTCGAGACGGACGTTTCACTCCGTGTCGAGAACACTGATTCACCTGACCAATGGGTCGTTTCAGGCCGCGGTGAGCTTCACCTCGGGATCTTGATCGAGAACATGCGTCGTGAAGGCTACGAACTTCAAGTTTCGAAACCACAAGTTATCATTCGTGAAGACGAAGATGGTACGAAAATTGAGCCGTTCGAACGCGTCATCGTTGATGTGCCAGAAGAGTACACAGGTTCAGTCATGGAATCAATCGGTCTCCGTAAAGGTGAACTTGCCAACATGAACACGAACGACAACGGTCAAACACGTATGGAATTCATCGTTCCTTCACGTGGTCTCATCGGCTATCGTAACGAGTTCTTGTCAGCGACACGCGGATATGGAATCTTGAACCACACGTTCGAAGAGTATCGTCCGTTCATCGCTGCTGACATCGGCGGACGCCGCAGTGGTGTCATGGTTTGTATCGAACCTGGTAAGTCGACGGCTTACTCGATCGGTGCCCTTGAAGACCGTGGAACGATCTTCATCGAGCCAGGTGTAGAAGTATACGAGGGAATGATCATTGGTGAATGTAACCGTGACGTCGACCTCGCAATCAACGCCGTCAAAGGAAAACAGTTGACGAACATGCGTGCTTCAGCAAAAGACTCGACACAAGTCTTGAAACGTCCACGCGTCTTCTCACTCGAAGAATCGCTCACGTTCTTGAACGATGACGAGTACTGTGAAATCACGCCGGAGTCAATCCGTCTCCGTAAAAAAGTCTTGAACAAGAACGAACGCGAGAAAGCTGACAAGCGTCGTAAACTTGGTAAAGAATAAGTCTTAAAAAAGGGAGCGCCTAGGCGTTCCCTTTTGTTTTGGATAGTGTAGAATGGGTGTGTAGGAAATAAAGGGGGATTATCAGCTTGAAAGCTTCTCAAACGATGGACATCACACAAATCGATGTGCCGTGGATTGCCTCGCTACTTGGCGTCGGCAGTGACGCGAACGACTTCTCGGTCGGGTTCAACGCGTTAATCATCACGGTCATCTTATTGACGATCCTTGTGTTTAAATTAGGTTTTGCGAAACAATTGACGTGGTGGAAATCACTCGTCGTCTATATGCTGCTCGCACTCGGGGCAGGCACGATGGCGCTCGTCTTCTTCACATGGCCGATTCCAGAAGTTCTCCTTGTCATGGCTGTCGTCTTGGCAATCTACCGGGGCCGCCTTTGGTGGAACCGTCGACAAGGCATCGAATCACATTAAAAAAATGGACGCTTCGCCCTCGGGCGAAACGTCCATTTTTGCTTACCATCTCCGTTTTTGGCGGAACGATGGATATAGGTGGAATTGGCCGGTCGCGGCACGCTCCGCTGTTCGCGCGGTGATGCGTTCTTGACACGTCTGGCACATATACGTTTTAGCAGGTTTATTACGAAGTCGTTTCGCTTCGAACGACCACGAATCAATCGTATCGATTTTGTCACAAAGAGAGCACTTTACGCGCATGGTCTCACCTTCCTCTTCGTTGATTATAGCATGATTTCAGGAGAGAAAAGCAGGGAAAGAGGTTTGTAAGGGCGAATCCATTTCGTATACCCGTTCGGGAGGAGGGGAGTCTATGGCGAGTAAAGCTGCGTTCGAACTTTCGAGGGCGCAACAAGACGTATTGAACGAGATGCCGTTGACGTTCTTAGTCACATTTGATGAGCCGAAACGGTGGCCGATCACCCATGCGATCAGCTGGGTGCAAGCGCCGAACGAGAGGACGATTCGCTTGGCGTTGACGAAGAATTCGCATGTGATCACGTTGCTCTCGTATGAGAAGACAGCGAGTCTCATCTTTCTTGAAGGGGGACTTGCCTACAGTATCGCCTTGTCACACGTACACGAATTCGAGCCGAGCGTGAAGCCGGCGTTACACCTTCGCTTTTTTGAAGGGAAAGTCGAAGAGGTCCGTAACATTTCCTTTTACGGGGCAACCTATGGACAACCGGACATCGTCAAGACGTACGATGTCGAAGCAGCAGAAAAGTTGGACCGTGAAGTCAAGGAGAGTTTGAATTCTTGATCACCAACAATTTTCGAGGGGCGGCAAAGTCTATGAAAAAAACGTATGTGCTCGATACGAACGTACTCTTACACGACCCACTATCCTTGTTCCAATTCGATGAGCACGATGTCGTCATTCCCGCCATCGTTTTAGAAGAGCTTGACGGTAAAAAACGTAATATGGATGAAGTCGGCCGCAACGCCCGAGAAACGGCGCGCGTGCTCGATCAATTGCGGACGACCGGTAAACTGCACGACGGGGTCCCGCTCGAGAACGGCGGACGATTGTTCGTCGAGATCGGTCACGAGCATACTGTCGATTTCCCGTTCGACGTCATGACGAACGACAATCGTATCCTGACCGTGGCACTTGGACTGATGAAACAATACGAGCACGACCGGACCCGTAAAGTCGTGGTCGTCTCGAAAGATATACTCGTCCGTGTCAAAGCGGACGCCATCGGCATTGAAGCCGAGGATTACTTGACCGACCATATCGTCGATACGACGAATTTATACGCCGGCTATCGTGAAATCGAAGTCGATCAAGCCATCATCGATGAATTTTATAAAGTCCGACAGCTTCCGCTAGAAGCCGTTTCAAAAAATCAGCTATATCCGAACTCATTCGTCGTCTTAAAGAGTAACGTCTCGAAAGCGAGCGCACTCGCGGTCGTCGATGGGTTGCAACCGATCCTCCGTCCGCTCTCGCTAGACGTCGAACACGTGTGGGGCATCCATCCCCGTAACGTCCAACAACGGATGGCGCTCGACTTGTTGTTGCGGGACGATATTCCGTTCGTGACACTGCTCGGGAAGGCAGGTACCGGGAAGACGTTGCTCGCGCTCGCGGCAGGCCTGTCGCTCGTCGAAGACGAACGTCGCTTCAACAAGCTCGTCGTGGCCCGGCCGGTCGTCCCGATGGGGAACGACATCGGTTATTTGCCCGGTGAGATGGAAGAGAAGCTCCGGCCATGGATGCAGCCGATTTATGATAACTTGGAGTTCTTGTTCAACGCCAACTCGAAAGACGAACTCGGGAACATCTTGGCCGGCATCAAATCGATTCAGCTCGAGGCGCTCACGTATATCCGTGGTCGCAGCATGCCGGATCAGTTCATTATCATCGACGAGGCCCAAAACTTGACGAAACATGAGATTAAGACGATTCTGACCCGGGTCGGCGAGAACTCGAAAATCGTCCTCGTCGGGGACCCGTATCAAATCGACCATCCGTATTTGGACGAGTATTCGAACGGTCTCACGTACGCCGTCGAACGCTTCAAAGGTCAAAACGTATTCGGACACGTCCAACTCATCAAAGGGGAGCGCTCGTCGCTCGCCCGGTTGGCCGCCGATTTACTATAACGAAAAACGCCGAGCGGCCGCTCGGCGTTTATTTCGTATTTGGATGGAGTGCCACTTGCACGTTCGATTTTTCCAGGAAGGCGTTCATCAGCATAATCAGACCGGTCACGATAAACAGTGCCGAGAATCCGAAGTGGGCGACGACTTGCGAACCGAACAACGGTCCGAGCAAGTTGCCCATGAACTGGGCCGATTGGTTATAAGAGAAGATGCGGCCGGTCGCCCGGCTCGGCGTATGTTGGCGGAGTAACGACTGTACCGACGGCATGAGTGCCGCCGTGGCGAAGCCGAGGCCGAATCGCATGATGACGAGTTGTGTCGTCGACGTCACGAACGCCTGTGGAATCAAGAAGGCGCTATAGACGATGAGCGCCCAGAACAGGATGCGTTCGGCCCCGTAGCGGTCGGAGAGCCGACCGAGACGTTGTGCGGAAATGAGGGCGGCCACACCAGGAGCTGACGCGACGATCCCTGCGATAAAGGCGAGCGACGTCGTATACGGGTTCAATTCCCGGACATACAGCGTCAACAGCGGGCCAATCGATTGGGCCGAGAACGTGATTAAGAACGTCGTCAGAAACAGACTAAATATGAGTTGCGGGTTACGGAGCGAGGCGATCATCGATCGCGTCGAATCAAGCCGCTCGCGCGCCACCGGCACAAAGTCCTCTTTGACGAACACGAGTGTGATGAGGAACGTGATGAATAAGGCACTGCCGGTCAAGAGAAAAACGGGTCGAAGCCCAATCAAGTCTGCGAGGAGTCCTCCAATCAAGGGACCGAGGAGTCCGCCGGTGATGCCACCGGTCGACAGTGTGCCGAGCGCCCAGCCACTTTTCTCTTTAGGCGTTTGTGAAGCGACGAGGGTGATCCCCGCCGAGATAAATCCGGATACGGCACCCATTAAGAGCCGTAAACCGACGAGCTGATACACGTCTTGGACGAAACTGATGAGCGTCATGACGACGGCCATACCGAGACTAGCGCGGATGAGCATCAATTTGCGGCCTTTTTGGTCGGCGAGCCGTCCCCACAGCGGGGAGACGATGGCAGCCACGAGGAAAGTGGCGCCGAATGCGACCGCGGACCACGTAACGACTTGGTCGGGATCGGTGACCCCGAGTTCTTCGATGAACAAGGGGAGGAACGGTAGGACTAGACTCATCGAGGCCGCCGTCAAAAAGCTACCGATCCAGACGATGATTAAGTTTTTCTTCCATAAAGGGTACGTAAGCGTCACGACCTTTCGAGATTGAAGTTTTTCGATACCCTATATGTTACACTTTATGAAGTAAAAAGTCTAAAAAAAGAGAAGGCGCTGTGCCTTCTCTATCATGCCTCTGTTCGCACGGCGATGTGATGGACACCGCGCCATACTTGTTGATTGTGCAAGACGTACACCGGACCGTCCGCGAGTACTTTTCCGTCTCGAGAGAACTGTAAGTAAACGCTTCTGGCCTCGTCGATTGGCAACGTGAGCACCGTCTCCCCATAAAAACTGACGTGCGTCGCCGTGGCGATCGGTTCGGCATTTTGAAGGAATGGCACGAACGGCATCGCGAACGAGTCGCGCAGCGCCGCATCCTTATCAGCCCGAGACATCGGTTTGTTATGGTCGACGCGTGACCCTTGCGTCAAGCCGTCATCCCATGCCTTCCCCATCTTGGCATAGTATGCGTCGTTGTCACTTTCTACCGCGCGGTCGAGATCCTCGACGTTTCGCTTGCGGTCATCAAAAATCCATACGGTCGGGTCGATCGTCAGCGCGTGACGAACCGCTCCGTCTAGTGGAAAAATCATGGATACGCCCCCTTTATTCACAATACACTGTACATTATACAGCTCTTTCTCAGAAAAAGGGAAACTGCGAGAAACTCGCCGCGAATCCAGACTGTTCATTGAATTATGATGAAATATAATGTACAGTTGAGTTATGACAAACAGTCTGTCATTGTACGGAGGAGGGGTCGTAGTGGCGACAAATTTGGCTGCAGTCCAACGGGAGCAAGCGCTTCAACTATTAGAGGCAGACGCAGAAAAAATCCGTTGTTTGATTGAAGTGCAGTTAGAAAACCTAAAAATGCCGAAGTGCCCGCTTTATGAAGAGGTGCTTGATACACATATGTTCGGTCTATCACGCCAAATTGATTTTGCGGTCCGTCTTGGACTCATTTCAGACATTGAAGGTAAAGGACTGCTCGATTCATTGGAACAAAAGCTGTCCGCCCTCGCGGAAGCTTCAGATTTATGAACCTTATACTCAAACTGTGCAAGCGGCGCTGTTTGAGTATTTTTTTATAATGGGTCAGTGATTGTTGTACATAAGGAAGTGAAAACATGAAAACTCGGTTTCGGTATTTTGATTTCTCGTTGTTCATTGCAGTGCTCATGCTCGTCGGAATCAGTTCGATCATGATTTATAGTGCGAGCGTGTGGAATCGCGGCGATTACGCGAACAGCGGCTTGTTCTATCGCCAACTCGTCTACGCAGGAATCGGGATTGTCGTCTACTTCATTGCGACGATGTTCCGCTATGAGAACTTTAGAAAACCTAATATTTTGTACGGCCTCTATTTCGTATCGGTCGTACTGTTGTTCATCACGTGGGCGATGCCACCGCTCAACGGGGCGCGCGCCTGGCTCATCATCGGCAGCTTTACGATTCAACCGGTCGAGATCGCCAAATTCGTGTTGATTCTACTGCTCGCCAACTATTATCACCAGTTGTGGAATGGGGAGCTGAAAGGGTTGCCTGGTCGACTAGGGCGAGCCGCTATCACTAAAAAAGGAATCCGGGCTCAGTTTGGTGCCTTCTTCATGATACCGGTCATCTACTTCTTTTTCCCATACGCCATCGCCATCAACGGACAGCCGGATATGGGGGGCTTGTTCGTCCTCGGGGCCATCATGTTCCTCATGTGGCTTGCCGTCGGGGCGCCGCTTCGGATCATCGTGCCTGCTGTGCTCGCCGGGTTTGGACTTGTCTATCTGATGTTCACGACAATCTTCTCGGAGAACCAGCGCAGCCGAATCGAAGTCGTTTTCAATCCATTCATGGACCCTGAAGGCTACGGGCACCAATTGCTCATGTCGATCATCTCGATCGTCCATGGGGGCTTGACCGGCGTCGGTCTCGGGAACAGTTATCAGAAGTATGGGTACTTGCCGGAACCGGAGACGGACTATATCATGTCCATCATCGCTGAAGAGCTCGGCTTTATCGGGGTCGTCGTCGTCCTCGCCTTGCTGTTCTTCATCGCTTTCCGGGCCGTCAATATCGCCAACCATAGCGATAGTCATTTCGCGATGTTCGTCTCGTTCGGCATCGCCGCTCAAATCATGGTCCAGACCGGAATCAATATCGGTGCCATGTCCGGTTGGTTCCCGGGTACAGGTGTCACGCTCCCGCTCGTCAGTTACGGCGGGACGTCACTCATCATGACGATGGGGATTCTCGGTGTGCTCAGTAGCATCTCGATGCGAAATCGGCACCGGGAAGCGACGAAACGGGCAGAAATTCGGGAGAAATCCGCAGAAAACGTTCAAAGTTCATCATTGCATGTTGTAAGGTAAAAAGGATTGAACTACTTAAATGGGGGGATTTATGTTGAAATCAATTAGCAAATTACTCGTAGCCAACCGTGGTGAAATCGCCATTCGCGTGTTCCGTGCCGCCACTGAATTAGGGATGCGCACGGTCGCCGTCTATTCTCAAGAAGACAGCGGCTCGTTACACCGCTTTAAAGCGGATGAAGCTTATTTGATTGGTCTCGATAAAAAACCGATTGACGCCTATCTCGATATCGAGGACGTGATCCGCATCGCGAAACAGTCGGGGGCTGACGCGATTCATCCAGGTTACGGATTCTTGTCTGAGAATATCGAACTCGCACGTCGTTGCCGTGAAGAAGGCATCATCTTCGTAGGTCCGAACGAATCGCACCTTCATGCGTTCGGGGATAAAGTTCGGGCCCGTCAAAGTGCGATCGCAGCCGGACTCCCGGTCATTCCAGGTTCGAACGGACCACTCACGTCTTATGAGGACGCTTTAGACTTTGCGAACGAGCACGGCTTCCCGCTCATGGTCAAAGCCGCGATGGGAGGAGGCGGCCGCGGGATGCGCGTCATCCGTACGGAAGCCGAGATGAAAGATTTGATTGAACGTGCCAAGTCAGAAGCGAAGCAAGCGTTCGGTTCAGACGAAGTGTACATAGAAAAACTAGTGGAACGCCCGAAACACATCGAGGTCCAAATCCTCGGGGATGACCACGGGAACATCATTCACTTGTTCGAACGCGACTGCTCGGTCCAGCGCCGTCACCAAAAAGTCGTCGAAGTCGCACCTTGTGTGACGTTATCGGATGCGTCGCGTCAAGCCATCTGTGACGCAGCCGTGAAACTGATGCGCCACGTCGGCTACATCAATGCCGGTACGGTCGAATTCCTCGTCACGGAAGACGAGTCGTTCTACTTCATCGAAGTCAACCCACGTATTCAAGTCGAGCATACGATCACCGAGATGGTGACCGGATTCGATATCGTCCAGACGCAACTCATGATCGCACAAGGTGAGTCGCTCCACGGCGACGTCATCCACATGCCGAAACAAGAAGATATCAAATTGCTCGGTTACGCGATCCAATCGCGTGTCACGTCGGAAGACCCGGCCAACAACTTCATGCCGGATACCGGTAAAATCATGGCCTACCGTTCTCCGGGCGGCTTCGGCGTCCGACTTGACGGTGGGAATGCCTACGTCGGTGCCGAGATTTCACCATATTATGATTCGCTCCTCGTGAAGCTGTCGACACATGGCATGACGTTCGAACAGGCCGCTTCGAAGATGGTCCGTAACTTGAACGAGTTCCGGATTCGTGGCATCAAGACGAACATCCCGTTCTTAATCAACGTGATGAAGCATCAGAACTTCATCAGCGGCGACTATAACACGTCGTTCATCGATGAGACGCCGGAACTGTTCGTCTTCCCGAAACGGAAAGACCGCGGGACGAAATTGCTCAACTATATCGGCGATGTCACGGTGAACGGATTCCCGGGCGTCGGTTTGAAAGACAAGCCGATCAGCCGCTCGGTCCGGATTCCGCAAGACCTGCCGGCTGAAGCCGAACCGGGCACGAAACAGATTTTGACGGAACTTGGTCCGGATGGCCTCGCCGACTGGATTAAGCGCCAGCCCGAACTGTTATTGACGGATACGACGATGCGCGACGCGCACCAGTCTCTGCTCGCGACACGGATGCGGACGCAAGACATCATCAATATCGCCGAACCGACGAGCAAGCTCATGCCGGAGCTGTTCTCGGTCGAGGCATGGGGCGGGGCCACGTTCGACGTCGCCTATCGTTTCCTCTCAGAAGACCCTTGGGTACGCCTCATGCGTCTCCGTGAGAAGATGCCGAACGTGTTGATTCAAATGTTGCTCCGCGGTGCCAACGCCGTCGGGTATAAGAACTATGCCGACAACGTCATCGAGAAGTTCGTCCACGAAGCGGCCTATGCCGGCGTCGACGTGTTCCGGATCTTTGACAGTTTGAACAACCTCGAGTCGATTCAACTCGCGATTGACGCGACGTTACCGACCGGCAAAGTCGCCGAGGCAGCGGTTTGTTATACGGGTGACTTGTATGACGGTAGCCGTCCGAAATACCACTTGCCGTATTACGTCGACTTGGCGAAGAAACTTGAAGCGAGCGGGGCTCACATCCTTGCCATCAAGGACATGGCCGGCCTGCTCAAACCGGAATCGGCGTACGCGCTCGTCTCGGCATTGAAAGATGCCGTCGACTTGCCGATCCACTTGCATACGCACGACGCGTCGGGCAACGGAATCTTCACTTACGCCCGGGCGACAGATGCGGGCGTCGATATCGTCGACGTGGCTGCGAGCTCGATGTCGGGGATGACGTCACAGCCTTCAGGCGGCAGCTTGATTTATGCGCTTGACCATCACGCGCGTCAACCGAAAATCGATGCGAAGCATTACGAGGTCATCAGCGATTACTGGCAAGACGTGCGTCATAACTACGAGCCGTTCGAGAGCGACATGCGCGCTTCGAACCCGTCGGTATATGAGCACGAGATGCCGGGCGGACAGTACTCGAACTTGCAGCAACAAGCGAAAGCGGTCGGATTGGGTGACCGTTGGAGCGAAGTGAAGTCGATGTATGCCCGTGTCAACATGTTGTTCGGGGATATCGTCAAAGTGACACCGTCGTCGAAAGTCGTCGGCGACATGGCGCTATTCATGGTCCAGCATAACTTGAGCGAACAAGATGTGATTGACCGCGGTCACCAACTCGACTTCCCGGATTCGGTCGTCGAGATGATGCGCGGCGAACTCGGGACGCCTCCAGGAGGGTTCCCGACCGATGTCCAGCAAGAGATTCTTAAAGGTGAGAAGCCGCTTGACGTACGTCCAGGTAAGTTGATTGAGCCGTATGATTTTGAAGCGGCCCAGTCGAAACTGTTCGAGAAACTCGATCGTCCGGTAACAGATTTCGAATTGCTCTCGAACGCATTGTATCCGAAAGTGTTTGAAGACTATGTCACGCATTCGACGACGTACGGGGATGTATCGGTGCTTGACACGTTGACGTTCTTCTACGGATTGAACGTCGGTGAGACGATTCAAGTTGAAATCGAGACCGGGAAGACACTCATCATCAAACTCGTTCAAATCAGTGCGGCGAACGAGGACGGCATCCGTCTCGTCTCGTACGAGATGAACGGCGTCCCGCGTGAAATCGAGATTAAAGACGTGAACGTGAAGTCGGCGACGACGAGCCGTCCGAAAGTAGACCGGGCGAACCCGAAACAAGTCGGCGCTTCGATGCCAGGTTCAGTGTTGAAAGTGCTCGTCGAACCGGGTAGCCGTGTCCACCGCGGGGAACAGCTCCTCGTCACGGAAGCGATGAAGATGGAGACGACGGTCCAAGCCGCGCAAGACGGAGAAGTCAAAGCGGTCCATATTAAAGAAGGCGACACAATCCAAAGTGACGACTTATTGATTGAGTTTGTATAATGAAAAGAAGCATAGCCGCGCTATGCTTCTTTTTTAGATAGGAGTGGGAGAGATGAGACGAGTATGCTGGTTTCGATCGGATTTTCGATTGACAGATAATCATATGTTACACCGGGCCTTGAAAGACGCTGATTCCGACGATGAGATGGAGTTCGTTTTTTGGTTCAACCCTAACTATTGCGAGCCGTTCGAGACGCGCCACGATTACTTTTTCGCGACGATGCGTCAATTCATGGACGAGTTGGAAGAACGCGGGCTCGGACTTCGGGTCATCGTGGCCGATACGGCAGAACAGTTCGTCGAAGCGCTCGGTGAGCTCGATGTGCTCTACTTCAACGCCGAGTATGTCGAACCGTTCAAACAGCGGGACGACGCCGTCATCCAAGCGCTCGGGGAAGCGGTCAAAGTCATCCGCCTGCTCGACCGCCATTTGTTCGCCCCGAATGCGTTCACGAAAAAAGACGGCGATCCGTATAAGGTATACACGCCATTTAAAAAAGCAGCCTATGCCGAGGCGCCGCCCGCGCCGTATGAGGTCGACGTGAATGCGTTGAAGCGTCACGTGACGACAGGGCATGTAGTCCCGGTCGAATTGAAGCGTCAGTTCGATCGCTGTGAGCGTTCGTGGAAAGCGCTCGGCGAAGCGGCAGCCAAACGTCGTTTGAGCGACTTCGTCGCGAATCGGATCGATGCGTACGATGAAGACCGCGACATCCCGGCCATCGCCGGCACGAGCCGTCTGTCTCCGTATCTCCGGACCGGGGTGCTCTCCATCCGGACCGTGACGGAAGCGGTGTTGAAGGCGCCGAAATCGAGCGGACGCGACACATATTACGATGAGTTGTTATGGCGCGAATTTTACTATATGATCATGGTCCAATTCCCGGGACTGAAAGACCGTCCGTTCAACGACAAGTATAAGCATCTCGATTGGGAGAACGATGACGAGAACTTCCAGGCGTGGTGTGACGGAAAGACGGGCTACCCGATCGTCGACGCGGCGATGCGGCAATTGAATGAGACGGGCTGGATGCATAACCGGCTTCGCATGATTGTCGCCTCGTTCTTGTCGAAGCATCTGATGATCGACTGGCGGAAAGGGGAACGCTATTTCGAACAGAAGCTGATCGACTATGAAGCGGCCTCGAATATCGGGGGTTGGCAATGGGCGGCCTCGGTCGGGACGGATGCGGTGCCGTACTTCCGTATCTTCAATCCGACGACGCAGTCCGAGAAGTTCGATGGGGACGGGACGTTCATCCGGAAGTACGTGCTCGAACTCGCGAATCTCGACAAAAAAGCGATTCATTTCCCTGACTTGACCGAGCGGGATGGATACGTCGACCCAATCGTCGACCATAAGGAAGCGCGTGCCCGGGCACTCGAGCGGTTCAAGGACGCGCAGTAAATAGGCATCAAAAAAAGGAGCGATGCCGTCGCTCCTTTTTGTGTACGTGATTAAATGGATTGTTGTCGTGCGGCCTCGGTCGTCTGTTTCTGACTCCGATACGCATGATATGCCAAGTACGAGATAATCCCGAAATAGCAGGTAATCAAGAAGGCGTGGAGAAGCGGGACGTACGTGGCGTGTCCCCCAAGGACGATCCACGCACCCGTGCCGACTTGAAGCAGGATGAAGAACAGCGAGGCCCACATGCCGGTCTCGACGAGGCGGTTCGTCTCCCGACGTGCCAAGTAGAGGACGTATAACGTATAGAAGACGAGCAGTCCGGCCATGATGCGGTGCCCCATTTGGACGTATGACTCGAACGTCCACACGTTCTGGTCACAAATCGGCCAGCCGACACAGGCGTACGTCGCGCCGAGGTGACGGACGTAAGCGCCCGTATAGACGACGACCATCGTATAAATCGTCAAGCCGTAAAGATGAACCTTCAACCGTTCGGAGACGGCCCGATGCACGCGTTCCCCTTCGAACAAGAGAATCGTCAAGATGAGCAGCGATGCGAACGAGACGAGCGAGATGCCGAAGTGGAGCGCGAGAATCGCGTCCGACTGTTGCCAGATGACGGCCCCGGCACCGATAATCGATTGGATGAGCATGAAAATGAACGCGAGGAACGCGAACACTTTGACATCATACCGGTTCTTGACGACCGCAAACGTCCAAATCGTCAAGGCGATGATGAGCAGTCCCTCGATGCCAGAGACGACACGGTGACTGTACTCGATCATCGTTTCGACGCTCGGATTGGTCGGGATCAGTTTCCCGTGGCAGAGCGGCCAATCCGTTCCGCACCCGTCGCCGGAGTCCGTCTTTGTCACGGTTCCACCCATGATCAGGACGAGCATCATCCCGAGCGTGACGAGCGCTGAAAATAGTGCGAGTTTTTTATGCATTCGTTTCCACCTGCTTTTGAGAAAAATCACTAGAATTGTGCCTTGTAAGTTTATATTTTTTTCGCCATACTTATTATACGGCTTTACGTCGTAAAAACGAAACGGAAAAGCTTGCAATCGCTATCAAAATCGTTATTCTAGTATTAACATGGCGTTTTTACTGTGACAATTATCACACGTTTGTCACAAAAAACTAGCTATTTTACAAGCATAAACGACGTATTCTTTTTGAAAATATGGTATCTTTGTTATGAGTTAGGTGAACTTTGTTCATATTGTGTTTTTTCTGTGAAAAGAATACGTGGATTTCGTGATTAGTAGGGGGGTCAGTATGACAAAAGTCAACCCAGGAACAATGGCAGAAGTAGAATATACAGAATCCGCCTCGTTCCGCGACTATGTTGCTCTGGCAAAAATGGGAATCGTTCGCGCCAACTTGTTGTTGGTATTCGCCGGTTTCTTTGTAGCAGCAACATATCAGAGTGATACGCCAGTCTTTTATTTATTTGAGGTTTGGCCGCAGCTCTTATTAACGATGTTAGGAAGCGCACTCGTCATCTCCGGGAGTTGTTACCTAAACAACTTCGTGGACCGTGATATCGATTACTTGATGGGACGTACAGACAATCGGCCGAGTGTCACCGGTAAAATTTCGGGAGAACGGATTTTGCTCCTTGGATTAACGCAGCTTGCGATCGGGACATTGCTCTTATTGATCGTCTCGTATGTGGCAGCAGTCTTCGGTTTAATCGGGGCATTTTTTTATGTCGTCATTTATACGATGTGGCTTAAACGGACGCACACGTTGAACACGGTCGTCGGCAGCATCTCCGGAGCGGTACCGCCGCTCATCGGTTGGGCAGCCATCGATCCCGCGCTTCATATCGACGCGTGGCTCATGTTCCTCGTCATGTTCTTGTGGCAACCGCCACACTTCCTCGCGCTCGCCATGCGGCGTGTCGAGGAGTATCGAGCGGCCGGCATTCCGATGCTACCGGTCGTCAACGGCTTTGCGATTACAAAGCGTCAAATCATCTGGTGGATTGCGACGCTGATTCCAGCATCGCTCTTGTTCATGCATTACGGGTTAGTCTACGTAATCATTGCAGCCGGTCTTGGGGGCTACTGGTTATATCTCGGGTTGAAAGGTTTTAAAGCCGAGGATGAAATCAAGTGGGCAAACAAAATGTTCTTTTATTCATTAATTTATTTAGTCGTGTGGATTGTCGCGCTGATTTTGACGGCAGCACTAGCGTAATCACACTCACTATATAGAAACCATTACACATCATTTTGGGAGAAAGTGGGGATTGTTGTGAAATCATTTAAAAAGCTTCTGTTTGGCATCGTCCCGATGATGATGTTCGCACTGCTATTATCAGGGTGCGGCGTTGAGGGATTGTCTGCATTGAAGCCGATGGGAGAAGGCGCTGAAATTCAGCTCCGGATCATTATCATCAGTTTGGTACTTATGCTCTTCGTACTCGTCATCGTATCGATCATTTACGTTTACGTGCTCATGAAGTTCCGTCGTAAAGACGATTCGATTCCGAAGCAAGTCGAAGGAAGCAGCACGCTCGAGATGATTTGGACAGTCGTACCAATCATCTTGCTCATCATTCTCGCTGTCCCGACAATCACGACGACTGTCGAACTCGCGAAAGCGAAAGAAGCGAAAAAAGAAGAAGAAATCAATGTTACGGCTAACTTGTACTGGTGGGAGTTTGAATATCCGAACGCAGGCGTCGTCACGGGACAAGAACTTGTCATCCCGGTCGGCAAACGTGTCGGCATCAACTTGACATCGAAAGACGTCATCCACTCGTTCTGGGTACCGGCTTTATCTGGTAAAACGGACACGAACCCAGGCCTTGATAACGAAATGTGGTTGCATGCAAATGAGCCAGGTACGTTCTTCGGAAAATGTGCCGAGCTTTGCGGACCGTCACACGCGCTCATGGACTTCAAAGTCATCGCACTCGAGCAAGAAGATTACGACAAATGGCTCGAAGACATGAAAGCACAACAAGACGCGAACACAGAAAAACTTGTTGCCGATAACCAAAACTTGACGACAGGTGAGGCCGTTTACGTCGAGAGCTGCTTGAGCTGTCACGGCGGCGGGAAAGTCGCGCCTAGTCTGACAAACTTCGGTGATCGTGAAAAGTTAGCTGGTTATCTTGAAAACAACGAAGAGAAATTGAAAGAATGGATTCGTGATCCTCAAGAATTGAAACAAGGCGCGCTCATGCCTGGCTTCGGTGAAGGCCAAATCAGTGATGAAGAGTTAGATGCACTCGTTGACTTCTTGTACGATCAGAAGATTGACTAACGGGAAAAGGGGGATTTCACGTGGCACAGACCACTGCATTGCAGCAACCGCGTAAATACAATGGCATCATGGATTGGGTTACGACGGTTGACCACAAAAAAATCGGTATTTTGTATTTGTTCTCAGGAATCTTCTTCCTCCTTCTCGGTGGAATTGAAGCATTACTTATTCGGTGGCAACTCGTTCGTCCGATGAACGACTTCGTCAGCGGCGAAACGTTTAACCAATTGATTACGATGCACGGGACGACGATGATCTTCCTAGCGGCCATGCCGATGTTATTCGGATTCATGAACGCCGTCGTACCACTTCAAATCGGGGCACGCGATGTCGCGTTCCCGTTCATTAACTCACTCGGATTCTGGTTGTTCTTCTTCGGTGGTGTCATGTTGAACCTTAGCTGGTTCTTCGGCGCAGCGCCGAACGCAGGCTGGACGGCGTACGCGCCGCTCTCGACACAACCGGAAGCATCAGGGGTCGACTTCTACGCCCTTGGTCTTCAAATTTCAGGTTTCGGTTCACTCATGGCCGGGATTAACTTCCTCGTCACGATTTTGAACATGCGTGCTCCAGGTATGAAACTCATGCGGATGCCGCTCTTCACGTGGACGACGTTCGTCGCTTCGGCGTTGATCGTCTTCGCGTTCCCACCGCTCACAGTCGGATTGTTCATGTTGATGTTCGAACGCTTGTTCGGGGCCGTTTACTTCGACCCGGCAGCCGGCGGTAACGTAGTCATCTGGGAACACCTCTTCTGGATCTTCGGACACCCGGAAGTATACATCTTGATTTTACCGGCGTTCGGTATTTTCTCGGAAATTATTCCGACATTCGCTCGTAAACGCCTATTCGGTTATACAACGATGGTCTTCGCAACGATGCTCATCGGTTTCCTCGGATTCATGGTTTGGGTCCACCACATGTTCACGGTCGGTCTTGGACCGGTCGCCAACTCGATCTTCGCTGTCGCAACAATGGCCATCGCCGTTCCGACAGGGGTCAAAATCTTCAACTGGTTGTTCACACTATGGGGCGGACAAATCAAGTTCAACGTCGCGATGCTCTACTCGGTCGCATTCATTCCATCATTCCTCGTCGGGGGAATGACAGGGGTCATGCTTTCGGTCGCACCGGCCGACTATCAGTACCACGATAGTTACTTCGTTGTCGCTCACTTCCACTACGTTATCGTAGGTGGAGTTGTCTACGGTCTATTTGCAGGACTTTACTACTGGTTCCCGCTCATGTTCGGCAAAGCGCTCTCTGAGAAGCTTGGCTACTGGCAGTTCTGGTTGTTCTTCATCGGGTTCCACTTGACGTTCTTCCCGCAACATTTCCTCGGATTGTTCGGGATGCCACGCCGCGTCTTCACATACCTTCCGAACCAAGGGTTTGAGACGATGAACTTGCTGTCGACAATCGGAGCCTTCTTCATGGGTGTGTCGACGATCGTCTTGCTCGTCGCTGTTGTGAAAGCATTCTTGTCGAAACAACGCGTCAAGCCGGACCATTGGGAAGATGGACGTACATTGGAGTGGACGCTTCCTGTACCGACTCCAGAGTACAACTTTGCACAAACACCGCTTGTCAAAGGTCTCGATACGTTCTGGCTCGAGAAGATGGCGGGCAACAAACGGGTATCTGTCGCTGAACCAGTAGCAGACATCCATATGCCGAACAACTCGATTATCCCGTTCTTCATGTCACTCGGCTTGTTCATCGCCGGACTCGGAGCGATTTTCCAAATGGATAACGCGGTTGTCGGTTGGTCGCTCATCGTGATCGGATTGCTCATCACATTCGTGTCGATGTTCCTCCGTTCATGGATTGACGATCATGGCTTCTACATTCCAAAATCGAAGATCGAAGCGGATTTGAAAGCGATTCGTGAGAAAGGAGACCAATAAATGGCACATGCAGTCGAAAAACACCCGGTGACCGGAATTCCGGCCAATCCAGAGAAAGCCACGCTGGAAGGGAAAAATAAATATGTAGCCTTCTGGTTCTTCCTCGGTGGAGAGACCGTTCTCTTCGCCTCGCTCTTCGGAACGTATGTCGGTCTACTCAACTCTGGTGCGCCAGAGGAACTTCGTTCGTACAATATCTTTGAGATGGGGCTCGTCTTCTTAATGACGATGCTCCTCCTCACAAGTTCGCTCACAAGTGTTCTCGCCATGATGAACATGAAAGCGAACAATCCAGGCCGCATGAAGTTTTGGTTGGTGATCACGCTTCTCCTCGGGGCAGGTTTCCTTGGAGCTGAGATTTACGAGTTCATCCACTACTACCATATCGGTCACACGTTCACGTCGAGCGCGTTCGGATCTGCGTTCTACACGCTCGTCGGTTTCCACGGCGCGCACGTCACGTTCGGTCTACTTTGGATCACGACGTTGTTAATTCGCAACTGGAACCGTCCGATCGATGTGTACAACGCACCGAAGTTTTACGTGTCGAGCCTATACTGGCACTTTATCGACGTCGTCTGGGTTTTCATCTTCTCAATCGTCTACCTCTTAGGGATGGTGAGCTAACATGGAAAAACAACCAATCAACGAATCGCACAAACAGTTAGAGCTCGAAGTAAAAGCCGAGTCACGCCGCGAATATCAACTCCAGTTGATCAGCTTCGCGATGATGATCTTGCTCACATTCGTCGCGTTCGGCGCCGTATACGCTGAACTCATGCCGGTGTGGGCAGCAGGTGGTTTCTTAATCATCCTCGCCATCATCCAAGTGTTCTTGCAGCTGTATATCTTCATGCATATGAACAACCGTGGCAACACGTGGATCGTCGGAATGATGTGGCTTGGCATCTTTGTCGCCATCATTACAGTCGCTGCACTTCGCTTGCTCATTTGGTAAATGTGACAAAGGATTGAACATCTGTGGAAACACAGATGATTCAGTCCTTTTTGCTTTACTTCAAAAATAAAGGAATAGTAATCTTGAAGTGAACGGTTTCATCGGTTTGGGAGAGAAAGAAAAGGGGTGAAGGGATGCTCTGGAATACATCAGAGCTACTCAAACAGTTCGATTGGATGACACTTTGGAGTCCATGGTTCGGATTGTTGATGGTAGGGTTGTACGTCCTCTATGCGGTCGTCACAGAGAAAATGGCGAAGCGAGGGTACGAGTCGACCACGTTACTACAAAAGTTCAGCATGTTATCCGCCATTTTATTGTATTATATCGGCTTCGGAAGTCCGGTCGATGTCCTTGCACACATCATCTTCTCGGTGCACATGTTGCAGATGGTGCTCGTCTATGTGCTCGCACCGGCGCTCGTCGTGTACGGGATGCCGTATTGGGTGTTCGAGAAATTATTTAGCTATAAGGTGATTGGGCCGACGCTCAAGTTTATGACAAAACCTTTGATCGCACTCGTTTTGTTCAATGCATTGTTCACGTTTTACCACATGCCATTCATCTTTGACTACGTCTTGACAAACTATGGTGTGCATCGTATCTTCCACGGCGCCCTCGTCGTCTTCAGTTTGACGATGTGGTATCCGGTCATCGCACCGTTCCTCTCAGAAGAAGAGGAAGGGATGTCAGATTTGAAGCGGATGGTGTACATCATCGCGAACGGTGTGCTCTTGACACCTGCCTGTGCGTTCATCATCTTCAGCCAAGGCATCTTGTATGACGCCTATACGGACGCGGAGACGTTCGCAACGGTGCTCGGCTACTGTATGCCGAACGGCGATGTGTCGGGTCTCGATTTGAATGCGCTCATGGGAGCGACGAACAGCGCTCTTGAAGACCAACGCTTCGGCGGGGTATTGATGAAGCTCGGTCAAGAAGTCGTATACGGTTTCTTCTTCGGCTGGACGTTCTTCGGTTGGGTGCGCCGGACGAAATCGCTTGCGCTTGACGAAGGCATGTCGTTCACACCGCAAGAACCAAAAGAGAAAAAATGAACTAAATCAAAGGGGAAACTACGATGAACTATCTTGCCTTGATCAGTGTGACATTCATTGTCATCAGTGCTATTTTAGTCGCAATCGGATGGACGATCATTGCGCGCGATCGCCGCAACGTCGACAAACATAAGAAAGTCATGACGGCCGCCGCGATCGCCGCGACGACATTCTTCATTCTCTACGTCTCACGGACGATTTTCGTCGGCAATACCGCCTTCGGGGGACCGGATTCAGTGAAGCCTTATTATTTGGCGTTCATGATTTTCCATATCCTGCTCGCGACGACAGGTGGGGTCCTCGGATTGATCACGCTTTACCTCGGCTATAAAAATAAAGTCGAGAAACACCGTAAAATCGGACCGAAAGCCTCAGTCGTCTGGTTTTTCACAGCGATTACAGGCGTGACGGTATACGTCCTCCTTTATGTCGCCTATGACCCGGGTGAGACGACAAACGTCTTCCGTGCCATTATCGGTGGGTGAATCGAGAGAGGGGGATGAGGATGAAACGGAACAGCTATATGACGGTCGGCTTGACGGTCGCCATTCTGGTGGCGATCGGTGTGGCCTCGTACTTCTTATTCTTTAAAGAAGAGGACCTGCCCGTCATCCAAGAGCCGACCCCGTTCACGTTGACGAATGCGCTCGACGGTCAGTCGTACAATTCGGACAATGGCAAAGTCAAAATCGTCACGTTCTTCTATACGAACTGTCCGGACATCTGCCCGCTCACGTTGCGTGACTTCATGAAGCTCGAGCAAGAGTTGAAAGCGAACGACTTGTACGGGACGGACGTCGAGCTCGTCGCCATCACTGTCGACCCTGAAGTCGATACGGTGCCGGTCCTAGAGAATTACGGGGAGGCATTCCAAGCCGAACCAACGGGTTGGAAGATGTTGACCGGTGACCAGGCCGATATCGACCGCATCACGCGTCAGCTTCAATTCTATTATTCGAAAGCGAACAGCGGACTCGTCACGCATGCGACGACGATGTATATCATCGACCGTCAGCACGACGTCCGTGCGGTCGCCCAAATGGCCACGGCAGGAGAAAAACCCGTCGATATCGAAACCATTATGGAGGACGTGTTAGTACTCGCGGCAGAAAAGGAGTGAAGAAGATGAATGATACGATGGCTGTCATCGGAAATGATTATTCCTATGGAGATGTGACGATTGCTGAGCGGGCGATTGAGGATTTGATTGCTTGCAGTGCAATCGAATTCGGATTACGTGAAGTGAAGGTCGTGTCCGTCTCGAAAGAGCGATACGATTATCAAATCGTTGCACCCGTCTCACTCGTTGAGGCTGAACGCTTATATCGGTACGTGCGCGACCAGTTCGACTTATTGCTCGGACAAGTCGATGTGACGCTCAACGTCATCGCGACATGACAAAAGGGAGGCCCTCGGCGGGTCCTCCCTTTTTTGTTTGTTGATGATGATTGTTGTCTATATTTTCCAGTGGTGAACTCTGGTATGATGAAGGCAGTAGTCACGACACGCGACTCATCGAGGGGGAAATCAGATGCAACAGCAAGCATTGGTCGTCATCGACATTCAGAATGACATCACGAAAAATTACAAAGCGGTCATCGACAACATCAACACATCGATCGATTGGGCGGTCGACAAGGGGATTCCCGTCGTCTATATCCGACATGAGAACTTATCCGCGGGGACAAGAACGTTCAAAACCGGGACGCGCGGGGCAGAATTAGCGCCAGATTTGAAGATTGTGTCCGATCACGTATTCACCAAATACAAGGGCAACGCCTTGACGAGCGAGGCGTTCGCGGCGTTCATTGAACAGCATGGCATCGACACGTTCTATATCACCGGTGCCGATGCGACCGCCTGTGTGAAGTCAACGTGTTACAATCTACGGAAATCCGACTATACGGTCAGCGTCCTGTCGGATTGCATCACGAGCTATGACTTGAAGAAAATCGACGACATGATCGCGTATTACGAGGGTAAGGGCTGCACCATCATCCAATCAGAGGACTTGTCGGCGTAATCTGCTCTGCCGATGCTTACCTCGGTTCGTTATATGTGTCCATAAGAAAAACCCCTTCGCTTATGCAAGGGGTTTTACTTCGAGTGTCTCAGCGAGTGCGGCTAGACGACGCTCGCAATCACGGACGATTTCTTCTGGGAACTCTTCGTCGTACTCGACGCCGTGCGGGTAGTAATGTTTTCCGAGAATCGGTGTCAACATTTTGACGACCGCATGACGGTCCTCGATTTGGCCTTCGATTGCATATACCGGTAAGCGAAGGTAGAACGTCTCGCCTGTCGATTGTTTCTCGTACTTCATGTCATACGTTGCACGCTCATAGTCCCAAGCGCCTTCACGGATGAAATGATGATGATCCATGATCGTCTCGAGCAAACCGAAGCGGATCTCTTTTCCCTCGATGTGGAACTGCTCAAATTTCATCATAATCCCCCTTTTCCCTAATAAACCTCATATGTCATCATATCATATTCGAAAACGTTCTTGGAATAACGTGTGTTCAAATTGTGAAAAAAAGATGAACGCCTCAAGCGCGGGGATCGAGGTATTGGGCGATCTTGTCCGAAAGCCTCACCCCGAGCGGCATGAGTCCCTCTGAGCCGAAGAAGACGTTGAACTCTAAAATGTAAAATTCACCGTCGGCGACGATGACGTCGAAGGCCGCGTGATTGATGTGGAGCGTCTTGGCGATGTCGAGCACTTCCGCGACGACGTCTTCCGGGATATCGTCATACGAGAACTGGGCGCCTTGGGCGACGTTGTTCAAGAACGCCTCGCTGACACGCCAATACGAACCGACGACTTCTTCACCGATGACGATGATCCGCAGGTCGCGGTCGTTCGGGATGTATTGCTGGACGTAGAACGTCTCGTGCTTGTCGACGTACTCGAGCCAATCCTGTTCATGCTTGATGAGCCAGACGCCTTGTCCCATCGACGACTTGGCCGTCTTGGCGACGAACGGATACTCGAACTCTTCCAAAACACGCTCGATCGTATAAGGGTTTTTCCCGTAGATGAGCGTCTTCGGGATTCGGTGCGGGAACGTCGCCTTGAAGGCGCGCGTCATCTCGATCTTATCGTGTCCGAGATGATACGTGGCCGGGGACGGGAAAATCGGTTTGTTGAGTCCATAGATGATTGAGTTGACCATCCAATATTCAGGGAACAAGACGAGGTCGGCTGCTCTTACTTTATCGAGCTGGTCGTAATAATATTCAGGTTTCGCATAGTCGGTTTTAATGCCGGCCGAGCGAATCATATTGAATGAGACTTTTTTCATAGCGAGGTGCAGGTGCGCACCTGTTCACTTCCTTTCTGGTTGGACGCTTGACAGTCACGTTCAATTATAAAGCCGATTGCTTACAGAGGGAATCAAATGTGTTAAAATCATGGCAGAAAGGGTGAAAGCCATGATTATTACTGAACAGACGATCGCCCTGCTCGATCAAACGGAATCGTTAGCCGATTTGATTGAAGCGAGCGAGTCGTTCCAAACATATATCGCCACGAAACAAGCGCGAGCCCAATCAGAGGAAGCGCGCATCGTGGAACGTGAGTTCTTGCGGATGAAAGAAGATTACGAGTACGTACAACGGTTCGGGAAACATCACCCGGACCACGATCGCATTAAAAAAGAGATGCATCTCGTCAAACGGCGTCTCGATGTCCAGCCAGAAGTGGCCGCATTTAAAAAAGCGGAACGCAGTTTAGATAAACTGCTCGGGGAAGTGAGTGAGCTGTTGGCCTTCTCGGTTTCTCCAAAAATCAAAGTCCCGACCGGAAACCCGTTCTTCGACGAAGGCGGATGTTCAGGCGGAGGAAGTTGTGGAGGCGGAAGCTGTGGATGTGCCATCTGAGACGTTTGAGTTGAATGGTCGAATCGGGTTCGTCGTCTACGTCCAATCGTTGAAACAAGTGAAGGCGTTGCGTCGCTATGCGAACCTGTATTACGTGTCAAAGCGGGAGAAGTACGCCTTCTTGTATACCGACCTTGATGGACATGAGGCGATTCTCGAACAAGTGAGCGCGTTGCCGTTCGTCGAAGCGGTCGTCCGCAGTGAGCGGCCGTTCGTCGCGGAGACGTATGAATCGAAGCAGAAATAACACAGAGATGAAGGCGGCACCGCCTTCATCTTTTGTGGTGAAGGAGAACTGATATGCGAGTGATTTCAGGAGAACGAAAAGGGACCCGACTCAAGGCGGTCCCGGGGTCGGCCACACGACCAACGACAGATAAAGTAAAAGAATCGTTATTCAACATCATCGGTCCTTATTTCGCCGGGGGCGATGCGCTTGACCTATACGCCGGGAGCGGCGGTCTAGGAATCGAGGCGTTGTCACGGGGGTGTGACCATGCCGTGTTCGTCGACAAGCAACGGAAGGCGGTCCAGACGGTCACAGACAATTTGCAGACGACACGTTACGAGTCGAAAGCGACGGTGCTCCAACAAGACGCCCGCTCGGTTCTCGACCAACTCGTCCTCAAAGGTCAGCCGTTCAAACTGATTTTCATGGACCCTCCGTATCATGCGGAGGAACATGTGCCGTTTTTACAGATCATTGAAACGAACCGGCTGTTGACGGACAACGGCGTCGTCGTCTGCGAGCATGGCAGCGACATGACGTTGCCGGACCGAGTCGGCCAGTTGGAAAAAATCAAGGTGCAACGCTACTCGGACGTGATTACGATCAGCTTTTACGAGTATGCAGCGACCGAGGAGTGAGAACATGTCAAAACGTATCGCGATTTGCCCGGGGAGCTTTGACCCGATTACGAACGGCCATTTAGATATCATCGAGCGGGCGGCGGCCATCTTCGACGAAGTCATCGTCGCCGTGCTCGAAAACTCGAGTAAGGCACCTCTCTTTAACGTGGAAGAGCGTCTGTCGCTCATTCGTGAGGTGACGACACATTTACCGAACGTCACCGCCGACGCGTTTGGGGGTTTACTCGTCGAATATGCTGCCAAGCGTGAGGCAGCGACCATCGTCCGTGGCCTGCGTGCCGTCTCGGACTTCGAGTATGAGCTTCAAATCGCATCGATCAATAAAAAGTTGAATGAGAACGTGGAGACGTTGTTCATGATGACGAACAGCCAGTACTCGTTCCTCAGCTCCTCGATCGTGAAAGAAGTTGCCAAATACGGGGCGTCCGTCGCCGAGCTCGTCCCGGAGCAAGTCGAACTCGCGTTGCGGCAAAAATATGAAGTGAGTCACGGACAATGAAGTCGCTCAAAATCGGTTTCGGTCTGCTCGTGGCCGTCCTGATTTTCTTGTTCGTGCCACTCCCGTATTACATCACGTATCCGGGCGAGGCGACGACGATCGAAGAGTTCATGACGGTCGAGGGCGGGGACAAAGAACCGGGCGAACTGAAGATGGTGACCATCTCGCAACGCCGGGCGACACCGCTCTGGCTCGTCGGCAGCTGGTTCACCCCGTTCACGGAGGCGAGTCCGGCCAGCCGCTATCTGTATGACGGGGAAAGCGAGGCGGACTACGAACGCAGACAAGAGTTGTTGATGTCGTCGTCGCAACAAGCGGCGATTCAATACGCCTATGAGTTGGCGGACGCCGATGTGACGGTGACGTTTGACGGCATGTACGTCTCGGCCCCAATCACGGGGTCGCTCGCCGCGAACGTCTTGAAGCCGGGTGACATCATCACGGCGCTCGATGGCCAATCGTTCGCATCGCGCCTTGACTTTATCGAACGCGTCGCCTCATTTGAAGCCGGCGATGAAGTCTCTGTCACGCTTGAACGTGACGGTCGCGAACGTGAGGTCGATACGCTGATTCAACCGATTGACCGGAGCGGGGACCGGGTCGGGCTTGGGATTTATGAGCCGCTGCCCGTCCAGGACGTGCGCACGGACCCGGACGTCTCGTTCGAACTGACGAACGTCGGCGGACCGTCGGCCGGCCTCATGTTCACGCTCGAGATTTTTGATCAGTTGACGCCGGGCGATTTGACGGGCGGTGCCGTCATTGCCGGAACGGGAACGGTCGATGAGTTAGGGAACGTCGGGCCGATTGGCGGGGCATGGCAAAAAATCGTAGCTGCGGACGAGGCTGGGGCATCCGTGTTCTTCGTGCCGGCCGGGTCGAACTACGACGAGGCGATGGAGTCGCTCGACCGACTCGAGAGCGACATTGAAGTCGTTCCCGTCAAGACGGTCGAGGAAGCCATCGATTATTTAGAATCGATGAATTGAGGAGTTTGCATATGTTCGACGAGTGACCGATTTCCGAGCGGAAGGCGATACGCCTCGGTCACTCGAGCCTCGAACGCAAGATCGGGATGGTACTTGCTGAGGAGCGGTACGTCTTTTTTTATGTCCTTTAACACAGTGCGCCCGATCGTGTTGAACGCGAGCGGTCGGATATACGGTACGTCGTCGAACCGTTCCGGCAACTCGTCCTGTCGCCAATGGATGAGGATGGCGACGAGCGCGCGTTGGATGGACGTCCGGGTATAACGTCTCGTCAATAAGCGGGCGAGCGCCTGTTCGAATGTCGGCTCGAGCCCGGCTTGAATCAAGCGGGGCGACAGCGAGCTGTCGATACCGACGAGTTGCTCAAGTACGTCTTTCGGGGTCGTCCGCAGCTTATATTGAAGGACGGGCCAATAAAGTGACCAATGCGCCATCGGATTGTCCTGAAACAGCGTTCTCGTGGCGTCAGGGACGGCCCGGACCATACCTGACTCTAAGTAGTGGGCGCGCACGCCCGTGGCCGACATGACGTCTGAGACGCTCGGGTCATGGTATCCGGCCCCGAGACGGCGAATCGTGTGCAGTTCGATGGACGTCGCCGCTTTCGCGTAGTGATAGGCGAGGATGTTGTTCGGGAGCGTCAAATCAAAGTCGGGATAGAGTGACCCGAACGCCTCGCTCGACGCCTTGGCGGAAGAACGTCCATTGTCCAACGCTTCTTTGAACGCCGTCTGATAGGCTGGAGTCGCTTCGATGTTGGCCGCCGCGGCCTGGGTCACGGCGCTGATGTCGCCGCTCTCGCTACCGAAGGACAGCGTTTGACAACGTACGCGCTCGGCGATGGCGACCGCGGCGCTCGCGAACCGGTCGGCCCGGTGCACGCCGAAACGCGTCGGGAGTTCGATGACGAGGTCGATCGCGCCCGTTTGGACGGCGGCGCGGGCCCGGCTCCATTTGTCGAAAGCTGCCGGCTCGCCGCGCTGGGTGAACTGGGCACTCATGACGGCGATGACGGCGTCAGCGTCGGTTTCGATCCGGGCTCGTTCCGCCTGATGGAGGTGCCCGTTATGGAACGGATTGTACTCGGCAATGATGGCCGTTTTTCGCATAAAATTACTCCTTTGCATTGTCGATTGGATTGGTGTAAGATGGATAAGTACGCTTTGGCAAAGCGCCGTCGTCAACTGATTTTAGTGTAAAGAAAAAACATTGACAAAACAAGTTGGCCTATCTATAATTCATATTGTTGCAATTGAGGTGATTCGGATGAAGTGGTCTATTGCACAGCTACTTAAGCTACGAAACCAGGGTGACAGTTTTACCATCGATGAGATGGTCGAACTACCAGAGCTTACTCAGCTCCATCCGGATATCCGTTCGATTCGTCCGGTGCATGTGCACGGGAATGCGTCGTTCACATCTAATCAAGTTACATTCAATCTGAAGATTCAAGGTGACCTGACGTTGCCAGATGCGCGTACGTTGGATGATGTCATTTATGAATTCGATATTGAATCGCTCGAGCCTTTCTTTTTGGAGAATGGGCGTTATACGGAGCAATTCGATGATGTCAATTTGCCAGAAGGAAATACGATTGATCTGCGACCGATCGTAAAAGAGCTCATCATGTTAGACGTCCCAATGCAAATCTTTGGGAACGAAACAGACAAAACTCAGGTTGAAGGGGAAGGCTGGTCCGTCATTGACGAGCAGCCGGACGACCAACCAAAAATTGACCCGCGCCTCGCGGGGCTCGCTGACTTGTTCTCTAAAAAAGAGGACGAGAACGGCTAACTTTTCAAGGAGGTGGACAACGATGGCAGTACCATTCCGTAGAACGTCGAAAACTCGCAAACGTCTTCGTCGTACTCACTTCAAACTCAACGTACCTGGTATGAACGAGTGCCCGAACTGTGGCGAAATGAAGCTTTCTCACCGTGTATGCAAATCTTGCGGACACTACAACGGTAAAGAAGTAACAAGCAAATAATGCGAAAAGAAGCGGTCTCCTCGGAGGCCGCTTCTTTTTTTATTTTTGGGTCGTGGAAACAGATTGTGGTAAACTTTTCAGTGCAGACTAGACGTGGAGGGATGGCCAATGAAGCCGATTAAACGAATTGGGATTATCGGGAACGGCGCCGTCGGCATGTTGATGGCTTCGCTGTTCGAACCGGACTATACGGTGACGCTCTATGGCCGTGTCGACGAGGCATCGACTGTGACGATCGAACGTACCGGCGTCACGCAAGGAACGGTTCAGGTTCGCCTCTGTCCGGTGACGAAAATCATCGAGACGGAGCAGGACGTATTCTTTGTGACGACGAAAGCACATCAGGTCGAGGCGGCGACGGAACGATTGTCCGGCGACGTGCCCGTCTTCATCTGTTCGAACGGAATCGCGCATCTCGACTATGCACGTACGAAAGGATTCCACCTTGGTGTGGTTGAACATGGCGTGAGCCGCGATGGCCATCGGCTTCAGCATACCGGGCTCGGGCGCATCCGCATCGGCAGCCTCGGCTCGCTCGAAGAGATGTCGTTCAACGCATCTCCACTCGATGTCGTCTGGGAGACGGATATCGAACAAGTCGTCACCGAGAAACTATTCGCCAACGCAATCATCAATCCGATTACGGCGCTCTGCCGTGTCGAGAACGGTGCGGTCGCCATACCGCCTTGCCGCGATATCGCGACGGCGATTTACGAAGAACTGACGATGTTGTTCGACCGTCACGTCCCGTATACATATATCGACACGATTATCGACAAGACGGCACACAATCGTTCTTCGATGCTACGTGACATCGAGGCGGGGCGCCAGACCGAGGTCGACGCCATCTTGACGCCGCTCTTGAAACGGGCCGACGAACGAGGCGTCACATTGACCGTCATTCCGGTCATGCAAAAATTAATTTTAGGAGCGAGCGTATCGTGCTAGTGTATATCGTTTCATTTCCACTCGTCATTTGGTTTATGGTGTATATGATACTTAGAAAAATTATGCCGAAATCGGTTAATACGTTCAAACTCGCCTGTGACGCCGGCGTGATCCTTTGGTTTTATGCATGTGCGGTTCTGCTCGAAGCGATTGTCGGGATCGATTTGATCTGGCTGTTGCTTGCGGTCTGTGCCGCCATCTTCCCGGCCAACGCGATTTGGCAACGGATTCGCCATGAGGATGTCGTCTATTCGAAGATGTTCGTGCACGGGTGGCGTTTGTTGTTTTTAGTGCTCGTCCCGGCCCACATCGTCTTGTTTACGATCGGCATCGCACGAGAGATGATGTATTAATCGTTTGAAAGGAAGTCGTTATACGTGAGGATAGAGTCGCTAGACGCCATGTACGCCCCGTCGTCTCCGATGATGCAAGTGGAGACGGGCTATTCGAAATGGTTGGACTATACAGGGATGGATGAGCTCGAGGTGAGGGCGGATGAACTGATGAACCGTTCCTTCACGCATTTGCCCGCGCTCGTCGACATTTTGCGAGACCAACAAACAGTCCACGGTCCGATTTCTCCCGAGCTCGAATCAAAACTCGAAGCGTTGGCCGCCGGTGAGGCGTTCACGATGGTGACCGGGCAACAAGTCGGGGTGTTCGGCGGTCCGTTGTTCGCGGTGTATAAACTGTTGACCGTGCTGAAGAAGGCCAAACAGGCGGAAGCGAAATTGAACAAACCGGTCCTCCCGATCTTTTGGATGGCGACGGAGGATCACGACTATGCAGAAATCAACCACGTCTTCGTGAGCCAGCCGCTGTCGCGTCAACTGCGCAAAGAAGCGTTGTCGACCGTCCCGCTCGCCGGAAAGGCGTCGGTCGGGGAATTGGAGTTCGATCGCCTTAAAATCGAACTCGTGCAAATGTTGCAACGTCTCTTGTTATCTGAGACGGAGACGCGTTACACGACGATCCTCTATCATGAGCTCGTCGATGTGATTCAAGCGAGCCACTCGTTCGCCCAATTCTTCGGTCAGATGATGCGACGGTTTGTCGGTAAAGACTTCATCCTGTTCGACCCGCACCAACCGGAAGTCCGGGCCCTCGAGCGCGATGCGTTCAAACGCTTGATCACGGAACACGACCGCTTGCATGCGGCGTTGCACGATTCGTTCGAGGACGGGATGCCGACCGTCGAGTTGAATCGCGAAGCGGCCCATTTGTTCTATCACGATGGGACACGCGAACTGTTGACGAAGCAGGACGGGCTCTTTACGACGAAGCGGGGACACCGCTTCACGGAGGCCGAGCTAATCCAACAAGTGGAAACGCACCCGGAGCGGTTCTCGAACAACGTCGTGTCCCGCCCGCTCATGCAGGACCACTTGTTCCCGACACTCGCCTATATTGCGGGCCCCGGTGAAATCGCCTATTGGCTTCAACTTCGGCCCTTGTTCCACGTCCTCGATTGGAAGATGCCGCTGTTGATTCCGCGGCTCGGGGCCGTGCTCGTCTCGACGAACGATGAGAAGAAGCTCGCCCAAGAAGGCGTGACGCTCGTCGACTATTTGGCGGACCCGTTACCGGACCACACGTTCGACGACGAAGCGTTCGACCAAAACCTGTACGCGTACCGGACGCTCACGGAAGCAATCGGACGCGAGGCAGGCAAGCACGGGCACCGGTTTGATGCGAAGGCACGCCACGTGCTCGAACGTCTCGGCGACGAGATGCGAGCCGAAGCGAAACGCGACCAATATCGCTTGAACAGTCGACGGATTCATCTATCGACACGGCTCTTGCCGATGGACGCTCCGCAAGAGCGGATTTGGTCGATGGTCCCGTTGTTGAATCGTCACGGTCTCGATTTGTTCGAGCGCTTGCGCCGGTCTTATGAACAAGCTGATTTCGAGCGATGTTTGGTCAAATTGTAACCGAAATGAGCTCGATAGAGATGGTTCCCAGAAATTTGTGGGAACCATTTTTTGTTTGTTACCTTTTTGTTTCCTCTTTTCGCTAAAAAGCTATGCGGCGCTTGACATTTTTATGATAAAGTAAACGTAATAAAATAGTTGAAAAATGTAGGTTGAGAGGGTTTTTGTATGTTTGAGCATGAAACGGTATTAAAAATGGAGTCCATTGAGGGATTAAATATTAAGCCAGACGGGATTTATGTCGATTGTACGTTAGGAGGAGCCGGTCACAGCGAAGAAATCGTCAAGCGTTTGACGACAGGCCATCTATACGCCTTCGACCAAGACGACGTCGCGCTCAAGCACGCGAGTGAGCGGCTGGCTCCATATGAGGACCGGGTTACGTTCATTAAAAGCAACTTCGTCCATTTGAAAGACGAACTGTTGGCGCGGGGGATCACTCAGGTCGATGGGGTATTGTTCGACCTTGGCGTGTCGTCGCCGCAGCTCGATGAGGCCGAACGTGGCTTTAGCTACAATTACGATGCACCGCTCGATATGCGGATGGACCGTTCCCGCGAGCTGTCCGCGTATCACGTCGTCAACGAATGGCCGTTCGGAGATCTTGCCCGCATCTTCTTTACATACGGGGAAGAAAAATTCTCCAAACAGATTGCGCGCAAGATTGAGCAGGCCCGTGCCGTCAAACCGATTGAGACGACGTTCGAACTCGTCGAATTGATTAAAGACGCGATTCCGGCGCCGGCCCGACGAAAAGGCGGTCATCCTGCGAAGCGGACGTTCCAAGCCATTCGCATCGCCGTCAACGATGAGTTGAACGTGTTCGACCGTGCCGTCCAAGACGCGATCGACATGCTCGCCATCAATGGACGCATTTGCGTCATCACGTTCCACTCGTTAGAAGATCGAATTTGTAAGCAAGTATTTAAAGAGAAAAGCCAGCATCCGCCGTTACCACCCGGATTGCCGGTCATCCCGAAAGAGTTTGAACCCGAACTGAAATTGATCACGCGCAAGCCAATCACAGCCGGGGACGACGAGCTCGAAGGCAACCGCCGGGCCCGTTCTGCCAAACTCCGGGTCGCAGAAAAACAAAAATAGACTGTACGTAGGAGGGATACCTGATGCCAGAAGCTGCTCGCAAGGCTCTGCAGCCTCAAGTTACGCCGAATCGAAATCCGATTCCGCAAGAACGACCAATACCAGCTCCAAAACGACGTACGTTGACCTTGTTCGAATCCATCCTGTACCCGACCATGATTGGTTCAGTTGTCCTGTTCGGTGGCATCACGGTATCGAAACATAATGAAGCGTACAATATCATGCGCGATACGGCTCTGATCACACAAGAGACGAACACGATCGCCAAAGAGAATGAAGAATTGAAGTATGAGATCGCCCAACTAAGCTCACCTGAGAGAATCTATGCGATTGCTGAAAAGCTCGGAATGCAATTCAATGAGAACAACGTCAAGGTGATTGACTGATGAATTCTCTACAACAGAGTAAAAAAAGAGTGGCGTGGGTGGCGATTGTTTGCTTCACACCACTCTTTTTATTTTTTGTCGGTTGGTTCTTCTATTTGTCCGTCTTCCAGACGTACAAAGGAGAGAACATGCTCGCGTTCGCCGAGGAAGAGCGTTGGAAAGCGGTCAGTACGCTAAAAGCGGAGCGGGGCGAGATTTATGACCGGTTCGGACAACCGATCGCCATCAATATCCCTTCGTACCGAATCGTGGCCGTGTTGAAACTCGGCGGCGAGCGGGTCGAGGACAAGACGCTCATGCCCGAGGAGTTCGCCGAGGCTGCGAAGCAGCTCGCGACCGTCATACCGATGGCCGAGGCCGACATTTTAAAGCGGCTCGAGCAGAACAAAGATCGCGGTCAAATCGAGTTCGGTGTTCCAGGGCGCGATTTGACGGTCGATCAAAAAGAAGAGATTGAAGCGTTCGAGATTCCAGGGGTCACGTTCGTGGAAGAACCGAAGCGCTACTATCCGAACAAAGTGTTCGCTTCAAGCGTCGTCGGCTACGCCCAGAAAATCGACCAGAACGGACGGATCGAACTCGTCGGTGAACTCGGCATCGAAAAATCACTCAACGACGTCTTAAGTGAGTCGTACGGGTTGTATCGGTTCGAGAAAGACTTGGCTGGACGCCAAATCGTCTCGAGCGACGAGCAATTGAAGATCGACCCAGAAGACGGGGCCGACGTGCAACTCACGCTCGACCACCGGATTCAACAGCTGCTCGATACGAAAATGGAAGAGCTGTATCAAGAATACAAGCCGAAGAATGCGACGGCGATTATCATGGACCCGAAGACCGGCGAAATCATCGCCTTGTCGGACCGCCCTTCGTTCGACCCAAACACACGCGAAATCAGCTCGTATAGCAACTTCTCGGTGTCATCCCGCTTCGAGCCGGGATCGACGATGAAAATCTTCACGTTGGCCGCCGCCATCAACGAAGGCGTTTATAATCCGAATGAACTGTATAAATCGGGATCGTACAAGTATGGCAAGACCGTATTCAATGATTACAACATTACCGGATGGGGTACGATTCCTATGGTAGAAGGCGTCTGGCACTCGTCGAACGTCGCGTTCTCGATTCTCGCGAACGAGCGTCTCGGCTTGAGCCGCTACGAGGATTATTTCAACGCCTTCAAGTTCGATCAACGCACGGGCGTCGATTTACCGGGTGAGGTCAACAGCCAATTCGATTTCGAGAGCCCGTTGAACGTCTTGATCACGGCATGGGGCCAATCGACGGCCGTCACGCCGATGCAGATATTACAAGCGACGTCGGCCATCGCGACCGATGGGACGATGAAGCAACCCCATGTCATCAAGAAAGTCGTCAACCGTGAGACCGGTGAAACGATTCGGACGACGAATCCAAAAATCGTCGGACAACCGATCACGGCCGAGGCGGCCAAACAGACGCGGGAAGCGCTCGATGGCGTCGTCAACAGCGATGTCGGGACGGGGCAATTGTATGCCCTCGACAACTATCGCGTCGTCGGTAAGACCGGAACGGCGCAAATCGCCGAGAACGGGAAGTACTTGAGTGGACAATACATCCATTCGTTCGTCGGCATGGCGCCGGAAGACGACCCGGAACTCGTCATGTATATCGCCGTCGACCGTCCGAACGGTGACTCATCAACGACGGGACCACGCATCATGGCACCGCTGTTCAAAGATGTGATGGACGTCGCGCTCCGCTATCGGAGCGTCGAGCCAGACAAGCAAGCGAAATCGATTGACGCCTCGACGAAAACGACGGCATCGTTCGTCGACCAAGGTCGTGACGACGCTGTGAAGGAAGCCAAAGCGGCCGCGTTCACACCGGTGGCACTCGGTAACGGTGAGACGGTCACGGCGCAAAGTCCGGTCGAAGGCCAACCGTACGTCGTCGGTGAGCGGTTGCTGTTAAAGACGGCGGAGTCGTTCGCGATGCCGACGCTCAAGGGGTGGTCACTTCGTGACGTGAAGCGGTTGGCTACGCTTTATCAATTGAATTTAGAAATAGACGGCACCGGCTTCGTCACGTCCCAATCGATTGGGAAAGGCAAGCCCGTCAAGACGGGGGCGACGCTGAAAGTGAAGCTCGCGTCACCGTCGAACTAACGCAAAGGGATGAAGAGGGCCTCGGCTCTCTTTTCCTTTGTCACAGGAGGAAATGGTTATGGAACAGTTGACGATTCAAACACTCGCATCTTGGTTTGGGATGGAAATAAATGATTCGCGCGAGGTCCGCCACGTCGCGACCGACTCGCGAGACGACAATGCCGACGGCTTGTTCGTCCCGATTATCGGGGCGCGCGTCGATGGCCATGATTACATCGAGGCTGCCATCAAGCAAGGGGCAATCGTGACGTTTTGGGAACAAGACCGTCCGTTGCCGGAAGGGATTATCGCCATCCCGGTCGCCTCACCGTTAACAGCACTTCAAGAAGCGGCTGCCCGATATTTGGCGGAAATCAATCCAAAAGTCGTCGCCATCACCGGGTCGAACGGGAAGACGTCAACGAAAGACATGATTGCCGTCGTGCTCGGCGAGACGTTCAAGACACATAAGACGGCCGGAAACTTTAACTCGGACGTCGGGTTGCCGCTCACCGTGCTCCGGATGCCACGCGACACCGAAGTCGCTGTCCTCGAGATGGGCATGAACGGGTTCGGGCAAATCGAGTTGCTTTCGAAGCTCGCTAAACCGGACATCGCTTTCGTCACGAATATCGGCGAGTCACATGGCGAACAAGTCGGGGGGCGCGAGGGGATTGCCAAGGCGAAGCTCGAGATTAAAGCCGGGTTGAAACCGGATGGCGTCTTAATCGTCGATGCCGACGAGCCGCTCCTCCGTGAGGCAGGCGGTTACCGCGTCGGATACGATTCGACCGCGGACGGAAAGCTCGAAGTCGTAGAGGCGACGTTTGACGCCTCGATTTTCCGCTACAATAATGAACTGTATGAGTTGAAAGTGCTTGGGGCCCATCAAATCCGTAACGCCGCCTATGCGATTGCCTGCGGTCTCAAGTTCGGATTGGGGCATGATACGATTCAACGCGGCCTCGACCGCGTCCAGCTGACGTCGATGCGGATGGAGAAACGGATGTTCGGCGATGCCCACTTGGTCAATGACGCCTATAACGCGAGCCCGACCTCGATGGTTGCCGCCGTCGAGACGATTAAAACGCTAGAAGGGTTCTCACGCCGCGTCCTCGTCCTCGGGGACATGTATGAACTCGGGACGGACGAGATCGCCCAGCACGAACAAGTCGGTCACGCCATCACGGCCCCGGTCACCGATTGCGTGCTCATCGGAGAGAAAGCAAAATGGATTGCGGCAGGCATCACCGACCCGCGTGTGAACGTGACAATGGTGCCGACGGTCGAGGAAGCGAAAGTCCTCCTCGGCAGTTATCAACGCCCCCAGACTGTGATATTGTTAAAAGCATCGCGAGGACTGGCGCTCGAGCGTCTAGTTCAATAAACAGAGTAGTGAGGTACGAACATGTTAATCAGTTTAATCGTCTTAATCAGTTCATTATTGACCGTATTGGTCGTCATGCCGCGGGCCATCCCGGCACTTCGTAACTTAAAGTTTGGCCAAGAAATCCGTGACGAAGGTCCAGGTTGGCACCAAAAGAAATCAGGCACGCCGACGATGGGCGGAATCGTCATCTTGCTCGCCCTCATCATCGGATTCCTTGTCTCAGTCATCTTCGGTGAAGCCGTCGCTGGGTTTGGCACGCTCTTGTTCGTGACCCTCGCCTTCGGAGTGATCGGCTTCCTCGACGACTACATTAAAGTCGTCAATAAACGCAACCTCGGTTTGACGTCGCTTCAGAAATTGATCGGTCAAATCGTCGTCTCAGTCTTGTTCGTTTGGTTCCTCTCACTCGGTGGGGCACTCGATACGACGATTCAAATCCCGTTCACTTCGATTGCGTTTGATACGGGCTGGTTGTATGTCGCCATCGTCATCTTCTGGCTCGTCGGCTTCTCGAACGCGGTCAACTTGACAGACGGCCTCGACGGTCTCGTCTCGTTCTCGGCCATCCCGACGTTCGCCTTCTTCGGCATCTATGCGCTCGGACAAGACGAAGCGGGCATCGCTTGGTTCGCCTTCAGTGCGGTCGGCGCCTTGCTCGGCTTCCTCGTCTTCAATAAATACCCGGCGAAAATCTTTATGGGTGACACGGGATCGCTCGCCCTAGGTGGTGCGGTCGCCGGCCTCGCTCTCATGCTCAAGCTCGAGCTGTTGCTCGTCTTCGTCGGAATCATCTTTGTCATCGAGACGCTTAGCGTCATCTTGCAAGTGCTCTCGTTCAAGACGACGGGCAAACGAATCTTTAAGATGAGCCCGATTCATCACCATTTCGAAATGGTCGGTTGGTCAGAATGGCGCATCGTCTTGACGTTCGGTGGAATTAGTTTGATCACGGCAGTCTTGTCGTTACTACTCATGTAATGGATGGTGGAAGACATGCAACAACAGTGGAACGATAAACGAGTCCTCGTACTCGGCGCGGCACGGAGCGGCATCGCCGCAGCCGCTTACTTAAGAAATGTCGGCGCGGACGTGACCCTCAATACCGGGAGCGAACCGTCAACGGAAGAACGGATGAAAATTGAAGCGCTCGGCATCAACGGCGTTTTCGGTGCCCATCCGCTCGAATTGCTCGACACGACGGACATGATTGTCAAAAACCCGGGAATCCCGTATCACATCCCGCTCCTTCAAGCAGCGCTTGAGCGGAACATCCCGATTTATACAGAAGTGGAACTCGCCTACTTGGCGACCGATGCCACGTTCGTCGCCATCACTGGCTCGAACGGGAAAACGACGACGACCACACTTGTTCATGAATTGCTTAAAGGGGGAAGTCGTCCTGTCCATGTGGCAGGGAATATCGGTTTCCCGGCAATCGAAGTCGCATCGAAAGCGAAGCAGGGCGACATCATCGTCATTGAACTATCGAGCTTCCAACTGATGGGCGTCGAACAGTTCCATCCGCAAGCGGCGGCACTGTTGAACTTGTCACCGGCGCATTTGGATTATCATGGTGACTTCGAGTCGTATGCCGACGCCAAAGGGAACTTGTTCCGGAACATGACGGCATCAGACCGTGTCGTCGTCAAGGGCAGTGACACCGAAGTGATGAAACGCGTCCCGGCCGATCTCGATGCTTCGACGTTCGGTTACGACAGCGGGGATGCGCATGTCACCGACGGCTGGATTACGTTGCACGGCAAGCGGGTCATCCGGGTCGAGGATCTCGCCCTCGGCGGGGCCCATAACGTGGAGAACGTGTTGGCAGCCTTGTTGCTCGTTGAACCGTTCGATATCCCGGCCGAACATATCGATCGTGTGTTGCGCACGTTCGGTGGCGTGGCCCACCGAACGGAAAGTCTTGGCCAAGTGCTCGGACGCCGGGTTTATAACGACTCGAAAGCGACGAACAACGTGGCGGCCGAAGCGGCATTGAGCGGATTCGATGCTCCGATCGTTTGGGTGTGCGGGGGACTTGAACGTGGAGCCGAATTGGATTCACTCATTCCGGCGCTCGGACGCGTCAAAGCCATCGTCTCGTACGGTGAGACGGCAGGGCGTTTCCAAGCACTCGGTGAAGCCCAGCAGATTCCATCGTTCGCGGTCGATACGCTCGACGCAGCCGTCCCGCTCGCATTTGAACAGTCAGCCCCAGACGACGTGATTTTATTGTCACCGGCCTGTGCGAGCTGGGACCAATATAAGACGTTTGAAGAGCGCGGCGAACATTTCGTCCGCCTCGTCCATGCATATGAGGAGGCCAATCGATGAAAATCATGATTTCTGGTGGAGGAACGGGTGGCCATATCTACCCGGCACTCGCTCTCCTTGATACGCTCAAACAGCGCCATCCGAACCTCGAGGTGCTCTACATCGGCACTGAGAACGGTCTCGAGGCCGATCTCGTCCCACGCGCTGGTGTGCCGTTCAAATCGATTCGAATCGCCGGGCTCAAACGGTCGTTGTCGCTAGACAACGTCAAGACGGCCTATTTGTTTGTCCAATCCGTCCTGACGTTGCGTAAAGAGATGAAGACGTTCCGTCCGGACGTCGTCATCGGCACGGGCGGATTCGTCTCAGGTCCGGTCGTCTTCACCGCACAACAACTCGGCATCCCGACGATTCTGCATGAACAGAACAGCATCCCAGGCTTGACGAACAAGTTCTTGTCGAAGAAAGCCGACCGGGTCGCCTTGTCGTTCGCCGGTTCGGAATCACAGTTCCCTGATGCGAACGTCCGCGTCATCGGTAACCCGCGCGGGAGCGAAGTGTTGAAGACAACGGTGAACGAAACGTCCGTCCGGGCCGAATATGGTATCGATGAACGTCCAATCGTCTTGATTTACGGCGGCAGCCGTGGAGCCGAGGCCATCAACCGGGCCGTCATCGAGGCCATCCCGGAACTTGCGAGCGAACCGGTGAACGTGCTCTACGTGACCGGGAACGTCCATTATGACAACGTCGTGGCGAAGGCGCCAAAAGCTGATAACGTCCATGTGTTGCCATACGTTTACGACATGCCTGAACTGCTCGCGTGTGCGAGTCTCGTCGTGTCGCGGGCCGGTGCCTCGACCATCTCGGAATTGACGGCGCTCGGTTTGCCGAGCATCTTGATTCCGAGTCCGTACGTGACGGCCGACCATCAGACGAAAAACGCCTCGGCGCTCGTCGAAAGCGGCGCGGCCGAACTGATTAAAGAAGGGGATTTGTCGGGCGAGACGCTCGTTCGCTCGATCCGACACGTATTGGCCCATCATGATGAGATGGCCGCAGCCTCGAAACGGTTAGGATTCCCGCACGCCGCGGAGTCGCTCGCCGACCTCGTCGAAGAAGTCCGCGCTTGAAAGGAGAGTAGCCATGGAGACACGTCAGAATACCGTTCGTAGTTTGGAAGACCGAATCCCGTATATGAAAGATCAACGTCGTAAGAAAGCGAACCGACGTTTGTCGACGATCCTGTTGTTGTTCGCGGTGTTGATTGCGCTCGTCGTATATATGCAGACATCGGTGTCTGACGTGAAAGCGGTGAACGTGAACGGCCTGTCCTGGTTGACAGAAGCGTATGTGCTCGCCGAAACGGATATCGACACGTCCACGAAAATCGTTCAAGTGTCGCCGAACGGGATTGAACGGGAACTTCGTAAAGTGCCTGGCGTGAAAGACGTCTCGGTCGATCGCTCCTGGTATAACGTCGTGACGATTGACGTCGAAGAAGAGAAAATGATCGCCTATTCACGAACGGACGACGAGGAAGTCGTCGTCCTCGCTGACGGTTCTTTGCACCCGACTGGATCGATTACGGATCCAGAGAAGCTAAAAGACGGTCCGTTGTTGCGTGAATTCACCGATGCGGCGGAACTCGAGAAAATCGCGACTGAACTCGAGCAAGTCGACGACGCGATGCGGGCCAGGATGTCAGAGATTGTCTTCTCGAAACAGAAAGGCGAACCGACACGATATGAGATTTATATGAACGACGGCAACACGATTCAGACGCCGACGTTCAAGCTCAGTCAAACGGTATCCAAGTACGGCGAAATCTATGAAAATATTCCAAAAGGACAGCGGGGAACCGTCGTCATGGATGGCGGATATTATTTCGTTCCGTACGAAAAACCGAAAGAATAATCTGAATTTTTACAGCCCTTAGACACATAAGGGCTGTTTTTTTATCGATTGTAATCGAATTGACACCCCAAAACCGCGTAATTTGTAGGATTCTACCTTTTCTCACTATCTTATTTGTTGTAAACTTAGACGTGAGATATCTTGCCGGACCTAACAATATTTTTGGATATCTGTAACAATGTAACGGAATTCAAGCACAGAAATTAAAGCGCGGAGGTGTTTCCCTTTTGGAAGCGAATGGTTATGTGGCCGCATTGGATATAGGAACGTCAGAAATTAAGCTCGTCGTGGGTGAATTACTCGGGGGAACGCTTAACATTTTGGCGGAGGGGTGTGCCCCGTCTGCAGGAGTAAAACGTGGCGCCGTCGTCGACATCGATAAGACGGTTCAAGCCATCAAGCAAGCCGTCGAACATGCCGAAGCGGCGCTCGGTGATCAAATTCGGTCGGTATACGTTGCCATCGAAGGGGAACATATCCAAATCGCCCCATGTCATGGAATTGCATCAGTCAAACGAGAAGACCAAGAAATTACGGACACAGACGTCATCGAAGTCATCAATTCGGCGCAAGTTATGCGCTTGCCGGATGAGATGAGCGTCATCGATGTGATTCCTTCTTCTTTCACGGTCGATCAACAGACAGGTGTCGTCGATCCCCGCGGAATGCTCGGTTACCGTTTAGAGATGCACGGTAAGATGGTGACCGGTTCGAAGACGATTTTACATAGCATTCGTCGTTCCATCGAACGGGCAGGATTGAAACTAGAAGGTTTCGTCCTCGGCAATTTGGCGCTCGGCATGAGTGCGGCTTCGGTCGATGAAATCGATTTAGGTATCGGCTTGGTCGATATCGGTCATGAAAAAACGACCGTCTCGGTCTTTTATCGAGGCGACCTCGTCTACTCATATATCCTTCCGGTCGGAGGCGATCATATGACGCGCGACTTGGTGTACAAGCTCAATTGTAAATACCAAGACGCCAAAGTGGCGAAAGAAGAATACGGACTTGCCCTCGAAGAGATGGCGGACGCCTCAGAAGGGTTCTCGTTCACGAACATCAACGGGGAAGTCACGTTCGAACCGCAATCAGAAATTAGTTACGTTTTAGAGGCAAGAATAGAGGAAATGTTCACGCTTGTGTTGAATAGAGTGCAAAAGGTAGGCGTTCCAACGCTCAGCGGAGGTTATCTCCTCTGTGGTGGGGCCGCTGCTTTACCTGGCATCCAAGAACTAGCGACTCGTGTCATGGGTCAAAAGACGAGACTGTATCAGCCATCGTCGATTGGCGTCAGACATCCGAAATACGCGACCGCGGTCGGCGTCCTCAAGTACGTACTTATGAGCGATCACCACGTCTCGAAGTCACGACTTGAAAAGCCGGATGACCGTGTGGCCGTCGCAAATCCAGACGGCACGTCTCAAACCGGGAACGTCCAAGACCACGACGATGATGTGGTACGGGACGACCGCGAGACGAAAAACGGTTTCGGTCGATTAATGGAAAAATTATTTGGCGTGTAAATTTGACGTTGTGTTAACAATTGGAAATTACGTAGGGGGATACCTGAAATGATGTACTTTGATGAGGCGATTGACGCCGTAGCAAAAATTAAAGTAATTGGAGTCGGGGGCGGCGGTTCAAACGCTGTCAACCGCATGATCGAGCACGGAGTACAAGGTGTCGAGTTCATCGCCGTCAACACGGACGCGCAAGCACTCAACATGTCGAAAGCGGACGTGAAGCTTCAACTCGGCGCGAAATTGACGCGTGGCCTCGGTGCCGGCGCGAATCCGGATATCGGTAAAAAAGCGGCAGAAGAGAGCCGCGAGCAGTTGATTGAAGCGCTCGATGGCGCGGATATGGTCTTCGTCACAGCAGGTATGGGCGGAGGAACTGGAACGGGGGCAGCACCTGTCATCGCCGAGATTTCAAAAGAAATCGGAGCGCTTACGGTCGGTGTCGTCACGAAACCGTTCATGTTCGAAGGACGCAAACGCATGCAACACGCCCAACACGGGATTCAAGCGTTCAAAGAAAAAGTCGATACACTCATCGTCATTCCAAACGACAAGTTGCTTGAAATCGTCGAGCGCAACACGCCGATGATCGAAGCGTTCCGCGAAGCGGATAACGTCCTTCGCCAAGGTGTCCAAGGAATCACGGACTTGATCGCCATTCCTGGTCTCATCAACCTTGACTTCGCTGACGTCAAGACGATCATGACTGAAAAAGGTTCGGCGCTCATGGGTGTCGGTGTCGCCACTGGCGAGAACCGTGCCGTTGAAGCAGCGAAGAAAGCCATCTCATCTCCACTTCTCGAGTCTTCAATCGAAGGCGCGAAAGGTGTCTTGATGAACATCACAGGCGGACTTAGCCTCAGCTTGTACGAAGTCACGGAAGCTGCCCAAATCGTTCAAAGTGCCGCTGATGAAGAAGTGAACTTGATTTTCGGTTCGGTCATCAATGAAAACTTGAACGACGAGATTATCGTTACCGTGATTGCAACTGAATTCGCAGAAGAAGCGCAAGGGACGAACCCGTTCCTTCAGCAACCGAAGAAACAACCGGAAGCTGAAGTGAACCGTGAGGCTCAACCGAAAGCGCAAGAAGCTGCGCCACAAGATGAAGGGAACTTCCATAGACCGGTCTATGGTGGGGACGTCCCAGACGAGACGATCAACATCCCAGCGTTCGTAAGACAACGCCGTAACTAAACAACAGGGGGTGCCGGTTCTCGGCATCCCCTTTTTCTAAAAAAGGAGAATCATATGCGACTGTTACATACATGGGAAACCGAGACGTATCGCTATCAGGCTTATGTGACGACCCGGACGGACGGACATAATGAAGGCAACGTCGGACTCCACGTTGGCGATGACGCAGAACAGGTCGTCGCCAATCGGGAGTACTTCTTTGACGCGGCGGGTCTCGCCCTCGCGGATTCGGTCTGGGCTGACCAAGTTCATCAGACGAACGTTGAAGTCGTCGGCGACGCCGACCGCGGCAGAGGCGCATATCGCTATGACGAGACGATTCCGGCGACAGACGGTCTCATCACGACGGCCGACGCGTTGCCACTCGCCCTCGTCTTTGCCGACTGCGTCCCGCTGTTCTTCTGTGCCGAGGACCACGGCGTCATCGGTGTGGCGCATGCCGGTTGGAAAGGGACGGTCGGGAACATTGTCGCCGCGATGACGGATGCGTTCGCCACGCTTGGTGTTCCGGCCGAAGCGATTGACATGTTCGTCGGGCCAGCCATCACAGCCGAGCATTATGAGGTCGACCGCCGCGTCCTGGATGCGGTCGAAGCGGTCTCACCGGCTGCATATACGTCATCGGTCATGGACGAACGAGCAGGCCACGCCCGTCTATCCCTGCAACGAGTGAATGAGACGCTCGCTGTGGAACGAAATATCGAGGTCACCCAATCGAACTTGTCGACCGTTTCTGATCAAACCTTTTTCTCGTATCGGAACGGAGACGCCAAGCGTCGCTTTGCGGCCGTCCTCGTCAAGGAGAAGAAATCGTGAGTATAGCCAACAATGTGAATCAAGTCAGACAGACGATCGACGCGCATCGGACCGATCAAGCGGTGACGCTCATCGCGGTCACGAAATCGGTCGGTCCCGACGTGGCGAACGCCCTCTATGCAGAAGGCATCCGCGACTTCGGCGAAAATCGTCCTGAAGGATTGCTTGAAAAAGTCGAGCAGTTGCCGCCTGATGCCAAGTTTCATTTCATCGGCAGCCTGCAGACACGTAAAGTGAGACAAATTATCGACCATGTGGCAGCGATTCATTCGCTCGACCGTCTCTCGCTCGCTGAAGAGATCGATAAACGCGCCCAAGGCGTGATCGATTGTTTCGTGCAAGTGAACGTATCGGGTGAAGCATCAAAACATGGTCTCGAAAAAGAGGAAGTCATCCCGTTCATCGAGAACTGTAAACAGTATCCTCACGTGCGGATCATCGGATTGATGACGATGGCCCCGTTCACAGAGGACGAGACGGTGATTCGGGAGACGTTCCGAAACTTGAGACAATTGCGCGATGACGTCGCGCGTCATGCTTATCCGCATGCACCGTGTACCGAACTGTCAATGGGTATGTCGAATGACTACACGTTGGCGATTGAAGAAGGCGCATCGTTTGTTCGTATTGGAACCGTACTTGTGCAATAATATATTTTAAGGAGGAATCCGTTATGTCAATCAAAAACAAAATGAAGGACTTCTTTGGACTCGAGGAAGATCCGAACAACCAGTTCGAAGGAGACGAGTATGCTGTCGCCGAAACGAAGACACAACCGATGACGGAGGCAATCGTCAAAACTGAGGACCGTCCGAAAACATCGAACAATATCGTCGCGTTGAACACGAAGAAGAAAGAACGTTCAAAAGTCGTCTTGGCCGAGCCGCGTGTATTCGCCGAAGCCCAAGACATCAGCGACCAGTTGAAAGAAAACCGGGCCGTCATCGTCAACCTTCAACGGATGTCGAAAGAGCAGTCTCGTCAAGTCGTCAACTTCTTGTCAGGTGTCGTCTATGCGTTAGAAGGGACGATGACGTCGATTGGACATAACACGATTCTATGTACTCCGAACAACATCGAGTTGACGGGGTCGATCTCGAACTTGATTTCGGAGGACGAACTCAATAGTAAAGGGTGGTAACTGAATGGAAAATGCTATACCTGCGTTAGGCAACACGATCGTTACATTACTTGGATATTATAGTTGGGTCTTGATTGCCTATATTTTATTATCGTGGTTCCCAAATGCGCGTGAATCAAAGTTTGGTCAAATCTTGTCGTATCTTTGCGAACCGTTTTTGAATCCGTTTCGTCGCATCATCCCACCAATCGGCGGGATGCTCGACATCTCTCCAATCGTCGCTTTATTTGTGCTACGGATGGCGCAATTTGGAGTGCGTGCGATTTTCGGTATTTAAATGAGCGTCTTCGATCATTATCGACCGAACGAACGGGCATTTATCGAGCAAGTGCTTGATTGGGTTCAACAAGTCGAGGACAACTATATGTTGAAAGTGACGGACTTTTTAGATCCACGCGAGCAACAAATCGTCCGGCAACTCGTCGGAAAGCAGCTCGCGATTTACGAGGATGGCGGATTTGTCGGCGCGGAACGGCGTCGTCTCATCCTGGCTCCGGATTATTACGAGCTCGACCCGAACGATTTCGAGATTGCGATTCGTCAAATCGACTATCCGACCAAGTTCGTCGAATTGACGCACCGTCAAGTGACGGGAACGCTCTTGAACGCCGGGTTGAAGCGGCAGAAGTTTGGCGACGTCGTCCTCGATGATGGCATCGCCCAGTTCGCCACGACGCGTGACGCGGCCGGTTTCATCGAGATGAACGTCGATCGGGTCGGCAAGGCCCGGATTCGCATCTCCGAAGTGGCGCCCGAGGCTGTGCTCGTCGTACCTGAAGTCAAATGGAGCGATGAGTTCGGTATCGTCTCATCACTCCGGTTTGACACGGTCGTCAGCGAAGTGCTCGGTTTATCTCGGCAAAAAGCGCAGGCGCTCGTCAAACATGGAGACTGTAAAGTGAATCATAAACCGATTGATGATCCGAGCTTCATCCTTGAACCAGACGATTTGGTCTCGATCCGAGGGTATGGCCGTGTCAAACTGACGGCGATTCTCGGCTCGACAAAGCGTGAGAAAATAAAAATCCAGTATGGCATCATACGTTGAACTTAGGAGGAAAGTCGAATGGCGTTGACACCGATTGATATTCATAATAAAGAGTTCTCGACTCGTTTTCGCGGGTACGATATCGATGAGGTCAATGAATTTTTAGATCAAATCATTAAAGAATTTGAACTATTGATTCGTGAGAATAGAAGGTACGAAGAGCTCGTCAACGATATGCAAGCCCGTATCGACTACTTCTCCTCGATGGAAGACACGTTGAACAAATCGATTATCGTCGCCCAAGAAGCAGCTGAAGAAGTGAAGACGAACGCGGCCAAGGAAGCGAGTCTCATTTTGAAGCAAGCCGAACGCGAGGCGCTCGCCCGTGAGGAAGAAGCCTCACGCAAAGAGCAGCTCGCCGAACGTGAAGTCATTCAAATGCTCAAGAAAGTCGAATTGTACCGGACCCGGTTCCGCGTCCTCGTCGATGCTCAGATGGAGCTCTTGAACAGCACGGAATGGGACACGATTGTCGGGGAGCCGCCGGTCCAGACGGTTCTTGACGATACGACCGAACTTGCGTATAATGACGACGAAGTCATACCAACAAAACATCACGGATAATACACAATACGTCGATTAGGACACGTCGATAAAGTCATACCTACGAAGCGACTTAGGGAAGGTGCAAGCCTAAGAGAAAGACTTTATCGGTATCCCCTATGAGTGTCGGGCTGAAGTTAGTAAGCGCGACCGCCTGACCTCGTTATCGGTTACCAAGAGCGGTCTCGGGGTTTTTCCTGAGATTAGTAGGGTGGTACCGCGAGTCGACCAACTCGTCCCTATTAGGGGCGGGTTTTTTTGTTGTCAAAAAAAGATGCAGGAGGAGTTTCAATGAACTACAAAGACACACTATTGATGCCTGACACAGAATTCGCGATGCGCGGAAATCTGCCGAAACGTGAGCCAGCGATGCATGAGGCTTGGGAACAGATGGACCTATACAACCGCGTCCAAGAGAAAAACGCCGGGAAACCGCAATACATCCTTCACGACGGACCTCCGTACGCGAACGGTGACATCCATATGGGCCACGCGCTCAACAAAGTATTGAAAGACATCATTGTCCGTTTCAAATCATTGAACGGCTACCAGTCACCGATGATTCCGGGCTGGGACACACACGGTCTCCCAATCGAGAACGCGCTTCAAAAAGCGGGTGTCAACCGCAAAGAAATGACGGTCGCCGAGTTCCGTGAGAAGTGTGCAGCGTATGCGATGGAACAAGTGAACTCGCAACGTGAACAGTTCAAACGCCTCGGATTGCTCGCTGATTTTGACAACCCATACATCACGCTCCTCCCAGAATACGAAGCGGCTCAAATCCGTCTCTTCGGGACGATGGCCGAAAAGGGCTACATCTATAAAGGGAAGAAACCGGTCTATTGGTCACCTTCTTCTGAATCGGCGCTCGCTGAGGCGGAAATCGAATACTATGACAAGAAGTCACCGGCCATTTACGTGGCGTTCCAAGTCGTCGACGGGAAAGACGTTCTTCAGACGACCGATCATTTCGTCATCTGGACGACGACACCGTGGACAATTCCAGCCAACCTCGGGATCGCGGTCAGCGACGAGTTGACGTACACGCGTATCGAGCATGACGGCAAAGGCTATATCGTCGCCGAATCGCTCGTGGAAGAAGTGACGACGGCACTCAAGTGGACGGATTACACGGTGAGCGGTTCTTGGAACGGACGTGAGTTCGAGTACATGACGGCGCAACACCCGCTCTACGACCGGACCTCGCTCGTCATGATCGGCGATCACGTCACGGCTGATGCGACAGGTCTCGTCCATACGGCACCTGGACACGGGGAAGACGACTATCGTGTCGGACAAGCATACGGACTCGACGTCTTGTGCCCGGTCGACGACCGTGGTTATATGACGGATGAGGCGCCAGGTTTCGAAGGCTTGTTCTATGAAGACGCGAACAAACAAATCGGGATGAAGCTCGAAGAGAACGGCTATCTCCTCAACTTGAAATTCATCAAACACTCGTACCCGCACGACTGGCGTACGAAGAAACCGGTCATCTTCCGCGCGACACCGCAATGGTTCGCCTCAATCAAAGACTTCCGTGCCGATATGCTCCGTGAAATCGAAGAAGTGAACTGGGTGCCGGAATGGGGCATGACACGTCTCTACAACATGGTCCGTGACCGTGGGGACTGGGTCATCAGCCGTCAACGTGCCTGGGGTGTTCCAATCCCAATCTTCTATGCCGAAGACGGAACGGAGATCATCACGAACGAGACGATCGAACATATCGCCAACTTGTTCCACGAGCACGGATCGAACGTCTGGTATGAGCGTGAAGCGAAAGACTTGTTGCCAGCAGGCTTCACACACCCGAACAGCCCGAACGGCGAGTTCCGTAAAGAGCTCGACATCATGGACGTTTGGTTCGACTCAGGTTCGTCACATGCGGGCGTACTCGAACAGCGCGACAACTTGCGCCGCCCGGCCGACTTGTACCTTGAAGGATCGGACCAATACCGCGGCTGGTTCAACTCGTCACTCTCGACGGCTGTCGCGACGACTGGCAAAGCGCCGTATCGCAACGTGCTCAGCCACGGTTTCGTTCTCGACGGAGACGGACGCAAGATGTCGAAGTCACTCGGTAACACGATTGCACCGAACGACCTCGTCAAACAGTACGGAGCAGAAATCGTCCGTCTTTGGGTGTCGTCGGTCGACTATCAGTCAGATGTCCGCGCGTCACACGATAACTTTAAACAAGTGTCGGAAGTATACCGGAAAATCCGCAACACGTTGCGCTTCTTGCTCGGTAACTTGAACGGATTCGACCCGTCGATGCGTGTCGCGTTCGAAGACATGCCGGAAGCGGACCGCTTCATGGCGACAAAACTCAAACAGCTTCAAGCGAAAGTCGTCAAAGCATACGACACGTTCGACTTCATGGCCGTCTATCACTTGAGCCATAACTTCTGTGTCAACGAGTTGTCGTCATTCTATCTCGACTTCACGAAAGATATCTTGTATATCGAGCGCGAAGATGACGCGCGTCGTCGTGCCGTTCAAACGGTCATGTATGACACGGTCGTCACGCTCACGAAATTACTCGCCCCAATCCTTCCGCACACGGCGGATGAGGTATGGCAAGAAGTGCCGGCGAAACAAGCGGATAGCGTCTTCTTGACGGACCTTGACGAAGTAGCGGCATTGTCGGAAGACGAGAAGGCGTTGCTTGCGAAATGGTCGAAGTTCCTCACGTTCCGTGACGACGTCTTGAAAGCAATCGAGATTGCCCGTGGTGAGAAATTGATCGGGAAACCGCTCGAAGCGAAGTTGCTCGTTGCGCCGAAAGGTGAGACGAAACAGTTGCTCGAGACGATCGACAACGTGCGCCAATTGCTACAAGTGTCACAGCTTGATTACGTCGACTCGGCTGATGTCGATTATGCGACAGCAGAAATCAGCGTCTTGAAAGCTGATGGTGCCGCTTGTGCCCGCTGCTGGACGTACTCGACTGAACTTGGTCAAGACGAACAGCACCCAGAGCTTTGCCCGCGTTGTACAGAAGTCATCGCATAAGCCGGACCGGAGTGGCGATCGTCCACTCCGGTTTCTTATGACTTGAAAGGAGAATCTGATGAAACGTTACTACGGATTAGCACTTTTCCTCATTTTGCTCGACCAAGTGACCAAATGGATCGTCGTCCAGACGATGACGATCGGACAGTCGATTGAACTCATCCCTGGGTTGCTTTATTTGACGTCTTACCGTAATAAAGGTGCGGCTTGGGGCATGCTCGAAGGGCAGATGGTGTTCTTCTTTATCGTCACGGCCATCGTCGTCGTCGGTTTGATTTACTTCTTGCATAAAGAAGTGAACGGGTTCGATTTGCTCGGTTATAGCGTCGGGTTACTACTCGCCGGTGCCATCGGGAACTTTATCGACCGTCTCTTCCGCGGAGAAGTCGTCGACTTTGTCGACACGTACCCGTTCGGATACAACTTCCCCATTTTTAATGTCGCCGATATGGCGCTCACGTTCGGGGTCATCTTTATGATCATCGGCGTCTTGTTCGAAGAAAAATTAAACAAAGAAAGGGGACAATCGTAATGGAAACTTACACATTTGTCGCCGAAGAAAAGGCTCGTATCGATAAATGGATGAGCGAACAAAGTGATTGGTCACGTTCGCAAATCCAAGACTGGATCAAGGCGGGAGACCTGCTCGTCAATGGACAGATCGTCAAGCCGAACTATAAATTGCAAGAAGGCGACGAAATCGTCGTGACGGTCCCAGATGCCGTCGAACTCGAAGTATTACCTGAGAATATCCCGCTCGACGTCGTCTATGAGGACGAGGATGTCATCGTCGTCAATAAGGCACGCGGCATGGTCGTCCATCCGGCGGCCGGCCATACGTCAGGGACGCTCGTCAACGCGCTCCTTTACCACTGTGACGATTTGTCAGGCATCAATGGCGTCAAACGTCCAGGCATCGTCCACCGCATCGACAAAGACACGACCGGTCTTCTCATGGTCGCGAAAAACGATGTGGCCCACGAATCGCTCGCGAGCCAGTTGAAGGATCGTAAAATCAAGCGTGAATATATCGCCCTCGTCCACGGCGAAGTCGCCCATGAACTTGGGACAATCGAAGCGCCAATCGGGCGTGACACGAACGACCGTCAACGGATGACGGTGACCGACAAGAACGCGAAAGAAGCGATCACGCACTTCCGTCTGCTCGAGCGATACAAAGATTTCACGCTCGTCGAGTGTAAATTGGAGACGGGACGGACGCACCAAATCCGCGTTCACATGCGTTATATCGGCCATCCGCTTGCTGGTGACCCGAAATACGGTCCACGCCGTACGATTCAATTGAACGGTCAAGCGCTCCACGCGGCGACGCTCGGTTTCTTCCATCCGCGCACGAACGAATGGCTTGAATTCGAGGCGAAACTCCCAGCCGACTTCGAGGCGGAGCTTGCCAAATTAGACAAAATCGAGAAAACGCGTTGACTTTCAACCGATTCCGATTTATAGTCTAGGAAGCATAACACCTTTAAACCCAGTCCAGAGAGGCTGTGAAAGGATTGTGGCCGCGGCCACGACACGTCGATTATTTGAGGCAGAGGTCTGCCCTCACATATGAAGACTTCCTTTTCCAGCCGGATGAGGAAGTCTTCTTTTTTTATATAATTTTTGAGAGGGGGGAACTAGTTGAAACGTTCCACCATTTTAGACGAAGCGGCCATCCGCCGCGCACTTACCCGAATCGCCCATGAGATTATCGAGCGAAACAAAGGGACGGACAACGTCGTACTCGTCGGGATTAAAACCAGAGGCGAGACGCTCGCCGACCGGCTCGCCCGCCGAATCGAAGAAATCGAAGGCAAACCGATTGCCCTCGGCAACTTAGACATCACGCTCTACCGGGATGACTTATCAAAGAAATCACTCGACCCGGAAGTGAAAGCGACCGAGTTACCGCATGATATCAACGGCAAGACGGTCGTCTTGATAGACGACGTCCTTTATACAGGCCGGACAGTGCGGGCTGCCATGGACGCGCTCGTCGACCACGGTCGGCCGGATTATATCCAGCTCGCCGTCTTGATTGACCGCGGACACCGCGAGTTACCGATTCGCCCCGACTTTGTCGGCAAGAACGTCCCGACGTCGAAGTCGGAACAAGTCGTCGTCAGACTCAGTGAAGTCGATGCGACAGACGAAGTATTCATCAAACAGCAATAATCAAAAAACCTTTAAGGTGGTCCAGAGAGGCCAGGAAGGAGAACCACATATGAAACCCATCCTCAACATCCACGAGCGTCCCGCTCACTTACCGCAATGGCTGCTCTTCAGCCTGCAACACGTCTTCGCCATGTTCGGAGCGACGATTTTAGTCCCGATTTTGACGGGCCTAAGCACGTCCGTCGCCCTCGTCGCTTCCGGTGTGGCCACGCTCTCATTCCTAGCAATCACACGCTTCAAAGTCCCAACTTATCTCGGATCGAGCTTCGCGTACATCGCGCCGATTATCGCCGTCAGCCAACAATGGGGTGTCGAAGCCGCCTTGTTCGGAGGCATCATCGCCGGTTCCGTCTACGGCGTCGTCTCGCTCGTCATCTATAAGACCGGCGTGAACTGGTTGCTACGCTTGCTGCCGCCGGTCGTCGTCGGTCCGGTCATCATGGTCATCGGCTTATCGCTCGCACCGGTCGCCATCGACATGTCGATGAATAAGGACGGGGCATACAACGGAACGTTCATCACCGTCGCATTGCTCACGCTCGGTATTACGATTCTCGCCATGACGACGCTCAAAGGAGTATGGGGCGCTGTCCCGATCTTGTTCGGCATCATCGGCGGTTACCTCATCGCCGCACTGTTCGGAATCATCGACTACTCGGCGCTCGGACAAGCGAGCTTGTTCCAACTGCCTGACTTCACGATGGTGTTCGTCGACTACATGCCGATGTGGCAAGTCGGGGCACTCCTCGCCATCGTCCCAGTCGCACTCGTCACGATGACGGAACATATCGGCGACCAGATGGTCACGTCGAAAATCATCGGCCGCGAGACGATGAAAGACCCAGGTCTCCATCGGACCCTCCTCGGCGACGGGGTCGGGAAAGCGGTCGCCTCGGCACTCGGTGGTCCACCGTGTACGACTTACGGTGAGAACAACGGGGTCATGGCTATCACGAAAGTGTATAGCGTCTACGTCATCGCCGGAGCGGCGCTCATGGCCATCAGTTTCGGATTCCTCGGACACGTCGAAGCGTTCATCTCGACGATTCCGAACCCGGTCAAAGGCGGCATCTCGATCCTCTTGTTCGGGGTCATCGCCTCGAACGGTCTCCGGACGATGGTCGAGAGCAACGTCGATCTCGCCGAGAAACGCAACCTCATCATCGCCTCGGTCATCCTCGTCATCGGACTCGGTGGGGCGATGGTCCAACTCGGTAGCTTCCCGGTCCAAGGGATGGCGCTCGCAACGGTCGTCGGGATTCTCTTGAACGCCTTCTTGCCAAAAGCGGAAAGCGTGGAAGAACCTGCTGCCGAAACAACTGAAGACACACGACAAGCAAGTAACTTTTAATTCGATCCCGTGAGGTCGGCAAAGTGAAGGCTCGTTTATTTGGGTGTGTTCTGCCCAGATAAAGGCGTCCCTTCACGTAGGTGAAGAGACGCCTTTTCTCTTTGCCTTCACATAAAAGGAGGAGACGAACATGAACATCATCAAACAACAACCGAAGCATTTTGTCAGCCTGGACACGCTATCCCTCGACGAGATTATGGGTTTGATCGAGGAGTCACTCCGCTATAAACAAGGGAACATGCCCCCATTGTTCGATGGGAAGACGGTCGCGAATTTATTCTTTGAAAACTCGACGCGAACGAAAAATTCGTTTCAAATGGCCGAACGGCACTTGAAGGTCCAGGAGATCCCGTTCGACGTGGCGACGTCATCGGTGACGAAAGGTGAGACGCTCTACGACACGTGCAAGACGCTCGAGGCGATCGGGGTCGATGCCCTCGTCATCCGCCATCCGGAGTCGGGCTACTACCATGAACTCGTCGAAACATTGAATATCCCGGTGTTGAACGGCGGTGACGGGAGCGGGGAACATCCGTCTCAGTCACTCCTCGACCTCGTCACGATCTTTGAAGAGTTCAAGACGTTCGAAGGATTGAATATCGCCATCTGCGGTGACCTCGTCCATAGCCGTGTCGCCCGCTCGAACGCCTCGGTGCTCAAGCGGCTCGGCGCGAACGTCGTCGGCTGCAGTCCCGCCTCCTGGTGGGACGAGTCGATGGGGCTCGAGCATCGTGACCTCGACGACGTGTTGGCCGACTGTGACGTCATCATGTTGCTGCGCGTCCAGCACGAACGCCACATCATGGGCGATATCTTCTCGAAAGAAGATTACCATGTACGCTATGGCTTGACGCCGGAACGCGTCGAGCGGATGAAACCGCAAGCCATCATCATGCATCCGGCCCCGGTCAATCGGGACGTCGAGATTGCCGGCAGTTTAATCGAACATCCACAGTCGCGTATCTTTCCACAGATGACGAACGGTGTTTACGCCCGGATGGCCATCTTAAATCGAGCATTAGGGGGACAATTATGATACTTCAACACGCAACTTGGTATGACGGGAACACGAAACGGACGACGACACTATTGATTGAAGACGGCGAGATCCGCTCGGTAGACTATAACGGCACGACTGAAGGACACGAAGTGATTGATGCGACAGGGATGCTACTCATCCCAGGACTCGTCGATGTCCACGTCCACTTGCGCGAACCGGGTGGGGAGAAGAAAGAGACAATCAAGACCGGGACAGAGGCGGCTGCAGCCGGCGGATTCACCACAATCTGTGCGATGCCGAACACGCGTCCGGTCCCAGACGACCGCGCAACGATGGACCAGCTGTTGGCTAAAATTGAGCAAGACGCCATCGTGCGTGTCCTGCCATACGCCGCCATCACGAAACGACAGCTCGGTACCGAGCAAGTCGACATGGCCTCGCTCGCAGATTCGTTCGCCTTCACCGACGACGGAGTTGGCGTCCAATCGGCAGCGATGATGCGCGCGGCGATGCGGGAAGCGAAACGACTCGACAAGGCGATTGTCGCCCATTGCGAGGACAATACGCTCAAGGCCGGTTCAGTCCACGAAGGCCGATTCAGTGAAGAACATGGCATCCAAGGCATCCCGAGCCTCGCCGAGAGCATCCATATCGCCCGGGACGTTTTGATCGCCGAAGAGACAGGCTGTCACTATCACGTCTGCCACGTCTCTTCACGACAGTCAGTGCGCGTCATCCGCGACGCCAAACGAGCCGGCATCCGGGTCACGGCCGAAGTGACACCGCATCACCTCGTCCTCTGTGAAGACGATATCCCGGGCCTCGACCCGAACTTTAAAATGAATCCACCGCTCCGGAGCGCGGACGACCGGGAGGCGTTACTCGAGGGCTTGTTCGATGGCACGATCGATATGATCGCGACCGACCACGCCCCGCACACGGCCGAGGAGAAAGCGGCCGGCATGGAACGGGCCCCGTTCGGGATCACCGGTTTCGAGACGGCGTTCCCGCTCTTGTACACGACGTTCGTCAAAACGGGACAGATGGAAGAGGCGGCGCTCATCGAGTGGATGACGAAACGACCGAGCGACGTGTTCGGGTTGCCGTACGGTGTGATTGAAGTCGGCCGGGCGGCGGACCTCGCCCTCATCGACCCGGAGACGGAGCGGGTCGTCGATCCGACGACGTTCCGCTCGAAAGGGAAGAACACACCGTTCGCTGGGAAGAAACTAGTTGGCTGGCCGGTGATGACCATCGTGGCTGGGAAAATCGTATATAAGGGGAGATTCGATGAAACGAACATTATGGCTTGAGGACGGTACTTCATTTGTAGGAACAGCGTTTGGTGCAAGTGTGGAGACGATCGGGGAAGTCGTCTTCCAGACCGGGATGACCGGATATCAAGAGATGTTGTCTGACCCGTCTTACTGCGACCAACTCATCGTGTTGACGAATCCGTTGATCGGGAACTATGGCGTCAACCGCGAAGATTTCGAGACGACCGTTCCGATGGCGAAAGGGCTCATCGTCAAAGAAGTGTGCGACACACCGTCGAACTTCCGCTCGACCGCGACGCTTCATGATACGCTCAAACGCTTCAACATCCCGGGTCTAGCAGGAGTCGACACACGCATGTTGACGCGTCACTTGCGCTCACTCGGCGTCATGCGCGGTGTCATGGTCGACGGCGACTCGACGTGGGAGACGGTCCAACACCGCTTCGATGTTCTCCTGCCGACCAATCAAGTCGAGCGTGTCTCGACGAAGCGGGCGTATGTCAGCACCGGCAGCGGCCCACGGATTGCCCTCATCGATTTCGGCGCGAAGCTCGGCATCATGCGTGAACTCGTGAAGCGCGACTGTGAAGTCGTCGTCTTGCCGCACGACGTGACGGCCGAAGAAGTGATGCGCTATGAGCCGGACGGCGTCATGCTGTCGAACGGACCTGGGGACCCGAAAGACGTCCCGACGGCGTTACCGCTCATCGAGCGCCTCATGCCGACACTCCCGATTTTTGGGATCTGTCTCGGTCATCAGTTGATCGCACTCGCGAGCGGTGCCAACACGTTCAAACTCCCGTTCGGTCATCGCGGTGCCAACCATCCCGTGGTCGAACTTGAGACCGGAGCGGTGACAATCACGTCCCAAAACCACGGCTACGCAGTCGATGAAGCATCACTCGCGACGACAGGGCTCGTCGTCACGCATCGCGCCGTCAACGATGGTACGGTCGAAGGTGTGAAGCATCTGCATCATCCGACGTTCTCGGTCCAATACCATCCCGAGGCGGCACCGGGTCCATACGACGCCAACGATTTATTTGACCGTTTCATGCAACTCGTTCAAGAAAACAAACAGAAAGTAGGAATGTGACATGCCAAAACGACCAGATATTCAGAAAATCCTTGTAATCGGATCCGGCCCAATCGTCATCGGACAGGCGGCAGAATTTGACTATGCTGGTACCCAGGCGTGTCTTGCCTTGAAAGAAGAAGGATATGAAGTCATCCTCGTCAACTCGAACCCGGCGACAATCATGACCGACCCGACGACGGCGGACCGTGTCTATATCGAACCGCTCGAACCGGAGTTCGTCGAACGGATTATCCGTCAAGAGCGACCGGACGCGCTCCTGGCCACACTCGGCGGCCAGACCGGTCTCAACTTGGCGATGGAACTCGATCGTCGCGGCGTGCTTGAAGATTGCGGCGTCGAATTGCTCGGGACAAAATTATCGGCCATCGAACAAGCTGAGGACCGGGAACAGTTCCGCGACCTCATGTATAAGCTCGGCCACGGGGTCCCGGAAAGTGAGATCGTGCAGTCGCTCGAGTCGGCTTGGGGCTTTGCCGACCGGATCGGCTATCCGATTATCATCCGTCCGGCGTACACGCTCGGAGGAACCGGTGGCGGGATTGCCCATGACCGGAATGAATTCGAACAGTTCGTCGAATCAGGACTGAAAGCGAGTCCAGTGACACAAGTGTTGCTCGAGAAATCGATTGCCGGCATGAAAGAAGTCGAGTATGAAGTGATGCGCGATTCGAGCGACCAGGCCATCATCGTCTGTGCGATGGAAAACTTTGATCCGGTCGGGGTCCATACGGGCGACTCGATCGTCTTCGCTCCGACGCAGACACTGTCGGACCGCGACTATCAGATGCTCCGCAGCGTCTCACTCGACATCATCCGCGCTCTCGGCATCGAAGGGGGATGCAACATCCAGTTCGCCCTTGACCCGGACAGTTTCACGTACTACGTCATCGAGGTCAACCCACGTGTCTCCCGCAGTTCGGCGCTCGCCTCGAAAGCGACGGGATATCCGATCGCCAAGTTGGCTGCGAAAGTAGCGGTCGGATACAAGTTGTCAGAATTGAAGAACCCGGTGACGGAGACGAGTTACGCCTCGTTCGAACCGGCGCTCGACTATGTCGTCGCTAAGATTCCGCGCTTCGCCTTCGATAAGTTCGAGACGGCTGACCGCCGGCTCGGCACTCAGATGAAAGCGACCGGGGAAGTGATGGCGATCGGCCGCAACTTGGAGGAAGCGCTCCTTAAGGCTGTCCGTTCGCTTGAACTCGGGACAGAAGACTTGGCCGTACCACGGCTCGCACAATTGACGACGGATGAGCTCGATCGCGAGTTGACGACGCCGACGGATGAGCGACTCTGGATGCTTTATGAGGCACTCCGTCGCGGTTATTCGACGGAACAGTTGCATGAGCTGACCAAAATCGACCGTTTCTTCTTATCGAAACTCGCACGGATTTGGCAACATGAAGAGACGCTCCGGCTTGAGCCGCTCACGAAAGAACGACTCGTCGAAACGAAGCGTCTCGGGTTCAGCGATAAGATGATCGCCCGCATCGTAAACGAGAACGTGGAGACGGTGACGACGCTTCGGAACGACTGGGGCATCCGTCCGGTGTACAAGATGGTCGACACGTGTGCGGCTGAGTTCGCCTCGGAGACACCATACTTTTACGGGACGTACGAAGTTGAGAACGAGGCCGTGAAGACGGACAAGCCGTCGATTCTCGTCCTCGGTTCGGGCCCGATCCGCATCGGTCAAGGTGTCGAGTTCGACTACGCGACCGTCCACTCGATTCAGACGATTCGTGACGCAGGTTATGAAGCGATCATCATTAACAACAACCCGGAGACGGTGTCGACCGACTTCTCAATCTCGGACCGACTCTACTTCGAACCGCTTACGACCGAGGACGTACTCGAGGTCATCCGCAACGAACAGCCACTCGGCGTCATCGTCCAGTTCGGGGGCCAGACGGCCATCAACTTGGCAGCCTCGCTCGAAGCAGAAGGGGTCCAGATTTTAGGGACATCGCTTGAAGACATCGACCGCGCCGAAGACCGGAAAGCGTTCGAAGCGACGCTCTCGGCCGAACAGCTCGCCCAGCCTCCAGGCAAGACGGCGGTCACGGTAGAAGAGGCCGTCGCGTGTGCCGACATGCTTGGCTATCCGGTACTCGTCCGCCCATCATACGTCCTCGGCGGCCGGGCGATGGAAATCGTTTATGAGCGCTCGGAGCTCGAGCGGTATATGCGCCACGCCGTCGTCGCCTCGAAAGACCGTCCCGTCCTGATCGACCGCTACTTGACGGGCATCGAGATTGAAGTCGACGCCATTTGTGACGGGACGGACGTCTACATCCCGGGCATCATGGAACATATCGAACGGGCCGGGGTCCACTCGGGCGACTCGATTGCCGTGTACCCGCCGCAGCGGTTGAGCGAAGCGTTAAAACAGAAAGTCGTCGATTACACGATTAAACTCGCCAAAGCGTTCCGGATCAAAGGGTTGCTCAATATCCAGTTCGTCTACGCGGACGACTTATACGTCATCGAGGTCAACCCGAGGGCGAGCCGGACCGTCCCGTTCATCTCGAAAGTGACGGGCCTTCCGGTTGCACGCATTGCCACGCAGACGATTCTCGGAACGAGTTTGAAAGACCTCGGGTTAGGGACCAGCTTGCATCCGGAAGCGGACGCGATTTCGGTCAAAGTCCCTGTATTCAGTTTCGCGAAACTGAAAGAAGTCGACCCATCACTTGGGCCGGAGATGAAATCGACCGGTGAAGTCATGGCGACAGACCGCACGCTCGAAAAGGCGTTATATAAAGGACTCGTCGCCGCCGGCATGACGATCGCCTTGAAAGGGAACGTCCTGTTGACGGTCGCCGACCAAGACAAGGAAGAGGCGCTCGACATCGCCCGCCGTTTCAACCGACTCGGATTCCGCCTGATGGCCACGTCTGGCACGGCGCATGCGCTTTCGACAGATGGCTTGCCGGTCCACCCGGTCGGGAAAATCAATGAGGCCGGAGAGACGATGCTGAGCGTCATCGAACGAGGGGAAGTCGATATCGTCTTGAACACGACGACGCGTGACGCCCTTGCGACGAAAGACGGGTTCATCATCCGTCGGGCCGCGGCCGAGCAAGGGGTGCTCTGCCTGACGTCGCTCGACACGGTCGAGGCGCTGCTCCAAGTCATCGAGAGCCTGTCGTTCCAAACGACGAGTTTACCGGCCTTCACGACATTCGGGGTGACCGTATGAGACAACTCGCGACCATTTTATCGAACCGATTGATTGCGACGGCGACGATGGAGATGAAAATCGAGATCGCACCGCAGGCCGTTGCGCCGGGCACGTTCTTCCATGTGAAGACGTCAGAGCTGTTGCGCCGGCCGCTCTCGGTCGCGAACGTCGAAGACAACGTCGTCACATTCCTGTATAAAGTGATCGGCAGCGGGACGGCAGATTTGGCCGCGCGTCGGACGGGAGACGTCTTAGACGTCCTCGGACCGCTCGGCAACGGTTTCCCGCTCGAACAGACGGGTAAACGGGTCGTGCTCGTTGGTGGGGGCATCGGGGTGCCGCCGCTCTACTACACGCGGCGCCTGCTCGCCGCTCGTGGCATCGAGACGGTAGCGATTCTCGGGTTTGATACGAAAACGAGCATTTTTTATGAAGACGCGTTCCGTGAACTGGGGGAGACGATCATCACGACGGTCGATGGAACGTATGGAGAAATGGGATTTGTGACAGGTCCGCTCGCGCGGGTCGACGCCGATGTCTTATTCAGCTGCGGGCCGGAACCGATGCTGAAAGCGGTCGCCGCGTCACATATCGAAGAGCGATATATCTCGATTGAGAATCGGATGGGGTGTGGCATCGGCGCTTGTTTCGCTTGCGTGTGCGAAGCGCCAGGCGGTTACGTCAAAGTGTGCAGTGACGGACCGGTATTTCGGGCAGAAGAGGTGACGCTATGAGACTACACGTCGATTTGCCAGGCTTACAGTTAAAGAATCCGATTATGCCGGCATCAGGCTGTTTCGGATTCGGGGAAGAGTTCGCCAAACTCTATGACTTATCGATGTTAGGCGGTATCATGATTAAAGCGGCGACAGGCGAGTCACGGTTCGGCAACGGGACGCCGCGGGTCGCCGAGACGGCACAAGGCATGTTGAACGCCATCGGCCTCCAAAACCCGGGTGTCGACGCCATCATCGAACACAAATTACCGTTCTTGTCCGCGTTCGATACCGAGATTATCGCCAATGTGGCCGGCTCGACGCCCGAAGAGTACATTCATGTCGCGCGAGAGCTCAGTGCCGACCCGACCATCAAGGCGCTCGAACTGAACGTCTCGTGCCCGAACGTGAAGTGCGGCGGGATGCAGTTCGGGACCGATCCCGACATGGCGGCGGAATTGACCCGACTCGTCAAAGCGGCGTCAACAAAACCGGTATACGTCAAACTGTCACCGAACGTCACGTCAATCACAGCGATGGCGAAAGCGGTCGAAGCGGCCGGGGCCGATGGCATTACGATGATTAACACGCTCGTCGGGATGCGCATCGACGTCACAACTGGGCAGCCGATTCTCGCCAACCGCATCGGTGGTTTGTCTGGACCGGCCGTCAAACCGGTCGCCATTCGGATGGTCTATGAGGTCGCCCAGGCCGTCGAGATCCCCATTATCGGGATGGGCGGCGTGCGGACGGTCGACGACGTCTTGGAGTTCATTTATGCGGGTGCTTCGGCAGTCGCGGTCGGAACGGCCAATTTTGAAAATCCTTACGTCTGTCAGGAAATCATCGAAGCGTTGCCAGGGCGGCTCGACGAACTTGGGATTGATCACATTTTAGACATCAGGGGGAAAGCTTATGAACAGACTGTATCTCGCGCTTGATGTCGAAACGGGCGCCGACGCGTTTCGTTTATTGGAACGAATCGAACAAAAACCGGCCGTCAAAGTCGGGATGGAACTGTTCTATCGGGAAGGGGGCCGCTTTGTCGAGCAACTCGTCGACAGCGGGTACCCGGTCTTTTTAGACGTCAAAGTTCATGACATCCCGGAGACGGCACGGCGGACGCTCCGTCAAATCGGCCGCCTCGGCGTCGAGTTGACGAACGTCCATACGCTCGGCGGCGAGACGATGATGCGTTACGCCTTGGACGGTTTACGCGAGGTGACCGATACGACGAAATTGATTGGGGTCACCCAGTTGACGTCGACCGATGAACGAATGCTCGCCGAAGAGCTACACATCGAAGGTGGATTGGAACAGGCCGTCCTTCGCCAGGCTGCCATGGCCGACCGGGCCGGGCTCGACGGAGTCGTCGCGTCCGTGCATGAGGCCCACTCGATTCGCCAAGCGCTCGGCTCGTCATTTTTGACCGTGACGCCCGGTATCCGCATGAACGAGACAGCGGACGACCAAGTCCGGATCGCCACGCCGAAAGCGGCTCGTGACGCAGGCGTGTCGGCCATCGTCGTCGGCCGACCCATCACCCGGGCCGAAGACCCGAACGCTGCCTATGCATACTACTTACAAGAATGGAGTCGAACTTATGAGACAAATCGCTGAAGCTTTATTACAAATCGAGGCCGTGACCCTGTCACCGGAAAACCCGTATACGTGGTCGAGCGGGATGAAGAGTCCGATTTATTGTGACAATCGCTTGACGCTCAGCTATCCTGACGTCCGCAACCTCATCATCGACGCGCTCGTTGAGGTGATCCGTCCGCTCGATGTCGACGTCATCGCCGGGACAGCGACAGCGGGAATTCCCCATGCGACGCTTGTCGCCGACCGGCTCGGGTTGCCGCTCGTCTATGTCCGTTCGAGTGCGAAAGGACATGGGAAAGGGAATCAAATCGAGGGCCGGTTTGAACCGGGGGCTCGTGTCGTCGTGATTGAAGACTTGTTGTCGACCGGCTCGTCGAGCATCGAGGCCGCCAAAGCGATTGAGGAAGCCGGCGGGGAAGTCGTCAAGATTCAAGCGATTTTCTCCTATAGTCTGAGCCGCCTCGCCATCAATCTGTTAGACTCGGGCTTCACTGCGCATGCACTGATTACACTTTCGGATTTGCTCGACGTTGCCGTTAAGAAGCGAATCATCAGTAAAGAAGAATATGCTTCCTTACGGGACTGGCGAAACGATCCGACAGGTTGGAGCGAACGTGTCTTATCTTCATAATCTGTAACGAGAATCCACCTCCGGGCGGATTCTTTTTCTATTCGGTACATGGCATACTGAACATGTTAGAATAGGGAAAGCAGTCAATAAAGGAGATGTGTATGGCGTATTCTAGAATGAAGGGAAAATCCTTGAAAGTCCGTTTTCAAGCGATCCCGAAACATCGTAAACTTGCGTTCGGACTCGTCCTCACCGTCTTGCCCCTCATTTTCTTCTTGAATTTATTCATATTCAGTCACGTGTTGGCACTTGGGGACACGTACGAGGACCGCTATCAAATGAAGAAACTTCGGCTCGAGACGGCGCACGGCAATGTCGAATTCGTTCGTAGCACGAATGAGAAAGTCCATATTGATGTGTTACAGACGAACTCGAAAGAGCGTCGCATCAAAGTCAAATCGGTCGGCGATACGATTTCGGTCGTCGAGCGCTACGGCCAATTCAGTCAATTCGGTAGTCGGGCGAGTGATGAACCATCCCGTTATAAAATCCGAGTCGCCTTGCCGAGCTCGATGACATCGATTGAAGTCGAGGCCGAGCAAGTGACCGGCCAAGGATTGATTGCCAAGACGATCGTCTTGGAGGCGAACGCCGTTAATGTAAAAAAACTCGAAAGTGATCGGCTTCGCGTCGAAACACGGAGTGATACGACACTCGAAACCGTCCGTGTCGTCACGGGAGATATCCGTTCATATCGGAACGCGACCGTGAGCGACATCGTCGTCAATCAAAGCATGACGATTCAGACGGAGGCGGGGACGCTCGCGTACGCGCCGCGTAATGCGACCGGACAAGTGAACGTCACGACCACAGGCAACGTGACGGCGTCGGAACGGTTCAACGAAATCGGGGGCGGCGTGTACCATCTGTCGAACTCGAACCGACCAAACATCGAACTCATTTCCGAGACAGGAAAGGTCGAGCTTAAATGATGAACAAACGTTACATCCCAAAAGTCGGACTTCGAACTTTGAAAACCGGCATCGCCGTCGCCATCACCATCGCTTTGTCCTGGTACGTGTTCGGCATCTATTCAGGCATGGGGGCCATCGCGGCCGTCGTCGCGATGCAACCGACCGTGAAGCGGTCATCGAAAATCGTCTTCAGCCGCATCTTCGGAACGATGGTCGGGCTCATGTGCGGTCTCCTGATCGTCTATGCGTTCGGGGTCAACCCGATTTCAATCGGGCTCGCCGTCATCGTCGCGCTCACGCTCAATACGACGTTCGATAAGACGCACATGTCGACGTATGCGGCGTTCGCGATCGTGCTCATGCTCGAGAACCCGACGACCGACTTCTTCCACTATGCGTGGACCCGTTCATTGTTGACGGCCGTCGGTGTCTTCGTCTCGCTCGGTGTCAACTATGCGTTCATGCCGCCTCGTTACGAGGAGCGGTTGCTCAGTGAGATTCGGAAGACGTCGGCGTATATGTTCCAGCACTGGCGCGAGCTCGTCGGGTCCCCGTCCGAGTTGCTCGAGACGCGGGCCCGTATCCTCGGCCATCAGGAGCTGCACATGATGCTCCAAGAGGATATGAAAGTGACGAACGTGAAATTGAAGCATTTGACGATGAAGCAATACCGGTTATTGATTCACCTTGAGGATAAGCTCGTCTTATTGCTCGAGAGTCTCGCTGAACATCGGGAGGCGCTATTGGTCATGGACGAGGAAGAACGCCGGGTGTTCGAGTCCGAGTTTTTATACCTCCTCGCGCATCACCACGATATCCTTTATACGTGTGACAAGCCGCATGCGCTGTTCACGTTGCCGCATGAGGATTTATCCGTTTCTGAAATCTTACACGGGCACTTGCTCGACTATCATGAACAGCTCGAAGCGTTCAAACATAACCCGAAATAAACGAAGGCCCCGTTTTAGCGACGGGGCCTTTACTTGTTGTCAATGTAAGTGGACATGTCATATTTACACATGCCTTTGGCGACACCCTCCGTTCCTGGGGCGATGCAGCTCCGGGGTTGCCTGCGGAAAGCGTGGGCGCCGAGAGGACGAGTGACCATGGACTAACAAGAAAAGACCACGTCATGTGACGTGGCCTGTACTTACTGCTGGAGTGATTTGACGAGCCGCTCATCCGGCGTGACGTACACTGTCTGCTGGTCCGTATAGATGACGAATCCAGGCTTGGCACCGCTCGGCTTTTTCACGTAACGTGCTTTCGTGTAATCGACCGGCACACCGCTCGAGGCACGGGCCTTCGAGAAATAGGCGGCGACGGTTGCCGCCTCGAGCAACGTCGTCTCGTCAGGTTCGCCCGAACGGATGATGACGTGGGATCCGGGAATATCTTTCACATGAAGCCAAATCTCGTCGCGACGGGCGAACTTGAACGTCAAATGATCGTTTTGCGTATTGTTCTTCCCGACGAAGAACTCTGTCCCCGTCGACGACGTATACGCCTCGAGCGAAATTTTCTTCGTCTGTTTCTTCTTTTGATTCCGTTGCTTCATGTAGCCGCCTTCGGCCAACTCTTCTCGAATCTCGACGATATCGGCCGGTGAGGCGACGTCGAGCTGGGCGACGAGCGTCTCTAAATACTCAATTTCGGCGTCGTTCAATTCGATTTGTTTCTGCACTTCGACTTTGGCGACTTTCAACTTGTTGTATTTCTTGTAGTACGCTTGTGCGTTCTCGTTCGGTGTCTTGAGCTTGTTGAGCGGGATGTCGATCATGCCGCCTTCCTCGTCGTAATAATCGACGACGTGGGCGACGGTCATGCCTTTCTCGAGCTGGAACAAGTATGTTGTCAACAGCTCCCCGTATTTCTGAAGTTCGTCGGACCGTTCCGTCGCCTTCAAATCGTCAAGCAGTCGCTTACGCTTCAACAGGTTTTTCTCAAGCTCGGACTTGAGCAGACGCTCGACATCGTGAGCTTGTTGTTTGACACGGTCGCGGTTCGCTTTCTCATAGAAGAAACGGTCGAGCACGTCTTTGCTCGTCTCATAGCTCTCTTCAGAGGTGATCTCACCGGACGTGAGCACGATTGGACTGAAGCGTTCTTTGCCCGACGCGAGCTGTTGGAAGACGTAAGGGCCTTCGAGGTCGCTCATCACGCTGACGAACGACTCCTCGATGCTGGCCCGGTTCGGGAGTTTGGCCCGGTGGACGATCTCTTGGGCGATTTGCGGGCTGAGCCCGGCGAAACTGGCCACGAGCTGCTTGTCGAGCGAGCCGGCGTTCCAGTCGATACGTTTCAAACCGGCTTCACGCTCCGTCAACGGATCACACTTGTCTTGGGCCGGTGGCAGTAAGTACTCGCTGCCCGGCATGATTGTCCGGTATGTGTTTTGTGACGGCGGAAGATGTTTGATGGCGTCTAAAATCTTGCCGTCCTCGTTCGTCAAGACGACGTTCGAGTGACGCCCCATCAGTTCGATATACACTTTCTTATTCTCTTCGTCGCCGAGCTCGTTTCGTGAACGGATCGACAGGACGATGACACGGTCACGTCCGACTTGTTCGATTGCCGTGATGAAGCCGCCTTCGATGTGTTTTCGGAGCATCATACAAAACATCGGCGGTTCTTGCGGGTTCTTGGTCGGGTTGTCGGTCAGTTGGAGCCGTGCGTACATCGCATTCGCCGAAACGAGCAATTGGACGCTTTGGCGGTTCGAGCGGACTTGAATCATCAAATCGAGCGAATACGGTTGGTGCACGCGATTGATGCGCCCCCCGACGAGCGCTTGTAATTCTGTTACAACACGATATGTCATTAATCCATCATATGCCACTAGTCTCATCACCTTTGTTCTTTTTCTGTCTCTACGTTATCAGATTCACGGAAAATATGGTACGATGAAGTAGGAAATCCGAACTTCTTCTTGCCGGAACAATTGATTGACTGCTATTATAATTAAATGTGATGTTAGAAGATGGAGGTCTTGCAGTGAATTTTAAAGAACGAGGATTATTAATCGTCTTGTCTGGCCCGAGCGGCGTCGGGAAAGGTACCGTTTGTCGAGTACTCCGTGAAGAGAAGGACAACAACCTTCAATATTCGGTCTCGGCGACGACCCGCAAACCGCGCGAAGGAGAAGTGGAAGGCGTACACTACTTCTTTAAGACGAGAGAACAATTTGAACACATGATCGAGCATAAACAATTGCTCGAGCACGCTGAATTTGTCGGCAACTATTATGGGACACCGGTTGAATGGGTTCGTGAGACACTCGAAAGCGGGAAGGACGTCATCCTCGAGATTGAAGTCCAGGGCGCTTTCCAAGTGAAAGAGCGTTTCCCGGAAGCGGTCTTTTTATTCTTGGCTCCGCCAAGCCTGCAAGAACTACGTAACCGCTTAGTCGGTCGAGGCACGGAATCGGAAGACGTGATCAAGCAACGCTTGCTCGTCGCCCGGGAAGAAATTGAATTGATGGATGCATACGATTACGTCGTTACGAATGATGAAGTGGATAAAGCGATCGATCGTATCAAAGCGATCGTGACGGCCGAACATTGTAAACGTGAACGTGTCGCGTCTCTCTATAAAAAAGCCATGATGGAGGTCATTTAATGTTATACCCTTCGATTGATGCCTTACAACGTATCATCCCGTCGAAATACACAATCGTCACGGTGGCCGCGAAGCGGGCCCGCCAAATCCAGGACGGAAAAGCAACAAAAATCGCCGCGCCAAAATCGTATAAGCCGGTCGGTCAAGCGCTAGAAGAATTGTATTCGGGTGACACGACAATCATCACGAACGAAAAAAACAACGGATGAAGTGTGACCCAAGTCGGATGCGACTTGGGTCTCATTGTCTATAAGGGGGAGAATTGTGAATGTTGAACGATCGGAATATCTTGATTTGTGTGAGCGGCGGTATCGCGGCGTATAAGGCGTGCGCGCTCACGTCGAAACTCGTCCAGGCCGGTGCGAACGTTCGAGTGGCGATGACCGCGTCAGCCGAAGAATTCGTCGGCAAAGCGACGTTTCAGGCGCTCAGCCGAAATCCGGTATACACCGACGTGTTCGAGGAACACGATCCGACCAAAATCGCCCACATCGACGTCGTCGATACGAGTGACTTGATCGTCGTTGCACCCGCCACGGCGAACATGATTGCGAAACTCGCAGCCGGTATTGCCGATGACTTCATCACGACCTCGATTTTAGCGGCCAAATGTCCCGTCATCGTCTCACCGGCGATGAACGTCAATATGCTCGAACATCCGGCTACGCGCCGCAATATCGAGATGCTCAAAACGTTCGGCTATCAAATCATCGAACCGGGCGTCGGCAATCTCGCGTGCGGGTGGATCGGTGGCGGACGCCTTCCGGAACCGGAAGACCTCGTCCGTATCGTCGAGAGCCAGTTCGTCCCGAAACATCTGCTCGGGAAACGCGTGCTAATCACGGCCGGTCCGACGGTCGAACGCATCGACCCGGTCCGCTTTTTATCGAACGACTCCTCTGGCAAGATGGGCGTCGCGCTCGCCGCGGCTGCCCGCGACATGGGCGCACACGTCACGCTCGTCCACGGACCGCTGCAAGTACCCGTACCGGACGGCGTGACCGCCATCGCCGTCGAATCAGGCACGGATATGCTCGAGACGGTGCTCGCGCGTTTCGATGACCAAGACCTCGTCATCAAATCGGCCGCCGTCGCCGACTATCGCCCGAAGACGGTCCATAGCGAGAAACATAAAAAAGTGCACGGCCCGTTGACGATCGAACTCGAAGAGACGACCGACATCTTGAAGACGCTCGGGGAGAAGAAGACGCATCAGCTCCTCGTCGGTTTTGCGGCCGAGACGGAGAATCTCGAGCAACACGCCCGCGATAAAATCGCCCGTAAACGGGTTGACTATCTCGTCGCCAACGATGTGTCCCAGCCAGATATCGGCTTCCGCGCCGATGACAACGAAGTCACGTTGTTTCGGGCGGACGGGGCTCATGTCCGCTTACCGCGACAGAGCAAACGTGCACTCGCTGTCGAGTTGCTCACACATTTTAAGGAAGATTTGCGATGATCGCCCACGTCCATGTCGATGCGCCCGTCATCACGATCGACCGTCCGTTCGATTATGAAGTGCCGCCCCAGTTCGAGACGTTAATCGAACCGGGCATGCGTGTCTCGGTCCCGTTCGGCTCACGACGCCTGCTCGGAATCGTCACCGGTGTCTCAGAAAGGACGCGCGAAGGGTTGAAACCGCTCGAAGCCCTATTAGATGAAGAATCATCACTGACGGACGAATTGCTCGATTTATCGACCCACGTGAAAGAGACGACACTCTGCTTCCGGTCGTCGGCACTCCTCGCCATGTTGCCGGCAGCGCTGAAAGTGAGTTACGACAAAGAGATTAAAGGCGAGACGCTCCCGGACGGCGTTCGAGCCGGCACCCATCTTTCGGAGTATCCGAAAGAGACGCAGTCCATCATCTTGGCGCTCGCCAAAAAAGGGGACATCTTGCTCGCGCCGGTGTTAAAAGAGAAACGGACGGTGAAGACGGACCTCGTCATCGAGCTCATCGATGCGACGCTCATCCCGGCCCGGGCGAAGAAACAACAAGAAGCGATTCAGTTGCTAAAGGACGTCCCGCGGATGTATTGGTCGTCGTTACGTCAAATCGGCTTGTCGCGCGCACAATTGCAAAAGATGGAGTCGCTCCGTGCCGTCAAAGTGACCGAGGTCGAACTGAACCGCGACCCGTACGCCACGATTGAACAGGTCATCGAGACGGTCGAATTGAATGAAAGTCAAGCCGCGGCCGTCCATGCCATCCGCGATGCGGAAGCCGGGGAGACATTACTCTTGCACGGTGTCACCGGCAGTGGGAAGACCGAGGTCTATTTAGAAGCAATCGGTCAAGTCGTCGATGACGGCAAGCAGGCGATTTTGCTCGTCCCGGAAATCTCGCTCACGCCGATGATGGTCAAACGATTCAAACGTCGCTTCGGAGACCGGGTCGCCGTGCTCCATAGCGCCTTGTCACAAGGAGAGAAATATGACGAGTGGCGCAAAATCAAACGACGTGAAGTCGATGTCGTCGTCGGGGCACGCTCGGCGATTTTCGCACCGCTCGAAAACATCGGCCTCATCATCTTGGACGAAGAGCATGAGACGACGTACAAGCAAGAAGAGAACCCGCGCTATCACGCGCGTGACGTCGCGATTTGGCGGGCCGAGTACCACGAGTGCCCGGTCGTCCTCGGAAGTGCGACCCCGTCACTCGAGTCTTACGCCCGCGCCCAAAAAGGGGTCTATCGCTATTTGCAACTGAGCGAACGGTACGGTGGCGAGATGCCGCCTGTCCATATTATCGACATGCGGCGTGAGCTCGCCAAAGGCAACACGACGATGTTTTCAGAAGATTTATTTGTCGCCATCAACGACCGCATCGCTAAAAAAGAACAGTGCGTCATCTTGCTCAACCGTCGAGGTTTCACGACGTTCGTCATGTGTCGCGACTGTGGGGAAGGGCTTACCTGTCCGCACTGCGCCGTCAACTTGACGTATCACCAACACGGCGACCGGCTCAAATGCCACTACTGCGGCTATGAGATTGGTATGCCGTCGAAGTGCCCGACGTGTGACAGCAAGAAAATCAAACAGTTCGGCACCGGGACGCAAAAGATCGAGACCGAGCTGTTGAATCGCATCCCTGAGGCGCGGATCATTCGGATGGACCAAGACACGACGTCACGCAAAGGGTCGCACGAACAACTATTGAAACGCTTTGAGGATGGGGAGGCCGACATTTTGCTCGGTACCCAGATGATCGCCAAAGGGCTCGATTTCCCGAACGTCACGCTCGTCGGCGTGCTCGCGGCGGATGCGACGCTCGGCATGCCCGATTTCCGGGCGACCGAGCGTACGTTCCAACTCGTGACCCAAGTCGCCGGTCGGGCCGGACGCGGTAGTCTGCCGGGTGAGGCGTACGTTCAGACGTACAACCCGGACCATTATGTCATCGAGACGGCGAGCGAACATGATTATGAATCGTTTTACGCCCGGGAGATGCAACTGCGCCAAGTCGGTAATCATCCCCCATATTGGTACGTCACGCTCGTCACGTTCGCGGCGGAAAGTCCGCTCGTCGCCCAAGCCGAGGCCGAGCTGTTCGCCGCCGATTTCGTCGAGGCGCACGTGGCCCAGTCGCGACTGAACGGGCCGATGCCGGCACCGTTGTCGAAACTGAAGAACTTGTTCCGCTATCAGTTGTTCATCAAGACGAAACATCCGGAAGCGTTATATCCGGTCCTCGCCACGCTGCAACAGGCACGGGCAAAGGCGATTAGCAAAAAAGAATATCAATTGAGTATCGACGTAAACCCATACGTATTCATGTGAGGTGGAACCAGATGTATAAAGTAGTAGAGATTCCAAATGAGATTTTACGGGTCACGTGTGATCCGGTGACAAAGTTTGATAAAAAATTGCGTCAGACGGTCGATCGACTGTTCGACACGATGTATGAATATGATGGGGTCGGCGTGGCCGCCCCACAGGTCAATTTGAATCAACGGCTCGCTGTCGTCCATACGGATGATGAGACGGGACCGCTCGTGTTGATCAATCCGGAAATCATCGAGACGTCCGGGACCGAGATCGGTCTTGAAGGCTGCTTGAGTATCCCGGGTGAGTTCGGTTTCGTCGAACGGCATGAGACGATCGTCGTCAAGACGCAGGATTTGAAAGGCCGCACCCAACAAGTGAAGGCGAGCGGATTCTTCGCTAGGGCGATTCAACATGAGATCGACCATTTGGACGGAGTATTGTTCACGGACAAGCTCGCCGTGCCGGACAAAGGGACGGATCAGCGTATCGTCTTCATGGGGACGCCGACGTTTGCCGTATCCGTACTTGAGCGCTTGCTCGAAGAAGGATACAATGTCGTAGGTGTCGTCTCGCAACCGGACAAACCGGTCGGCCGTAAACGCGAACTGAAACCGACGCCGGTGAAAGAGTGTGCCCTGCGCCACAATATCCCGGTGTTACAGCCTGAAAAGGTGCGGACCGATTACGCGGATATCTTGGCACTCGAACCGGACTTGATTGTGACGGCGGCGTACGGACAAATCGTCCCGACCGAACTGTTAGAAGCACCGAAACATGGCGCCATCAACGTCCATGCCTCGCTGTTGCCGAAATATCGAGGTGGCGCGCCGATTCATCAAGCCATCCTCGATGGGGACAAAGAGACGGGTGTCACCATCATGTATATGGTCGATAAGCTCGATGCTGGCGACATGATTGCCAACACGGTCGTCCCGATTGAAGAATTGGACACGGTCGGTACGTTGTTCGACAAGCTCGCGGTCGCAGGATCAGACTTGTTGCTCAAGACGCTTCCTGCCTTCCTCGCTGGTTGGATTGAAGCCGTACCGCAAGACGAGCGTGACGTCACGTTCGCACCGAACATTAGCCGAGAGCGGGAACAGATTGACTGGACCCGTGCCGGTGCAGATATTTATAACCACATCAGAGGGATGAATCCGTTCCCGACGGCGTATACGACGATTGCCGGTGAACGGGTCAAACTGTTCTTCGGGTCGAAAACGACAGGGACGGGTGAACCGGGAACGATTGTACGACTTGAAGAGGATGGATTTGTCGTCGCGACAGGCGACGCGGTCGCCATTAAAGTGGTCGACTTGCAACCATCTGGTAAAAAACGAATGGACGGGGCCACATTTATGCGTGGGGCCGGCCAAAAGTTACAAGTCGGCGATCGACTAGGAGGATAATATGAACGTACGAGTTGCAGCACTGGATACGCTAATCAAAATCGAACAAGGCGGCGCCTATTCGACGATTGCGGTCAACGATTTATTGAAACAGAAGAAATTGGCGACGAAAGATGTCGGCCTATACACAGAGCTCGTCTATGGGACGCTCGGCCGGAAACGGACGCTCGATTATATTTTAGAGAAGCGGGTTCAAAACCCGAAAAAATTGGACCGTTTCGTCTTGCCGCTCTTACGGATGAGTGTCTATCAACTGTTTTACCTCGACAAGATTCCGGATCGGGCCGTCTTGCACGAAGCGGTCGAGATTGCGAAAAAACGGGGCCATTCGGGTACCGGTAAGTTCGTCAACGGCGTGTTGCGAAACGTCATTCGGGACGGGTTCCCGGATTTGAGCACGCTTCCGGACGCTGAACGGATTGCCATCGAACATAGCCATCCCGATTGGCTCGTCGCCGAATGGGTGGAAACGTACGGTGTCGAAGCGACCGAGGCGATGTGTAAATTAAACAATGAGCCGGCTCCGGTCACGGTTCGGGTCAACCGCCAGCGCGTCACGGTCGAAGAGATGATTGAACGGCTCGCCGAAGTCGATGTCGTCGCGACACGCTCGGAGCTGTCAGCGGACGGACTCATCATCGAATCCGGAAACGTTCACTCGACAGCGTTCATCGATATGGGCTTGTTGTCGATTCAAGATGAGAGCTCGATGATCGTCGCCGATGCGCTTCAAGCCGGGAAAATGGAACGCGTCCTCGATGCGTGTGCCGCACCAGGTGGAAAAGCGATGCATACGGCAGAACGCATGGACGGTGGAACGCTCGTCGCCCTCGACTTGCATCCGCATAAAGCGAAGTTGATTGAACGTCAAGCGAAGCGTCTGCATATCGATGGAGTGACCGCACTTGCCCTCGATGCCCGCCAGGCCGGGGATAAATTTGAACCGGAGAGCTTCGACCGGATTTTACTCGACGTCCCATGCTCGGGACTCGGTGTCATCCGTCGCAAGCCCGATATCAAATGGACGAAAGACAAGTCCGCCCTCGCCGGACTGCCGAAAGTCCAACGTGAAATCATTGACGCCGTCTTGCCACTGCTTAAACGAGGTGGTACGCTAGTGTACTCGACATGTACCATCGACCCTACTGAGAATGAACAGCAGGCAGATTACATTTTGTCGAACGGATTGACGTGGGATGAGACACTCCAAGACCGTCTTCCACAAGTATTGCACCCGATGATGTCATCGGACCGCGCTGAACTCAAATTACTCCCGACGTCGTTCGGGACGGACGGTTTCTATATCGCCGCATTCAAGAAAGAGGTATAAACATGAATCCAAAAGCAGTTGAAAAAAATCCATTAGTCGGTGCCAAGCCGTCACTCTATTCCCTCACGTACTCAGAGCTCGAACAATGGCTGATTGAGGCAGGAGAAAAATCGTTCCGCGCGAAACAGTTATATGACTGGATGTACGTCAAGCGTGTGACATCGTTCGACGATATGACGAACGTCTCGAAACCGCTCCGCGAGAAATTAGACGCGGCGTTCCAATTGACGACATTGAAAGAACTCGTCCGTCAAGAATCAAAGGACGGGACAATCAAGTTCTTGTTCGAGCTTCAAGACGGTTATTCCATCGAGACGGTACTCATGCGCCATGAGTACGGAAACTCGGTCTGTGTCACGACGCAAGTCGGCTGCCGCATCGGTTGCACGTTCTGTGCTTCGACGCTCGGTGGTTTGAAACGTAACTTAGAGGCCGGTGAAATCACGGCCCAAGTCCTCGACGTCCAGCGCGCGCTCGACGCGAGCGAAGAGCGGGTCGACTCGGTCGTCGTCATGGGAATCGGCGAACCGTTCGATAACTACGACGAATTGATGCGCTTCTTGCGCACGGTCAACCACGATGACGGCTTGAACATCGGTTCACGTCACATCACCGTGTCGACGAGTGGGATCGTACCGAAGATTTACAAGTTTGCCGATGAAGGCATGCGCATCAACTTCGCAATCTCGCTTCACGCGCCGACGACGGAGATTCGGACACGCCTTATGCCGATCAACCGTGCTTACAACTTGGACAAGTTGATGGAAGCCGTCAACTACTATACAGAGAAGAGCGGTCGCCGCATCACGTTCGAATACGGTTTATTCGGCGGGGTTAACGACACGGAAGAACACGCGCATCAACTCGCTGACTTGTTGAAAGGCGTCAAATGCCACGTCAACTTGATTCCAGTCAACCACGTGCTCGAGCGCGATTACGTCCGCACACCACGTAAACAAATTTTTGCCTTTGAAAAAGTGCTCAAAGATCGAAAAGTGAACGTGACGATTCGTCGCGAACAAGGTTCGGATATCGATGCGGCTTGTGGGCAGCTTCGAGCGAAGGAGCGCGAACAAGAAACGAGGTAATCACGAAGATGGAATTAGCATACCGAACCGACCGAGGCCAAGTGAGAGCACAGAACGAGGATGCCGTCTTGATTTTAGGGGACGAACATGCCGGAATTGCTCTCGTGGCCGACGGGATGGGGGGACATGAAGCCGGGGAGGTCGCGAGTCAGCTCGTCATCGAGCAGTTTCGCCGTGCCTTCTCGACGCTTCCGGCCTCGCCGATGGAGATGGAGAATTGGTTCCGCCAAAACGTGGAACTGGCCAATGATCAAGTGCTCGATTTCTCGAAACAAGCCAACCTCCTCATGATGGGGACGACGATTGCCGGTGTCTGTTGGCACGACGAGACGATCGTCATCGTCCACGTCGGGGATAGTCGTGTATATGCCTTGAGAGATGATAAGCTGCAGCAATTGACGGAAGATCATTCCTACGTGAACGTGTTGAAACAACTCGGCGAATTGACCGAGGAAGAGATGCGCGTCCATCCGAAACGTAACATTATCACCCGTTCAATCGGCTCGAATGAGCATGTCGAACCTGATCTGCAAGTGTTTGCCGAACCCGAGTTTGACACGATTTTAATCTGTACGGACGGCTTGACGACTCATTTGACTGATGAGGAAATCAAGCAAGTCTTGAAACGTCCCGTCTCGGCGGACGTCAAGGCGGATCAATTGATCGATCAAGCCAACCGTTTGGGTGGGAGTGACAACATCACCGTTGCCCTCGTCCAGTTCACAGATAGAAAGAGAGGATGAATCCGATGCGAAGTGGAGAACGAATCAACGATCGTTATCGGATCGAACAGCAAATCGGCAGCGGCGGCATGGCAAATGTCTACCGGGCTCACGATGAGATTTTAAACCGAACCGTCGCCATCAAGGTGTTGCGATCTGAATTCTCGCATAACGAACAATTTATACGCCGGTTCGAACGGGAAGCCCACGCGGCGACTAGTCTGAACCATCCGAATATCGTCGCCATCTACGACGTCGGAGACGAGCGTGACATCTATTACATCGTCATGGAACACGTCGATGGGATGACGCTCAAACAATATTTGCAAGAAGAGTACATATCTGTCGACGAGGCGCTTCGCATCATGGGACAGATTTGTGATGCCATCGACCATGCCCATGCGAATCGAATCATTCATCGGGACATCAAACCGCAAAACATGATGATCGATCAGAGCGGCAACGTCAAAGTGACGGACTTTGGGATTGCGGTGGCCATGTCGAACGCGACGCTGACCCATACGATGTCAGTGCTCGGCTCGGTCCATTACTTTTCTCCAGAACAGGCGCGCGGAAAGTTCGCCGATGAGAAGTCAGATATTTATTCACTCGGTGCCGTCCTGTATGAACTCGTGACCGGACGCGTTCCGTTCATCGGCGAGACGCCAGTCGCCGTCGCACTTCAACATTTGCAAGACGACCCGATTCGACCGATGGATTTGAACCCGAACATCCCGCAAGCGCTTGAGAACTGCATCATGCAGGCGCTGGCGAAATCACCGGGCGCCCGTCACACATCGGTCGCCGCCTTTAAGAAGGATTGCATGACGGCGCTCGACCCGGAACGTGCGAACGAACCGAAACGCCTCAGTACGGAACAGGACGCATTCGATCAGACGCTCGTCATGTCACCGGTCGTCCCGGACGAACCGAACGTCAAAGAGACACCGGAACAACCGGTCGCACCGAGCGAACCTGAGACAGTGAAATCGAAGCCGAAACGGAAGAAGAAGTGGTGGCTTTGGCTCCTACTCCTCTTCTTGTTGATTGGCGGCGGAATCGGGGCATATGTCATCGCCGATGAGATGTCCCGTGCCGTCGTGCCAGACGTCGTCGGGATGACGAACGACGAAGCGACGACCGAACTCGAAACAGCCGGTTTTGTCGTCGAAGCGACAGAGCGGGCGAGCGATAACATCGCCGCTGGCGACGTCATTTCGCAGACACCGCAAGCCGGTCGGAAACCGAAACGCGGAACGACCGTGACGATTGTCGTGTCGGCCGGGAAAGAGACGGTCGCGATGCCGGACGTCGAAGGATTGTCTCAGTCGGCGGCCGAGCGGACGCTCAAAGACCTCGACTTTGCGGATATCGAAATTCAATCCGAGGCGTCGGAGACGGTCGATAGCGGCGATGTCATCTCCCAGTCGATTGCTCCGGACAACGAGGTCGTCCCGTCTGAAGAGACGGTGACGCTCGTCGTCTCGACCGGTAGCAATAAAGTCGAACTCGCCAATTTAGCCGGGTATACGTTTGAGGAAGCGACGACGTACGCCGAACAGAATAGCTTGAAAATCGTCAAACGAGACGAGTATTCAACGAGCGTGCCCGCCAACCAAATCATTCGTCAGTTACCGACGGCCGGAACAGCCGTCGACCCGGGGACGGAATTGACCGTCATCGTGTCGCAAGGGGTCGAACCGACCGACGTCTCGATTGAACGGGAAGTCAACGTCGAAATCGATCCGCCTGCTGAAGGCGAAGAACCTGTGGCACTCGAGGTCGTCATTCGGACGGTAGACGCCCGTGGCGAAGTCGAAGTGTTGCGTGATAAGATAACGGAGACGACGACTTACTCGTATACGCTCGTCATTGCACCGGACGAAGTCGGAACCGCGACGATCGAAGTCGACGGGGAAGTCGTCCGGACGGATACGGTGACGTACGCACAAGCAAAAGATTCACAATGAAGAGGTGGCGCGCGCGTCGCCTCTTTTTCTAAGGAGGTCATAGGATGAAAGGTACGATTATTCGATTACAAGGCGGGTTTTATGATGTCATGACGGAAGAGAAACAAGAGATCCGTTGTCGCGCCCGCGGCAATTTCCGCAACCGGAACATCTCGCCGGTCGTCGGCGACGATGTCGATATTCAAGACCAAGGGGACGGCACAGGCTATATCTTGGCCGTCGATGAGCGGTCGAACCATCTCGTCCGCCCGCCGATCGCTAACATCGATCAAGCGTTCTTGCTGTTCTCGGTCAAGGAACCGGCATTCTCGTTCCATCTGCTCGACCGTTTCCTCGTCTTAATCGAATCGAAGCAAGTCCATCCGATTATTGTCTTAACGAAAATGGACTTGTTGACGGAGTCGGAACTCGAAACGATTCAAGCGGCAGCGGCCTTATATCGGTCAATCGGCTATGAGGTCATCGAGACGTCGACGGAGACCGGGTCGGGGATTGAACAAATTCGTGGGTCGTTTAAAGAGAAGACGAGCGTGTTTGCCGGACAGACCGGAGTCGGCAAGAGTTCGCTCTTGAACGCGGTCGCGCCGGAACTAGAACTCGCGACCGGGAAAATCTCGAAGTCGCTCGGCCGAGGCAAGCACACGACGCGTCACGTCACGCTCATCACGCTCGCTGACGGGCTCGTCGCTGACACGCCTGGTTTCTCAAGCCTCGAGTTCCCAGAAGAACTCGAAGTCGAGGAGATGCGCTGGTGCTTCCCTGAGTTCGTCGAGCGGCACGACGACTGTAAGTTCCGAGGCTGTGCCCATTTGAACGAACCGGGTTGTGCCGTCAAAGCGGCCGTCGAGGCGGGAGAAATCGCTTCCACCCGTTATGAGAATTATGTTACGTTTATGGCAGAGTTAAACGATAGACAACGGAGGTACTGACATGATTAAAATTGCACCCTCGATTTTAGCGGCGGACTTCGCCAACCTAGAGGCAGAAGTGAAGGCGGTCCAAGAGGCCGGCGCGGATTATATCCATTTTGACGTCATGGACGGTCAATTCGTCCCGAACATCTCGATCGGTCTCCCGGTGCTCGCGAGCTTACGGAAGAAGTCGGACATGGTGTTAGACGTCCACTTGATGATCGACCAACCGGAGCGCTTCGTCGAAGACTTCATCAAGGCGGGAGCGGACATCGTCACCGTCCACGTCGAAGCGACGAACCATTTGCATCGCGTGCTTCAACAAATTAAGGCGGCCGGAGCCAAGTGTGGCGTCGTTCTCAACCCGCATACGCCGCTGTCATTGATTGAACACGTGCTCGGTGACGTCGACATGGTACTTCTCATGACGGTGAACCCTGGCTTTGGGGGTCAGAAGTTCATCGAATCGGTCGTGCCGAAAATCGCGGCGTTGAACGAGATGCGCCAAGCGCGCCGTCTCGACTTTGAAATCGAGATTGACGGCGGCGTCAACGCGGAGACTGCGAAATTATGTATCGATGCCGGTGCTGACGTGCTCGTGGCCGGCTCGGCCATCTATAACGAGCCGAGCTATAAAGATGCAATCGATAGCATTCGCAACGCATCTCGTGTATAATCGTCCATAGAACAACAAATATTGTCGCAAGGGGTGTCACATTCTGTGGCTGAGAGGCATACGCTAACCCTTTGAACCTGTTCCGTTCACACGGACGTAGGGATGTGGCGAAAATGCACGTTGCTACTCGATAGCAGCATGGCGTTTACGTCATGCTGCTTTTTGTCGTTCGCTCATATTTTAAGGAGGGAAATAGATGAAACAACGTTTAAAATTACAGGCGCTCATTGAAATCTCATTGTTCGCCGCACTCGGTTTGATTTTTGATTTGCTCATCCCGTTCCGGATGCCGCAAGGCGGGTCAATCAGCTTGGCGATGTTGCCGATTTTCGTCATGGCGTATCGTCACGGTTTGAAAGGCGGACTTGCGACCGGTGCACTTGTCGGAACGCTGCAACTGCTGTTCGGGGCCTATATCTTCACGCCTGTCCAGTTCCTGCTCGACTACACGTTCGCTTACGGTGTCGTCGGGATGGCGGGACTGTTTGCTGGTCAAGTGAAACGAGCCGCCAAGGATGAGGCGAAAAAGACGCTCGTCGTTTATTTGGTGCTCGGCGCGCTCCTCGGTTCACTGCTTCGTTACGGCGCCCACGTCTTGTCGGGGATCGTCTTCTTCGCCGAATACGCGGAAGGTCCGGTCGTCGCCTACTCGTTCGCCTATAACATGACGTACATGCTCCCGTCCTTCCTCGTGTCGGCCGTCGTCCTCGTCCTCTTGTTCGTCTCGGCGCCGCGCTTCGCGACGCTCGCGACCCGGGACGTCCGCTAATGCGGGTGTTGATTGTGGCGGCCAGCCCGGAACCAATCTCGGGACTCCCGCGTGACGTCGATTACATCATCGGCGTCGATGGGGGGTACGAGACACTGTTGAACCACGGGCTGAACCCAGATCTCGTCGTCGGCGATTTCGACTCCTTCACGGGCGAAGTGCCGATCGACGCCGTCCGCTATCCATCTGAGAAAGATGTGACCGACCTCGAGATCGCTCTCGAGGCGGCACGGGGGCATAGCGCGACGGAGATGATTGTCTACGGTGCGCTCGGCGGCCGGCTCGATATGACGCTCAGCAATATCGGTCTGCTCGAGGCGTATCCGGAGATGCGTCTCGTCACGGCAGGGCAGACGGTACGACTCGTCGGGTCGGGACGCTATGAACTCCCGCGTCAAGACGGTCACTATTTGTCGCTCATCCCATGGAAGCAGGCGAACGTGACCATCCGCGGCGTCAAATATCCGCTCGACCGTCACGATGTCGTCAGCCATGAGGCGCTCACCATCTCGAACGAATGGGACGATGAAGCGGCGGATTTGATCGTGCACGAAGGCATGGTGCTCGTGCTGTATGTCAAAAAATGAACACAAAAAAATCCCATCGGCGAATGCCGCTGGGATTTATTTCGTTCGTGTATAAAAATTATACGCGTTCAACGAGACCTGATTTAAGAGCGCGAGCTGAAACCCAAACTCGTTTAGGTTTACCGTCAACGAGAATACGAACTTTTTGTACGTTTACACCCCAAGTGCGTTTTGTCTTGTTGAGTGCGTGCGAACGGTTGTTACCTGATTTAGGTGATTTACCTGTTACGTAGCATTTACGTGCCATGCGTTTCCCCTCCTTTTTTATGTGGGTTCGTCCTAATAGACACTCGTTTATATTAGCACGGGTTTTTTCACGATGCAACTAGAAAATCATAGGATGACAAGAAAAAAACTTGACATTACTGGAAAGGATTTTAATAATGAATGAGGGTTACGGCTACAATTGACCGAGTTTATGGAGCAGGTTCTTTTAATAACTAGGTACTTATTGTAGAATGTAGTGAAGGAATCATTCCGAATAAAGGAGGCTACTCCATATGGCAATTGAAATGAAGACAACATATGGCAATATTGACATCACGAACGACGTGGTCGCGACACTCGCAGGCGGTGCGGCGATGGAATGTTTCGGCGTTGTGGGAATGGCGTCTCAAGCTCAATTGAAAGACGGGATCGCAGAACTATTGAAACGTGAAAACTACGCCCGAGGCGTGGTCGTACGTCAAGATGGAGAAGACGTACATATCGACATGCACATCATTGTAAGCTACGGGACGAAAGTGTCGGAAGTCGCATACAACGTGCAAAGCCGTGTAAAATACACGCTCGGTGAAACTTTAGGATTAAACGTTTCGTCGGTAAACATATTCGTACAAGGCGTTCGTCTGACGAATGACTGACGAGAACGAAGGAGGATTTGGTGTGGGTTTAAAACGTTTAGATGGATTGGTGTTCGCGAACATGGTCGCGAACGGTGCAGCCAACTTGAGCCAGAATGCGGATTATGTAGATTCGCTTAACGTCTTCCCGGTGCCGGACGGCGACACGGGGACGAACATGAATTTGACGATGACATCGGGTGCGAAAGAAGTGGCCGCACTCAACTCGGCGAATATCGCTGACGTCTCATCGAAGTTTGCACGCGGTCTCTTGATGGGGGCACGTGGGAACTCGGGCGTTATTTTGAGCCAGTTGTTCCGTGGTTTCGGTAAAGCAATCGAAGGCAAGACAGAAGTGTCGACAGTCGATTTCGCCGAAGCGTTGAAACGTGGCGTCGATACGGCATACAAGGCGGTTATGAAACCGGTTGAAGGAACGATTTTGACGGTTGCTCGTGAAGCGGCCGACGAAGCGCTCCGTGCTTCAGAGTCGACGAGCGACTTCAACGAGTTCATGGAACTCGTGATTGTCGAAGCGAAAGCTTCACTCGAACGGACACCGGACTTATTGCCGGTCTTAAAAGAAGTCGGCGTCGTCGATTCAGGCGGCCAAGGCTTGCTCGTCATTTATGAAGGGTTCCTCGCAAGCCTCGAAGGCAAAGAACTTGAGAAACCACATGCACCGGTCATGGATGCGCTCATTGAAGCTGAACATCATGCCCACGCCGCGCAAGGATTCATGTCGACGGAAGACATCGAGTTCGGCTATTGCACGGAAATCATGGTCCGGTTCCAAGACGAGAAATTGAAGGACGCGCCGTTCAACGAGGACGCGTTCCGCAATGAATTGTCTGAAATCGGTGACTCGCTCCTCGTCGTCGCAGACGAAGAGTTGCTCAAAGTTCACGTTCACGTCGAGACGCCAGGTGACGTCATCACGAAAGGACAGCGTTACGGGGAACTCGTCGCTGTCAAAATCGAGAACATGCGTCAACAGCACTCGACCATCTTAGAAGAAGAGCATGGCGCCAACCAGCACGGCGTTCAAACGGCTGCTCCGACGGCTCCGAAGGCGAAAGCGCCGTTCGCGATCGTTACGGTCGCGATGGGCGAAGGGGTCAGCGAATTGTTCCGTTCACTCGGGGCGGCCCACGTCATCGAGGGCGGTCAGACGATGAACCCATCGACGGAAGATATCGTCAAGGCGATTGAAGCGGCCAACGCGGATCACGTCTTCATCTTCCCGAACAACTCGAACATCATCATGGCTGCTGAACAAGCGGCCTCGGTCGCACCTTGCGGCGTCTCGGTCATTCCGACGAAGACGGTGCCACAAGGACTCGCGGCAGCGATCGCCTTCAATCCGGAAGCGGATGTGGAAACGAACGAGAGCGTCATGAAGGCTGCGGCAAGCGCCGTCAAGTCTGGTCAAGTGACGTATGCGGTTCGTGATACGAGCATCGACGGTGTCGAGATTCGTAAAGACGACCACATGGCGATTGCCGAGAAGAAAATCGTCGCCTCATCGGCTTCGAGCCTCGAAGCGGCGAAAGCGCTTGTCGACGCGCTCGTGGATGCCGATGACGAAATCATCACGATTTTGACGGGCGAAGGTTCGTCAGCGGAAGACGTCGCAGCACTCTCGGCGTATATCGAGTCGAAGAACGACGAGATTGAAATCGAGGTTCATGACGGGAAACAACCGCTCTACTCCTACATTTTTAGTGTGGAATAAGCTGTAACTCAGCCCTACCTTCTGTATAATGAAGGTAGGGTTTTTTTGAAAGGGGGAAATGCGATGAAATATCGCAGTGTGTTTGATATCATCGGTCCGGTCATGGTCGGTCCTTCGAGTTCGCATACGGCCGGAGCCGCGCGCATCGGCCTCATGGCTGGGAAGTTGTTCGGGCGTACGCCACGGCTCGCGCACATCACGTTTTATGGGTCGTTCGCCGATACGTATCGGGGGCACGGTACCGATGTCGCCATCGTCGGCGGCATCATGGGCTTCGATACGTTCGATTTGCGCATCCCGCAAGCACTCGATATCGCCAAAGAGCGCGGCATCGAGGTCGTCTTTGAGACGAGCGATGCGTTGACAGACCATCCGAACACGGCCCGGGTCCACCTCGAGGACGAGGATGGAACGTTCGAAATCGTCGGGATTTCAATCGGCGGCGGGACGATCGAGATTACCGAGTTGAACGGATTCCCGCTCAAACTGTCAGGCGGTGGTCCGGCACTCGTCGTGTTGCACCATGATCGCTTCGGGGCGATCGCGGCCGTGACCGGCATCTTGGCCCGGCATGAGTTGAATATTGGGCATATGGAAGTGAGTCGTCACGAGAAAGGCAAGCAAGCGCTTATGGCGATTGAGATTGATGAACATCTGTCAAAAGACGTGTTAGCGGAAATTGAGCGGTTACCTCAAATCGAGCGGGTAGCCATCTTTGGGGAATAAGGAGAAACCAATATGTTTAAATCAGTAGAAGAATTAGTCAGAACGGCAACAGAGCGAGGCATTCCGATTTCAGAAGTGATGATCGAGCAAGAAGTGCACGTCAGACGCTCGACGCGGGAAGAAGTCGTCGGCATGATGGAGCGCAATCTAGAAGTGATGGAAGAAGCGGTCGCCCGGGCACTCGAAGGCGTGACGTCCGTGACGGGTCTCACGGGGAACGATGCCGTGCTCATGACCGACTATATCCGTTCCGGCAAATCGCTCGCCGGAGACTTGATTTTAGATGCGGTCGCAAAAGCGATCGGCACGAATGAAGTCAACGCGGCGATGGGACGCATCTGCGCGACCCCGACCGCCGGAAGCGCCGGTGTCGTACCGGGTACGTTGTTTGCGGTCAAAGAACGTCTGGAGATGGACCGTGACGCGATGGTCCGCTACTTGTTCACGTCAGGAGCGTTCGGCTTCGTCGTCGCCAACAACGCCTCGATTTCGGGAGCGGCTGGTGGTTGTCAGGCGGAAGTCGGATCAGCGACCGGGATGGCCGCCGCGGCCATCGTCGAAGCGGCCGGCGGGACGCCGGAACAATCGGCGACGGCGTTTGCAATCGCACTGAAAAACATGCTCGGTCTCGTCTGTGATCCAGTAGCTGGGCTCGTCGAGGTACCGTGCGTCAAACGGAACGCGATGGGCGGGGCGAACGCCATCGTTGCGGCCGATATGGCACTCGCCGGAATCACGTCCCGCATCCCTTGCGACGAGGTCATTTCCGCGATGCATGAGATTGGTCAGATGATGCCGACCGCGTTGAAAGAGACAGCGCGTGGTGGTCTCGCCAATACGCCGACGGCACGCCGTCTCGAACGAAACATCTTTGGAGAGAAAGAAAATGTCCAGAAGTGAGGCGTTGACGACGCTGAAAGGGGTCGGGCCAGAGATGGCCAAAAAATTAGAGACGATGGGTCTCGAACGAATCGAGGACGTGCTGGAGCACGTCCCGTTTCGTTATGAAAATTATAATAGCGGCACGGTGACGACGGCCATTCACGGCGACCTCGTCAAATGGAGCGGCACCGTACAGGCGGCACCGCTCGTACGCTATTACAGCAAAGGCAAGAACCGGCTCCAATTCCGCTTGTTGCTCGAGGAGCGCTACGTCGTCCACGTGACGATGTTCAACCGGGCCTTTTATAAAGACAAGCTCGCGCTCGGCTCCACGGTGACGGTCAAAGGGAAATGGGATATGAACCGGATGACGATCAGTGCGACCGACCTCGAGTTCGGTGAGCTCTCCGATGGGTTGCAACCGATTTATTCGCTCCGGGCCGGACTGACCCAAAAGAATTTCGGACGCATCGTCAAACTCGCATTCGAACAGACGACCTCGTTCGAGAATCGCCTGCCCGAATCGATTCGGCAACGTTATCGTCTCGAGGACCGGGAGACGATGTTGAAAGGGATGCATTTCCCTGATTCGGTCGAGACGTATAAACAGGCACGCCGAAGTTACGTCTATGAAGAGTGTCTGCTCTATCAATTGAAACTCCAGGCGTTCCGTAAGATGGAGCGGGCGGGGAAAGGGCGCGCGCTCACGCTCGACAAGCAGCGGTTGAACGAGTTCGTCAAACAGCTCGCGTTCCCGTTGACAGGGGCACAGACACGTGTCATCCGGGAGATTGTCGGCGACTTAGAAAAGCCAGAACGGATGAATCGGTTGTTACAAGGGGATGTCGGGAGCGGAAAGACAGTCGTTGCCGCGATCGCCTTGTATGCGACGGTGTGCGCCGGCTATCAAGGGGCGCTCATGGTCCCGACGGAGATTTTGGCCGAACAGCATCTCGCCTCGTTGCAGGCGCTGTTCGAACCTTACGGCATGCGCGTCGGGCTACTGACGAGTTCGGTCAAAGGCAAGGCTAGGAACGAATTGCTCCAGGCGATTAAAGACGGCGACGTCGATATCATCGTCGGGACGCACGCCTTGATTCAAGGGCCGGTCGAGTTTTCGCGTCTGCATCTGGCCATCACCGATGAGCAACACCGGTTCGGGGTCGAACAGCGGAAAATGCTCCGTGACAAGGCGGAACTCGCCGACGTGCTCTATATGACAGCGACGCCGATTCCACGGACGCTCGCCATCAGCGCTTTCGGGGAGATGGACGTCTCGACGATTGATGAGATGCCGGCCGGGCGGAAGCCGATTGAGACGTATTGGGCCAAGACCGATCAAATTGACCGGGTCCATGCGATGGTGAACCGTGAGCTCGCCCTCGGACGTCAAGCGTATGTCATCGCGCCGCTCATCGAGGAATCGGACACGCTCGAAGTCGAGAGCGCGACCGCGCTCTACGACATGTTACGGGAGCGCTTCCCGAATTATGCGGTCGGTCTCATGCACGGTAAACTGTCGAGCACCGAGAAAGACGAGGTCATGAAGGCTTTCGCTAGCAACGCCCTCCAAATCCTCGTCTCGACGACGGTCGTCGAGGTCGGGGTGAACGTGCCGAACGCCTCGCTCATCATCATCCACGACGCCGAACGATTCGGCTTGGCGCAACTGCACCAGCTGCGTGGGCGTGTCGGTCGAGGCGCCGATCAATCTTATTGTATATTGGTAGGGGATCCAAAGTCCGACGTCGGGAAACTTCGTTTAAAGACGATGACCGAGACGAATGACGGATTCGTGCTCGCCGAGAAAGACTTGGAACTCCGCGGGGCCGGTGACTTCTTTGGGACGGCCCAGAGCGGTCTGCCAAGCTTCCGCGTCGCTGATCCAGTACTCGATTTAAAAGTGATGGAAGTGGCGATGCAAGACGCCGTCCGGCTGCTCGGGAGCGAGGCGTTTTGGAACGAGGCGACGTATGCCCCGCTCCGACACTATTTGAAACGACTTGACTTACTCGTCGGAGAACGATTGGAATGACAAACAACACTTGAAAATAAAATCTAAAGAATATATACTGCTATTAGTACCAGGTATTAAGTTCTTTAGCATAGAGTTTAGGAGGGAACTGAATGCGGGTACCTAAGAAAGAGCGGCAACGCTTATTGCAAGAAACGATTGATCGCAACCCGTTCATCAAAGACGAAGAGCTGTCGAAACAGTTTGCAGTCAGTATTCAAACGATTCGACTCGATCGGATGGAGTTAAAGATTCCGGAAGTGAGAGAACGGATCAAGCACGTTGCCTCAGAACACCTCGATGAAGTGAAGTCGCTCGCCATGAGCGAGGTCATCGGTGATATGATTGACTTGAAGCTCGATGAATCGGCCATCTCGGTTCTCGACATTGAGAGAGAACACGTCTTTAGCCGCAACGAGATCGCCCGGGGACACGTATTGTTCGCCCAGGCCAACTCGTTAGCGGTGGCGCTCATCAATGATGAATTGGCGTTGACCACTAAAGCGGACATCCGGTTTAGTCGCCAGGTCCATCTTGGAGAGCGAGTCGTTGCCAAGGCTCGTGTAATCAAACTACGTCGGGACGGAAGAACGGACGTCACAGTGGATAGTTATGTCGGCGAAGAGTGTGTCTTTAGCGGAGACTTCACGATCTATCGTCGCGGTGAGGAGGAACAGGCATGAAATTAGCAATCGATGCAATGGGCGGGGATCATGCCCCGAAAGCAATCGTGGAAGGCGTCAAACAGTTTGCCGACGCGTTCCCGAATGAGCAAATGGAACTGTTTTTAGTCGGAGATGAGGTCAAACTCGCCTCTTATGGGTTGACCGACCCGCGAATCAAAATCGTTCCGGCAAGTGAAGTCATCACCGGAGACGATGAGCCGGTCCGGGCCGTCCGCCGTAAAAAGGACAGCTCGCTCGTCGTGGCGGCCAAACTCGTCAAAGACGGAGAGGCCGACGCCCTCGTCTCGGCTGGGAATACCGGCGCCCTCATGGCGGCGTCACTATTCGTCATCGGACGGATTCCCGGCATCGAGCGTCCCGCGTTGTCACCTACGTTCCCTACATATACGGGTAGCGGTGTCGTCATTTTAGACGTCGGGGCCAACCCGGACGCTAAGCCTGAGCACTTGGTCGACTATGCGATCATGGGCTCGCTCTACGCTGAGCACGTCCGCGGCGTCAAGCGCCCGCGCGTCGCGCTACTGAACATCGGGACCGAGGCTGGGAAAGGAAACGCCCTCACGAAAGAGGCGTACCCCCTCCTTGAACAAGCACCGGTCCACTTTGTCGGCAACGTGGAAGCACGTGAGGCGATGTCCGGTGACGTGGACGTCATCGTCACCGAAGGGTTCGCCGGAAACATTTTGCTCAAAGGTGTCGAAGGCTCGTCATCGATGCTCATGAAGATGATGAAAGAGCAGTTCACGAGCGATTTCGTCTCGAAGCTCGCCGCTCTCGTCTTAAAACCGAAGTTGAAACGATTGAAACAAACATTAGATTATCGGGAACACGGTGGAGCCGGGTTATTCGGCATCAACGCCCCGGTCATTAAAGCGCACGGTTCGAGCGATGCGCTCGCCATCATGAGCGCGCTCAAACAGGCGAAAATCATGGTCGATCACGACGTCGTCGCGAAGATCAAGCAAGCCAAAGCTACAAACTAATTCAAAGAAGGTGAGTACATGGGGAAAACAGCATGGGTATTTCCAGGACAAGGGTCACAAGCCGTCGGCATGGGCCAAACGTTCCTCGACAATCCTGAGCAACTGCACGCGATCGGCCGTCGCCTCGGATTTGATTTACTCGACGCCATGGCGGCAGGATCAAAAGAAGAGCTTCAACGGACAGAACTGGCCCAACCGGCCATCGTGGCGCATGCGGCATCACTCGCACAAGCTCACGCCAAAACAGGGGCCGCGCCAGACATGGTGATTGGTCACAGCGTCGGAGAATATGCGGCACTCGTCATCGCCGGCGTCATCGATTTGGAAGAGGCGAGCGTGCTCGTCCACGAACGCGGTAAGCTCATGTCAGAAGTGAAGGATGGGGCGATGGCAGCCGTCATCGGGATGACCGATGTCGACGAGGCGTTCCATGTGACGGAGAAAATCAGTGCTAGCGGGAACCTTGTACAAATCGCCAACTACAACTGTCCGGGTCAGTTCGTCATCTCGGGACACGTCGACGCGGTCAAACAAGCCGAGACGGACTTGAAACAGGCCGGCGCGAAACGCGTCTTACCGCTCAACGTCTCTGGTGCGTTCCACAGCTCGTACATGATGCCAGCCGCGACGCGGTTCAAAGACGTGCTCGCTTCGTCACCGTTCAAACCGGCGGCGATCGGGATTATCTCGAACGTCGATGCCGAGGTCCACACCGACCCGGAGAAATTGAAAGCACTCCTCACCGAGCAACTGTACGCATCGGTCCGATTCGAGGCGTGTGTCCGCAAAGCGATCGACGCTGGCGTCGACACGTTCATCGAATTCGGTCCGACGTCGCCATTGTCGGGTCTCATCAAGCGAATCGACGCGAACGTGACGATCAAACAGGCGACGACGCTCGAAGAGGTGGCCGCGTTAGGAGGAGAAGTACGTGCATGACCAAGTAGCAATCGTGACAGGCGCGTCCCGGGGGATCGGGGCCGCCATCGCGAAGCGTTTAGGGGAAGACGGCTTTCGGGTCGTCGTGAATTACTCGGGTAGTGTTGAGAAAGCAAAGGCTGTCGTCAGTGAGATTGAAGCGAACGGGGGCGAGGCCATCGCCGTCAAAGCGGACGTCTCAAACGCGGATGACGTGAAGGCGCTCATCAAGACGACGGTCGACACGTTCGGCCGCATCGATTGCCTCGTCAACAATGCGGGCATCACGCGTGACGGTCTGCTCATGCGCATGAAAGAGGCTGACTTTGACGATGTCTTGTCGACGAACTTGAAAGGTGCGTTCTTGACGTCGCAAGCTGCGACGCGGACGCTCTTGAAATCGAAGTCGGGCCGCATCATCAATATCGCCTCGGTCGTTGGCATCACGGGCAACGCCGGACAGGCCAACTATGCGGCGGCGAAAGCCGGGCTAATCGGCCTGACCAAATCAGTCGCGCGTGAACTCGCCGGACGCCATGTCACGGTGAACGCCGTCTGTCCTGGATTTATCCAGACGGACATGACCGATGCCTTGACCGACGCCCAGCGTGAGGCGACGCTCGGACAAATCCCGTTCAACCGCTTCGGCCAAGTCGAAGACGTGGCGAACGTCGTCTCATTCCTCGCTTCACACCAGGCGGCTTACGTGACGGGTCAGACGATCGCCGTTGACGGCGGGATGACGATGGCTTAAAATCAGAACTTTACCAATCGAATCACATTTTATATACTTTAATTTGGAGGGATTTTATCATGACAACAGAACAAATCTTAGTAGACGTACAAGCAGCAGTGGCAGAGAAACTCGGGAAAGATGTATCTGAGATCACAGCCGACAAATCATTCAAAGACGACCTCGGTGCGGATTCGCTCGAAGTTATGGAAATGGTCATGGACCTTGAAGACAAATTCGATATCACAATCGAAGATGAAGATGCAGAGAAACTTGCAACTGTCGGCGACGTTGTCGCTTACATCGAAACTAAATTGTAATCAAGCCTCCCACCGCTCGTCATGAGCGGTGGGCTTGTGCTTATTCACGGAGGGAATTATGACAAAGGACAAGCGACGGTTTGACCGTCAAGGGTCGGCGCAACGACGCCGACGAAATGAGCTCGAACGGTCTCGGATTCTCGAGCAGTTCAAGACACTTGAAGAACGGCTATCCGTTCGATTCACGAATCAAGATTTATTGATGCAAGCGTTCACCCACTCCTCATACGTCAACGAACAACGCGGTCTGAAAAAAGACAATGAGCGCTTAGAGTTTCTAGGCGACGCGGTGCTCGAGTTGACGGTGTCTCGGTTTTTGTATGAGACGTATCCGGAGCGCTCCGAGGGGGAATTAACGAAGTTGCGGGCGGCCATCGTCTGTGAGCCGTCACTCGTCAACTTCGCGGAAGCCTATGCTTTCTCTGATTTTATCTTGCTTGGGAAAGGCGAAGAGTTGACCGGCGGTCGCAAGCGTCCGGCGTTACTCGCCGATGTGTTCGAATCCTACATCGGTGCGCTCTATCTGGACCAAGGGATTGAACCAGTCGAACAGTTCCTCGCCGAAGCGGTTTTTCCGAAAGTCTTAGCCGGTGTGTTTGAAGAACAGACTGATTATAAGAGCCAGCTCCAAGAGAGCGTGCAACGCGAAGGGCTCGGGCCCGTCTCGTACACGATTATCGAAGAGCGCGGGCCGGCCCATAGCCGGGAGTTCGTCGCCCACGCCCGTCTGTCTGACGACATCGTCGGGGAAGGCATCGGCCGATCGAAGAAAGAAGCCGAGCAGCTTGCGGCAAAAGAGGCGTTAATCGAATTCAATCGGCAATACGCCGGCCTCTAATACAAAAGGAGTGGACCTCTCAACGGGTCCACTCCTTTTTGTATCATCTAGTTACGTCAATTGCCCGAGTTCTTCGACGATTCCATCCACTTCAGAAATCGACAACGATGAACGATTCATCACGTAGTCGTAAATCTCTTTGACGGCCGAGGCGTCGGCACGGTTATATTCTTCCGCTTTGATAGCGCCGCGGTTGATGATGTTCATTTTGTCGAGAATTTCCTCAATCATTTGTTCGTTAGTCATCGGTCGTACCCCTTTCTACAGTTCTTTTTAGAATAGCATGATTCTAGCATTTTGACGAACTGGCAACTGTGGTAAAATAAACAAATGAATGCTTACTGAGGATAGGATGGTCACGATGCACTTAAAACGAATCGAACTCGCTGGCTTTAAATCGTTTGCCAAGCGGATTGAACTAGATTTTCGTCCCGGCGTCACAGCCGTGGTTGGACCGAACGGGAGCGGAAAATCAAATATATCGGACGCTGTTCGCTGGGTACTCGGTGAGCAGTCGGCCAAATCGCTCCGCGGAGCGAAAATGGAAGATGTTATCTTTGCCGGCAGTGAAGGGGAGAACCATCGTAACGTCGCCGAAGTGACGCTCGTGTTGGACAATACGGACGCCCATTTGCGGCTGCCGTATGAAGAAGTGAGCGTCACGCGCCGTGTCACGCGGAGCGGCGACAGCGACTACTTTATGAACAAGAAGCCGTGCCGTCTCAAAGATGTGATTGACCTGTTCATGGATACGGGTCTGTCGCGTGATGCGTTTGCCATCATCGGCCAAGGCCGGGTCGAGCAGGTCATCTCCGGGAAACCGGAAGACCGCCGGGCCGTCATCGAAGAAGCGGCCGGTGTCTTGAAATACCGCCAGCGTAAAAAACAAGCGGAACGGAAACTGCAGGACACTGAATTGAACTTGTCCCGCGTCGACGATATCTTGTATGAACTCGCCGACCGGGTCGAACCGCTCCGTGAACAAGCCGCGCTCGCCCGTGAGTATCAAGTCGCAAAAGCTCGGCACGATGAGCTCGAGACAGGTATTCTCGGTGCCGAGATTACGGAACTCGGAACAGGAATCACCCGTACGAACGAACAACTCGGGACGGCGTCCGCCCATCTCGCCGAGCAAGACGGCGCGTTGAACGCGATTGTGGCGGAACGGACGGAGCTCGAGGCGACACTCGCCGTCGATCGGGAAACGCTCGATACGCTCCACCAGGACGAACGGACGCAGGCGACCGAACTAGAACGATTGACCGGCGAAATCAAGCTCGCGAAAGCCCGGGAAGAGCACGGGGCGGAAACGAAAGAACGTCTCGAGCGCCAACGGGTCGAGTTGGCCGAAGAGGCCGAACAGTTGACGCAGAAATTGCACGTGGCCGAGGCGGATTTGGCGTCTAAAACCGAGGCGTTACATACCGTCGAATCGGCACGCGTCAAACTCGACACACAATTGACGGCAGCGACACGCGATTTTAACGCGGAAATCGAACAGCTCCAAGGTGAGGCGTTCGAACTGGCGACGACTCGCGCCACGCTCAGCAATCAACAGAAGCGGGAACGCCGGGATATCGAACAAGCCGAGGAAGCGAAAGCCCGCCTCCTGCGTGAGAATAAGGATCGCCTCGATGTGCGGACCGAACAGACGGCTTCGCTCGAGGCCGAGCAGGCTCGTCTCGACGAAGCGCGGACGACGTGGGAGACGCTGCTCGCGCAAGAAGCCGATTTGACCGAACAAGAGACGACACTGCGGGACAAGCTGGCCCGGGCCGAGCAGTCGTACCACGACCTCGACCGCCGGCGTCAGAAGACCGAGGACCGCATCGAATTGCTCGAGCGGATGAAGCAGTCATATGAAGGCTATTTCCATGCCGTTAAATTCGTGTTGAAAGAACGGGGGCCGGGCGTGCTCGGTGCGGTCGCGGAATTGATTCGCGTTCTCCCGTCCTACGAGGCCGCCATCGAGACGGCGCTCGGTCAGACACAACAACATATCGTCGTCGAGACGGATGTGGTCGGTCGCCGAGAAATCGATCGGCTACGGAAGGCGAATGCTGGACGGGCCACGTTTGTGCCGATGACGAGCGTGAAGGAACGTTACGTCCCGAGTGAAGTCGCGCACCGGCTCGAATCGCTCGACGGATTCGTCGGAATCGCCGCCGACCTCGTCGAGACGGACCCGGCCTACGACAAATTGAAACGGTCCCTTCTCGGTGCCGTCATCGTCGCCAGCTCACTCGAAGTCGCCAACCGGATCGCCCAGACGACCGGGTATCGCTATCGCATCGTCACGCTCGACGGGGACATCGTCAACGTCGGCGGTTCGATGACCGGGGGTAGCCGGAAGCAAGGCGTCGCCTTGTTCACGCAATCGCGTGAACTCGATGACTTGAAGCACGGATTGACGCAAGGGCTGGCCATGCTCCATGAGCAACAGTTGCGCGTGACGACGTATACCGATGAGATGTCCCGGTTGCGGGAGTCGCTCCAGTCAATCAGACTCAAGAAGCGCGAGGCCGAAGAGACGCTCCGGTCGACGGAACAGGCGTACCGAAGCTTGGAGAGGGTGTCACAAGACGCCAAGGCGCAACTTGAACTGTTCGATCATGAAATGGCCCGCTATGCCCATACGATTGAAGCCGCAACGAACGAATTGACGCGGCTCGCACAAGAGCTCGAGGCGACCGATGCGTTGCAAGCCTCGATTCGGACCGAGCTCGAGGCGCTCCGCGGTGAGCAGGCGAAAGGTGCCGCGACGACGGGGCAACTGCAAGAAGCCATCCGTCAAAACGAACTCGATCGCCAACGGCACACGCTCGACCTCGACCGGGTCCGCTCGGAAGTCGAACGGCTCGAGGCCGAGGTCGCCAAACAGACGGCACGCCTTCATCAAATCGAACGTGAGCTCGAACATGTGGCGAGCGGCCGGGTCGTCTCTTCAGCCGAACTCGAGCTCGAACATGTCGAGGCGGTCAAACAGATGGATGCGCTCAAAGCGCGCCTGACGCAACAGTTGAACCAGCTCCATGCCGAAGAAGAATCATACCGAATTCTAAGGCAGCGCGAACAACAGGCGACGGACGTGCGTCGTCGACTCGATGCGGACGTCCGTAAACTCGAGACCGACGTGAACGAACTGGAGTTGAAACGGAAGTGGAAACTCGATGCGCTCGACGAACGTGGACTCGTCTTCGATTTGCTGCCGACGCTCACAATCCCGCTCGATGAGGCGAAAGAGGAGTTCAAACTGCTCGTCCGCCAAATCGAGGAGATCGGTCCGGTCAATTTGAATGCGATTGAAGAGTTCGACCTCGTCAATGAGCGGTTCATGTTCTTGTCTGAACAGCGGGACGACCTCGTCAGCGCCAAAGAGGATTTGTACGACATCATCAACGAGATGGACCGTGAAGTGACACGATTGTTCAAAGAGACGTATACGCTCGTCCGCGGTCACTTCAAACAGACGTTCCAGGAACTGTTCGGTGGCGGCGAGGCCGATTTGAAATTGGTCGACGAGTCCGACTTGCTCAATACGGGCATCGATATCGTCGCCAAACCACCCGGGAAGAAACTGCAGACGCTCAGTCTGCTCTCGGGGGGAGAACGGGCCTTGACAGCGATCGCGCTCTTATTCGCGATTTTGAAGACGCGTCCGGTGCCGTTCTGTGTGCTCGATGAAGTCGAGGCAGCGCTCGATGAGGCGAACGTCCATCGGTTCGGGGAGTATATCCGGACGCTGTCGATTGATACGCAGTTCGTCATCATCACGCACCGGAAAGGGACGATGGAGGCGGCGGATACGCTCTACGGCGTGACGATGCAACAAAACGGGGTCTCCGAGGTGCTTTCGGTCGAACTATCTGAAGCGAAGCGCGTCGTTGAGACGGAAGAAGAGATGGAGGAATTAAGTTGAGTTTTTTTAAGAAGCTAAAAGATAAATTGACGACCTCGACGCAAGAAGCGTCACAAAAGTTTACCGATGGATTGACAAAGACCCGCGACGGGTTCGCGAATGCCGTCAACGATCTCGTCTATCGGTTCCGCGAAGTCGATGAGGATTTCTTCGATGAACTCGAGGATCTGCTCATCCAGGCGGACGTCGGGGTGACGACGACGATGGACCTCGTCGAAGATTTGAAAGAAGAAGTGAAGCGCCGCAACTTGAAAGATCCGGTCGCTGTCCGCGATGCGCTCGTCGAAGTCGTGGCGAAGCGACTCCAAGAGGACGAGTCGGACCGTGAGTTGAACATGCAAGACGGATTGACGGTCATCTTGTTCGTCGGCGTCAACGGCGTCGGCAAGACGACGACGATCGGCAAGCTCGCCCATCAATTGAAGTCGGAAGGCCGTTCGGTCATGCTTGCGGCGGGCGACACGTTCCGGGCCGGTGCCATCGACCAGCTCCAAGTATGGGGCGAACGCGTCGGAGTCCCGGTCATCCGTCAAGCCGAAGGTTCGGACCCGGCCGCGGTCGTGTTCGACGCCGTCCAGGCAGCGAAATCACGCGGTGTCGACGTCTTGATTTGTGACACGGCCGGACGTTTGCAAAACAAGGTCAACTTGATGAACGAGCTTGAAAAAGTGAAGCGGGTCATCGAGCGTGAAGTGCCGAACGGACCGCATGAAGTGTTGCTGGCGCTTGACGCGACGACAGGGCAGAACGCGATGGTCCAGGCGAAAGCGTTCAAACAAGCGACGAACGTGAGCGGCATCGTCTTGACGAAGCTCGACGGCACGGCTAAAGGTGGGATCGTGCTAGCGATTCGTAACGAGCTCGATATTCCAGTCAAATATGTTGGGCTCGGCGAGAAAATCGATGATTTACAAGCGTTCGACCCGGAACAGTTCGTATACGGATTATTCGGGGACATCTTCGAAGAAAAACAACAGACAAACGATGACCTCGCCTAAGTTTCTCTGTTAAGAAAAAAACTTGACAAGAGCTAGGGACGGCTGTACTATTGGTAGTTGTAAAGGGATTTCACTTAACATGTGGAGGTGGAGGTCATGTCGCTCGAAAAGACGAATCGAATGAACTACTTGTTCGATTTTTATCAAGCACTACTCACACCGAAACAGCGCAACTATATGTCTCTTTATTACCTAGATGACTACTCGCTCGGAGAGATTGCGGAAGAGTTTGAAGTCAGCCGTCAAGCGGTCTACGATAACATAAAGCGTACCGAAGCGATGCTTGAGCAGTATGAGGAGAAGTTGGCCTTGTTCGAGAAGTTCGAACAGCGGCAACAACTGCTTCAGACGCTCAAACGTCAAGTCGAGCATTCGCCCGACGCGACGGAAACGATTTCGGCGCTTGAGAATTTAGAGTAGGGGGCTGAAGCATGGCATTTGAAGGATTATCCGAACGGTTGCAATCGACACTGGCGAAAATGCGGGGGAAAGGTAAAATTTCCGAAGCAGATGTCAAAGAGATGATGAGAGAAGTTCGTCTCGCTCTCCTTGAAGCCGATGTCAACTTCAAAGTGGTCAAACAGTTCGTCAACGACGTGAAAGAACGGGCCATCGGCCAAGACGTCATGAAATCGTTGACACCGGGCCAACAAGTTGTCAAAATCGTTCATGAAGAGCTAACGACTTTGATGGGAAGCGACGTCGTCCCGATTACATTTAACCCAAAACCACCGACAGTCGTCATGATGGTCGGGTTACAAGGTGCGGGGAAAACGACGACGACCGGGAAGCTCGCGAACTTGATTCGCAAAAAGCATAACCGGAGTCCACTTCTCGTCGCGGCGGATATTTATCGGCCCGCGGCCATCAAACAGCTCGAGACACTCGGCAAGCAACTCGATTTACCGGTGTTCTCACTTGGCGACCAAGTGAAGCCGGAAGAAATCGTCACAAAAGCGCTCGAGTACGCCAAAACCAATCATCACGATTTCGTGTTGATCGATACGGCCGGTCGCCTTCACATCGACGAGACGCTCATGGGCGAACTCGAAAACGTGAAGACGATTGCCAAACCAAATGAAATCTTCCTCGTCGTCGATGCGATGACGGGTCAAGATGCGGTCAATGTGGCCGACAGCTTCAATGAGAAACTCGGAATCACCGGCGTCGTGCTCACAAAGCTCGACGGTGATACACGTGGTGGGGCAGCCCTTTCAATCAAGGCAGTCACGGGAGCGCCGATTAAGTTCGTCGGTCTCGGTGAAAAGTTGGATGCCCTCGAACCATTCCACCCGGAACGCATGGCGTCACGGATTCTTGGGATGGGGGACGTGCTCACACTCATTGAAAAAGCCGAGTCACAGATGGACCAAGATGCTGCGAAGGAGCTTGAAAGCAAAATTCGCGATGCATCGTTCACGTTCGATGATTTTATCGAGCAGTTGGGTCAAGTGAAAAACATGGGCCCAATTGATGAATTGCTCTCGATGTTACCTGGTGCAGGTAAGATGAAAGGGTTGAAGAACGTCCAAATCGACGAGAAGCAACTCGATCATGTCGAGGCGATCATTCGCTCGATGACAAAGCATGAGCGCTCCAATCCTGAAGTGCTCAACGCGAGTCGTCGCAAGCGGATCGCAAAAGGGAGCGGTCGTTCCATCCAGGAAGTGAACCGTCTCATCAAACAGTTCGATGACATGAAGAAGCTCATGAAGCAGATGTCAGGACAAATGAAAGGGAAGAAAAAAGGTCTCGGCCTTCCGTTCTTCTAAGAAAACTTTTGTCAGTCGGGCAAAAAAACAGTATACTATTAAAGTTGTCAATTCTTAAACACATGATGGAGGTATATTACCATGGCAGTTAAAATTCGTCTCAAGCGCATGGGCGCAAACAAATCACCTTTCTACCGGATCGTTGTAGCTGATTCACGTTCACCACGTGATGGCCGTTTCATCGAGCAACTCGGTCACTACAACCCGGTTGCAAAACCAGAAGCAGAAGTTCGCATCAACGAAGAACTCGCTCTCAAATGGTTGGCAGACGGCGCGAAGCCATCTGACACAGTACGTAACTTGTTCTCTAAAGCAGGGATCATGGAGAAATTCCACAACGCGAAAAACGCGAAGTAAGGATGTGGCCGACCTTTTATGAGGTCGGCCCATTTTTTTGAGGAGGCATAACAATGGAATGGTTATACGTAGGTAAGATCGCCAATACCCACGGCTTGAAAGGGGAACTGAAGTTGCTCGCCGCGACCGATTTCCCGGCCGAACGCTTCAAGAAAGGCGAGACGCTCTATTTGGACGTCGATGGCAAGAAGCTTCCGTTCGAGGTGACGACGTATCGTCCACATAAGCAGTTCCATCTCGTGACGTTCAAAGGGCTTGAGAATATCAATCTCGTCGAGAAGTATAAAGGGATGAAACTATACGTTCACGTCGAGCACGTTCACGAGTTACCGGAGCATGAGTTTTACTATCATGAGATTATCGGTTGCGAGGCCGTCGTCGACGGTGAGGTCATCGGTGTCGTCGACGATATCTTCGAGACTGGTGCCAACGACGTCTGGGTCATCAAACGCCCTGGCAAGTCGGACGCCCTCATCCCGTACATCGAATCGGTCGTGAGCGACATCGATGTCGAGGCGAAACGTGTCGTCATCACCCCGATTCCGGGAATGATTGACGATGAAGATTGATGTTTTAACGTTATTCCCCGAGATGTTCGCCCCGCTCGATCATTCAATTGTCGGACGGGCCCGTACCCTCGGACAAGTCGAGATGGCGTTCACGAACTTCCGTGACTTCTCGACGAACAAACACCATAAGGTCGACGACTACCCGTACGGAGGCGGGGCGGGCATGTTGCTCACCCCGCAGCCGATCTTTGACGCCTTCGACGCCATCGACAAGAAGCGTCCCCGCGTCATCGTCACGACGCCGACCGGACGCCGTTTCGACCAACAGATGGCGGAAGCATGGGCGTCCGAGGAACACTTGATCTTTTTATGCGGCCATTATGAAGGGTTCGACCAACGGATTCATGATGAGCTCGCGACGGACGAAGTGTCAATCGGTGACTTCGTCATGACCGGCGGTGAGCTCGCCGCGATGGTCATGATCGATGCGACGGTCCGTCTCATCCCGGAAGTACTCGGCGATCAGGCGAGCCATGAAGATGACTCGTTCTCGACAGGGCTACTCGAATATCCGCACTATACACGCCCCGCGGAGTTCCGTGGTCTGAAGGTGCCTGACGTCCTCTTGTCGGGCAATCACGCCAAAATCGAAGCGTGGCGCCGAGAGCAGTCGCTCCTGCGCACGTATCGCCGGCGACCGGACCTGCTCGAGCGCATCGAACTGTCGAAGGCAGATAAAAAATTCATTGAATCGTTGCGCGATTGACCGAATTGTGCTATGTTTGAGCATGTGGGTTAACCCCACCAATTACCGATGTTCCGCTGTTGGATGCTTGGGCAGATGAAGATATGAACATTGAAGAAAAAGGAGAACTATTCATGAACACACAAAAACTGTTCCGTGAAATCACAGAAGAACAATTCAAATCAGACGTACCTGCTTTCCGTCCTGGTGACACAGTACGTGTCCACGTTAAAGTCGTAGAGGGAACGCGCGAGCGTATCCAGATCTTCGAAGGCGTAGTCATCAAGCGTAAGGGTGGCGGCATCGGCGAAACATTCACAGTTCGTAAGATTTCTTACGGCGTAGGTGTTGAGCGTGCATTCCCGCTTCACTCACCACGTGTCGCGCAAATCGAAGTCGTTCGTTACGGTAAAGTCCGTCGTGCGAAACTCTACTACCTCCGCAACCTTCGCGGTAAAGCAGCACGTATTAAAGAAATCCGTCGTTAAGATGGGGATTAAGCTTGTCGCTTGCGACAAGCTTCTTTTTTTCTAGTACAATAAGTTCAAACGGACAGAGGAGTGAGGCAAGTTGAAAGAAGTGTTCAGTTGGCTTAAGGCGATCGTCGTTGCGCTCGTCATCGCGTTCGTGATCCGGACGTTCATCTTTGTACCTGTTATCGTCGAAGGAGAGTCGATGATGCCGACGCTCCAAAATGCCGATCGCATGATCGTCAGCAAAATCTCGAACTACGTCGGTGAGCTCGACCGAGGCGATATTATCGTCTTCCACGCGACAGAATCGAAAGACTATATCAAACGCGTCATCGCCATTCCTGGCGACACGCTCGAATATCGGGACGACACGCTTTATTTGAATGATGAGGCGGTCGAAGAACCGTATTTAGAGGATTTCCAGGCACAGATGAACGGCTTTCCTCTTACCGAAAACTTTACGCTCGAACAAGTGACGGGCGAGACGGTCGTCCCTGAAGGCTCGTACTTCGTCATGGGTGACAATCGTCAAAACTCGAAAGACAGCCGTGAAATCGGCTTTGTCCCGAAAGAGGACGTCGTCGGCAAAACGAACTTCGTGTTCTGGCCGCTCGGTGATTTCGGGACCGTACAAGAATAAGGTGGTGTTTGTTTGGCAATTCAATGGTTCCCTGGCCACATGGCCAAGGCACGAAGACAAGTAACAGAAAAGTTAAAGCTCATCGATGTCGTCATCGAACTCGTCGATGCACGTGTTCCACAATCGAGCCGTAACCCGATGGTCGATGAGATCACGGAAGGCAAACCGCGTCTCATCGTCTTGAATAAAGCCGATATGGCCGATCCGGTCGTCACTGACGCCTGGCTCCGCGCCTTGAAGCGCGATGACATCGAGGTCGTCGCCGTCGACGCGAAACATAGCAAAGGCTTGAAACAGCTCATGTCGGGCGCCGAGAAGCTCATGCAAGAGAAGCATGTCCGTATGCGTGAGAAAGGCCGGAACCCCGGCCCGATCCGCGCGCTCATCATCGGCATCCCGAACGTCGGCAAGTCGACGCTCATCAACCGTCTCGCCGGACGTAACATCGCTGTCACCGGCGACCGTCCGGGTGTCACGAAGCGTCAGCAATGGATCAAGATGAAAGGCGGCGAGATGGAATTGCTCGATACGCCAGGGATTCTTTGGCCGAAGTTCGAGGACCAGATGGTCGGCTATCGCTTGGCGGCGACCGGTGCCATCAAGGATGATATCTTGAACCTTGATGATATCGCGCTCTATACGGCCCGCGAATTGTCGGCCCGCTATCCGGACCAGTTGAAAGAGCGATTCAAAATCGATCAACTGCCGGAAGATGCCGTCGAACTGCTCGAATTGATTGGGAAGAAACGTGGACTCGTCAGCGGCGGTTACGTCGATTTCGAGAAAGCGAGCGAATTACTATTGAACGAACTGCGTCATGAGAAAATCGGACGTGTCTCCCTCGAGACGCCGGCCGACCATGACATGGCGTGAAGTCCTGTGCAAACAGGGCTTTTTTGAATAGGAGGAACGGAATGACGATTCAAGCGATTAAACAACGGCTACAGACGGTCCGATATGAAGAGTGGGAGCAGGTACGGGCCGAGTTGAAAGACGACCCGCGGACGGGCGTCCAGACGCTCATCCGGCAACGGGAGCGACAGTTCGCACAAGAACATGCCCTCCGTGCCGACTATACGGCCCGTCAGGCGTTCGAAGACGATTGGAAGGCCCAAGGGTTCCGTCTCATCGGCGGCGTCGACGAGGTCGGTCGAGGGCCGCTCGCGGGACCAGTCGTCGCGGCGGCTGTCATCTTGCCCGAAGGGTTTTATCATCCCGGCCTGAACGATTCGAAAAAGATGTCGAAACGGGCGCGGGAACTGGCATACCGCATCCTCATGGACGAGGCATCGGTCGGTGTCGGCATCGTCGACGCTGACGTGATCGACCAGGTCAATATTTATGAGGCGACGAAACTGGCGATGGTGGAAGCGGTCCGGCAGCTCGGAACGGTCGATGCGCTGTTGATTGACGCGATGCGCCTCGACCTCGACATCCCGCAGCAGTCGCTCATCAAAGGGGATGCCCGGAGTGTCTCGATTGCGGCGGCGAGCGTCGTAGCTAAAGTCGTTCGCGACAATATGATGGAGGATTACGCCGTCCTCTACCCCGGTTACGGATTCGAGCGGAACGCGGGCTATGGCACGAAAGACCATTTGACCGGCCTCGCGGAACACGGCATCACACCGATTCACCGGAAATCGTTCGCGCCGATTAAGCATATGTAGGAGGGATAACGATGCGTATCGATCACCAAGGCGTCCTGCCGTTCAAGGTCACCGAACAAAATTCACGGCAACTGCTCGTCGGCAATACGGTCGTCGGCCGGGTGCTCCAGCTGTTGCCCGGCGGTGAGGCGGTCATGCAGCTGCCGCAAGGCATGTTTCGGGTCGGGGTGAACGCCGACGTCAAAGAGAACGTGACGTACAAGATGGTCGTCACGGAGCTCGAACCGAAGCTCGTCTTGAAAGTCGTGTCGCAACAAATCGAGGCACAGCAGGCGGTCCGGTCACCACTCGCCCAGCTCGGCAGCGAACTCGGGCGCCTGGCCCGCCAGCCGTTCGATACGCCCGAGCCGCTCCAGGCGCAAGGCCGACAACTGCTCGAGAGTGGCGCCGGGGCCGATGTGAAGCAGCTGATCGGCGAGCTGTTCAAAGCGAAGGGTGACCCGAAGTTCGAACAGTTCGTCCGGGCCCAGGAGACGTTCAACGCCGTGCAGGCCCCGCCCTTCGTCGTTCAAGCATTTCACATACCGCATTTTGGCCCGTTTGAGCAAGTACGATTCCGTCTCGAGGCACCGAAAGGCGAGGTCATCGACTCCGACCATGCCCGCATCGTTCTATTCCTCGAGACCCCGAAGTATGGAGAAACGGGTATCGATTTGCTCGTCCAGAAGCGGCACGTGTCGGTCAAAGTGTTCAACGAACACCATGACTTGAGTCCGTTCGTCAATGCTTATGAGCCGTTGCTCGGGCACGCACTCGAAGCGAGCGGCTATGAGTTGTCCCGCTTCTCGTTTGAAGCAAAGCGGGAAGTGGTGCCGGACACGTTTGCCCCACTCGGAAAGGTGGACCAACGCGTATGACCGATCGCAAACAAGCCATCGCCTTGTCCTATGAGCAATCGATGGAGTCACCGCGCGTCGTCGCCAAAGGGGGCGGACTCGTCGCCGAGCGCATGCTCGCGCTCGCGCAAGCGAACGGTGTGCCGATTCATGAGGACCCGGCCTTACTTTCACTCTTGTCCGCGCTACAGATTGAAGAGCAGATTCCAGACGACCTGTACCAGGTCATCGCCGAGCTTTTCGTGTTTCTTTATCAGATGGAACAAGGAAAAATCGAGGATGTCTAGGGGTAGATGTGAAAAAAAGATGAAAACTTAAAGCAAGAACGATAGACAGCGCTTTCAGTTTTTCGTTACAATAGACGTGCCGATATTAAAGGGGACTAAGGGGGAAACGAAATGAATATCCATGAGTATCAGGCGAAAGAATTGCTTCGGGCGTTTGGAGTGGCCGTACCTACGGGCTATCCAGCGTTCACGGTTGAAGAAGCAGTCTCAGCCGCCGCCAAGCTAGACGGTGAACTAAAAGTTGTCAAAGCTCAGATTCACGCAGGAGGCCGCGGTAAAGCCGGCGGTGTCAAACTTGCGAAGTCAGATGAAGAAGTCAAACAGTACGCGTCAGAGATTCTCGGCAAGACGCTCGTCACGCATCAGACTGGACCAGAAGGAAAAGTCGTGCAACGCCTTTACATTGAAGAAGGCTCTGCCATTGACCAAGAATTTTACTTAGGACTTGTGCTTGACCGTTCGATCGGCCGAATTGTCATCATGGGTTCATCAGAAGGCGGTATGGACATCGAGGAAGTCGCTGAACATACACCTGAAAAGATTCATAAAGAAGTCGTCGACCCAGTCGTCGGACTCCGTCCGTTCCAAGCACGCCGTCTCGCGTTCAAGATGGAAGTGCCGACCAAACTCGTCAACAAATTCAGCGACATGGTCATGAAATTGTATAAAGTGTACGTCGAGACAGATTGCACGATCGCGGAAATCAACCCGCTCGTCACGACGAAAGACGGCAACGTCATCGCACTCGATGCGAAGCTCAACTTCGACAGCAACGCGCTTTATCGTCATAAAGACATCGTCGACCTTCGCGACACGACAGAAGAAGATCCGCGTGAAGTCGAGGCGTCAAAACACGACCTTAGCTATATCGCGCTCGACGGCAACATCGGTTGCCTCGTTAACGGGGCTGGCTTGGCCATGGCGACGATGGATATCATCAAGCATTACGGCGCCGAACCCGCTAACTTCCTCGATGTAGGCGGCGGTGCAACGAAAGAAAAAGTAACGGAAGCGTTCAAATTGATTTTGTCAGACGACCAAGTCAAAGGAATCTTCGTTAACATCTTTGGTGGCATCATGAAGTGTGACATCATTGCTGAAGGTATCGTCGCGGCGACGAAAGAAATCGGTCTCGATTTGCCACTCGTCGTCCGGTTAGAAGGCACGAACGTGGATGCGGGACGACGCATTCTCGATGAATCTGGACTTGCGATCACTTCGGCGAGCTCGATGGCTGACGGTGCAGAAAAAATCGCGGCACTCGTTCGATAAGGGGGAAACGACATGAGTATTTGGGCGAATCAAGATACAAAAGTGATCATTCAAGGGATCACGGGGAAACAAGGTCTGTTCCACGGCGAACAGATGCTGGCATATAACACGAAATTGGTCGGAGGGGTGACACCTGGTAAAGGTGGCACGACCGTCCTTGACGGCGTACCGGTCTTCAACACCGTATCCGAGGCAGTCGAAGCGACTGGCGCGAACGCGTCAATCATCTACGTGCCACCTGCGTTCGCAGCCGATTCGATTATGGAAGCGGCCGATAGCGGCATCGAGTTGATCATCTGTATCACAGAAGGTATCCCGGTCATCGACATGATTCAAGTGAAGCGTTACCTCGAGGACAAACCGGCCCGTCTCATCGGACCGAACTGCCCGGGGATCATCACGCCAGGGGAAGCGAAACTTGGCATCATGCCAGGCTATATCCACACGAAAGGCCACGTCGGCATCGTCTCGCGCTCAGGGACGCTCACATACGAAGCGGTCCATCAGTTGACGACTGCCGGAATCGGACAATCGACAGCTGTCGGGATTGGTGGAGACCCGGTCAACGGAACGAACTTCATCGACACGCTCCAAGCGTTCAATGAAGACGAGGACACGAAAGCGGTCATCATGATCGGTGAAATCGGTGGAACGGCTGAAGAAGAAGCTGCTGAATGGGTGAAAGCGAACATGACGAAACCGGTCATCGGTTTCATCGGTGGACAAACAGCCCCTGAAGGCAAGCGGATGGGCCATGCCGGCGCCATCATCTCAGGCGGAAAAGGTACAGCTGCTGAGAAAATTAAGACGTTGAACGCCAACGGGATTGAAGTCGCCGAGACGCCTGCCGTCATCGGAGAGACACTCATCCGGGTGTTGAAACAACAAGGTTTGTATGAAGCTTGCGTGACGGGTCAACCGACAACGTAAACCATTCGGAATGAGGGATGCGCGGCATCCCTCATTTTTTTAGAGGTGATTGTGATGAATCAAACAATCGCTCGATTCGCAGCCGAACGGTTGCCGGTCGAGTTCGTCCATCATTACTTGTCGCACGTGCATATGAACATGCAGCAGTTCCATCCGAGCGTCCGAAGCAAAGCAGAACGGGCGCTTCGTTCCACGGTCACGTACGACCGTTTTTTGACGTGGGAGGATGAATTGTTCCCGTCCGCGCTGCTCCATATTCCGAATCCTCCATATTGTTTGTTTTATCGAGGTGATTTAGAGGTACTACATCAACAAACGACCGCATTGGTCGGAAGCCGTGAATTGAATCGTATCAGCCGACGACTCGTCGAACATTTCCGTCCTTTAATAGAAGAAACTGTCTCCGTCTCGGGTGGGGCGCTCGGCATCGACGGTCTCGTCCATGAGCTGTCGCTCAATCATGACCGGCCGACCATCGCCATCCTCGGAGCGGGCTTTTCGCACTTGTATCCACAGGTCCATTCGCCCTTGTTCGAGCGGATTTCGCGACACGGGTTACTCCTCACAGAATACACACCGGAAACACCTGTCAAAAAATTTCAATTTTTAGAACGAAATCGTCTCGTCAGCGGACTTGCCGATCGTCTCGTCGTCATCCAGGCTCGTCAAAAGAGCGGGACGATGAACACGGTCGGACATGCCCTCGAGCAAGGAAAGACGGTATTCGCGGTGCCTGGAAGCCCGCTCGATCCGCTCGCGGCTGGTCCGAATCAATTGATTGAAGACGGGGCGATTCCATTGACGACTGCCGATCAAATTCTAACATGTTCAAGGATTGGACGTTGACAAACCATCGACAACATGAATATTATGGTAGGGATTTAAATGACCTCTAAAAGGGGAGCAGATGTATGGCAAAATACTTGGTGATCGTCGAATCACCCGCGAAAGCGAAAACAATTAAACGTTATTTAGGATCGAATTACACGGTCAAGGCATCTATGGGTCACGTCATCGATTTACCGAAGAGTCAACTCGGTGTCGACGTGGAACATGACTTCGAACCGAAGTACATCACGATCCGTGGCAAAGGCCCAGTTTTGAAAGAATTGAAGACGGCAGCCAAAAAAGCGACGAAAATCTTTCTCGCGGCTGACCCGGATCGCGAAGGGGAAGCGATTGCTTGGCATTTAGCACGTGCCCTCGGTGTCGACGAAACGACGGAATGTCGCGTCGTCTTTAACGAGATCACGAAAGATGCGATTAAAGAGTCGTTCAAACACCCGCGTAAAATCAACCATGACCTCGTCGACGCCCAGCAGGCGCGTCGAATTTTGGACCGTCTCGTCGGATACGGGATGAGCCCATTACTATGGAAGAAAGTCAAAAAAGGATTATCGGCCGGACGCGTTCAATCCGTGGCCGTTAAAATGATTATCGACCGGGAGCGGGAGATCAATGCCTTCGACCCAGAAGAGTATTGGACCATCAAACTCACCCTCAACCATGAAGGCGAATCGTTCGAGACTTCGTTTTATGGTAAAGACGGGAAAAAAATGGAGCTCAAGAGCGAGGCAGATGCCGACGCGGTGCTCAAAGCGATTGACGACTCATTCAAAGTCATCGACGTCACGAAGAAAGAGCGGAAGCGCAACGCGTCGCTCCCGTTCACGACGAGCTCGCTCCAGCAAGATGCGGCTCGTAAATTGAACTTCCGTGCTAAGAAGACGATGATGCTCGCGCAACAGCTATACGAAGGGATCGACCTCGGGAAGAAAGAAGGCACCGTCGGTTTGATCACGTATATGCGTACCGACTCGACGCGTATCTCAGATTTGGCGAAAGCGGAAGCGAAAGAGTATATCGAATCCACATTCGGAGAAGAGTACGTCGCGTTGCAGAAGCAAAAAGAGAAGAAAGCCGCGAACGCCCAGGACGCCCACGAAGCGATTCGTCCGACTTCGGCGTTACGCGACCCGGCCTCGGTGAAAGCGTACTTGTCGCGTGACCAGCTCCGCTTGTACAAGTTGATTTGGGAGCGCCTCGTCGCGAGCCAAATGGCGCCGGCCATCCTCGACACGGTGAAAATCGACGTCGAGTCGAACGGCATGATTTTCCGTGCCAACGGGTCGACCGTCAAATTCCCTGGTTTCATGAAAGTGTATATCGAATCGAAAGATGAAGATATCGAAGACACGAACCCGGAGAAAGAAGGGTTGCTTCCACCGCTCGAAGTGGATGACCTCGTCAAGTTCGAGACAATCGAACCGAAGCAGCACTTCACACAGCCGCCGCCACGTTACAGTGAGGCGCGTCTCGTTCGGGCGATGGAAGAACTCGGAATCGGTCGTCCGTCGACGTATGCACCGACGCTCGATACGATTCAAAAACGCGGATATGTCGTCCTTGAAGAGAAGAAGTTCGTCCCGACAGAACTTGGCGAACTCGTCATCGAGATGATCGATGAGTACTTCAACGACTTTATCACCGTCCAGTTCACGGCCGACATGGAGACGCTCCTCGACTCGATTGAGAACGAGGAAGTCGAATGGACGGAAGTCGTCGCTCCAATCTATCGCAGTTTCGAGAAACGTCTGAAACGAGCCGAGTCAGAGATTGAGAAAATCGAAGTGAAAGATGAACCGGCCGGCATCGACTGCGAAGTGTGCGGTTCGCCGATGGTCATCAAGATGGGCCGTTACGGGAAATTCATGGCATGCTCGAACTTCCCGAACTGTACGAACACGAAACCGGTACAAGTCGAAATCGGCGTCCCATGTCCGAGCTGCAAAGACGGACAAGTCGTCGAACGACGCAGTAAGAAGGGTCGTCTGTTCTACGGTTGCTCGAACTATCCAGACTGTGAGTTCGTCTCATGGGACAAGCCGGTCGCGAAACCGTGTCCGGAATGTGGTAAGATGATGGTCGAGAAAAAAATTAAAGACGGTGTGAAATATCAATGTACGAACTGTACCCATGCCGAGGTACATCAGTTAGAGGAGGATTAACTTTGCAGCAACGTGTAACTGTGATCGGAGCGGGCCTCGCCGGCTCCGAGGCGGCTTGGCAACTCGCGAAACGCGGAATTCAAGTCGATTTGTATGAAATGAGACCGGTCCGAAAAACACCGGCACACCATACGGACCAATTCGCTGAACTGGTCTGCTCGAACTCGCTTCGAGCGAACGGGCTACAAAACGCGGTCGGCGTCTTGAAAGAAGAGATGCGCACGCTCGACTCACTCATCTTGAAAGCGGCCGACACGGCAAGTGTACCGGCCGGCGGCGCTCTCGCCGTCGACCGTCATGACTTCGCCGGATTCGTGACGGACACGTTGAAGAACCATCCGAACGTGACCGTGCACAACGAAGAGATCACGGCGATTCCGGACGGGATCGTCATCATGGCGACCGGTCCACTCACGTCACCGGACCTCTCGGCTTCGCTCAAAGCGTTCACAGGTGAAGATTACCTTTACTTCTACGACGCCGCGGCGCCGATTTTGGACGGCGAGACGATTGACCGGGACAAGGTATACTTGAAATCACGTTACGACAAAGGTGAGGCGGCGTACCTCAACTGTCCGATGACGGAAGAAGAGTTCGACTTGTTCTACGACGAGCTCGTCAAAGCAGAGGTCGTCCCGCTCAAAGAGTTCGAGAAAGAGATTTACTTCGAAGGCTGCATGCCATTTGAAGTTCTTGCCCAACGCGGCAAGAAGACGCTCTTGTTCGGACCGATGAAACCCGTCGGCCTCGAAGATCCGAAGACGGGCAAACGTCCGCACGCGGTCGTGCAGTTACGGCAAGATAACTCGGCCGGCACGCTGTTCAACTTGGTCGGATTCCAGACCCACCTCAAATGGGGTGAGCAGAAACGGATCCTTCAACTCATCCCGGGTCTCGAGAACGCTGAGATCGTGCGCTACGGTGTCATGCACCGGAACACGTTCATCAACTCACCGAGCCTGTTGAAACCGACGTATCAGGCGCGGACACGCGACACGTTGTTCTTCGCCGGGCAGATGACCGGTGTGGAAGGGTACGTCGAATCGGCGGCGTCAGGACTTCTCGCTGGGATTAACGCAGCGAAACTGATTGCCGGTGAAGACCTCGTCGTCTTGCCACGCGAGACGATGCTCGGTTCGATGGCGCACTATATCACGACGACGGACGGCAAGCACTTCCAACCGATGAACGCAAACTTCGGTCTCGTGCCGTCGCTCGAGGATGCACCGCAGAAGATGAAGAAACAAGAACGGTACGAACGTTACGCGAACCGTGCCCTTGAAACGATTCAGCAATATAAAGAGATTTAAGGGAAAGGAGCCATTTTTTGGCTCCTTTTTTGTGAATTTAAATTTCAATTGTGTAATTTGTACAACACTTTGAAAATTTTCAGATTATTGAGGGGCTATCTATTGTCACCTCTGACGGTGTATGCTATGCTAATTTCGATTTGACGAGAACATGCGTTTTTAAGTTGAAAACGAGGGGGCGAGAGAATGGGATTCGGTGACGATCAACAGTCATTTTTGCGCTATTGCCAAGTCGAACGCCGGCTGTCTCCTCACACGAAACGCTCTTACGAGCAGACGCTCGACCAGTACGCCGCTTATTGCCAATCGACACATCAAGATCCGTATGATGTGCAGTCGGCGCGGCGTTATTTATATGCCCTTTATGAGACCGACAGCGCCACGACGACGGTCGCCCAAAAAGTATCGTGCCTCAAGCAATTCGGGAAATTTGTGGCACGTGAGACGGGTGTCGAGCCTCTTTTCCACGGCCTAACGTCTCCGAAACGGCGCAAGACGCTGCCGACGTTCGCCGTGCCTAGCGAAGTCGAACAGCTCATCGCGACCGCGGACGGACAAGATGATCCGTTCCTGCGGGCCCGTGACGTCGCCATCGTCGAGATGTTGTACGGGACGGGCATGCGCGTCGCCGAGTTGTGCGGGATGGACGTGTCGTCCTACGATGCCGACCTCGCCTTCGTGCATGTCGTCGGGAAAGGGAAGAAAGAGCGCTACATCCCAATCGGACAGTTCGCCATCGCGGCGCTCGATCGTTACCTCGACGTGCGCCAAACATGCGCTTCCCCCCAAGAAACGGCATTATTCCTCAGTCAAAAAGGGAATCGAGTGACAACAGACCAAATTCGCTACGTCATGAAGCGTCTGAGGAAGCAAGGCGGCCTGCATAAGCCGTTGACGCCTCACTCGCTCCGTCATAGTTTTGCGACGGACCTGCTCGAGCGCGGGGCTGACCTCCGTGCCGTCCAAGAGTTGCTCGGTCACGAGTCACTCTCGACGACGGGTCGTTACACTCACGTCTCGACGGAGCGCTTGCGAGCGGTCTATCAAGCCACACATCCGAGAAAGTAGGAGGTCATCAGATGTTTCACGCAACCACGATTTTCGCAGTCCGCCACAACGGGCATGGTGCCATGAGCGGGGATGGACAAGTCACGTTCGGAAACGCCGTCATCATGAAAAACAAGGCCAAAAAAGTACGACGTCTCTACGGCGGTAAAGTCGTCGCCGGGTTCGCCGGAAGCGTGGCCGACGCATTCACGCTCTTCGAGAAGTTTGAATCGAAGCTAGAGATGTACAACGGGAACTTGCCGCGTGCGGCCGTCGAGCTGGCTAAAGAGTGGCGCGGGGATAAGATGCTCCGTCAACTCGAAGCGCTTTTGATCGTCATGGACCGTGAGCACCTACTGCTCGTGTCTGGGAACGGCGAAGTGATCGAACCGGATGATGGCATTTTAGCGATCGGTTCGGGCGGGAACTATGCGCTCGCTGCCGGGCGCGCCCTCGTACGCCATTCGCCTGAGAAATCAGCGGAAGACATAGCCCGCGCCGCTCTCGAGATTGCCGGAGAGTTGTGCGTCTATACAAACGACCAAGTCATCGTAGAAACGATCGGAGGCGATTCTGAATGAAACGTGAACTGACACCACGCCAAATCGTAGCGGAACTAGACCGCTTCGTCATCGGACAAAAGGATGCCAAGCGCGCCGTCGCGATCGCACTCCGCAACCGTTATCGTCGCCAAAAATTGAGTGCCGACCTGCGTGATGAAGTGACACCGAAGAACATCTTGATGATCGGCCCGACCGGTGTCGGGAAGACGGAAATCGCACGCCGCTTGGCCAAACTCGTCGGCGCGCCGTTCGTCAAAGTCGAGGCTACCAAATTCACTGAAGTCGGCTACGTCGGCCGCGATGTCGAATCGATGGTCCGTGACCTTGTCGAGGCGTCGGTCCGTCTCGTGAAGGAAGAGAAGAAAGAAGGCGTGAAAGAGCAAGCGGAAGTCGCTGCGACTGAACGCATCCTTGACGCTTTGCAAGGCAAGGCCAAAGTCGAACCGACCGCATCGAACCCGTTCGAGGCGTTGTTCGGCGGCCAAGCTCAAAAGACCGAAGAGCCGACTAACACGCAGTCGTCCGACCGCGCACAGTTGCGTCGCTTGCTCGAGCTCGGTGAACTCGAAGAACGATTAATCGAGGTCAATCTCGAAGAAAAGCAGACCGTAGACTTGTTCCAAGGGCAAGGCATGGAAGGTTTATCGAACTTGCAGGACATGCTCGGTCAAATCGTGCCGAAGAAACGGAAGAAACGCAAGTTGCCGGTCCGCGAAGCACGTCCGCTCATCGTCGCCGAGGAAGCGGAGAGTTTGCTCGATATGAACGAAGTTCATGACGAGGCCGTGCGCCGTAGTGAGCAGATGGGCATCATTTTCGTCGATGAGATCGACAAGATTGCGACGAAGTCGCAAGATCATGCCGGTGTCTCACGAGAGGGAGTCCAACGTGACATCTTGCCAATCGTCGAAGGATCGACCGTCGTCACGAAGTATGGACCGGTCAAGACGGACCACGTGCTCTTTATCGCCGCCGGAGCATTCCATATGGCGAAGCCGTCCGACTTGATTCCTGAGCTACAAGGACGTTTCCCGATTCGCGTTGAACTGAGCAGCCTGACCGAAGAGGACTTCGTCAAGATTTTGACGGAGCCGTCCCAGGCGCTCATCAAGCAGTACACGGCACTCCTCGAGTCGGAGGAGATTAGCGTCGAGTTCACTCATCCAGCCATCGAAGAGATTGCGCGCATCGCGACGCACGTCAACCGAGAGACGGATGACATCGGGGCCCGCCGTCTGTATACGATTATGGAGCGCGTCCTCGAGGACTTGTCGTTCGAGGCGGCCGACATGCCGCAAACGCATGTTCAAATCACACCGGCCTATGTGAAAGAGAAAGTCGGCTCGATTGCGGAAGATCGAGACCTTAGCCAATTTATACTATAAGATTCTGTATGCACATACAGGGAGGAAAATAAGAATTATGAACTTACTAGACAAAACACGCCAATTGAACACGATGCTTCAACAAGAGGCAAGCGCGCACGTAGACTTTAAAGAAATGGCGGATAAGATGCGCGAAGTACTCGAAGCAAACACGTTCATCGTCAGTCGTCGGGGCCGTTTGCTCGGCTTTGCCATCAAACAACAAATCGAGAACGAACGCATGAAGGCGTTCTTGGTCGACCGTCAATTCCCGGAGCCATACGCCTCAAACTTGTTCAACGTCAAAGAGACGACGGAAAATATCGGCATCGACAGTGAGTATACGGCGTTCCCGGTCGAGAACCGTGAGTTGTTCCTCGACTCGATGACGACGATTGTTCCAATCATCGGTGGTGGCGAGCGTCTCGGTACACTCGTGCTCGGTCGGCTCAACAACGAGTTCACGGAAGATGACCTCGTCTTGGCCGAATATAGCGCGACCGTCGTAGGGATGGAGATTCTTCGTGAGAAAGCGGCCGAAGCGGAGGCGTCAGCCCGTAAAAAAGCGGTCGTCCAAATGGCGATCAACTCGCTCTCGTATTCTGAGCTTGAAGCGATCGAGCACATCTTCGAAGAGCTTGGTGGCAACGAAGGTTTACTAGTTGCTTCCAAAATTGCCGACCGTGTGGGAATCACTCGTTCGGTCATCGTTAACGCACTCCGTAAATTGGAAAGTGCGGGTGTCATCGAGTCACGTTCTCTCGGTATGAAAGGAACGTATATTAAGATACTGAATGACAACTTCTTGTTCGAATTACAAAAGTTGAAATCGAATTGAAATAAACTAGATTCAACTGACGAATACTAGAAAGTCTATCGAATTAGGACTTTAGACTTACAAAGTCGCTCCCGACGTAATGGGAGCGACTTTTTTTAGTGCAAAAGTAATTATTTTCAGAATTCGTCGTAAATTCGACAAAAACAGAAGACAGCATTTACCTGTTTTAATAAAAATATCTTTCAACACTGTTACAGATTTGTTTCAATGAAATAGTGGATTTTCCAAATAAGGTATATACATGCATTCTTTTAGTGAAAGCGAGTGAAACGCATGAACTGGATCGGTAGCGACTATCAATTAATGAAGCAAGCGATCAATCATTCGGTCGTAAATCAAAAAGTCATCAGCCATAACCTATCGAATATCGATACCCCGAACTTCCGGGCGAAGCAGGCCGTGTTTGAACAGACGCTGAACAACGAGATGCGTCTCAAGCTGGCAGGCGGTCGTCCGAGTGAGCGCTCGGCGACGACGATCACGGACCGGGCCGGAGGCGCGATGCGAAGTGACGGCAATAACGTTGATCTCGATTACGAGATGAGCGAGTTGGCACGGAACCAGCTTCAATACGAAGCGATGATGGAACAGTTGAACCGCCGGCTCGGCGGACTCAAAACCGTCATTAGAGGAGGGCGTTGACGATGGGCATGTTTGATAGTTTTCATATCTCGGCGACGGCACTGACGTCGCAACGGTTACGGATGGACACGGTGTCCGCGAACATCGCGAACGCCCAGACGACACGCGGCAAGTTAGTCGACGGGGAGTGGCAACCGTACACGCGAAAGATGACCGTGATGCAGGAAGCACCGTTTCGCCAACAGCTGTCCGCTGTCAGCGGCGGGGTCGAAGTCTCACAGATTGTGGAAGATGAGAGCCCGTACAAGCTCGTCTATGACCCGAGCCATCCTGATTCGGATGACCGGGGCTATGTCCAGATGCCAAACGTCGACCTGTTGAAAGAAATGGTCGATTTGATGGGAGCGACACGGTCGTACGAGGCGAACATCGCCGCGATGAACGCCACGAAGGCGATGCTCGTCAAAGCGATGGAAATTGGTAAAGGATAAGGAGTGATCGAGGATGCAGATTAACCCCATTCAATTGATTGGCACACAACTCACAGTCGCGCCGGCCGTGAAAGAGACGCCATCCCAGTTCGGAACGTATTTGAACGAGGCGATGCGCTCATTAAATGACGTCCAACAAGCGACGAGCTCGGCCCGAGCCGATCTCGCCGTCGGGAAAGCCGATTTACATCAAGTCATGATTCAAAGCGAAGAGTCATCGATTGCGATGCAACTCGCCATAGAGGTGCGGAACAAAGCGGTCGAGGCCTATCAAGAAATGATGCGAATGCAAGTTTAAAGTAGAGGATGACGAGTAGCGATGAATGAAAAGTTAAAAGAACGATTCGGTTCACTGACCGGTTCGCTTCAAACGATGAAAACGAACCGAAAAATCATTTGGGGTCTCGTCATCGTCGGCGTGATTCTTGTCGCGGTGCTCTTGACCGTCTTGCTGTCGCGCCCGAACATGGCCCCGCTCTATACGAACCTGTCCGCTCAAGAAGCGGGCGAGGTGACGGAACAGTTGACGGCCGACGGAGTGAAGGCTGAGATTAAAGCGACTTCGAACGGTGTCAGTGTATACGTACCGAGTGAGCAAGTCGACCAACTGAAAGTCAGTCTGGCGGCAGCAGGCATCCCGAAGTCGGGTGCAATCGATTATAGCTTCTTTAGCGAGAACGCTGGCTTTGGAACGACGGACCGTGAGATGGCCGTCATCGAACGGAGCGCGATGCAGACCGAGCTCGAACGGTTGATCACGCAAATCGAAGGAATCAACCAGGCGAAAGTCATCATCTCGATTCCAGAGAAATCGGTCTTCTTGGCCGAAGATCAAGGTGAACCGACGGCCTCCATCGTCTTAAATTTAGGAGCTGGTACGAATCTCGAGCCGGCGACGGTGAAAGGGCTCTATCATTTAATCAGTAAGAGCGTACCGAACTTGAAACCTGAAAACATATCGGTCATGGACCAATATTTCACGTATTACGATTTAGACCAGACGACGACGGCCGGTGGATCATCGACCGACCCGCTCGTCTTGAAACGCCAAGTCGAGAAAGATGTCCGTCAACAGATTCAACAAATGTTGTCGGTGTTGCTCGGCGAACGAAGCGTGCTCGTCTCGGTCACGGCCGATATCGACACGACGCAAGCGGCTGAAGAGCAAAACCTCGTGACACCTGTCAATGAGGACAGCATGGAAGGCATCGTCACCTCGGCCGAGCGGATTGCTGAAGCGTATACAGGCGGAACCGGCGCAGCGACTGCTGCCGGGACGGCCGAGAACGATACGGTCAATTTCCCGGCCGCCACGGGCACTGGGGAAGAAGAGAGCGAAAAGAATCATGAAATCATCAATTATGAAGTCAACCGAATCACGAAACAGATTCAGAACGCACCGTACTCGATTCGTGACCTCGGCGTCCAATTGATCGTCGAACCACCGAACGGGGCGACGACAATCGACCCTCAACTCGAGGGTGACCTCGAGACGATGATGTACTCGATTATCCGGACGTCACTCGCCAAGACCGGAGAGGCACTCACTGAGGCGGAACTTGAACAGAAAGTCGTCGTCGTCTCACGTCCGTTCGCAGAAACGGAAGAAGCGGCCGTGGTCGAACAACCGACCCAATGGTGGATGTATGCCGCCGCAGCCGGTGCCGTCGTCTTGCTCGCGCTCTTGTTCTTCGCGATGCGCAAGCGCAACCGCGAACCAATCGCCGAGTCGAACGAGTGGGAAGTCCCATATGAAGACGAAGTGCCGGACCTCGACCTCGAAGAACGGGGCGAAGGGGCCGTCAAGAAGAAACAGTTGGAGAAATTGGCAGAGAGCAACCCTGAAGAGTTCGCCAAACTTCTCCGTACATGGATGTCTGAGGAGTGAGTACTGTGAATTACGCCAAACAACCGAACCGAGAAAAAGCGGCCATGCTCATGATCTCGCTTGGACCTGAAGTGGCAGCGAGCGTCTACAAGCATCTGTCCGAAGAAGAGATGGAGCAATTGACGCTACAAATTTCGGCGTTGAAAAAAGTATCATCCGAACAAAAAGAAGCCATCATGGGCGAGTTCCACGAGCTCGCCATGGCGCAGAGCTATATCACGCAAGGGGGCATCGGATTCGCGAAAACGGTGCTCGAGAAAGCGGTCGGAGAAGAGAAGGCGATGGCCCTCATCCACCGCCTCACCTCGACGCTTCAAGTTCGACCGTTCGAGTTCGCCCGCAAGGCCGACCCGAAACAGCTGTTGAACTTTATCCAAAACGAGCATCCGCAAACGATCGCCTTGATTTTGGCGCATCTCGAACCGGTCAAGTCAGGACAAATTTTGTCTGAGCTCCCGCCTGAGATTCAGTCGGAAGTCGCCAAGCGGATCGCGACGATGGACCGACTCAACCCGGACGTGATTCATGAGATTGAACAGATTCTCGAGAAGAACTTGTCCCAAACGGATATGCAAGATTATGCCCAGTCTGGTGGCATCGAGGCGGTCGTCGAAGTGCTCAACGGCGTCGACCGTACGACCGAGCGCACGATTCTCGATGCGCTTGAAATCGAAGACCCGGAATTGGCCGAAGAAATCAAAAAACGGATGTTCGTCTTCGAGGATATCGTTACACTCGATTCACGGGCGATTCAGCGGATTATCCGCGAAGTGGCGAACGACGATCTCTTGCTCGCCCTCAAAGTCTCGTCCGACGAAGTCAAACAGATCATCTTCAAAAACATGTCGCAACGAATGGTCGAAACGTTCAAAGAAGACATGGAATTCATGGGGCCTGTCCGGTTGCGTGACGTCGAAGAGGCACAAAGCCGTATCGTCGGCATCATCCGTCGCCTAGAAGACGTCGGAGAAATCGTGATTAGCCGCGGTGGAGGAGATGACATCGTTGTCTAACGTAATCAAACGCCACTATGCGACACCACTCGAGCCGCAACGGATTGATTCAAAGCCGTTCCTCGAGCCGGTGAGTATGCTACACCAGGATGAAGAGCGGGAGCGGTTGGCCCAAACGCGTGCGCAACTAGACGAGCAAGCAGCCACACTCGAAGCGCGCCGCACGGCGATGGAACAAGAACTCGCCGACTTACGGGAAGAAGTGCTCGTGTCGGCTAGACAAGAAGGCTACGACGCAGGCTTTGAGCAAGGAAGACGGGACGGCAAGGCCGAGTATGAGGAATTGACGACCCGCTTAAACACGGTCAGCGTCGAACTCGAGCAGTTGTTTGACACGAAATGGCGGGACGCCGAGCAACAGCTCGTCGCCCTCGCCGTTGAGGTCAGCGCTCGCGTGACGACAGAACTCGTCCGAAACGATGAGGCGTTGTTCGCCGATCGTGTCCGTGAACAGTTGCTCCGTCAACTCGATGCGGAATCATTGACGGTGTACGTCCATCCAACGCGACTCGCCTCGATTCAACGCTTTGAAGCGGACTGGGTCATTCCAGACGGCCCGGGCATCAAATACCGGGCGGATGCAGGCTTGGATGAGACGAGCGTAAGGATTGAGACCCCTCATCACGGGGATGAGCTCGATTTGAGCTATAGCTTTGATCGCGTACGTTCCAAAATCGAGGAGGTCCTGGCCGATGGCGCTTATTGACCGCGTGCTCGAGTCGATTGTGTCCTCGCCCGATGACGAGTACGTTCGAAAAGTCGGACGCGTCTGTCGGGTAGTCGGTCTGATGATCGAGTCGAATGGACCGAGTGCTTTTATCGGAGAACGTTGTTTGATCGAGCTACCATCCGGTCAACACGTCGAAGCCGAAGTTGTCGGATTCAATGAGGCACGCGTCCTCCTCATGCCTTACGGCGAAACGACCCAAATCGCACCGGGATGTATGGTCAAAGGGACAGGCCGGATGCTTCAAGTGCCGGTCGGCGACGAGTTGATTGGCCAAGTGCTCGACGGTCTCGGCCGTCCTTTGTCCGGTGAGGGTGCAATGCCTGGCGCACGTTACGACGTGCTTCGTAAGCCGCCGAACCCGCTTGAGCGGCCCCGCATTTTAGACGTCCTCTCGACAGGCGTTCGCGTCATCGACGGTCTCTTGACGGTCGGGAAAGGACAGCGGGTCGGATTGTTCGCAGGTTCCGGCGTCGGGAAGTCGACATTGCTCGGCATGATCGCGAAACGATCATCGGCCGACATCAACGTCATCGCCTTAATCGGAGAGCGTGGTCGGGAAGTGAAAGAGTTCATCGAGAAAGAACTCGGACCAGAAGGGATGGCCCGCTCGGTCGTCATCGTGGCGACGAGCGACCAACCTCCGCTCGTGCGGTTGAAAGGAGCTTATACAGCGACAGCCATCGCCGAATACTTCCGCGACCAAGGCAAAGAAGTCGTCCTCATGATGGATTCGGTGACCCGGTTCGCCATGGCGCAACGGGAAATCGGACTCGCCACAGGGGAACCACCGACGTCTAAAGGGTATACGCCTTCCGTCTTCGCGATGCTGCCGCAACTGTTAGAACGAAGCGGGACCGCCGTGACAGGATCGATTACTGCGTTCTATACCGTCCTCGTCGACGGGGACGATATGAACGAGCCGATTGCGGATGCGGTGCGAGGGATTTTAGACGGACACTTCGTCATGGACCGCTCGCTCGCGAACCGTGGACAGTTCCCGGCGATTCACGTCTTGAAGTCGATCAGCCGCGTCATGAACCAAATTGCCACGCCGATGCATCGGGAGGTCGCGCAGACGTTCCGGGGTTGGCTGGCCACGTATTTGGATGCCGAAGACTTAATCAATATCGGTGCTTATAAAAAAGGGACGAACCCGGCCATCGATACCGCCATCGAGCAGTATCCGAACTTGTTGACGTTTTTAAAGCAATCCATCGAAGAAGAGGCCCCGCTCGAGGAATCGTTAGAGCGCCTGGCCCAAATCGTGCGAGGTGAACGATGAACAGATTATTGTTAGAGCGCATCATGCCGATCGCAGAACACGAGAAAGAAGAGTCGGCGACGGAGATGAGACAACATAAAGCGCGGTTCGAGACAGAGATGGAGACGCTGTATCGGCTCTTGTTGACGTACGAGTCGCTCATGAAGAGTCAAGACGAACAAGCTGGCGTCATTGATTTGCTCATGTCGCAATACCGTGAACAGACACGCGAACGGTTGAAACGCCAAATCGAGACACAACAACTCGTCGTCCAGCAGGCGCGTAACCGCTACCATTTGTCGCAGGAACGTCTGCTCGGAAAAGTCGTCGAGGAAAAGAAATATGTAACGTTGCATGAAAAAGTCAGTCAAGATGAAGTGGCCGCGACAAAGCTCATCGAACAGCATTTCATCGATGAGTTGGCAGTGATTCATCACGGGAAAGGGAAGTAAACCGATGGAAAAAGACAACACGAAGCGAGGCAGACAGCTATTGGTCGCGCTCGTTCTCGTCCCGGCCATCTTTCTACTCGTTGGAGGGATTGTCGTCATGAACTATGCGATGGACCGTCCGTTGTTATCGGTCCCGTTTCTAGAGACCGGTTCAAAACAAGAGCCGGAAGAAAAAGTGAAGACGAACGTGAACGTGACCGGTGTGGATACTGATGCCGCGAATCGCTTGAAAGTGGCGAATGCCGAGATTGAGAAGCTTCGGGCCGATAACGCCGAGTTGACGAACGAAGTGAAGGCTAGACAAGAAGAAGTCTCGAAGTTGATTCAGGAACGTGACCGACTCGTCGCGGAATTGGCGACGGCCAGTGCGGTCGAAGAAGAAACCTCGGACGTGTCTCGTGTCTATGAGGAGATGTCAGCGAAACAAGCCGCTGCCATCATGAACGAACTCGAGAGTCCGCAAGTGGCGAACCTATTGAAGGAATTGTCGCCGAAGCAACAAGCCGACATATTGGGACGGATGGATGCCCAACAGGCCGCCGTCGTCACCCAGTTGCTCCAGTGACTGGAAAGGAGGACATGATGATGAATATCGCCTTACTGGCCCAATCGATGCAAGGGGCACCACAAAAAGGCGGGGACGCGAGTGCGACCCCGACCGGACAGTTTTTAGAATTGCTCTCGGCCATGCTCGGAACGACGCCGACCGCGTCGCCTGAAGCTATGGCTGTTCCGGAAGACGAAGCATCACTCCCGCTCGAGAACGTATCGAATCGGTTAGAGCAGTGGCTGCAACAGCCGGATAGCCTGCAATGGTTGAAGTCGTTGCCGGCCGATGCGTATCGCAAGTTCATGGATGCCTATATCGGAATTTTGAATCAAGTCGCCCCGGAGCCTGCAACAGCCAAGGCCCCGGACGCAATCCCTGCACTGCTCACAAGCCAAGCGGCGGCGCCGACGCTCTCGTTTACGCTCACGAAGAAAGAGACGGACACACTCGTCCAAACAGTGCCGGTCGATCAAGTAGAGGAGAACGTGCGCATCATCCAGCAAGTCGTTGCGCAGTTTAAAGGGACGCTCGGACAGACCCCAAAACCTTTACCCGGTGTGACGCAAACTGAAACGCAATCCGCACAGATGCAACAGCCGATCAAAGAAACCGACTGGATGCCGAAAAGCATGACGTGGTCGAAACCGAATATCGACTCTGAGATGGTGATGTACGCCTCGAAAGGCTCATTACCTGAGAACATGCAGGCCCGCATCGAAGCGGCCTTGCACCGGGCACCGTTCAAGAGCGGGGCCGATGGGTCGAAAGTGTTCACGGTCCGTCTTTATCCGGAACAGTTAGGGGAACTCGTCGTCAAACTCGAACGGCAGAACGGGGAACTCGTCGTCAAGCTGTTTGCGAGTAACCAAGAGGCGAAGCAGTTATTGCAATCACAACTAGGACAGTTGCAACAGACGCTCCAGCCCGCGAACCCGAACGTCCGTGTCGAGGTCAACTTGACCCAACAAGCGCTAGAGACGAAAAACTCGAGCTTCAATGAGTTCGACCAACCTGAACCGGAACACCATGAACAACCGAAAGGAGACCCTGACGATGACGACAATCCAGCCGAAGACGAATGACTATACGCTACCGGATCAATCGATGCCGAAAGCGACGAACCAATACGATCAAAGCATGTTCTTGAAACTGTTGCTCGCCCAACTCGCCAACCAAGACCCGATGTCACCGATGGAAGACCGTGAGTTCATCTCTCAGATGGCTCAGTTCTCTTCTCTCGAACAGATGCAGACGATTTCGAAACAACTCGATTCCGCGCTCGTCGATCGACAAATGGCCTCGATTTCGGAGTTCAGCAATATGATCGGGCAAACGGTCGCTTATACAAACGAAACGGAAACCGAGACGATTAAAGGCTCGGGACGTGTTCTCTCGATTTCGAAGACCGAAGCCGGCTATGTGGCCGACCTTGAAGACGGAACGTCCGTCAACGTGTACAACATCACTTCCATCAAACAAGCATAGGGGGATTCATCATGTTAAGAGCAATGTACTCAGGAATCAGTGGTTTAAAGAACTTCCAATCGAAGCTTGATGTCGTCGGGAACAACATCGCCAACGTCAACACGTTCGGCTATAAAAAGGGCCGGGTCACGTTCAAAGACCTCGTCAGCCAACAAGTCGGTAGTGCGACGGCGGCGAACGGTGTCAGCGGTGGGGTCAACCCGAAAGAAGTCGGTCTCGGGGGCACGATGGCGACCGTCGATAACGTCTATAACCAAGGCGCCATGCAAAACTCAGGGAGAGCGCTTGATGTCGGGATCTCAGGAGAAGGATTCTTCGCCTTGGACGTGAACGGCCAGACACAATACACGCGGGCCGGTAACTTCTATACGGATAACACAGGAGACCTCGTCAACGGAGACGGTGCGTATGTCCTCAGCATGACAGGAGACCGAATCAACATCCCTGCCGGTGCGAAGTCGCTCTCAATCGGGAAAGACGGACAAGTCAGCTACGTCGATAACGCCGGAGCTTCGACAGTCGTCGGCCAAATCCAAGTCGTCACGTTCGCCAACAACGCCGGATTGTCAAAAGTCGGCGCGAACAACTTCATTCAATCGCAAAACTCAGGTGAGCCGAACATTGGTATCCCTGGACAAGATGGGCGTGGCGAACTCGTCTCGGGTGCGCTCGAGATGTCGAACGTCGACTTGTCGGAAGAGTTCACAGAAATGATTGTCGCGCAGCGTGGTTTCCAAGCGAACACACGAATCATCACAACATCGGACGAGATTCTCCAAGAACTCGTCAACTTGAAACGCTGATGATTCGCGTCACGACGCTCCGGGGTGAAGAACTTGTGCTGAACGCCTTGTTCATCGAGACGGTCAAAGCCGAGCCCGATACGATCATTCACTTGTATAACGGAAAGACGTATATCGTCCGCGAGACGAAACAACAAATCATCGACCGGACGACGGCGTTCTATGCCTCGGTCGGTCTGGTTGGAACGATAGGCATACGAGGTGAAGAAGATGAGTGAAGAAAAACAAAAAGGCGGCGCCATGAAGATGGTGCTCATCCTGCTAGTCGTCCTGCTCGTCATGGGCGGGGCCGGATTTATGACTTATAAATACTTGTTCGGTGACAACGTGACGGCGAAGACGAAACCTGTCACCGCCGAAGAATTGGCCGAACGCAGCTTCACAACGGACGATATGACGACGAACATCCAAGATGAGCGTTTCATCAACGTCCAGTTCACAATCGTGACGGATGCTGCGGAGACGAAAGAAGATCTCGAACTTCGAAAGTTCCAAGTGCATAACGTCATCCTCGGCGATTTGGCCGGCATGACGAAAGCGAAGCTCACGACGAAAGAAGACATGCAGAAGTTTGAGCAGTCGCTCCGCAAACAATTAAACGGACTGTTGGAGTCAGGTGAGGTCCAACGAGTCTACATGACGAAGAAAATCATACAGTGAGGTGGCATCATGGGAGAAGTCTTATCTCAACAAGAAATTGATGCCTTGCTATCGGCGTTAAGCAGTGGCGACGTCGAAGCCGACTCCTTTTTGGCCCAGGAAGAAGAGCGGAAAGTCCGGCAGTATGACTTTAAACGGGCGGTCCGCTTCTCGAAAGACCAAATCCGAAGCTTGACCCGGATTCATGAGCATTTCACACGGATGCTGACCACGTTCTTCTCGGCCCAGCTCCGGACATACGTCCAGTTCACGGTCAACTCGGTCGAGCAGCTTCCTTATGACGAATTCATTCATTCCATTCCGAGCATGACGATGATCAACTTGATTGAAGCGCCGCCGCTCAACGGCCGTTTCATCATCGAAGTGAATCCGAACATCTCGTACGCGATGCTCGATCGCCTACTCGGCGGTCCCGGGGTCGAGATTGAAAAAGTCGAGAGCTTCACGGAAATCGAGATGCGCATCTTGACGCAATTATATAAACGAGCGTTTGCAGGATACGGAGACGCCTGGGAATCGATTGCCGAGATCAAGTCAGAGATGACAGCGGTCGAGGTCAATCCCCAGTTCCTCCAACTCGTCTCGCCAAACGAGACGGTCGTCCTCGTCTCGATCGGTGTCACCATCGGCGAAGTGAGCGGGACGATCAACGTCTGCTTACCGTTCGTGACGATTGAGCCGGTGTTATCGAAACTGTCGAGTCATTACTGGATGCAAGAGGCCAATCGCCGTAATGCGAGCGGGAACAGCAAAGAACCGCTCAAAGCCCAGTTGATGAACTCGTCGGTCGAGGTCGTGTCCCTGCTCGGGGAGACGACGATCACGTTCGGTGACTTGTTGCATTTAGAGGTCGGGGACTGTTTGACCCTCGATCAATTGGTGAAAGACCCGTTATCGATCATGGTAGGGGAAAATAAAGTGTTCAGAGGGCAAGTCGGTGTGAGCGGGAAGCGGATGGCGGTCCAAGTGCTCCACCGGGTGAAGGAGGAAGAGCAATGAGTGAGATGTTGTCACAAGATGAAATAGACGCGTTATTGCGCGGGACGAGCGAGTCGTCAAAACCGGAGGCGAATCCTGAAGAACATCTTGATTCGATGGAAAGCGACGCCTTAGGGGAAATCGGGAATATTTCGTTCGGTAACTCGGCGACGGCGCTATCGACGTTACTGCAACAAAAAGTAGAAATCACGACTCCAATCGTCAGTGAGGTCACAATCGATGCGCTCCGTGAGCGTTATCCGACGCCGCACGTGGCACTTCGAGTCGGCTATACGGAAGGCTTGAAAGGCGAGAACGTGCTTGTATTGACACGTGAAGACGCCGCCATCATCTCAGACTTGATGCTCGGTGGAACTGGGATTGGCGTCGATCCGGAAGGACTCGATGAAATTCGTCTTTCAGCCGTCCAAGAAGCGATGAACCAAATGATGGGTGCGGCAGCGACATCATTGTCGACCGTATTCTCGAAAAAGATTGATATTTCACCACCGCTCGTCGAAGTGTTCGATGCGACGAAGAACCAGACGATTATCGACCGCCTCGAGCTTTGGGAGACGATGGTCTTAATCGAGTTCAACTTGAAGGTCGGTACGTTAATCGATTCGAAAATCGTTCAAATCGCCCCGGTCCAGTTCGGGAAACAACTTGTCAACGAACTGATGGCCGCCACATCGCCAGCCCCTGTCGCACCAGCTCCGGCAGCTGCCCCGGCCGCGCCGAAGCAGGAAGCGCCGAAGGCACCGGCTCCCGCCGCCCAACAACCGGTTCGTCCGGCAGCGAAGTCGGTACCGGAAGTCGCGGTCAGCCAGGCCGAGTTCATGCCGCTCCACGCACCGGCGACGAACGACTCGATTCCAGCGAATCTGGGATTGTTGTATGACGTGCCGCTCAACGTGACGGTCGAACTCGGACGGACGAAACGTTCGGTCCGAGAAGTGCTTGAGCTGTCACAAGGTTCGATTATCGAACTCGACAAGTTGGCCGGTGAGCCGGTCGATATTTATGTGAACCAACAACGGATCGCCCGCGGCGAAGTCGTCGTCATCGAAGAGAACTTCGGCGTCCGCGTAACAGAAATTATCCAACCGCACGAGCGGATTGGCATCGTTTAAGGAGGAAGAACAATGAGTGCAAAAATTTTAGTGGTAGATGATGCGGCGTTCATGCGCATGATGATTAAGGATATCTTGACAAAGAATGGATTTGAAGTCGTCGGAGAAGCGGAGAACGGTGTCGATGCAGTCGCGAAATATCGTGAGCTCATGCCCGATCTCGTCACGCTCGACATCACGATGCCAGAAATGGACGGCTTGGCAGCCTTGAAAGAAATCCGTGGGTTCGATTCGAACGCGAAAGTAATCATGTGTTCGGCGATGGGACAACAAGCAATGGTCATCGATGCGATTCAAGCAGGAGCAAAAGACTTTATCGTCAAACCGTTCAACGCTGAACGCGTCGTCGAGGCAGTCTCAAAAACGGTCGCACAATGAACAAGTGGTGGTTGATTATCCTTCTCGTGGCTGGGTTATTCATCCCGGCCACGGTCGAGGCCGCCACCGTCGACCAACAGTTCGAACAGCAACAACCAGACACGAAAGAGGAACCGGTCACATCGGCCGTCTCATCGGTCGGCACGGCCATCAAGCTCATCTTGAGCCTGGTCGTCGTCATCGGTGGGTTCCTCGTCCTCGTGCGATGGTTGAACGCACGGACACAAGGCGTGAAGTCGGCTCAGCATTTGACCCATCTCGGTGGTGTCCCGCTCGGCAAAGACCGTTCGGTGCAACTCGTCAAGCTCGGTGAACAAGTGTACGTGCTCGGTGTCGGCGACTCAATTCAATTGCTCGACCGGATTGATGCCGAAGCGATGGACGAGGCGGCGCTCGATGCCCCGACCTTGAACCAGTCGAACTCGTCGGCTTTCCTCGACACGTTTAAACAACAGTTGGCCCAGATTGAAGAAGTGAGGAAGAAACGATGACGACGATTGAACAATTAATCAACTTGGAGACGCCAGACAGTACATCGACCTCGATCAAATTGTTGGTCGTGCTCACCTTGCTCACGCTCGCGCCATCGTTTTTAATCTTGATGACTTGTTTCACACGAGTCGTCGTCGTGCTTTCGTTCATCCGCCCGGCACTCGGGACGCAGCAGACGCCACCGAACCAGCTGATTATCGGGCTCGCCCTGTTCATCACGTTGTTCGTCATGTCGCCTGTACTATCGGAGTTGAATGATCAGGCGTTGTCGCCATATATGGACGACGAAATCAGCCAAGACGAGGCGTTCGAAGAGGCGGGGAATACGATGAAGCGGTTCATGGCCCAATATACGCGCCAAGAGGATTTGCAATTATTTATTAAATATGGGAACTATGAGCAACCTGAGTCGGTCGAAGATGTCCCGCTGCTCGCGATGGTCCCGGCCTATGCGATTAGCGAGTTAAAAACGGCGTTCCAAATCGGGTTCATGATCTTCTTGCCATTTTTGATTATCGATATGGTGGTGGCGAGTGTCCTCATGTCAATGGGGATGATGATGCTTCCGCCGGTTATGATCGCATTGCCGTTCAAATTGTTACTGTTTGTGTTGGTGGATGGATGGCACTTGATTGTGGAGTCCTTGCTTAGAAGTATGTAGGAGGAACGAATATGACGCAGGAAATGGTCATTTATTTGGCGACGGAGAGTGTGTGGACGTTATTGAAAATCTCGATGCCGCTCTTGTTGATCTCGCTCGTCGTCGGTCTCGTCATTTCGATTTTACAGGCGACGACACAAATTCAAGAGCAGACGCTATCGTTCGTGCCAAAGATCGTCTCGGTCTTTATCGGGCTCGTCGTCTTTGGGCCTTGGATGCTGCAACAGATTGAAGGGTTCACCCGTTTGATTTTTGAACTGATGGTCGAGGTCGCCTCGAAATGAACGCGGTCGATTTCATCAGTCTCTATGGATTGACGTTTGCCCGTCTTTCCGGCTTCTTCGTGAGCGTCCCGTTATTTTCATCCCGGCAACTGCCGGTCATGCACCGCGTCGCGTTCAGTGCCTTTTTAGCGTATTATGCGATGTTCACGGTGACAGAGCCGCTCGATCTCGGTCAAGCCTATATTTTACAGGTGTTGTACGAGGTGTTGATCGGGTTAGTGCTCGGTATTTTGATTAACATTTTATTCTTTGCGCCTCAGATTGCGGGTGGCGTCATCGATTTACAGCTCGGACTCGCGATGGCATCGGCCTATGACCCGATGTTCGGAGGCCAGTCGCCGCTGATTGGTCGATTCTATTATATTTTTACGTTGTTTATCATGCTGTCGAGCAACTTACATCTGTTGCTGATTGATGGTATCTATTATAGCTTTCAAATTTATCCGCCGGGTCAGCCGATCATCGACTTTAGCGAAGCGTCACTCATGATGGCCGTCAAGGTCGTCACGATGACAATGATGGTCGCCTTGCAGCTTGCCTTTCCGCTCATGGCGTCGCTCTTGCTCGTCGACATGGCGCTCGGGTTCTTGGCGAAATCGGCGCCGCAGTTCAATATTTTTGCAATCGGATTTTCATTCAAGCTGATTGCGGGATTTTCGGTCATGGTCGTCATGATGGGCTTGACCTTGAACGGCATCAGCCAATTCATCCCGATTCTACAAGAAGTGTTACGTGATTTTATGACTGTGCTAGGAGACGCCTCATGAAGCCTCTATATACCTTATCGGTCGATCTTCAATTTTTTGCAGGAGAAAAAACCGAAAAAGCAACACCACGTAAACGAGAGGATTCGCGTAAGAAAGGCCAAGTGGCCAAGTCAGCCGATTTGACCGGTGCCTTCGCCTTGTTCGCGATGTTTCTCATGTTATCGTTCTTAGGGCCGTATCTCGGCAAACAGTTGTTCAGTGTGACGAAAGAGTTGCTCGGTCCGAGCTACTTGCTGTTCGATCTGTCCAACGGGTTGTCCGGCATGCTCACCGACTTGTTGCTTCGGGTCGGACTGATCGTAGGCCCGTTCTTCGCGGTCGCCGTCGTGTTCGGGATTTTAATCAACTACCTTCAAATCGGGACGTTGTTCTCGGCGGAAGCGATTCAACCGAAACTCGAACGAATCGATCCGATTAAAGGGGTCAAACGGATTATCAGTATGAAAGCGGTCGTCGAATTTTTAAAGTCCTTATTCAAATTATTGATTATCCTGACGACTGCCGTCGCCGTGCTCTGGCAGAATCAAAAAGAGCTGTCCCGCATGGCGGTCGAACATATCCGTGAATCGGTCATCGCGCTCGCCCATATCACGATCGAACTCGGACTATGGGTGAGTGTGGCCTTGCTCGCGCTCGCGTTGCTCGACTTCTTCTATCAACGATTCGATTTTGAGAAATCGATTCGCATGTCGAAGCAAGATATCAAAGACGAGTATAAGAATAGTGAGGGTGACCCGCTCATCAAATCGAAAATCAAACAACAACAACGGGAGATGGCGATGCGCCGTATGATGCAAGAAATTCCGAACGCGGATGTCGTCATCACCAACCCGACCCACTATGCCGTCGTCATCCGGTACGACGACACGAAAGACTTCGCGCCGCTCGTCGTCGCCAAAGGGGTCGATCGTGTCGCCTTCAATATCCGTGACGTGGCCAAAGAACATGACATCCCGATTGTCGAAAACAAACCGTTGGCCCGTGCGCTGTACGCCCAAATGGATATCGGGGAAGTCGTTGACGAGTCGTTTTATCAGGCGATCGCCGAAGTGCTCGCATTCGTCTATCAATTGAAACAACCGTCTTGAGGAGGAGTATGTATTGGCAGTAAAAGCTAAAGATTTTGCGGTATTGATCGGCGTTCTGTTAATCGTCGTCATGCTCGTCATCCCGTTACCGGGGTTCATGTTAGATTTCTTAATCATTGTCAACATACTGATTGCGTTGCTGATTTTACTCGTCGCGATGAATGCACGTGAAGCACTCGACTTCTCGGTCTTTCCTTCGCTCTTGCTGATCGTGACGTTGTTCCGGCTCGGATTGAACGTGTCGACGACACGTTCGATTTTATCGACCGGATACGGTGGAGAAGTCATCGAGACATTCGGTAACTTCGTCGTAGGCGGGAACGTGCTCGTCGGGTTCGTCGTCTTCCTCATCCTCGTCATCATCCAATTCGTCGTCATCACGAAAGGGGCCGAACGTGTATCCGAAGTGTCGGCGCGTTTCACCCTCGATGCGATGCCAGGGAAACAGATGGCCATCGATGCCGATTTGAATTCGGGCTTGATTGATGACAAAGACGCGCAAATCCGGCGGAAAAAGATTCAAAGTGAAGCCGACTTCTATGGGTCGATGGATGGGGCCTCGAAGTTCGTCAAAGGGGACGCCATCGCTGGGATTATCATCGTCGCCATCAACTTGATTTTCGGAATCATCATCGGTACCGTCCAAATGGGTCTTCCGGTCGGTGAGGCGTTCCAAACGTTCTCCCTCATGACGATCGGCGACGGGCTCGTCGGTCAAATCCCGGCGCTCCTCATCTCGACGGCAACCGGGATTATCGTCACGCGTGCCGTCTCGGACGGGAATCTCGGCGAGGACGTCGTCGATCAGCTCGGTCAAAACCCGACGCTGCTCTATATCGCCGGCTCCATCGTCATCATGCTCGGCTTTATTTCGCCGAGTCTGCTCCCCGTGACGCTCATCATTGCCGGAGCCACGTTCTATGGTGCCTATACGATGCGTCGCAATTTGAAACGGGTCATCGATACGCCGTTACCGGAAGAAGAACCGTCGGCACCGACCGAGACTGTCGTTTCGCTGTTACAGATTGATGCTATCGAGTTCGAGTTCGGCTACGGACTCATTCCGCTCGCCGATGAATCGCAAGGCGGCGACTTGCTCGACCGAGTCGTCATGATTCGTCGTCAGCTCGCGCTCGAACTTGGGTTCATCTTGCCGACAGTACGGATTCGCGATCATCTGCAATTGTCACCGAACGCATATCGCATCAAAGTGAAGGGCAACGTCGTCGCTGAAGGCGAACTCTTGCTCGATCATTACTTGGCAATGAGTCCTGGGATTGAAGATCCGGAAGTATATGGGATTGAAACGACGGAGCCGGCGTTCGGTCTCCCGGCGTTATGGATTGATGAAGAGACGCGCACCCGCGCAGAGATGAGCGGGTATACCGTCGTCGATCCGCCATCCGTCGTGGCGACACATTTGACGGAGACGCTCAAGAAACACGCTGCCGACCTGCTCGGCCGTGAAGAGACGAAACAGCTCGTCGAGCATTTGAAAGAGACACATCCGGTGCTCGTCGAAGACGTGACACCATCCGTCTTGTCGATTGGAGACATTCAAAAAGTGCTCCGTCATCTGTTGAAAGAACACGTCTCGATTCGCAATTTACCGCTCTTGTTCGAGACGATGGCCGACTATGGCAAAGTGACGAAAGACGCGGATATCCTCGGCGAATACTGCCGGCAAGGTCTGTCGCGTCAATTGACCGACCAAGTCAGTCCGCCCGACGGACCACTCTACGTGGTCACGCTCGGCGGCCAGACCGAACAGCTGATTCAAGACGCCGTTCAAAAGACGGAGTTCGGCAACTATTTGGCGCTCGACCCGGAACAAGCGCGCGAGATTATCGAACGCTCGGGCGAGCAGCTGTCGATGTTCGAACGCTACGGGGCATCGGCCGTCATTCTTTGTTCGCCGACGATCCGCCTGTTCGTGAGACAATTGCTCGAACGGTATTATCCGGATGTGCCGGTCCTCGCCTACAACGAACTGCTCAGCTCGATTGAAGTGAAAAGTATTGGGGTGATTTAAGTGCAAATCAAAAAATATACAGGCAAGACGATGGCGGAAGCGATGGCGAAAGTCAAACAAGAGTTTGGCGACGACGCCGTCATCTTGAATTCGCGCCAAGTGAAGAAAGGATGGCTCGGCTTGTTCGCCTCACAACACGTCGAGGTCATCGCCGCGCTCGAGAAGGCGCCACTCGCCGTCAAACCACGTACGGTTGCGAAGCCGGTCGCGGCAACGAAACCTGAGGCAACGCCAAAACGTCAACCGCAACCACGGAACGTCGCGTATGCTGCGCCTGAAATCTCGGGAGCGAGACGGTTGCCGGCACCATTGGCACACGTCGAAGCGCTGCTCGCGTCCGAATCGTTTCAAGGTGAAGCGTGGGACGAAGCGATTCAGGAACTGTATTACACGACAAAATCGGTCGACGCCGTCGAACGTTACGTCCGCGATCAAATCCAAAATTCTTTCTTGCCTGTACCGGAACCGAAGCGGTACATGATGCTCGTCGGTCCGACCGGTGTCGGCAAGACGACGACGCTCGCGAAACTAGCCGCCCACTATAAGCTCGAGCATGGACTCTCGGTCGGCCTCATCACGACGGATACGTATCGAATCGCTGCCATCGAGCAGTTGAAGACGTACGCCGAGATTCTAGACATCCCGGTCGAGGTCGCCTACGATTTTGATGATTTCAAGCGGGCGAAGCAGCTGTTCGCTCGAAAAGACATCATTTTGATTGATACGGCTGGCCGCAATTTCCGCGACGAGGCGTATGTTGAGCAGTTCGAGCGGCATCATGACTTTTCGGAGATGAGTCTCTCGCTCGTTCTCAGCTTGACGTCAAAGATGCGGGACATGGAAATGATATATCGTCAGTTCGAGCCGTTGCCGCTCGGGTCGCTCATCTTCACGAAAGCGGACGAGACGAGCGACATCCATGCGATGTATCGGATGGTTCGCGAAAGTGGGCTGCCGGTCGCTTGGCTGACGGATGGACAAGAAGTGCCTGACGACCTCGTCAACGGGGACCCTTCCCGGCTGACGGATCGGTTGCTTGAGAAAGAAGGGTGGACCCAATGGACCAAGCAAGACGTCTAAGGGCGAAAACAGAGACCCCACCGACGACGATCGCTTTCGCGAGCGGGAAAGGCGGGGTCGGCAAGACGAACGTCTGTGTCAATACGGCCATCGGCCTCGTCGAGCTTGGGAAGCGCGTGTTAATCGTCGATCTCGACATCGGGATGGCGAACGTGCATATCTTGTTGAACGCCTCGAGATCACGGACGATGATGGATTCGGTCAAAGCCCGAATTCCGCTGGCCGCCTCGGTTCAGAAAGGTGTGCATGGTGTCGATATATTACATGGGGGGAGTGGACTTGATGAACTAGTCCAATTCTCACATGCCGATATGCAATTTTTTATGCGTGAACTCGAAGTGCTCACTGAATACGATTATGTCCTGTTCGACATGGGGGCCGGGGCGACCGACACATCACTTCAATTCATTGAAGGATGCGATGAGATGTTTCTCATCTTGACGCCTGAACCGACCTCGCTCATGGATGGGTACGCCTATACGAAGCTGGTGCATCGACAAAGCCCAGACTTACCGCTCGGCGTCATCGTCAATCGGGCCCAATCGGGTGAGGAAGCGCTGCAATGTTTTGAACGAATGGAAGTTGCGTGTGAGCAGTTTTTAAAGAAATCGATTCGATTCCTCGGGTATTTACCAGATGACGCCACGGTCAGACGAGCGGTCATCGCCCAAGTCCCGTTTTACCATTTGGACCGAAAAAGTGATATCAGTTGGCGGTTAGAGCGGATTTTAACGACATTGACCGGGACACCGCCGAAACCGCGTCATTTTATGGATCGCTTGATGGGGAACTTGAAACGTCAGTGGAACCGAGTCTAACGACAGGGAGGCATTATAGATGGACGTGAACGAATACTTAGGATTGTTTTTAGATGAGTCGCAAGAACATATTCAATCGGTGAACACCCAACTGTTAAAACTTGAACAGACGGGCAGCCAAGAGGCGATTCAAGAGATTTTCCGCTCCGCGCATACGCTCAAAGGAATGTCGGCGACGATGGGTTACGAGAGTGTGGCCAACTTGACACATGAGATGGAGAGCGCGCTCGACTTGGTTCGGGCCGGTAAGAAAGAGAGCAACCAGCTGTTGCTTGATACGATGTTCTCAGCGATGGAACAAATCGAAGAGATGATCGCCAATATCGAGACCGGCGGCCGAGGCGCGAACGTCGATGTCGCTGCGACGGTGTCTGCGTTCCAGTCGTTCATCGGCAGCTCGCCAAAGGCGGCTCCGACGGTCGAAGCCAATGTCTTCACGGCCGACCTTTATACGGATTCGGTCATCACCCAAGCGAAGGAGACGGGCTTCGAGGCGTTCCAATTGCACGTGAAACTATCCGATGCCGTCGTTTTGAAAGCGGCGCGTGCCTATATGGTATTCGATCGCCTGCAAGAACTCGGCGAGGTCGTCCGGACGTTACCGGAAACCGAGGCCATCGAACAAGAGCAGTTCGACCTCTCGTTTGACGTCTTGTTTGTGTCACAAGAGACGGCAGATGTGATTGAACACGCCGTGTCCCAAGTGTCAGAAGTCGAGCACGTCCTCGTGACGGTGTATACGAGTGCATCGAGTGAAACGGAAGTCGCCGTCAGTGCCGAGACCGTCGCCGTCGCTGAAGCGAAACCGAAAGTCGAGGCGGACGAGCCGAAAGAACAGGCTGTCGCCCAGGCGAAGACGATTCGCGTCAACTTGGAACGGATTGATCGTTTAATGAACTTATTCGAAGAGTTCATTATCGACCGCGGTCGTCTCGAGCGGCTCGCCGACGAAGTCGGACAGCCTGAATTGAACGAGACGGTCGAGAAAATCAAACGCGGGACGAACGAACTCCAATCACTCGTCCTGACGCTCCGGATGATGCCGATCGAGCAAGTGTTCAACCGCTTCCCACGCATGGTACGTTCGGTCGCGAAAGACATCCATAAAAAAGTCCAGCTTGAGATCACAGGCGCGGAGACGGAACTCGATCGGACGGTCATCGATGAGATTGGCGACCCGCTCGTTCACTTGATTCGCAATGCCATCGATCACGGCATCGAACTACCAGAAGTCCGTGTCGCCGCCGGGAAACCGGAGCAAGGGAGTCTTGCACTCCGGGCTTACCATGGCGGCAACCGTGTCTTCATTGAAATCGAGGACGACGGGGCAGGGATCCATGTCGATAAAGTCCGGTCGAAAGCGCTCGAGCGCGGCGTCATCACGCCGGAAGAAGCGACAGCGATGACCGATAACGAAGTCGCTATGCTCATCTTCGCCCCAGGCTTCTCGACGGCAGATGTCGTCACTGATTTGTCTGGTCGCGGTGTCGGTCTTGACGTCGTGAAAAACAAAATTGAATCACTCGGTGGGGTCGTCACGCTCGAGACGGTCGTCGGACAAGGGACAAAATTCCAAGTCAGCCTTCCGCTCACGCTGTCCATCATCTCGGCGATGCTCGTTCAAGCCGGTGAGGAGACGTACGCCATCCCGTTGTCATCGATTCTTGAGACGACACTTCTTGACGAGGCCGACATTTTGACGGCCCATCGCGAACGTGTCTTCGATTTCCGAGGTCAGCTCGTCCCGCTCGTCTATTTAAAAGAAATGTTTGCGATTGAGACGGAAACGAAGACGCAATTCCCGGTCGTCGTCGTCCGTAAAGGAAATAAACTCGTCGGCGTGGTCGTCAACGATTTGATTGGCCAACAAGAGATTGTCATGAAGCCGCTCGGTACGTATCTCGAGGGCATTCCGGCCATCTCTGGTGCGACGATACTCGGAGACGGGCGTGTCGCTTTGATTGTCGACAGCAACGATCTGTTCTAAGGAGGAAGAAGGATGGAACAAAAATGGGTAGTCTTTTCACTGGGAACGAACACATACGGGATCGATGTCCAGTCGGTCCGCTCGATTGAACGGGTACAACCGGTCACACGCGTCCCGAACGCACCGGCTCACGTCAAGGGCGTCATCAATTTGCGCGGTGTCGTCACGCCGGTCATCGACCTTCGCCTCCGCCTCGGGTATGAGGCGATTGAACCGACCGACGAGACTCGGATTTTAATCGCCTCGCTCAATCAAGGCGATGCCGGTTTTATCGTCGATCGCGCCAACGAGGTCGTGGAAAGCGAGGACGTTCGTCTCGAGCCGATTCCTGAATCGAGTCGAGACATGTTGTCGGCTCATTTGACGGCGATTGCGAAAGGGGAGGACAAACTGTTCTCGCTTCTCGACGCCAACGCGTTGTTCGAGGAACAACATGCTGAGTGAGTTCGAGCAAGATTTATTGAAAGAACTTGGCAATATCGGATCAGGCCACGCAGCGACGGCATTGTCGACGCTCTTGGCCAAGCCGGTCAACATTACCGTCTCCTCGGCCGAGATGGAACCGATCACGTATCTGCCGGAACGGGTCGGCGGTCCTGAGCGTCATGTGGCATCCGTGCTATTAGAGCTCGGAGGCGACATCAGCGGCATGATCCTCATCTTATTTCCGGTCGACGACGCCGAGATGATGGTCTCATCACTCATCGGGAGCGGGTTCACGTTCCAAGCGGCCGATGAACTCGGTCAGTCGGCATGGGAAGAGATTGGGAATATCATGAGCGGGGCATATGCCCGGGCGCTCGGCGATTGGTTGAATACACCAATCCCGATTCAAGTCCCGGCGACAGCGGTCGACATGGCCGGTTCGATCGTCGAATTCGTCGTCACATCGGTCCAGCCCGAAGAAGATGCGGCGCTCTATATCGATACGACGTTCCGCATCGACGGAAAAGTAAGTGCCGGACATGTGTTGTTCCTACCGACGCATGGCTCGCTCGAACGGATTAAGCAGCGGTTGATGGGCCATGGCTGAAGTACTCAAAATTGGGATTGCGGAATGGAAGCAGACGACGGCGCCGAACAAGTTGCGGACGGCCGGACTCGGTTCGTGTGTCGGGGTCATCCTGTACGACGTCCGGCTCCAAGTCGCGGCGATGGCTCACGTCATGTTGCCGGATTCGGCGATTGCCCGCAAACATCAAACGATTGAAGTAGGGAAATATGCGGATACGGCCATCGATGCTCTCGTCGCTTCATTGAAACGGGCCGGGGCCGGTCGGTTGCAAGCAAAGATGGCCGGCGGCGCCCAAATGTTTCAATTTAAATATGAGAATGAGGCGATGCGCATCGGTGAACGAAATGCCGAGGCCGTCCGCAATGCGTTGAAAGCGCACCGGATCCCGCTCATCGCCGAGGACTGTGGCGGACATAATGGGCGGACGATTGAATTTGATGTGGCGACTTGCGTCCTCTCGATTCGAACGGTCAGCGTAGGAACAAAGGAAATTTAGGGGGGATCGACATGACGACTCAACTTACCGAGTTGTGGGATCGTTGGAATACTGACCGCGATATGGATACGGCGAATGAACTATTGACGCACTATGAGTTCCTGATCCATTATCACGTGCAACGAATGATCGTGACGCTCCCGAAGAGCGTCGAACGCGACGAATTGAAAAGTTTGGGTTACATGGGATTGTACGATGCCCTCATGAAATATGATCCAGAACACAACAACAAGTTTGACACGTACGCGGCGTTTCGGATTCGGGGCGCCATCATCGACGGATTACGGAAAATCGATTGGTTGCCGCGATCGGTGCGTGAACGGGTGAAGAAGATTGACCACGTCGCCGAACAGCTCGAACAGAAGTTGCATCGGGCCCCGACGAAAGAAGAACTGGCGCACGCGTGCGAGCTGCCGGTCTCAGAAATCGAGAAAGCGATGGCGGAAGGGTACTTTGCGAACATGTTGTCAATCGATGAGGCGGTGACGCTTCAAGAGGAAGGCAAGGTCATGTCCGTCACGTATTTTGACCCCGACTCCGAAAAACCGGAAGACACGCTCCTGCAGCGCGAGTTGCTCGATGTGTTGACGAACGAGATTGAGCATTTATCTGAGAAAGAACGACTCGTCGTGTCGTTATTCTATTTCGACGAGTTGACGTTAACGGAGATCGGTGAAGTGTTGGAACTATCGACGTCCCGCATCTCACAAATTCATTCCAAGGCGCTGAAGACGTTGAAGCTTGCGCTCGGACGTTCCTATTTAGAAGAAAAGACATCGTGAAGGAGGGATGGAGATGACCGTCGTCTATATCGGAATCGCCTGTATCGTCGCGTACGGACTGTTGATTTTGTTTCGTCAAGTCCAGGCACTGACGGCTCGTGTCACGCGGCTCGAACAGGAGAAGCGTGAGACCGAGGCCCTCCTGTTGTCGTTCATGGAATCGATGAACGATGTCGTGAAACACCCTGCGCCATCGAGCGAGGAATCGGCTGTGGAACCTGCACTTGAGGATTCGCCGATGGAGGCACCGTCGTCCCGTGAGCGCCAACAGGCACCGCACGTCGAGGACGTTTTACTGAACCATTCGGTCCGAGAGACGGCCCGACTGCTCGGAAAAGGTGAGGGAGAAGTCGCCCTTTATGCCAAACTTCGCAAAAAGTGAGAGTTGCCGGATTGGCTGACATATGCTATAGTAATTTTCGGTGTTAAACACATCACACACGTCTCGGGATGGTATTCCTCGGTGCCGAAAGGTCGGAATACAACGATGAACGAGGCGGAGGACTTTTTTAAACCACAAGGAGGAAATTTATCATGGCAGTAATCTCAATGAAGCAATTGCTCGAAGCTGGTGTACACTTCGGTCACCAGACACGCCGTTGGAACCCAAAAATGGCGAAATACATCTTCACGGAGCGTAACGGAATCTACATCATCGACCTTCAAAAAACGGTCAAAAAAGTAGACGAAGCTTACAACTTCGTTCGTGAACTCGCGGCAGAAGGCGGAAACGTCCTCTTCGTAGGTACGAAAAAACAAGCTCAAGACACGATCAAAGAAGAAGCACTCCGTTCAGGTATGTACTTCATCAACGAGCGTTGGTTGGGTGGAACACTCACAAACTTCTCAACAATCAAAAAGCGTATCAACCGCTTGAAGCAGCTTGAGAAAATGGAAGCTGACGGTACGTTCGAAGTACTTCCTAAGAAAGAAGTCATCATCTTGAAAAAAGAAATGACACGTCTTGAGAAGTTCCTCGGCGGAATCAAGGACATGCCAGGTGTTCCTGATGCCCTCTTCATCGTTGACCCACGTAAAGAGCGTATTGCGATTGCAGAAGCTCACAAATTGAACATCCCAATCGTTGCGATTGTCGACACAAACTGTGACCCAGACGAAATCGACTACGTCATCCCAGCGAACGACGATGCGATTCGTGCGGTTAAATTGCTCACTTCTAAGATGGCAGACGCGATCATCGAAGCGAAGCAAGGCGAAGAAGAAGTAGCTGAAGAAGCAGTAGCTCCAGAAGCTGAAGCGACAGAAGCTGAGTAATCGGTCAGACAACAGGTGATAAAGGGAAAGCCTTTTATCACCTTTTTTTAGGACACGTATATAAAGCCTTAGTGCTTTTTCTTAAAAATTCGTAAGTTTTACAAGGAGGAATTTCCGATGGCAGTTACAGCAGCAATGGTAAAAGAACTTCGTGAAAAAACAGGCGCAGGTATGCTCGATTGCAAAAAAGCACTCACTGAAACAAATGGTGACATGCAAGCGGCAATCGACTTCCTTCGTGAAAAAGGGATCGCTAAAGCAGCAGCTAAAGGCGACCGCATCGCAGCAGAAGGTTTGACGGCAGTAGCGGTTGACGGCAACAAAGCTGCGCTCGTCGAAGTTAACTCAGAAACAGATTTCGTTGCGAAAAACGAGAAGTTCCAAACACTCGTTTCAGACGTGGCGAATGCAGTTCTCACTTCAGGCGCGACTTCAGTAGAAGCGGCACTTGCTTCTGAATTCGTAGCAGGTAAAACACTTGAGACGCACATCCAAGAAGAAGCTTCGACAATTGGAGAGAAAATCTCACTCCGTCGTATCGCTGTTCTTCAAAAAGCTGACGATGCAGTCTTCGGCACGTACCTTCACATGGGTGGACGCATCGGTTCGGTCGTCATCATCGACGGTACAACGGACGAGACAGTTGCGAAAGACGTAGCTATGCACGTCGCAGCAGCACGTCCACTTTACGCGACACGCGACGAAGTATCGGCTGAAGAAGCAGATCGTGAGAAGAAAGTCTTGACTGAGCAAGCCCTCAACGAAGGCAAGCCTGCCAACATCGTCGAGAAGATGATCGCGGGACGTATGAACAAGTACTTCGAGGAAATCTGCCTCGTCGACCAAACATTCGTTAAAGACGGTGACTTCAAAGTTGGGAAATACGTAGAGTCTAAAGGCGGCCGTGTCAACTCATTCGTACGTTTCGAAGTTGGAGAAGGTATGGAAAAACGCGAAGAAAACTTTGCTGAAGAAGTAATGAACCAACTTAAAAAATAATCTGCATCACGCGTGATGCAATCAAAAATGGGAACACGTCTGTATAACCTTGAGTTAGTTCGTTAAGGGAGCGTGTTCCCTTTTTTCAAGCAAGAGGAGGCAAAGTATGGAACCGAAATATAAGCGAATTGTGTTAAAATTGAGTGGAGAAGCGCTCGCAGGAGATCAAGGGTACGGGATTGACCCGGCCATCGTCAACTCGATCTCTGGACAAATCAAAGAGTTGGTTGCCTTGGGCGTCGAAGTAGCCGTCGTCGTCGGAGCCGGAAACATCTGGCGCGGGAAGACGGGCAGCGAACTCGGCATGGACCGGGCGAATGCCGATTATATGGGCATGCTTGCCACGGTGTTGAACTCGCTCGCACTTCAAGATAGCCTTGAATCGAACGGTGTCCAGACGCGCGTCCAAACCTCAATCGAAATGCGCCAAGTGGCTGAACCGTACATCCGTCGTCGGGCGATGCGTCACCTTGAAAAAGGTCGAGTCGTCATCTTCGCGGCAGGGACGGGGAACCCGTACTTCTCAACAGATACGACAGCAGCACTCCGCGCAGCGGAAATTGAAGCTGACGTCATCCTGATGGGTAAAAATAACGTCGATGGTGTCTATTCGGCGGATCCGAAACTCGTTCCGGATGCGGTCAAATACGACACGCTCACGTACTTGGACGTCTTAAAAGACGGACTCCAAGTGATGGATTCGACAGCCACATCACTATGTATGGACAACCATATCCCACTGATTGTATTCTCATTGCTTGAAGAAGGAAACATCAAACGTGTCGTACTCGGGGAACATATCGGGACGGTAGTAGGAGGAATCAATTCATGAGTGTTAATGACGTATTGAAAACTGCTGAAGAAAAGATGGAGAAAGCCCATTCTGCCTTGAAACGTGATTTCGGGACACTTCGTACGGGACGCGCGAGCGCGTCAATCTTGGACCCGGTCCAAGTCGACTACTACGGTGTACCGACTCCGCTCAACCAAGTGGCGAACATCAACACTCCGGAAGCGCGTCTACTCTTGATTCAACCATGGGACAAATCGATGGTGTCAGATGTCGAGAAAGCGATTCAAAAAGCCGACCTCGGCCTCTCGCCGTCTTCTGATGGAACGGTCATTCGTCTCGCGATCCCAGCTTTGACAGAAGAGCGCCGCAAAGAGCTCGTAAAAGTGACGAAAAAATATGCGGAAGAAGCGAAAGTAGCTGTCCGTAACGTTCGTCGTGACGCGAATGAAAACTTGAAGAAGCTTGAAAAAGATGGGGACTTGACTGAGGACGACCTTCGCGGTTACGCGGATGACGTTCAATCGTTAACGGATTCGTACATCAAAAAGATTGATGAATCTGCAGCGACGAAAGAAAAAGAAATCATGGAAGTGTAATCACGGAAGTGGTATACCAAAAAGCTGTGTGGGGACCCTTTTACTGAGAGGGTCCCTCTTTCATACAATCAGGAGGATAGAGTATGTTTAAATGGGTGAATCCTAAAACAAAAACCGAGGCGGAACTGAGCATTCCCGAACACGTCGCCATCATCATGGACGGCAACGGCCGTTGGGCGAAGAAGCGTGGGCTCCCTCGCATCATGGGTCACCGGGAAGGGATGAAGTCGGTCCGGGAAGCGGTGCGCACCGCCCAAGAACTTGGCATCCGTTCATTGACGCTGTATGCGTTCTCGACGGAGAACTGGACGCGTCCTGAAGAAGAAGTCAACTTCTTGATGAAATTGCCGAAGCAATTTTTAGAGACGGATTTAAAAGAATTGGATGAACAGAACGTTCGCGTGCTCGTCGCAGGCGATGTGACAAAACTGCCACGCGGGACGCGAGAAGCGGTCGATGAGGCACGGACACGGACGGCGACGAATACGGGGCTCGATCTCGTCTTTGCGCTCAACTATGGCGGACGTGATGAACTCGTTCAAGCGATGAAACAAATCGCGAGTGATGTGGCGCACGGTACGATCCAACCGGACGAGATCGATGACGTCATGATTGGTGAGCGTCTCATGACGAACATGCAAGACGTTGATTTGATTATCCGCACGAGTGGGGAACAGCGCCTCTCGAACTTCTTGCTCTGGCAAGGGGCTTACGCTGAACTACATTTCACGGACGTGTTGTGGCCTGAGTTCAAACGGGATCACTTCGTCGAGGCGATTGAAGCGTACAATGCGCGGACTCGCCGGTTTGGCGGGGTGTGACATGAAAACACGAATCATTACCGGTCTCTGGGCCGGCGCCATATTTGTCACGTTGATTGCCTTAGGCGGTAGCCCGTTCGTCATCTTGATGGGCGTGCTCGCCTTAATCGGATTGAGCGAGTTTACGTTGATGCGCAATCATAAATTGATGGCGTTCCCGTTTCTCGTGACGTCACTTCTCGTGGCGTTCCCGTTCATCTTGATGTTGCTAGAGCGTCGGCTCGTCCTCGAGGAACTGCCAATGTCGACGACGCAATGGATGGTGCTCGGTTTAATGCTCCTCTTGTTCTGGACGGTCGTCACGAAAAACCGGTTCACGTACGAAGATGCGAGCTTTTATTTCGTCTCTGCCGTCTATCTCGTCATCGGGTTCTCGAGTTTCGCACTCGTCCGCTTGTCAGAAGACGGGCTCGTCAAAGTGTTGCTCGTCTTGTTCATGATTTGGGCGACCGATTCTGGAGCCTATTTCACGGGGAAAGCAATCGGAAAGACGAAACTATGGCCGTCTATCAGCCCGAATAAGACAATTGAAGGTGCGATTGGCGGCATCGTGTCGGCGATCGTCCTCGGCATCGTCTACGTACTCATCGAGCCGGTGTTACCGATTCTCGAAGTATTGGTGCTCGCGGTCGTCGTATCAGTCGTCGGTCAACTCGGTGATTTGGTACAATCAGCATACAAGCGTCAATATAATGTGAAAGATTCCGGTCATCTGTTACCGGGACACGGTGGGATTTTAGACCGGTTTGATAGTATGATCGCGGTATTCACCGTCATTTGGGTATTTAATTTGTTATAAAAGAGGAGTGTCAAGATGAAGCGAATCAGCTTAATCGGGGCGACTGGATCGATTGGCGTACAAACATGCGACGTCATCGAACAGCACCCCGACTTGTTTGAACTTGAGGCATATGCGTTCGGAACGAACGTAGACGTGGCGGAAGAATGGATCAATCGCCTACGGCCAAAATACGTATCCGCTAAAAATATCGAGGTACTCGAACAGCTCAAGCCACGCCTTACATATGAACCACTCTTTTTCATCGGACTGGAAGGGTTGATTGCATGTGCGACCGCTGAACGGGCCGATGTCGTCGTGACGGCAGTCGTCGGGGCCGTCGGGCTGGAACCGACCCTTGCCGCCATCGAAGCGGGGAAAGACATCGCGCTTGCGAACAAAGAGACGCTCGTCACGGCAGGGCATCTCGTCACCGCAGCCGTCAAAAAGCATGGCGTCAGCCTGCTCCCGGTCGACAGTGAACATTCGGCCATCTATCAATGCTTGAACGGCGAACGTCGCGACGACGTCTCGAAAATCATCTTGACGGCCTCAGGCGGAAGTTTCCGTGACAAGTCGCGAGAAGAGCTTGAAGGGGTTACGGTCGCAGAGGCGCTCGCGCATCCGAATTGGTCGATGGGTGCCAAAATCACAATCGATTCGGCGACGATGTTCAATAAAGGACTCGAAGTCATCGAAGCGCACTGGTTGTTCGATATCGATTATAATGATATTGAAGTAGTGCTCCATCGCGAGTCGATCATCCACTCGATGGTCGAATTCAAAGATGCCGCTGTCATGGCGCAGCTCGGCAACCCCGATATGCGAGGCCCGATTCTCTATGCGCTATCAACCCCGAAACGTCTTGAAATCGAAGGGAACAAGCGGTTAAACTTGAGAGAAATCGGGACGCTACACTTCGCGGAAGCCGATTTAACACGTTATCCGGCGTTACGCCTCGCTTATGAGGCCGGGCGTGCCGGCGGTTCGATGCCGACCGTGCTCAATGCGGCCAACGAGGCGGCCGTCGAGCTGTTCTTGAACGGGGAGATCGCATTCCTCGATATCGAACGCATCGTCGAGCAAGCGATGGAGACACATACGGTAATTGCAGAACCGACGCTCGAGGAGATTCTTCAAATCGACCGAGCGGTTCGAGAACAAATTCAGCAAGGAAAGTGAAGGTGGGGAATAGACAATGACGACTTTTATCGCCATCGTTTTGATGTTTGGGGTACTCATTTCGGTTCATGAATGGGGACACCTCGTCATGGCGAAACGGGCAGGGATTCTCTGTCATGAATTTGCAATCGGGTTTGGACCGAAAATCCTCTCATTCCGAAAAAATGAGACGCTGTATACGATTCGACTATTGCCAATCGGCGGTTATGTCAAAATGGCCGGGGAAGATTTTGAGCCGATCGAAGTGAAGGCCGGGCAACACGTCGGATTGCGTCTGACGAGTGCCGGGACGGTCGATCGCGTCTATTTCCAACCGGACCAGGCCCAAGACGTTCATGTCGTCGGGACGGTCGACAAGTTTGACTCGGTCCGCGAATTGAAAGTACAACTGCTCGTCGATGATGAGGTCCGTGTCTATTCGCTCGAGCGGGACACGCTTCTCGTCGACCAAGGCATGGAGATTCAAATCGCGCCTTACGACCGCACGTTCGGAGCCCAGTCTGTCTGGAAACGGGTGCTTGCGATTGCAGCCGGTCCGGCGATGAACTTCGTCCTTGCCTTCCTCCTCCTCGTCATCGTCGGTCTCGTCCAAGGGACACCGACGGACGATGGTCAAATCGGTACGGTCCAACCGGACTCGGCCGCCGATCAAGCCGGGCTCGTCGCAGGCGACGAGATCGTCTCGATCGAGGGTCAACCGATCGACAACTGGCTCGATTTGCGGACGGTATTGGCCGATCGTGCCGACACACCGACCGAAGTGACGTATATTCGTGACGACGTCGAGCAAACGGTGACGATTACGCCGCAAGCGGTCGAACAAAATGGGGAGACGGTCGGGATTTTAGGCGTGACGAACGCGCTCGAACGTTCACCGGCCAAAGCCTTTACAACCGGGGCCGAGACGACGTGGACGATGTCGACGCTCATCTTCTCCGCGGTCGGTGACTTGGTGACGGGTCAGGTCGGCGTCGATCAGTTGGCCGGTCCGGTCGGGATCGTCCGCATGACCGACGAAGTGGCAGCGAGCGGATTCATCATGCTCCTCAACTGGACGGCACTTCTATCCGTCAACTTGGCCATTTTCAACTTGTTGCCGCTCCCGGCGCTCGATGGGGGACGACTCATCTTCCTCTTGTTCGAAGCGGTGCGCGGACGACCGATTGATCCGAAAAAGGAAGGATTCGTCCACTTTATCGGTTTCGCTTTGCTCATGCTGCTCATGTTGATTGTCACCTGGAATGATATCCAGTCATTCTTTAAATAATAAGATCTAATCGAGTTACAGAAGGGAAACGTTGATACCTATGAAACAATCGAGACTGTTCATGCCTACATTACGAGAAGTACCGGCCGATGCGGAAGCCATCAGCCATCAGCTTCTCGTCCGTGGGGGCTTCATGCGCCAAAACGCCGCTGGGATTTATTCATATCTCCCGCTCGGCCATCGCGTATTGCACAATATCCAAACGATTATCCGCGAAGAGATGAATCGGGCCGGAGCGCAAGAGTTGCTCATGCCAGCGATTCAACCGGCCGAACTATGGGAAGAGACGGGACGCTGGGGCATTTACGGTCCAGAATTGATGCGATTGACGGACCGTCATGACCGTCGTTTCGCACTCGGTGCGACCCATGAGGAACTCATCACGTCAATCGTGCGCGATGAACTCAACTCGTATAAAAAGTTACCGGTCAACTTGTATCAGATTCAGACGAAGTATCGCGACGAACGTCGTCCGCGCTTCGGATTGCTCCGGGGTCGTGAGTTCTTGATGAAAGACTCGTACTCGTTCCATGCGACGCAAGACGACTTGGACGAAGAGTATACGAATATGTATAACGCCTATTCACGCATCTTTGACCGCATCGGCTTGAAATATCGTCCGGTCGTAGCTGATTCAGGTGCCATCGGCGGGAAAGATACACACGAGTTCCAAGCGCTCGCCGAAATCGGTGAAGATACGATCGTATATACGGATTCATCAACTTATGCGGCGAACATCGAGATGGCTGAAACGCTCGACCGCTATGACATGCAAGCGGCCGACGTGCTCGCACTCGACAAGGTCGACACGAAAGACAATAAGACGATTGAAGATGTGGCGCGCTTCTTGAACGTCGATCCGAAGACGACGATCAAGTCGGTCCTCTTCAACGTCGATGGCGAGACGGTCATGGCCATCGTTCGAGGTGATCACGAGGCGAACGACGTCAAAGTGAAGAACGCTCTCGGTGGACTCGACATCCAAATGGAAGAAGAAGCGACGATTATCGACTTGTTCGGCTGTGAGCCGGGCACGCTCGGACCGATTCATTCACCGGTCAAAGTCGTGGCTGATTACGCCGTCAAATATTTGGTCGACGCGGTATGTGGCGCCAACGAGGCGAACACCCATTATACGCACGTCAACGCCGAACGCGACTTGTCGCATTTGACGTATCACGACCTCCGTTTCGTCGTCGAAGGCGACATGGCACCTGACGAGTCAGGTCCGGTCCGCTTCGCCCGCGGGATTGAAGTCGGACAAGTGTTCAAGCTCGGCACACGCTATTCAGAAGCGATGGGCGCGACGTTCTTGAACGAAGAAGGTCGGGCCGAACCGCTCATCATGGGCTGTTACGGCATCGGCGTCTCGCGGACGTTGTCGGCCGTCATCGAGCAACATCATGACGATCGCGGGATCGTCTGGCCGAAGAGCGTCGCTCCGTTCGATGTGCACTTGATTGCCATCAACACGAAAGACGAGGCGCAAGTCGAACTCGCGAACCGTTTATACGATGAGCTGTCATCGACGTACGATGTGTTGTATGATGACCGTAAAGAACGGGCTGGCGTCAAGTTTGCCGATGCTGATTTGATCGGTCTTCCGATTCGTATCAACGTCGGGAAAAAAGCGAGCGAAGGAATCGTCGAAGTGAAAGTACGTGCCACTGGCGAAGTCCTCGAGACGACAGTCGATGAGTTGCCACGTGTCATCACGACGCAACTGAACGAAGCCAAATGATCGATGAAGGTGACGGTTTCTTGCCGTCACCTTCATTTTTCGACATTGAATGATAAAAGGGGGGACTTCTTACCCGTGGAAGCTAATCAAAAAATGCAATTGCTCTTGGGTGACCTCGGCATCACGACCGAAACGGATCAATTCGACGGAGCGGAGCTGTCACGACTCGTCGTCAACAAGCAACGCCGGACATGGACGTTTTATTTCCAATTGCAACACGTGTTGCCGTATGAGGTGTATCAACTATTCATGAGCCGGCTCGAGAGTCGCTATGCGACGTTCGCGGACGAGGTGTACGCTCGGTTCACGACGACGTCAGGTGGGGGCGAACAGGACTATATCGACTATTGGCCCCGAATCGTCAGTGAATTGAGCCAAGTGTCAGGCGCGATGCGCAGTTATTTCGCATCGGTCGCACCGCGCTTCGAGCAGAACAAATTGCTCATCCCGGTGCGCTCGGCCCCTGAGGCGAACTATGTCGATAAAGAGTTATGCCAAGAAGTCCAGGCGCTCTACAGCGCCTATGGCTTTATGAAAAAACCATGCCAAGCGTTGTTCTCAGAAAATGAAGAAGCGAACCAAGCGTTGCGCGAACAAGTCGTCCAAGAAGATTTGGAACAGGCGAAGCTCGCACTCGCGGCGCAGTTCGCCAAGTCGACCGAGACGAACGATGAGCCGGTCACTGAAGTGCGGATGGGCGCCTTGATTAAAGACGAGATTGTCCCAATCAAGACGATTATCGAAGAAGAACGACGCGTCGCCATCCGTGGCCTCGTCTTCTCGGCCGAACGGAAAGAATTGAAGAGCGGGAAGAAACTGTTCACGTTCAAGATGACGGACTATACCGATTCACTCATCGTCAAAGTGTTCGCGCGCGATGACGACGATGACCGTATGCTCAGTGCCGTCAAAAAAGGCATGTGGATTCAAGCAGCCGGTCGGGTCGAGGATGACAGCTTCATGCGCGAACTGTGCATGATGGCGTCACAACTGCAAGAAGTGAAAGTCGAACCGGTCCGGGACGAATGGGCCGGTGAAAAGCGGGTCGAACTGCACGCGCACACGCAGATGAGCCAGATGGACGCGGTCACAAACGTATCGGCCCTCGTCGCACGAGCGGCGAAATGGGGCCACCGTGCCATCGCCATCACGGACCATGCCGGAGTCCAGTCGTTCCCAGAAGCCTATTACGCCGGGAAAAAGAATGACATTAAAGTGCTGTTCGGGGTCGAGGCGAACGTCGTCAATGACGGCGTACCGGTCGCCTATCATCCGACCGACGTCCCGCTCGACGATGCGACGTACGTCGTCTTCGACGTCGAGACAACGGGGCTTTCGGCCGTCTACAATAAAATCATCGAGCTCGCGGGTGTCAAAATCAAGGACGGAGAGATTATCGACCGCTTCGAGGCGTTCGCCGATCCGAAACATCCGCTCTCGGCCACGACGATTGAACTGACGGGTATCACCGATGACATGGTCCATGGCCAGCCCGACCCGGAAGTCATCGCCAAGCAGTTCGTCGATTGGTGCGGGGACGGCATTCTCGTCGCCCATAACGCATCATTCGATATGGGCTTCCTTGAAGCGACGCTCCGGAGCGGTGGGCACGAGCCGGATGACTATCCGGTCATCGACACGCTCGAGCTCGCCCGGACGATTTTACCGACGCTCAAGAACCACCGTCTCAACACGCTCGCGAAGCGATTCGATATCGAATTGACGCAACATCACCGCGCCATCTATGATGCCGAGGCGACGGCTTATTTGCTCATGAAGCTGCTCGAACTCGCCAAACAGATGTTTGAGATGGAAACGCATCGCTCGCTGAACGCGAAAGTCGGGAGCGACGTCTCGAAGATTCGTCCGTTCCATGCGACGATTTATGCGAAAACGAAAAAACCGGGACTCCGGAACTTATACGAACTGATTTCCTTGTCGCACATCGACTACTTGTTCCGCATGGCACGCATGCCTCGCTCGGAGATTATCAAGCGTCGTGAGGGCCTCTTGATCGGTTCGGCGTGCGACAATGGCGAGATTTTCGATGCTGCCCTGAACAAATCGGACGAAGAGCTTGAGAAGATGATGGCGTTTTACGATTTCATCGAGATTCATCCGCCGGCGCTCTATATGCATCTCATCGATAAAGAAATTGTCGCCAACGAACTTGAGTTGCGTGAAATCATCAAACGGATCATTCGCGTCGCAGGTCAGGCCGGACTGCCGGTCTGTGCGACTGGCAACGTCCACTATCTCGACCGGACGGACCGTTCGTATCGGGAGATTTTGATTCGGACGCAAGGTGGCGCCAACTTCATCAACACGCGGAAAGAACTCCCGCACGCTCATTTCCGCACGACGAAAGAGATGATGGAAGACTTCAAATTCCTCGGGGACGAGCTCGCCCGCGAGATCGTCATCACGAACCCGAACGCGATCGCCGATCAAATCGAGTCGATTCAAATCATCCCGGACGACTTGTATACGCCGAAGATTGAAGGGGCCGACGATGAAGTCCGGAATATGAGTTATGATATGGCCCGCTCGATTTATGGAGAACAACTGCCTGAAATCGTCGAAGCTCGGCTCGAGAAAGAGTTAAAGTCGATTATCGGTCACGGGTTTGCGGTCATTTATTTAATCTCGCATAAACTCGTGAAGAAATCGCTCGATGACGGCTATCTCGTTGGGTCACGTGGTTCGGTTGGATCGAGTTTCGTTGCGACGATGACCGAAATCACCGAGGTCAATCCGCTGCCACCGCATTACGTCTGTCCGAAGTGTCAACATTCCCACTTCTTCGACGACGGATCGGTCGGGTCCGGGTATGACCTTCCCGACAAGCAATGTCCGGAGTGCGGGACTTGGTATACGAAGGACGGGCATGATATCCCGTTCGAGACGTTCCTTGGTTTCAAAGGGGACAAAGTACCGGATATCGATTTGAACTTCTCGGGTGAATATCAACCACACGCCCACGCCTACACGAAAGTGTTGTTCGGTGAAGAGTATGTGTATCGTGCCGGTACAATCGGGACGATTGCCGATAAGACGGCGTACGGATACGTGAAAGGCTATGCGACCGAGAACGATAAGATTTATCGGAATGCCGAGGTCGACCGGCTCGTCTCGGGTGTCACCGGCGTCAAACGGACGTCCGGGCAACACCCGGGGGGGATTATCGTCGTCCCAGATTATATGGACATCGCCGAAATTTCGCCGATCCAATATCCGGCCGATGATAAGTCGTCCGAATGGAAGACGACCCACTTCGACTTCCACTCGATTCACGACAACTTGCTCAAACTCGATATTCTCGGTCACGATGATCCGACCGCCATCCGGATGCTCCAAGACTTGTCCGGTATCGATCCGAAGACGATTCCGACGGACGATCCGACGGTCATGAAAATCTTTTCGTCGCCGGAAGTACTCGGTGTCACGCCGGAACAAATCGAATCGAAGACGGGTACGCTAGGGATTCCAGAGTTCGGGACGAAGTTCGTCCGGCAGATGCTCGAAGAGACGAAACCGTCGACGTTCTCCGAACTCGTTCAAATTTCGGGACTGTCTCACGGGACAGATGTCTGGATTGGGAACGCGAACGAACTCATCTATAACGGGACGTGTGAATTGAAAGACGTCATCGGGTGTCGTGATGACATCATGGTCTACTTGATTTATGCGGGCCTCGAACCGTCATTTGCCTTCAAAATCATGGAGTCGGTACGGAAAGGGAAAGGCTTGTCGGAAGACATGGAGACGGAGATGCGGGCCAACGATGTTCCGGAATGGTACATCTCGTCTTGTAAGAAGATCAAGTATATGTTCCCGAAAGCGCACGCCACGGCGTACGTGCTCATGGCCGTCCGGATTGCCTACTTCAAAGTGCATCATCCGATTCTGTATTACGCGACGTACTTCACGGTCCGGGCCGGCGACTTCGATTTGTCGGCGATGATCAAAGGGTCACAGGCCGTGCGTAAAGCGATGTCGGATATCCGTGAAAAAGGATTTGAAGCCACGGCGAAAGACAAAGGCCTCCACACCGTGCTCGAGCTCGCACTCGAGATGTTAGAGCGCGGCATGAAGTTCCAGAACATCGATTTGTACCGTTCGAGCGCGACCGAGTTCTTGATTGAAGGGAACACGCTCATCCCGCCGTTCAATGCCGTCGATGGTCTCGGTACGAACGCGGCGAAAGCGATTGTCGATGCACGTGCCGAAGGACAGTTTTTATCGAAAGAAGACTTGCGCAAACGGGCCAAGTTGTCGAAGACAATCGTCGAGACGCTCGATACGATGAAATGTCTCGAAGGCCTCCCGGATGAGAACCAACTCTCGTTCTTTGATTTTGGGGTGTAAGTTGCGAAAAACCGGGAAAATATGATATATTGGTATCGAACAATGTTGGATACTACGACGGAAAGGAGTAGGGAACCCTACTCCTTTCTTGTATGTAAAAGCCAGAAGGAGGGATGAGAGTGTCCAAAATAACAGAAGTCGTCGAAGCGATCGCGTTGCCGATCGTGGAGCGTGAGAACATGGAATTGGTCGATGTCGAATTCGTGAAAGAAGGGCCAGACTGGTTCTTGCGCGTCTATATCGACAAGCCGGGGGGCGTCGATTTAGATGATTGCGTCAACATCAACGAACAACTCTCGGAAAAACTAAACGATAGCGATCCGATCGAACAAGCCTATTATCTTGACGTCTCGAGTCCCGGTGCCGAACGACCGCTGAAGAAGCCGACCGACTTTGAACGCGCGATTGGAAAGAACGTCTATATCAAGACGTTTGCCCCGATTGAAGGTGCCAAAGAGTTCGAAGGGATTTTGACGGAATATGACGGCGAGACCGCCATCGTCGAGACACGCATCAAGACAAGAAAAAAAGCGATATCGCTACCGGTAGACAAAATTGCACAAGCCCGCCTAGCGGTCACGTTTAGTTAAGGAGAGGTAAAGATGGGGCCACAATTACTCACAACAATCGAACAGATTGCTAACGAAAAAGGAATCGAGAAGGAGATTATCATCGATGCACTTGAGCAGGCGCTCATTTCGGCATACCGCCGAAACGTCGCCAACCCGAATGAAAACGTAAAAGTTGAATTCGACCAAGTGACCGGTGATATTCGTGTCTTCGCACTTCTCGAAGTCGTTGAACGTCTCTCGCATCCCGAGCAACAATTGTCGCTCGAAGAAGCGCATGAGATTGACCCGAACTATGAGTTAGGGGACTTCCATAAAGAAGAAGTCACACCGAGCGACTTCGGTCGCGTCGCGGCGATGACAGCTAAACAAGTCGTCACGCAAAAAATGCGGGAAGCCGAGCGCGAGCGCATCTATAACCACTTCGTCGATAAAGAAGACGAGATCATGACGGGAATTGTGGAACGGTTCGACCCACGCAACTTGTATATCGGTCTTGAAAACAATATCGAAGCGGTGCTCACACCGAACGAGCAGATGCCAAATGAATCGTACCAGATTCATGACCGCATCAAGGTGTATGTCACAAAAGTCGATTCGACGACGAAAGGGTCTGGCGCAGCCATTCAAGTCTCGCGGACGCATCCAGGTCTGTTGCGTCGTCTGTTCGAGCTCGAAGTGCCAGAAATCGCGAGCGGAACGGTCGACGTCATGTCGGTCTCACGCGAAGCGGGTGATCGCTCGAAGATTGCTGTTCATTCAGACATCGTCGATCCAGTCGGCGCTTGTGTCGGTCCGAAAGGGCAACGTGTCCAAACAATCGTCGATGAGCTCAACGGTGAGAAAATCGATATCGTACGTTGGTCGAACGACCCGAAAGAGTTCGTGAAAAACGCACTCAGCCCGGCTCAAGTCGTTGACGTGTACGTCAATGAACCGAATAAATCGACGACGGTCGTCGTGCCAGACTATCAATTGTCACTCGCCATCGGGAAACGCGGTCAAAACGCCCGTCTTGCCGCTAAGTTGACGGGATGGAAAATTGATATTAAGAGCGAGACCGATGCAGAAAGCATGGACTTGTATGATACGTACGCCGAAAAAGTTGAACCGGAGCCAGAAATTGTTCACAATGAAGTGGAACAGACTGACTCGGTTGACGTCGCCCTCGAGCCGACAACGGTGAAAGAAGAGGAATGACCATGAAGCAAAAGAAACTTCCTTTGCGCAAATGTGTGGTCACGCAAGAAATGTTACCGAAACAAGCGTTGATTCGTGTCGTTCGGACGCCGGAAGGTGACGTCGTCATCGATACGTCCGGTAAATTGAACGGACGTGGAGCGTATTTGTCGAAAGATGCGGATGTGATTCGTTTAGCAGAGAAAAAACGGACACTCGATCATCATTTAAAAGTCAAGACGAGTGACGCGCTTTATGAGCAGCTGCTTCAAGCTGTCACAGGAGCCGAATCATGAGTCAGTGGGAATCATTGTTAGGCCTTGCCGCACGTGCGAGGAAAGTAACGATGGGAGAAGAGTTTGTGTTGAAGGATGTGCGAGCTGGCCGAGCCAAGCTTGTCATCCTTGCCGGAGATGCAGGAGCGTCTACGAGAAAACGGGTTACCGACAAGTGTACATCGTATGGTGTTCCATTGATTGAAGTGAGCGACCGATATACGATCGGGGCTGCTTTAGGTAAAGACATGCGAGTCGTCGTGTCTGTGACAGAATCCGGATTTGCGAACAAGCTTAAGCAACTTCTCTCTTAACTATTAACGGAGGTGGATGCTTTGGGAAAACGCGTCTATGAATTTGCAAAAGAACAGAATGTAACAAGTAAACAAGTCATTACTCAGCTCGAGAAAATGAACAAGCCAGTGAAAAACCACATGGCTGTCTTAGATGAGGAGTCGGTCAAGCAACTCGACCGTGTCTTCAATCCTGAGAAATACCGTTCGGCTGACAAACAAGAAAAGCCAGCTGCAACGAAACCAGCTGAAACGAAGTCTGCCGAGTCAAAACCGGCTGACGCGAAACCTGCTGCCAAGCAAGAAGCACCGAAAGCACGCCCACAAGCGTCTGGCGGTCAAAGCAACCAAGCGGGCAACCGTGGTGGCAACCGTTTCGGCAACAACCGCAATGACAACCGCAACAAAAAGCGCGGTGGTAAATTCAAAGGCAAGCCTGCGAAAGCAGCCGTGCCATTAGAAGCGGATCCAAATTCGAAAACGAGTCAGCGTAAAGCAGCTCGTTTAGCGCAAGAGTCTGAAATGGGCAACGTCATCAAGTACGATGATGTACTCAGCGTATCGGACCTCGCTGCGAAGATGGATAAAAAGCCAAACGAGATCATCATGAAGTTGATGGGTCTTGGTGTCATGGCGACAATCAACCAAACACTTGATGACGAGACGATTGAGTTGCTTGCAACTGAATTCGGTTATGAAGTTGAGAAAGAAGTACTCATCGATGAGACGGACTTTGAAGAAGTAGAAATCGACTTCTCTGAGTATGAGCTTGTTGAGCGTCCAGCTGTCGTCACAATCATGGGTCACGTCGACCACGGTAAGACAACACTCCTTGACTCGATCCGCAACACGAAAGTCGTTGCTGGTGAAGCCGGCGGAATCACGCAGCACATCGGTGCTTATCAAGTTGAAGTCAACGATAAAAAGATCACGTTCCTCGATACACCAGGTCACGCCGCCTTTACGACGATGCGTGCTCGTGGAGCCGAAGTGACGGATATCGCGATTATCGTTGTCGCAGCGGATGACGGCGTCATGCCACAGACAGAAGAAGCCATCTCACATGCGAAAGCGGCAAACGTGCCGATTATCGTCGCTGTGAACAAAATGGATAAAGAAGGCGCAAACCCTGACCGCGTCAAACAAGAATTGACAGAGTTCGGTCTTGTACCGGAAGAGTGGGGCGGCGAAACGATTTTCGTACCGATCTCAGCTTTGAAAGACGAAGGAATCGATGAGTTGCTCGAGATGATCTTGCTCGTTTCTGAAGTCGAAGAGTACAAGTCGACGCCTAAAATGCCAGCTCGCGGTTCGGTCATCGAAGCGAAGCTCGACAAAGGCCGCGGTCCTGTCGCCACGCTTCTCGTTCAACACGGGACACTTCGAATCGGTGACTCAATCGTCGTCGGTAGCACGTTCGGACGCGTCCGGGCCATGGTCAACGATATCGGTCGTCGTGTGAAAGAAGTCGGTCCATCGACACCAATCGAAATTACAGGATTGAACGATGTCCCACAAGCCGGGGACCAGTTCATCGTGTTTGAAGATGAGAAGAAAGCACGTGCAATCGGAGAAAAACGTTACCAACGTTACCTCGAATCACAGCGTCGCGAATCGGCTAAAGTTAGTCTTGATGACTTGTTCAGCCGCATTCAAGAAGGCGAAGTCAAAGATTTGAACGTCATCATCAAAGCAGACGTTCAAGGTTCGGCTGAAGCACTCGCTGGTTCACTCCGTAAAATCGACGTCGCAGGCGTTAAAATCAACATCGTCCACCAAGGTGTCGGTGCAATCACAGAAGGTGACGTCATTCTCGCTTCGGCGGCAAATGCGATCATCATCGGATTCAACGTTCGCCCAGATGGTAACGCCCGGTCGATGGCCGAGCAAGAGCATGTTGAAATGCGTCTGCACCGCATCATCTATAACGCAATCGATGAAATCGAAAGCGCGATGAAAGGGATGCTCGACCCTGAGTTCGTTGAAGAAATCACAGGACAAGTTGAAGTCCGTGACGTCTTTAAAGTCTCGAAAGTCGGTACGATTGCCGGCTGTTACGTCACAGAAGGTAAAATCTCACGCGACGCCGGCGTCCGCATCATCCGTAACGGGATTGTTGTGTACGAAGGAAAACTCGATACGCTTCGCCGTTTCAAAGACGACGTCAAAGAAGTCGCGACAGGTTACGAGTGTGGGATTAAAGTAGAGAAGTTCGACGACATCAAAGTGGAGGACGTTATTGAAGCGTTCATCATGAAAGAAGTCGAACGTAAATAAAGCGAGGAGGGAACACGTATGAACATTCGTGCCCAACGCGTCGCAGAGCAGATGCGTAAAGAGATTACAGATATCTTGCTCCGTGAAGTCAACGACCCACGTACGAAGAACGCTACAATCACGAGCGTTGATGTGACGGGAGACTTGCAGCAAGCGACAGCCTACTACACGGTGCTCGGAGACGACGCCACGGTGAAGGCTGAAACGCAAGCTGGTCTTGATAAGGCGAGCGCATTTATTCGCCGCGAGATCGGGAGCCGCATCCGTCTTCGGAAAACGCCAGAATTGTCGTTCGAATACGATTCATCGGTCGCATATGGTAGCCATATCGATTCATTGATTCGTGACTTAAATCGGAACGACCAATAAATTGAAGGGGGGACTCGCGTCTCCCCTTTTTTGATGGGAGGAATTCAGATGGAACCAACTGGCGTATTGATTTTAGATAAAGACAGCGGCATGACGAGCCACGACTGTGTGTTCAAGCTCCGTAAATTGTTCCAAACGAAAAAAGTCGGACATACCGGCACGCTTGACCCGGAAGTGACCGGTGTCCTACCGATTTGCCTCGGACGGGCGACAAAGTTGTCTCGTTTTCTGACCGATGAAGGCAAACGGTACGCCGCCGAGATTACAATCGGAACAGCGACGATGACGGAGGACGCCCATGGCGAGGTCGTCGAGACGCGTGAAGTCGGTCCCGAGGCGTTCACCGCTGCGGAGATCGATCGTGTCCTTGAGAAGCTGACAGGAAAAATCGAGCAAATCCCGCCTTACTTCTCTGCTGTCAAAGTGAACGGTAAGAAATTGTACGAATACGCCCGAAAAGGTCAGACGGTGGACCGACCGCGCCGCATTGTCGAGATTCATCGCCTCGTCCGGACGAATGAGCCGGTCATCGAAGACGGTGTCTGCCGTTTCCGTGTCGACGTCGAGTGTGGCAAAGGGACGTTCATCCGGACGCTCGCCGTTCAAATCGGGGAGCAGCTCGGCTATCCGGCCCATATGAGCGACTTGCGGCGGACCCGGTCTGGTTCGTTTGAGGAAACGGCCGCCGTCACGTTGCAGCAACTGGCCGACCTCGAGACGGTCGAGGAACGAATGAACCACCTCATCCCGCTCGAAGAGGTCATCAAACGTTGGCCGGCCATGACGATTCCAGCCAATCGAGAACGGTATATTCGAAACGGAGGTCGTTTGAACGACGTCTCGCTCGAATTTGAACTGTTTACTGTCTATAATGAAGAAGGAATTCCACTTGCCCTCTATCGACGGCTTGACGGAACAACAGACGCAACTGTCGAGGTCATGTTGACTATCGACTAAAGGGGAGATTGAAGTATGGAAACGATCCATCTGACGTATCCTGAGACACCAGACCTGGTCCCTTCGGTCATGGTGCTCGGATTTTTTGACGGCGTCCACACCGGACATCAGGCCGTGATTCGGCATGCGCAGGCGCAAGCAAAACAGCTTGACGTGCCCGTGACCGTCATCACGTTCGACCCGCACCCGAAACAAGTGTTATCGAACAAACCGGATGCGGTCCGTTACATCACACCGCTCCAGCGGAAATTGAACCGGATTGCCGCACTCGGTGTCGAACGGTGCATCGTCATCACGTTCACGAAAGAGTTGGCGAGCCTGTCGCCACAACAGTTCGTGGATGACTATTTGATTGGTGCCGGTGCGGTCCATGTGACGGCAGGTTTTGACTACTCGTACGGTAAATTCGGCGAGGGGACGATGGAAACGCTGCCGTATCATGCGCGCGGTCGCTTCACGACCTCGGTCGTCGCCGAACAGACGAGCGGCGGCGAAAAAGTGTCGTCGACGCGGATTCGTCAGTTGCTCGGTGCCGGTGATGTCGATGTGGCGAGCGAATTGCTCGGTACGCCGTACGTTATCTGCGGGGAAGTCATCCACGGTGACGCCCGAGGCCGGACGATCGGCTACCCGACGGCGAACGTCGTCATGGACGCATCGTATGTCATGCCGCGTCTAGGCGTCTACGCGACGCGTGTACGGCTTCAGGACGGTCGGACGTTCGACGCGATGACGAACGTCGGTCGGCGGCCGACGTTCTATGCGACCGGTGACGTCTCAATCGAGAGCCACTTGTTCGACTTCTCGGAAGATTTATACGGACAATTGATCGAAATCGAATGGATGCACTATTTACGGGACGAGCGGGCGTTCGACGGACTCGACTCGCTCATCGCCCAACTCAAGCAAGATGAGACGGCCGCTCGGGCAATCCTGTCTTGACTTTGGATGGGTGGTACGGTATCCTATTTTGGTACGCAAAGTACACCGCTTCGCTTGGCTGATCGATTCACCAACGTCGGCTCGGCAACGCGGCAATTTTCTATTAAATGGAGGTGGAGAGGCAATGGCACTCTCAAAAGAACGTAAGAACGAAATCATCGCGGAATACGCGACAAAACAAGGTGACACTGGTTCACCGGAAGTTCAAGTTGCAGTATTGACTGAACAAATCAACACTTTAAACGATCATCTTCGTACACACAAAAAAGACCACCACTCACGTCGCGGTCTTTTGAAAATGGTTGGACGTCGCCGTAACTTGCTTACGTACCTTCGTAACAAGGACGTTACACGTTACCGTGAATTGATTCAACGCCTTGGTCTCCGTCGTTAATCCGAACGGACCATGTGACGGGCTGGGACACTTGTTCCTAGTCCGTTTCTTCTTTTTTAGGAGGAAAATCATTAGACATTCATATGAATGAGTTACATAATAAACTAGATAAGGTTTGAGAGGAGAATGTTCATGTTAGGTACGAAACAAGTATTTTCTACAGAATGGGGCGGGCGTCCGCTGTCTGTAGAAGTCGGGCAACTTGCGAAACAAGCAAACGGCTCGGCACTCGTCCGTTATGGGGACACGGTCGTGCTCGCCACGGTCACAGCATCGAAAGCGCCGAAGGATTTAGATTTCTTCCCGCTCACGGTCAACTATGAAGAAAAATTATACTCGGTCGGTAAAATTCCAGGAGGTTTCCTCCGTCGGGAAGGTCGTCCTGGGGAGAACGCGATTTTGACATCGCGCCTCATCGACCGTCCGATCCGTCCGCTTTTCCCGGATGGCTTCCGTCATGATATCCAAGTGATGATTTACGTCATGTCGAACGACCCGGACTGCCCAGCTGAGATGGCCGGTATGCTCGGAACGTCAATCGCACTCTCGATTTCAGACATCCCGTTCGATGGCCCGATCGCCGGTGCGACAGTCGGACGCGTCAACGGTGAGTTCGTCGTCAACCCGACGACGGCTCAGCTCGAACAGACAGACCTCGAACTCCAAGTCGCCGGAACGGCAACTGCAATCAACATGGTTGAAGCAGGCGCCAACGAAGTACCGGAAGACGTCATGCTCGAGTCAATCTTGTTCGGTCATGAAGAAATCAAGAAATTGGTCGCTTTCCAAACGGAAATCGTCGAAGCTGTCGGGAAACCGAAGTTCGAATACACGGTATCGAAATTTGATGACGCCTTGACGGCTGAGCTCGAAGCAGCTCGTCCAGAAATCAACGCTGCGGTTCAAGTCGAAGAGAAGCATGCGCGTGATGCAGCAATCAACGAAGTGATTGCCAAGTACGTCGCCATCTACGAAGAGCGCCTCGTCGACGAGCCGGCCAAGTTGAAAGAAGTGTCTGGCATCTTGAACAAATTTGTCAAAGATGAAGTTCGCCGTCTCATCACGGTCGATAAAGTTCGTCCGGACGGTCGTCGCCCGGAAGTCATCCGTCCACTTGCGTCGGAAACGGGCTTATTGCCACGCGCCCACGGCGTTGGATTGTTCACACGTGGACAAACACAAGTCATGTCGGTGGCGACACTCGGCGTCATCGGAGATGCTCAAATCATCGACGGCATCGGTCTCGAAGAGAACAAGCGCTTCATGCACCATTACAACTTCCCGCCGTTCTCGGTCGGAGAAGCTCGTCCGGTGCGTGCGCCAGGTCGTCGTGAAATTGGTCACGGTGCTCTCGGAGAACGTGCGTTGCTCCCGGTCATCCCGAAAGAAGCCGACTTCCCGTACACGATTCGTCTCGTCTCGGAAGTACTCGAGTCGAACGGTTCAAGTTCACAGGCGTCAATCTGTGGCTCGACACTCGCTCTCATGGATGCAGGGGTTCCAATCAAGGCACCGGTTGCCGGGATTGCGATGGGTCTCATCATGGAAGGCGAACATTACACGGTTCTCACGGACATCCAAGGACTCGAAGATCACCTCGGTGACATGGACTTCAAAGTCGCTGGAACGAAAGACGGGATCACGGCGCTCCAAATGGATATCAAAATCGCCGGAATCACGCGTGAGATTTTGGAAGAGGCACTCGAACAAGCACGTTCAGGCCGTCTCCACATCTTGAATCATATGCTTGAGACGCTCGACGCACCGCGTCCGCAGTTGTCGAAGTATGCACCGAAAATCGTGACGATGACGATCAATCCGGATAAGATCCGCGATGTGATTGGACCGGGCGGGAAGATGATTAACAGCATCATCGACCAAACGGGCGTCAAAATCGATATCGAGCAAGACGGAACGGTCTTCATCGCGTCGACCGATCAAGATGGCATCGATATGGCGATGGCCCTCATCGGCGACATCGTCCGTGAAGTCGTCGTCGGCGAAGAGTTCGATGCAACGGTCCGCCGCATCGAGAAGTTCGGCGCGTTCGTCGAATTGTTCAAAGGGAAAGACGCGCTCGTCCACGTCTCTGAGTTCAGCTTAGAGCGTGTCGCGAACGTGGAAGACGTCGTTAAACTCGGCGATACAATCAAAGTCCGTGTGACAGAGATTGACGACAAAGGCCGAGTCAATGCCTCACACAAAGTGCTCATCCTTGAAGGATTGTCACCGGAAGAACGTGAAGCATACGAAGCAAAACGTAAAGCGCAGCGCGAAAGCCGTCCACCACGTGACAGCCGTCCGCCGCGTCGTGACGGAGACCGTCGTCCGCCACGCTCGACAAACTAATCATGATGGCCATCGTCTGGTGCGATGGCCTTTTTCATAGGAGTGATAACATGGAATGGATCACATTAGACAACGGCGTCCGCATCGTGATTGAACCGATGGCGGATGTCCGCAGCACGTCGACCGGTGTCTTTATCAAAGCCGGAACTCGGACCGAAGACATGACCGAGATCGGTATCAGCCACTTGATTGAACATATGTTATTTAAAGGAACGAAGACGCGAACGGCAAAAGAAATCGCGTCGTTCTTCGATGAGCTCGGAGGCAGCGTCAACGCGTTCACGTCGAAAGATCATACGTGCTATTACGTGAAGACGCTTGACGAGCACGCGGTCATCGCGTTCGATGCGCTCGCCGACATGCTGTTCGATTCGTTATTTGATGAGACGGAGCTCGAGAAAGAGAAGCGGGTCGTCTTAGAAGAGATTAAAATGTATGAGGACACACCGGAAGACCTCGTCCACGAGCTGCTCGCGAAAGCCGTCTATAAGGACGACATCCTTGCCGAACCGATTCTCGGGACGGAAGCGAGCGTCCTCGGACTATCGCGGGACCAACTGCTCCGTTACGTCGCTTCGACGTACACGGGCAATCGTGTCGTCGTTTCAATTGCCGGGCATGTGACCGATGAATTGATTGAGGCGGTCAAGACAAGGTTTGCCGACCTCCCATCAGGGGAATCTCCGAAAGAATCGACGACTCCGATTTTATACAGTGACGTGATGAAAAAACAGAAAGAGACAGAGCAAGCACACCTCTGTTGGAACTTTGAGGCGATTGCCGCCAAAGATGACCGTCTGCCGCATTTGGCCTTGATGAACAACGCCATCGGGGCCACGATGTCATCGCGTCTTTTCCAGTCGATTCGAGAAGAAGAGGGGCTGGCATACTCGATTTACTCGTACTACACGACGTTCGATGACCACGGGACGTTCACCATCTATATCGGGACATCTCCGGATACGCTCGCCCAAGTCGAGACGATTATGACGCGCGAACTCGAGACGTTGATTGCGGATGGATTGTCCGACGAGGAAGTCGAGAAAGGCAAGCGCCAATTGAAAGGCTCGCTCGTCCTGGGGAATGAGAGTACGAGTGCCCGCATGAACCGAAACGGTCGAAACCTCGTCCTGCTCGACGATGTCGAAGACTTGAACGAGGTGCTCGATAAAATCGATCGCATCGATGTGCATGGTGTCAACGCCTTAATCAGAGAGGTGCTCAGCCACGCCCCTGCCAAATCTTATGTCCTTCCGTCCGAAGACTGACTTGAAACCGAATTGTAAGTTCTCTACACTGATTAAGAGGTATTCTTTACTTTGGACAGGAACAGGTGAAAGAAGGGAAAGACTTGAACTTAACGGATTTAGCTAAACACATTCAATTGATTAATCAACCAAACTTACAAGCCATCCCAGTGACCCATGTGACGACCGACTCGAGAGAAGTCGTCCCTGGGACGCTGTTCGTCGCCATCAAAGGCTATACGGTCGACGGCCATGACTATGCCGAATTGGCGGTCAGCAAAGGGGCCGTCGCCGTCGTCAGCGAGCGTCCGCTCTCGTTAAGCGTACCGAACTTGATCGTGCGCGACAGCACACGATCGGTCGGCCTCTTAGCGTCGGCGTTCTATCAGTATCCGTCTGAACAGATGCGTCTGTTCGGGATCACAGGGACGAACGGCAAGACGACGACAACGACGATTTTGCGCGACGTCCTCACCGAGCTCGGTCATAGCACCGGATTGATCGGCACGGTCGAGGTCCGCATCAACGATACGGTCGTCCCAAGTAAAAATACGACACCGCAAAGCTCGGAGCTCCAACAGTTGCTCGCCCGGATGCACGCAGAAGGCGTGACCGATGTGATGATGGAAGTGTCATCGCACGGACTCGAACTCGGCCGTGTCATCGGGACGGACTTTGATATCGTCGGTTTCACGAACTTGACGCACGACCATCTCGATTTCCACGGCACGTTCGAGAACTATGCGCGAGCGAAAGGCCTACTGTTCGCACAACTCGGACAGATGGCGTCACGTCACAAGGTCGCCGTACTGAACGCAGACGACCCGTATAGCAAGCTGTATGAGACGATGACAGGGGCGCGAGTGATTACTTATGCGATTGACGCGATGGCAGACGTGACGGCATCAGATATCGTTCAGACGCTGTCAGAGACGAGCTTTTGCCTCAACTATCAAGGCGAACGCCATCCGTTGACGGTTCAATTCATCGGCCGCTTCAACGTGTATAACATCTTGCTCGCGACAGGTTGCCTGCTCGCGGCAGGCTATCGCTTGCCCGAAATCGTCCAGGCGCTCGAAGCGATCCATCCGGCCAAAGGACGCATGCAACGCCTCGATGTGCCGGGCTATAACGTCTATGCGGATTACGCCCACACGCCCGACGGTATCGAGCAATGCTTGAAGTCGCTCGTCGGCGTGCCGAAAGAGAAGATTGTGTTCTTAATCGGGACAGGCGGAAATCGTGACGTTACGAAGCGACCGACGATGGGAGAGATGGCCTCGAAGTATGCGGGAACGGTCGTCATCACGACGGACGATCCACGCTTTGAAGCCTACGACTCAATCACGAGCGGCATCGCTGCCGGGATGACCCACGACAATTTCGTTGAAATCGGGGACCGCGAAGAGGCGGTCCGCTACGCGGCCAAATTGGCCGAGTCCGATAACATCGTCGTCCTGGCCGGCAAAGGACATGAGAAATATCAAATCATTGGCAATGAGAAAATTCCGCTAGATGAAGAAGCAATCGTCCGAGCGACAATTTTGAAGACGGAGGAATCATGATTTATGGCAGTACAACCGATCACCTTGACAGAAAAAGAGCATGACGAGTTCGTCAAAACACATGACCGTGGGGATTTGCTTCAACTCTCAAGTTGGGCCAACGTCAAACGACAAAACGGCTGGTTCGCCGAGCGGATCGCCGTCGCGACCGGTGGTGTGACGAGCGGGGTCGCATTACTCTTGTTCAAACGCGTACCTAAACTCCCGTTCACGCTTTGCTACGCGCCGCGCGGTTTCGTCGTCGACTATGACGATGTGGCTTCGTTGACCGCGTTGACCGAAGAAGCGAAACGGGTCGCCAAGGCGAACAAAGCGATCACCGTGAAAATTGATCCGAATATCGATCGAGATGAAGTGCCAGGTCTATTGACCGAGATGGCGAGTCTTGGCTTCGCCCATAAAGGATACGGCGGCGGGTTCGATTACGCCCAGCCTCGGTTCACGATGGAGACGGACTTGCGTCCGAGCGAGAAAGAGATTTTTGGCAAGTTCCATCATAAGTTCCGCTATAACGTGCGTTTGGCAGAACGAAAAGGAATCGTCTGCACGGAAGTCGGTCGCGATGGTCTCCAGACGTTCGCGGAGTTGATGAAAGTGACAGGCGAGCGGGACGGCTTTGCCATCCGGGGCCTTGATTACTTCGAGAACTTATACGATTGCCTGCAGCCAGGGGACGCGCGTCTGTTCTTGACGAAACTCGAACCGAAGCTCGCGCTCGACCAACAGATGGCCACGCTCGAAAAAGCCGAACGTGACCTCGGCAAGATTGAACGTTCCCTCGAGACGGAGACGGTGGAGAAGAAACGGACAAGTCTGTTGAACCGTCAAAAGCAGACGGGCGAACAGATTGAAAAGATTAAAGCTGCGTTGCCGGAACTGAATGAGTTGCACGACAAGTACCCGAACGGGCTCGTCTTATCGGGCGGTCTGTTGACGTTAGCCGGACGACGCTCGTATTACTTGTACGGCGCGTCTTCGAACGAGTTCCGTGACTTCATGCCGAACCACCTCATGCAATGGACGATGATGCAAGCGGCCAAGGCGAGCGGGGCCGAACGCTATGATTTCGGTGGCGTATCAGGCAGCACCGACGCCGATGATGAGTATGCGGGTCTGTATGCGTTCAAATCAGGTTGGGGTAGCGATATGATCGAGAAGGTTGGCGAGTTCGATCTCGTCTTGAATCGTCCGCTCTATTTCGCCCTTGAAACAGGATTACCGCTCGTCAAAGGACTCCGTAAACGGTTGCGCCGATGAAATGGACCGGCGTCTTGACGTTCGCGATGACGGCTTTTTTAGTCGGAATCTTTTTAGCGTATACGTTGTCACGTCCGGGGCCGATGCCATGGGTCGATGAACCGACGTTCGAGGCGGGGATGTGTGAGCGCAACTCGCGCTCGGAAGCGGTCATCGTCGAGCGTAGCGAGAAGGCGTTCGCCAAACTGCATCCGCACGTCCGGGAGCGGAGTGAATCTTTCGTACGGCTAGCCTATTCGTGCCTCGGTCTCGAGGTTCGCCTGACGTCAGGATACCGTTCAGCCGATGAGCAGAACGCCCTGTACGCCCAAGGTCGTTCGAAACCAGGTCAAGTCGTGACGAACGCCAAAGCAGGTGAGAGCTACCATAACTATGGCCTTGCCGTCGACTTCGTCATCATTCACAACAACCGCGCCGACTATGATTTGGAGTCGGACCACAATCGGTCGGATGAACCGGATTGGCAAGAACTAGGGGAGCTCGGCAAGGCGCTCGGCTTCGAATGGGGCGGGGATTGGAGAAGTTTTCCGGATTACCCACACTTACAAATGGACTTCGGTTTGTCGATTCGTCAGCTCGCTTCCGGGAAACGTCCGGATGACAAAGCGACGATGCCGCTTGCCGATGTGATGAAACCTCTCGTCGATTGAACGGAAATGTTGGCATATCAGCAGTTTTCCGATACAATATTCAGTAGCGATAAGTGGACGAAACAGAATATGCAACATCTAGGAGGTTTTTGTTAGTGTCAAAGAAGAAGACAGAGAACGTTAGCGTCTTTGCGCTTGGAGGCGTAGGCGAAATCGGGAAGAACATGTACGTCGTGGAACTAGACGACGACATCTTCGTCATCGATGCCGGCCTTATGTTCCCAGGCGATGAGATGCTCGGGATTGATATCGTCATCCCGGACATTACGTATTTGAAAGAAAATAAAGATCGGGTACGCGCGATTTTCATCACACACGGTCACGAAGACCATATCGGTGGACTCAGCTACGTACTCCGTGATTTGAAACACGTTCCCGTATATGGGACGAAATTGACGCTCGGTTTAATCGAGCTCAAATTGAAAGAGGCTGGCTTATTGAAAGAAGTCGACCTCCGATTGATTGACGCCAAAACGAAATTGACTATCGCTGATCATTTCATCACTTTCTTCCGCGTCAACCACTCGATCCCGGATTGTGTCGGGGTCTGTATCCAAACGTCACAAGGTGCCATCGTTCACACGGGCGACTTCAAGTTTGACTACACACCGGTCGATGGGAAACAGTCAGACTTCAACAAGTTGGCGGCCATTGGCCAACGGGGCGTCCTTTGCCTCTTGTCGGATTCGACGAACGCGGAACGTCCGGGTCAAACCGGTTCGGAATCGCTCGTCGGGGCCGAGTTGAACGACGTCATCTATCAAGCCGAAGGCCGCGTCATCGTCGCGTCATTCGCCTCGAACGTGCACCGTCTGCAACAAGTGTTCGCGGCAGCCGAAGCGAACGACCGTAAAGTGGCCGTCGTCGGCCGCAGCATGGTCAATATCGTCGAAGTGGCCCAGAAGCTGAACTACTTGCGCTTCAAGCCGAAGACGCTCGTCGAGCTTTCACAAGTGAATCGCTTGCCTGACAACAAAGTCGTCATCTTGACGACTGGTTCGCAAGGTGAGCCGATGGCGGCCTTGACGCGCATGGCGCGCAACGCCCATAAACAAGTGAACATCCGCCTGAACGATACGGTCGTCATCGCGGCGACGCCGATTCCGGGGAACGAGAAGTCTGTCTCGAAGACGATTGACCTGCTCTTCCGCTCAGGCGCCAACGTCATCTATAACCAACGCAAAGTACACGTCTCGGGACACGGTTCGGCCGAAGAGCTCAAGCTCATGTTGAACCTCGTCAAACCGAAGTACTTCCTCCCGATTCACGGGGAGTACCGGATGCAGATGGCCCACTCGAAACTCGCCGAGCAAGTCGGTGTGAAGTCGAACAACATCTTCATCGTTGAAAAAGGGGATGTCGTCGAGTTCACGGGCCGCAAAGCCCGGATGAGCCGCAAAGTGCCGGCTGGAAACGTCTTAATCGACGGAATCGGTGTCGGGGACGTCGGGAATATCGTGCTCCGTGACCGTCGTCTCTTGTCACAAGACGGTGTCGTTCTCTGTGTCGTCACGTTGAACCGGAAACAGAAGAAATTGATTTCAGGACCTGAACTCATCTCGCGTGGATTCGTCTATATGCGTGAATCGGAAGAGATGATTTCAGAAGCGAACCGCATCGTCACGAAACAGATTGAGAAGAGTCTCCAAGCTGGAAGTGATTGGACCGAATTGAAATCAAATATCCGCGAACGGCTCAGCGTCTATTTGTACGAGCAGACGAAACGTCGTCCGATGATCTTGCCGATCATCATGGAGATTTAAAGAATTGAGATTAAGGCAAAAGTCATCAGACTTTTGCCTTGTTTTTTTAGGAGGAATCTAAGGTGGCACAAAAAACGAGAAAAACTCCGGTAAAGCGGAAGCGACCGACGACGAGACGTGCGAAAAAACAGCCCATCCCACTGCGTACATATGGCTGGATCGCCTTCGTTCTGTCGATTACGGCCTTCATCTTTTCCCTGTTCGATTTCGGATGGGTCGGCAATCAGACGTCGCTTCTCGCGACGACGTTGTTCGGGGGCTGGGGGGCGCTTACGTATTTGGCAATCGCGTTCACGTTGCTCGTCTTCTTAAATGAGTTTCGCCCAATGCAACGGACCGGGATTCTATTGTTGTTCACGTCGTTTCTCATGTTCGGGGACTTGGTATGGGGGGCCGAACGAGGCGAGGTCAACGGGGCGCTCTATCGACTCAACCAATATTTGCTCTCTGACTTCGGGATCGTCTTTTTAGGCGCCCTCTGCATGATTGTCGGGATTTCCCTATTGTCGCCAACGATTTGGCGGACGATGGGTTCGCGGCTACTTGAGACGGGCACGGCCATCAAACAAGAGTGGCACGACCGGGAACGGGTCAAACCGGCCCCTGTGAAGCGTCAGAAGGCTGTTCCGTCCCCGGCGAAGGTCGTGGAACCGTCACCTGCCGAAGCGGAGTCTGAGGCGGATGCGGTGACGATGCATGATATCCCAATCGTCGGGTTCAGCGAGAAAGTCGTCGCCGAGAAACGTCCGAAAACGGAGGAGTCGGCCCCGTCGGAAGAAGTGGCCGACCTGCCGACCGAGGATATGATGATGACGGCATCACAGGATGTATCGGATACGTATGAGCTTCCGACGTTCACCATTCTCAGTGAACCGGTCGTGACCGATTTGTCCGGCGAGAACGCCCGCTTGAAAGCGAATGCGACAAAACTCGTCCAAACGCTCAAATCGTTCGGCGTCGGCGTGAAAGTATTGAAGATTCATCTCGGGCCCACCGTGACGAAATATGAACTGCAACCGGATATCGGGGTCAAAGTGAGCCGCATCACCTCGCTCAGTGACGATCTTGCCCTCGCGCTCGCGGCGAAAGATATCCGCATCGAGGCACCGATCCCGGGCAAAGCAGCCATCGGGATTGAAGTGCCGAACCAGGAAGTGGCCCCGGTCTGTCTCCGTGAAGTGCTCGAAGCTGATCCGGTCAAGCGGGAACAGTCGCCGCTCCTCGTCGCATTGGGCCGCAGCATCAGCGGTGAGACGGTGACGATCGCCTTGAACAAGATGCCGCATTTGCTCGTCGCCGGTTCGACCGGTTCGGGGAAATCGGTCTGCATCAACGGAATGATCGTGTCGCTCTTGATGCGGACGCGTCCTGATGAGGTCCGGCTCATGATGATTGACCCGAAAATGGTCGAGTTGAACGTCTATAACGGTGTCCCACACTTATTGACGCCGGTCGTGACGGATCCGAAGAAAGCGGCCCAAGCGCTCAAACAAGTCGTCGCCGAGATGGAGCGGCGCTATGAGCTGTTCAGCCGCTACGGAGTCCGGAACATCGAAGGCTATAACGAACTCGTCGATAAGTCGGACGACGAGGACGCGAAGCGTCTGCCGTTCATCGTCGTCATCGTCGATGAGCTCGCCGACTTGATGATGGTCGCCTCGAACGACGTCGAGGACGCGATTATGCGTCTCGCCCAGATGGCTCGGGCAGCCGGCATTCATATGGTACTTGCCACGCAGCGTCCATCGGTCGATGTCATCACCGGTGTCATCAAAGCGAACATCCCGTCACGGATCGCGTTCGCGGTCTCGTCGCAAACGGATTCCCGGACGATTCTTGACGGCGGCGGTGCGGAAAAGCTGCTCGGACGGGGTGACATGCTCATGCTCGCCAACGGGATGAACAAACCGATTCGTGTCCAAGGTGCGTTCGTCTCGGATCAAGAAGTCGAGACGGTCGTCAATCACGTCATCGCCCAACAACGGGCCCAGTATGTCGAGGCGATGATGCCGAAAGAAGAGGAAGTCACGACGATCGACTCGGACGATTCATTGTTCGAAGAAGTCGTTCAATTCATCTTGACGCAAGAGACGGCTTCCACTTCGATGATTCAACGAAGATTCCGCATCGGTTATAATCGAGCCGCCCGATTGATCGATTCGCTCGAACAGGCTGGATATGTCGGGCCGTCAGAAGGCTCAAAGCCGCGGAAAGTGCTCATTAACCAACCAGAGGGTTAAATATTAAAACGAACGATTAGGTGTAAGAAAACCTAATCGTTCGTTTTTTATATAATTTCAGATAATCCGGTTCAAACGTGATGATCGGGGTCGACGTCATGTTAGGATGAACTAATATAGCACATCTGACCTATTATAGACATTAAGACATACTACTAAAATCGTTGAACCGCTTTCATTTTTTAATACCGTTTACATTTTACGTTTTCTTTTCAAACGGCTTCACAACAGGTAATATAGACTAAGAGGTATACATAATCCCTTCACTTTAAAATATTTCCCTGATTCCGAACAAAAAGTATTGCGTTCTAATTCTCGAATCCCTATACTTAATATTGGCAAGGACATTCATACGTCAGATGTCTGAGCACTGGTTAGAATAGGTAAAGGTGGTGAGGCCCATGTCGATCAAGCTCGATCATCGCTTGCTCTATCTTCGCGTGATTGAGAAAATCAAGCAAGATATCGACGATGGTGTCTATCGTGAAGGAGAGAAACTTCCTTCAGAGTTCGAGTTGTCGAAGCAACTAGGAGTCAGTCGAGCGACACTCCGGGAAGCCCTTCGTATCCTCGAAGACGAGAAATTTGTCGTGCGGAAACATGGCGTCGGAACATTTATCAGTTCAAAACCCCCGTTCACTTCAGGGATTGAAGAACTGTTCAGTGTCACGGACATGATCATGCGCGCCAAGATGACACCAGGAACGAAAGTATTGGTGGCCGAAAAGGTTCTAGCGACCGAGAGAGAAGCTGAGCGTCTGAAAATCGAACCGAACTCGCCGATTTATCGGATCGTGCGGATTCGTTATGCAGACGAGACACCAGTTGTATACTGTGTCGATAAAATTCCGGCCCACCTCGTCTCGAATCCTAAAGCGTTGACGGAAGGTAAGTCGTTGTTTGATGCGCTCGAACAAGAGGTAGGACGTCGGGTCGCTTATGCGATCACGCACATCGAACCGAGTGTGAACGCGGAAATCTCGACGCAACTTCAAACGGACCAACCGTTACTGGCATTAAAGCAATTGCATTACGATGAGAGCGACTTACCGCTGCTCGATTCGGCGAACTTTTTCCGAGCGGACCGCTTCGACTTCCACGTCGTTCGCAAACGCGTCTAAGCACGTTCGTTTTATCCGGAAACGGTTATTTTTGGGGAACAGCGTGAAAGCGCTTTCTTATACCGGTGTAAAGACTACTGATGACATGACAACCTTAATTGTTATGATCCGAAAGGGGAAACACGACGATGAACAAGAAAAAAACGATTCTCTCAGCTTTAGCAGCAGGTCTCACACTCTCAACAGTACTCGCAGCATGTGGCGGGGATGACAATGAAGGTGCTTCAAACGGCGAAGGCGGCGGCGAAGGCAGCGACTTCAAAGTAGCCATGGTAACCGATACTGGCGGTGTCGATGATAAATCGTTCAACCAATCAGCTTGGGAAGGTCTTACGAAGTTCGGGAAAGACAACAGCTTGACTGAGAACGAAGGCTTCAAATATCTTCAATCTTCAAAACAAGCGGATTATCAGCCTAACTTGCAACAATTGGCACGCGATAATTTCAACTTGATTTATGGAATCGGCTTCTTGATGGGCGAAGACATCCAAAAAGTTGCTGAGCAGTTCCCAGATAACAACTTCGCAATCGTCGACATGGTCGTTGATGCACCGAACGTCGCATCGATCACGTTCAAAGAGCAAGAAGGTTCGTTCCTCGTCGGTGTTGTCGCTGGTCTTACTACGAAAACTGACAAAGTTGGATTCGTCGGTGGCGTTGAGTCTGACTTGATCAAGAAGTTCGAGAACGGTTATAAAGCTGGTGTCATGGCCGTTAACCCGGATGCAACAATTGACGTGAAGTACGCTGAAGACTTCAACTCAGCTGAAAAAGGTACAGCAATCGCTTCAGGTATGTACGGAGCAGGTTCTGATATCGTGTATCACGCAGCAGGCGGTACTGGGGTAGGGGTATTCACAGAAGCGAAAAACCGTAAGAAGAACGGCGAAGATGTATGGGTCATCGGTGTTGACCGTGACCAATACGAAGAAGGTCTTCCAGAAAACGTAACGCTTACTTCAATGGTCAAACGTGTTGACACGGCTACTTACGAAGTATCGAAACTTGCAATGGAAGATAAATTCCCTGCAGGCGAAATCGTTGAGTTCTCTTTGAAAGACGATGGAGTAGGGATTGCTGAAACATCTGATGAGAACGTTGCAGCTGACGTCCTCACAAAAGTTGAAGAGTACCGCACACAGTTGATCGACGGAGACATCACGGCTCCAGCGACTGACGCTGAGTTCGAAGAGTTCATGAAAACAGTAAAATAATTCATTGAGTTAGGGGGGACCCATGCGGTCTCCCTTTACTTAAAGTTAGGGGTGGACTTTCTTGGAATATGTAATTGAAATGCTCAATATTCGCAAAGAGTTCGGAACGTTCGTTGCCAACGACAATATCACCCTCCAATTGCGCAAAGGAGAGATTCATGCGTTGCTCGGCGAGAATGGTGCCGGAAAATCGACGCTCATGAACGTCCTGTTCGGTCTTTATCAGCCGGAAGGCGGGGAGATCCGCGTGCGTGGGGAGAAAGTGAACATTGAGAATCCGAACATCGCCAACGACCTTGGGATCGGTATGGTACACCAACACTTCATGCTCGTCGAGAAGTTCACGGTGACCGAGAACATCATCCTCGGCTCAGAGCCGAAGAGTGGATTGACGGTCGACCGGGCCACGGCGCGTAAAAAAGTTATGGAGATCTCGGAACAATACGGTCTCCGCATTGATCCGGACGCTAAAATCGAGGACATCTCGGTCGGGATGCAACAACGTGTCGAAATTTTGAAGACGCTCTATCGCGGCGCTGAAATCTTGATTTTTGACGAGCCAACCGCTGTATTGACGCCACAAGAGATTCAAGAACTCATTCAAATCATGAAGCGTTTGATCGAAGAAGGTAAATCGATCATCTTGATCACGCATAAACTGAAAGAGATCATGCAAGTGGCCGACCGCTGTACGGTTATCCGTCGCGGACGTTATATCGGCACCGTCGATATCGATGAGACGGTCAATGAAGACCGTTTGGCTGAAATGATGGTCGGGCGTGAAGTTAACTTTGATGCGGAATATTCCAAGGCAGATCCACAGCAAGTCGTCCTCGACGTGCAAAAACTCGTCGTCAAAGACAGTCGCGGGCTTGAAGCCGTCGACGGCTTGGATTTACAGATTCGTTCAGGAGAGATTCTCGGAATCGCCGGGATTGATGGAAACGGACAGACCGAGTTGATTGAAGCCATCTCAGGCTTGAAGAAACCGGAGTCTGGAAAAGTATTGTTGAATGGGAAAGACGTGACTGGGTTCACGCCACGTAAAGTGACGGAATCTGGCGTCGGTCATATCCCGCAAGACCGTCATAAACACGGACTCGTCCTCGACTATTCGATTCGGGACAACATGGTCCTCCAAACGTATTACAAAGAGCCGTTCTCGAAGCGTGGTTTGATGAACTATAAAGCTGTGGCTGAAAAAGCGAAGGCGTTGATTGAGAAGTTTGACGTCCGAACTCCATCGGTCGATGTGCCAGCCCGTGCCTTATCAGGTGGTAACCAGCAGAAAGCGATTATCGCCCGTGAAGTCGACCGGTCACCTGACTTGTTGATTGCGGCCCAACCGACGCGTGGACTTGACGTCGGTGCAATCGAGTTCATTCATGAACAGCTCATCAAAGAACGTGAGAAAGGACGCGCCGTCCTCTTAATCTCGTTCGAACTCGAAGAGATTTTACACGTCGCGGACCGAGTCGCCGTCTTATATGAAGGTAAGATTGTCGGGATTCGTGATCCGAAAGAAACGACCGAGCAAGAACTCGGCTTCTTGATGGCCGGCGGTAAGAGAGGAGAAGAAACAGTATGAATAAGTTAGGATTCAATCGACTGCTCATCCCGCTCTTGTCGATTTTGATGGGACTTCTCGTTGGGGCAATCGTCATGCTGATCGGCGGTTATGACCCGATTCAAGGGTTCTCGTCATTGTTCGAAGGTATGGTCGGAAGCCCATATGCAATCGGAGAAACACTTCGTGCCGCAGCGCCGCTCATCTTCTCAGGTTTAGCGGTCGCGTTCGCGTTCCGGACCGGTCTCTTCAACATCGGGGTCGAAGGTCAAGTGTTAATCGGTTGGGTGGCAGCCGTTTACGTCGGAATTAACTTTGATTTACCGATGTTCATCCACCTTCCGCTCGCGCTTCTCGCGGCTATGTTCGCGGCAGCGCTCTGGGCGTTCGTCCCTGGTTTTTTGAAAGCCAAGTTCCACGTTCATGAAGTTATCACATCAATCATGATGAACTATATCGCCTTGTACACGACGAACGCGATCTTGCGTAGCGTCATCGGCGTAACGAACGAACGGACCGAGTCAATCAACGAGTCGGCGTCGCTCGCGTCGCCATGGCTTCAAGAAATGACGCAGTTCTCACGCTTGCACTGGGGTGTCCTCATCGCTGTGCTCGCGGCGATCGTCTATTACTACATCTTGCAACGGACGACGCTCGGCTATGAGCTTCGGGCCGTCGGCTTCAACAAACACGCGTCGCAATACGCAGGTATGAGTGTCAATCGCAACATCATCCTATCGTTCGTCATCTCGGGTATGTTCGCTGGACTCGCTGGAGCGATGGAAGGTCTTGGTACGTTCAACGGGATGACGCTCAGTGCTTCGTTCACTGGAGTCGGATTCGATGGGATTGCCGTCGCCCTTCTCGGTGCGAACACGGCCATCGGTGTCGTCTTGGCAGCCATCTTGTTCGCCGGACTCAATATCGGTGGACTCGCGATGCAGCTCGGCGCCAACATTCCGTCCGAGCTCGTCAAAGTCATCATCGCCGCCATCGTCATCTTCGTGGCGTCTGGTTATGCGTTCAACTACGTGATTGACAAATTCAAAGGAAATCGTAAGAAAGGAGTGGAGAAAAAATGAGCTTCTTAGAAGTCCTCTATATCGTCGTTCCGGTCGCGTTGGCCTATGCGACTCCACTCATCATCGCGGCGCTCGGCGGCATTTTCAGTGAACGTTCGGGTGTCGTCAACATCGCCTTGGAAGGCATCATGGTCATCGGTGCCGCTACGGGAATCATCACGACGCTCACGTTGACGGAGATGGGGCTTGGTGGTCTCAGTCCTTGGATCTCGCTCTTGGTCGCCATGGTCGTCGGCGCACTCTTCTCACTTTTCTTGGCAGTGCCGGCCATCCTTTGGCGTGCTGACCAAACGGTGCTTGGGGTCGCGATCAACATGCTTGCGATCGGTCTCGCCATCTTCGTCGTCCGTGTCCTCTACAACAAAGGACAAACCGATTTCATCGAGTTTCGGATTGCGAAAGAGAACGTGCCGATTTTATCGGATATCCCGGTGCTTCGTATGTTCTTCATCAACGTCCAGTACACGTCGTTCATCGCCATCGCGCTCGCGTTCGTCGTCTGGTTCGTCATCTTCAAGACGCCGTTCGGCCTTCGTCTCCGTTCGGTCGGGGAACACCCGATGGCGGCTGACACGATGGGAATCAACGTCACGAAAATGCGCTTCATGGGCGTCATGCTCTCAGGTGCGTTCGGCGGTCTCGCCGGTGCGGTCTACGCCGTCACGGTCACGACGAACTTCAGTGGGACGACGATTGTCGGTCAAGGCTTCTTGGCCATCGCTGCCATGATCTTCGGGAAGTGGAACCCGCTCGGCGCGCTCGGAGCCGGTCTCTTCTTCGGTTTCGCCCAAGCGTTGTCGATCATCGGCAGTAACTTGCCGGTCATCAGCAACGTGCCGCAAGTGTTGCTCTTGATTGCACCGTATGCGCTTACGATTCTTGCCCTCGCGGGTGTCGTCGGACGTGCGGATGCACCGAAATCGGTCGGTATCCCATATATTAAAGGGAAACGCTAATCACCAAAAGGACAAATGTCCATTTCACCAAGGTTGTTTGACGCTTAAGTCAAACAACCTTTTTTGTTATACTGGTGTAGAGGTGAGACAATTGAAAAAATGGTGGCAACTGCTGATTGCCGTCGTGCTGAGCATCTCGCTCGCAGGCTGCTCAGTCGATGACTGGTTCGCTGAACAAATCGACCCGCCGGAGTCGCTCGTCGAACTCGAGGCCGACTTTCCGTCGGCGTCGGTCACGCAACAAGTCGCACGGCCGCTCGGCAAGACTGAGACGGTCACGCTCGACCGCGTCATCGACGGGGATACGCTCAAAGTCGAGTTTGAGAACGGGGCGACGGAATCGATTCGCCTCTTGCTCGTCGATACGCCAGAGACGAGTCATCCGACGTTGCCGGTACAACCGTTCGGAGAAGATGCAAAATCATTCGTCGAGCGTTGGCTACCAGAAGGGGATACGATCACACTGGAGTATGACGTCGGGCGCTACGATCGCTATCAACGGACACTCGCCTACGTCTGGTACGATGATGCGATGCTGAACGAGGAATTGTTACGTCGCGGTCTGGCGCGCGTCGCCTATGTATACGCGCCGAACACGCAACACATCGATGCGTTCCGGGACGTCGAACAGGCCGCGCGTCAGGAATTGCTCGGGATTTGGAGTCTCGAGGATTATGTGACCGGCAACGGGTTCGACCACGAGGCGACCGAGCCGGCCCAGCCGAAACGAGACACGGATGGATGTGACATTAAAGGGAATATCAATCGGGACGGAGAGAAGATTTATCACGTTCCGGGCGGGGCGAGCTATGAGCGCACGATCCCGGAAGAGATGTTCTGTACAGAGAAAGAGGCGCGGGAGGCCGGTTTCCGCAAAGCGACACGTTAAAAAAAGACATGTGCGCCGAGATGGCACACATGTCTCCCTTATTCGTACTTGAGTGCGTCGCCGTCGAATGATTCGTCTGCGACTTTGATTGAGTCGGTCGGGCAGCCCTCGAAGGCGTCCATCAAGTCCTCATACAACTCATCCGGGACTTCAATCGTACCCGTGTTGTCGTCCATCAAGTTGAACGCGAGGCCTTCGTCATCATAGTCGAAGATGTCTGGGGCAGCTGCTCCGCAGGCACCACATGCGATACATGTATCTTTATCAACAATCGTAAATTTTGCCATTTGTAACCCTCCATACGTTTCGTCTCTCTGCATAGAAATGATTTTCTACTGACTATGAGTAATTGTAGTCTACATACCCAAATATTTCAATGAGGAAACGAATAACGTTTTGGAAGCATAATTTTAACAAGGAGGTGGAACGATGGTTCATTTAGCGGACGGGGTGTTATTACTATCCATCCAACGCTTGAAAGGTGAACGTAGCGAGCGCAGTTTGTTTCATGTGTTGAACGGGAAACGATCGGCGACGACACTGCAAGATGCCTTTTTTTATGATTTGGAACCGATTTTTGGCTTGTTCCCCTACACGAAGTACGACTATGAGAAACTGCTCGCCTCGTTCGAGAAGCGAGGTTGGCTCAACCGCTCGAGTTTTACCTTGACCGAAGCCGGGTCCATGCTCGCTTCGCCCGAGGCCGTCAGCGACTTGTTCGACCGTCTCGGCGGCGAGTACCGGGACTATACGACGATGACATGGAAACGGCTCAGCCTGTTCGTGCAGACGTTCATGTCGCTCGAGCATGAGCGGACGTTTTATCCGGTCCAGGCCGATCGTCTGGCCGAACGTTGGGTCAAGCAAATCGTGCGGACCGAACGCGAATGGCGACCGTTGATTCAAAGTTTCCATCACGAGCTCGAGACGGCGCTTGAAGACATCGGCGACCCTTATGCGACCGCCGTCGTTTATAGGTTCACGGGAGCGTTCGAGACCGGGTATACGTATGAACAAATCGCGGCCCTCCTCGACGTCGATGCACGGACGGCCCGACTCTACTTCTTGGCCGGGTGGAATGCGCTCCTGTGGAAATTGCCGCGAGATGCGAAACTGTTAGGATTCGCCCACGGCTTATCGAGTGAACGGATGACCTTATCGGCGCGAGGGTCGTATGAACAGTTCTTGGCTGGTCGATCGTTCCAACAAGTCCAGTCACAGCGGCGGTTGCGCACTAGTACGATTGAAGACCACGTCGTCGAGATGGCGATGTATTTAGACGAATTTCCGCTCGATCAATTTGTTCCGCTCGAGCAAATCAAGCAAGTCGAGCAACTGCGTGACGAATCGAGCTGGGCGCTCAAACCGATTTTTGAACAAATCGACGGGATCAGTTATTATCAAATCCGATTGGTGTTCGCACGATTGAAACGAGGTGAGACATTTGTTTGAGAAGACGTTGAAGCGGGTGTTCGGTTATGACAGTTTCCGTCCGGGACAGCGCGAGGTGATCGATGCGGTCGCCGATGGACAAGACGTGCTCGCCATCATGCCGACCGGGGCCGGGAAGTCATTGACGTTCCAACTCCCGTCCTATATCAAGAACGACGGCTTGACGATTATCGTCTCGCCGCTCTTGTCACTGATCGAGGACCAGATGCTCCATATCCGCGAGCGCGGCGAACGTGGGGTTGCCCGATTGACGTCGATGGAGACGCTCGAAGAGAAGCAAGAGATTTTAAACCATTTGAAACGGTACCGCTTCTTGTATTTATCGCCGGAGCAACTTGCCGTGCCCCATGTGACACGGGCGCTGGCGCGCACAAAGATTCAAATGCTCGTCGTTGACGAGGCGCACTGTATCTCGCAGTGGGGCCATGAGTTCCGCCCGGAGTATGCGCGTCTAGGTGAACTGCGCAAGCAGCTCGGCAGTCCGCAGTGCATGGCTGTCACGGCGACCGCACCGGAGACGGTGAAACGAGATATTGTCGAGAAACTGGCGCTCTTCTCGCCGGCGCAGTTCGTCCACTCGGCGAACCGTCCCGAGATTCGCCTCATCGTGGAACGTCTCGGGTCAGAAGATAAGATGCGCCGTCTGAGCGAACTCGTCCACGACGTGCCGAAACCGGCCGTCATCTATACAGCGACACGGCGTGAGGCCGAAGCGCTCGCCCTCCATCTCGATGACGCCTTGTTTTATCACGGTGGCATGTCGACCGAGGACCGGCGCCTTGTACAGTCACAATTTTTACGTGACGAAGTCGCCATCATGGTTTGTACGAGTGCGTTCGGGATGGGTGTCAATAAAGATAACGTCCGTTCCGTCATTCATTATCAAATCCCGGCCACGCTCGAGGCGTACATGCAAGAGATTGGTCGGGCTGGGCGTGACGGCGAGCCGGCTTTCGCGGTCTTGCTATACGCCGAAGGGGATGAGCGGATTCAACAGTTTTTGATCGACCAGCAATATCCGAAAGACAAAGATATCCGTCTCGCCTATTTTGAACGAGACAATGGCACGAGCCTGGCCCAGTTGCCACGTTTATTGCGCTTGAACGAGGAAGATCCGGTTTGGGGACTGTTGAATCAGATGCTTGCCGAGCGGACGCTTGCCGAGGCGGTGGATTGGGTAAAAGATAGAAAGCGGGCCCGGTATCGTCAACTCGGACAGATGATGGACTATGCCCTCATCAAGACGTGTCGGCGCGATTATTTGTTAAATTATTTCTCGGAGCAACCGGTCAAGCAAAGCAATTGTTGCGACATCTGCGGCGAAATCGTGTTCCCGCCGTCGGAGCAACTTGTGTCTAAAAATGTGACAGATTGGAAACATCGGTTGGCTCGTATCTTTTCCTTTGATTGATATCATAGTAAAATGATAAAAAAGGTAAAGGAGGGCACACGTTGCGACATCGGAACCAAGCGGACTCACTTCGTGAAAAAGTGGTGGACACGTTGCCATCTCGCGCTGAACGGCAAGAGCATGAGCGAAAAGAGAAATTGAACGACAACTGGCTGAAGCGACCGCTCGCCATGATGCTGACACTGACGATGTTTGCCATTATTCTTGTATTTTTATATATAGGTCGTCACGACATCTTTTTCTAAACAATACGACGAGAACGTCGTATTTTTTTATGATTTTATGCCCGAGGTTGGGAATATGCACAATCTCACCAATTTCTCACAAGATTTGCACAATAAAACAGGTAAAGCCGTACAGATGGGTCTATACTGAAAGAGAAGAACTAGTAGGAAAGGAGGGGCTGCTGTGCCGAAGTACTCCATCAAGACGGTCGCGTCACTCACCGGAGTCAACCCGACCACGATTCGGGCGTGGGAACGACGCTATCAATTCATCGTTCCGAGCCGGACAGATTCGGGTCATCGATTGTATTCCGACCAAGACGTCGAGAAGATAAAATGGGTCGTTGAAAAACAACGGGAAGGATTGACCGTGTCCCAAGCGATTCAACAGCTACATGAAGCCCCGAAGCCGAAGCCTGCCCGCCTTTATGACGAGGAGCTCATGGACGGGTTGCTCGAGGCGTTACTTTCATTTGATGAACGTAAGGCGCACGATTTGATTAATCGTGCCTTTAATACGTTTAGTTTTGAAAAGGTTACGACAGATATCATCGGTCCGTTATTGATGGAAATCGGGACACGTTGGGAGAATGGGACGATTACGATTGCGCATGAACATTTTGCGACGGCCTTTTTGCGTGCCCGCCTGTCGACGTTGTCGCTCCAAATGCCGATGAATCCCTTTTTGCCGCGCATCATTTGCGTCTGTGCCCCGGGCGAGATGCACGAAATCGGGCTCTTGTTCGTGACGCTTTACTTACGCCAATACGGTTATGACGTGATTTTCCTCGGTGCGGGATTCCCGAAAGAGGATTTGAACGAGGCGTTGCACGATATCGATGCCAAGTGTCTGATTTTCTCATGTACGTTGACGGAACATCTCGATGGCCTGAAAGACGCGATGCAGTTCATCCAAGCCGACCACCCGAACCTCGTCATCGGGGCCGGTGGTTACGCGGTCAGCCTTCAAGCGTCCGAATTCGGATCGGCCTTCCTCGGGGACACGCCCGAGGCGTGGACCGAGTGGTTGTCAACTATTTGACAGCTCGAACAAACGGGAGTAGCTTATAAAGTAGGATTGATTATTCTTTGGAGGTTTTCGTTTGAGATTTGAAAAGCAAACAAAAGAACATTTAAGGGTATATTTGACCGCGAGCGACCTATCCACTCGAGGCATCGCCATCGATACCATCGTGGGGGAGAGCGGTCAAGACCTGTGGCGGGAATTGCTTGAGACGGCGGAAGCGGAATTTGGCTTCATGCCGCAAGGGACCGTCGACTTGAACGTGACGATGTTTCCCCGTGACGGGCTCGTCATCGACGTCCAGAAAGTCGATGCGCCCGTAGCGGAATCGGATCAAGAGCAAGTCGAGATTCGGCTCACCATCGACGTGATTCATCATTTGATTTATCAATTTGACGATATCGAGGACGTCATCAACGCCTCGATTCGCTTGTTCCCACATATGCGAGACACCGAGCAGGGCGGGGCGTTCTATCATTACGAGGGACGATACTATCTGCACTTTGTCGAGGTGCTCAAACCAGACGTGGAAGAACGACTGGCCGCCATCTTGTCGGAGTACGGTCGGACGACGACCGTCAGTCCGTACGTCATGATGGAGTACGGGAAGACGATTCAAACTGAACAGGCCGTGAAACAGCTGTACGATACGTTCGCGTAAGTACGGCTTTTTACCGTTCTGTTTCTATTGTTTTCGGCCGACACATGGTATGATAAAACTTGAATTTTGGAGTAGCTAGCTGAAGGAGAGATTTGATGAAAGTCGCGGTATTATATGGTGGTGTATCAGGTGAGCGGGAAGTGTCGCTCACGAGTGGTAAAGGAATGATTGAAGCGCTCGAAGAACGGGGTCACGACGTCGTGGCGATTGATTTTCACCCGGACCGGGCCAATGAGCTGTTGACGCTTCAAGCCGACGTCGTCGTCAGCGCCTTGCATGGCAAGTACGGTGAAGACGGACGCGTGCAGTCGCTCTTGGAGATGGCGGGCTTGCCGTACACGGGGTCTGGTGTGTTGGCGTCCGCGCTCGCGATGGACAAAGCCCGTGCGAAAATCATCTTCGCCGCTGCCGGCATCCGAATCGCCCGTGACGTCCTCATCGAGACAGGGGACGATATCGACGCGAAAATCGTCGAGTGGGGCGGTGAATTCCCATGTGTCGTCAAACCGGCCCAAGAAGGGTCTTCGAACGGATTGACAATCGCGATGGACGAAACGATGCTCCGTGAAGGAATCGACAAAGCGTTCGCCTGCGATACGGCCGTCTTGGTCGAACAATATATTAAAGGCCGTGAATTGACGGTACCTGTACTCGGAAACCATGGCGCCGAAGCCGCGCTCCCGGTCATCGAGATTATCCCGAAAAACGAGTTTTATGACTATGAGTCGAAGTATTCAGAAGGTGGATCGATTCACGTCTGTCCGGCCGAGTTGCCGGCTGCGTTGACCGAAGAAGTTCAGGCGGCCGCGATTCAAGCGCACCGTGCCCTCGGCTGCAGCGGATATTCCCGCTCAGACTTCCTCGTGTCAGAAGACGGGCTCGCCTATATTTTAGAGACGAACACACTGCCTGGCATGACGCCGCTCAGCCTGTTCCCGGACAGCGCCCGCGCCGTCGGCATCTCGTACGGTGAACTGTTAGAGCGATTCATCGCACTCGCACTTGAAAAGTAAGAAGGGGCACCCCCTTCTTTTTTCGTTTTAGAAAACGCTTTCATTATTTTTGTAAAAGCCTTTCAAATTGGGCGCGTATCAGATATACTTTTAAACGAATACGAGGTTGATTCTTGGGGGAGAATCGACAATTTAGGGGAGGAAACCTTCATGATTACGGATCAAGAAAAAGGTCATCAAAAACGAAAAAACATCCTTGAATCGACACAAGAAGTGATACACGAGGCGCTCGATAAACTCGGGTATCCAGAAGAGATGTACGAGCTCTTGAAAGAGCCGCTTCGGATGTTGACCGTCCGCATCCCGGTACGGATGGATGATGGATCGACCAAGATTTTCACAGGATATCGTGCGCAACATAACGATGCCGTCGGACCGACGAAAGGTGGAATCCGATTCCATCCGAGCGTGACCGAGGTCGAAGTGAAGGCGTTGTCGGTCTGGATGAGCTTGAAAGCCGGCATCGTCGACCTTCCATATGGCGGCGGTAAAGGTGGAATCGTTTGTGATCCGCGTGAGATGAGTTTCCGTGAAATTGAGCGGTTGAGCCGTGGTTACGTTCGGGCCATCAGTCAAATCGTCGGACCGACGAAAGACATCCCGGCACCGGATGTGTTCACGAACTCGCAAATCATGGCATGGATGATGGACGAGTATAGCCGGATCGATGAATTCAACTCACCAGGATTCATTACCGGGAAGCCGCTCGTGCTCGGTGGCTCGCACGGTCGCGAGACGGCGACGGCAAAAGGTGTCGCCATCATGATTCGAGAAGCGGCGCTTCGTCGCGGGATCGAGTTAAAAGGCGCCCGCGTCGTCGTCCAAGGATTCGGCAACGCTGGTAGCTTCTTGTCGAAGTTCATGCATGACGCCGGAGCGAAAGTCATCGCCGTCAGCGATGCGTACGGAGCCATCCATGACGAGAACGGTCTCGACATCCCGTACCTGCTCGACCGTCGTGACTCGTTCGGGACGATCTCGACCTTGTTCAAGAACACGATCTCGAACAAAGAGATGCTCGAACTCGACTGCGACATTTTGGTCCCGGCCGCGATCGAGAACCAAATCACCGAGGACAATGCCGACAACATCAAAGCGTCCATCGTCGTCGAGGCCGCGAACGGACCGACAACGAACGAAGCGACCCGCATCTTGACGGAACGTGGCATCCTGCTTGTCCCAGACGTGCTCGCTTCGAGCGGTGGGGTGACGGTCTCATACTTCGAATGGGTTCAAAACAATCAAGGTTACTATTGGACGGAAGAGGAAGTGGAAGAAAAGCTTGAGAAAGTGCTCGTCCACTCGTTCAATACGGTATACAATACCTCGTCGGCCCGTAAGGTCGACATGCGTCTCGCCGCCTATATGGTCGGTGTGCGCAAGATGGCAGAAGCGTCGCGCTTCCGCGGTTGGGTATAACAAAAGAGAGGGAAGACCTGAAACCAGGTCCTCCCTCTCTTTATTTATATTGTGACACCGTTGCGCTCCCGAAGCGTCTCGGCGATCGCTTGGCCATGGAAACGTCCGTTCTCGATAAAAATCTTATTGGCATCGTTTCCGGCAGCGACGACACCGGCGATGAACAAGCCGTCGACGTTCGTCTCGTAAGTCGTCTCGTCAAACGCCGGCACACCGGTCTCTTCATCGACTTGGACCCCGGCATCGGCGAACAGCCCATGGTCGGGCAAGTAGCCCGTCATGGCGAGGACGTGGTCGGTCTCGAGTCGATGTTCTTCACCATGCTGACGATAGACGACATGATGCGGTTCGATCCGAACGATCTCCGCTTCGAGCTCGAGTCGCACCTTGTCGTGACGGACGAGCGAGTCGAACGTCGGCAGTACCCACGGTTTGACGGACGGACTGTAACCGTCCCCGCGATAGAGCACCGTGACATGGGCGCCGGCCTTCTCGAGCTCGATGGCCGCGTCGACGGCGGAGTTTTTCCCGCCGATGACCGTGACGCGCTGCCGATAGAACGGATGCGCCTCTTTGAAGTAATGGGCGACGTGGGGAAGCTCTTCACCAGGCACGTCAAGTCGACGAGGGCGTCCGTAGTAGCCGGTCGCCAAGATGACGTAGTCGGCCTGACGCTCTTTGGCACCGTCCCGGTCGTGTCGGGACCGAACGACGAAACCGTCCTCGGTCCGCTCGACCGCTTCGACCGTCTCGAACGGATGGACATCGAGCCCGGTCCGGCTGACGACTTCCCGATAATAGACGAGCGCGTCTTGCCGTCGTGGTTTCAAATCTTTACAGATGAACGGGATATCCCCGATTTCAAGCAAACTAGCAGACGAGAAGAACGTCTGATGGGTCGGATACCGATAGATGGCATCGACGATATTGCCGCGCTCGATAATCGTGCACGAGATGCCGATGCGTTTCAATTCAATCGCAGCCGACAGCCCACATGGTCCGGCGCCGACGACGATAGCGTGTTTATTCAATGAAATCACCTCATCCCTCATTGTATGGAAGGACGAAACGGTTGGCAAGTCGCCAACTCATTGTTGGAAACTAAAGCTGTGCTCCATGACCGCTTGCGACGACCCAGACTCGAGTTCGACGAGGAGACGCAGTCTCGCTTTTTGTGAGTTCAACCCGTTCGAGAAGATGATGCCCATCTCTTTGAGCTGCTGGCCACCGCCGACGTAGCCGTACACGTCTTGCACGATCCCGTTGAAGCAACGGCTGACGATGACGACCGGCATGCGTTCGACGAGCAGTTCGAGCGCCGGAACGATTGACGGCGGGACGTTACCTTGACCGAGCACCTCGAGGACGAGCCCGTCATAACCGAGCGCGAGTACCGCCTCAATCAAATCTGGGTCCATCCCGGCAACGACTTTCAGCACCGCGACCCGTTTCGTGATCGTCGAAATCATCTTCGGTTGCTTCGTCGTCGGCTGACTATAGATGAGGACATGGTCTTTCGTCACCATGCCGACGTTTCCGAAGTGGACCGATTTGAACGTGTCGACCGAGGACGTATGCGTCTTCGTGACGTTGAAGGCGGAATGAATCTCACCGTTGAAGACGACGAGCACGCCTTTGCCTCGCGCGACATCACTTTGGGCGACCCGAAGCGCCGTGATGAGATTGAATTCGCCGTCGGAGCCGACCTCGTTCGACGAGCGCATCGCCCCCGTCAAGACGATCGGAACCGGGGCGCCGAGCGTGATTTGTAAGAAATACGCCGTCTCTTCGAGCGTATCGGTCCCGTGGGTGATGACGACCCCGTCATATGTGTCTTGCGTCAACTGTTGATTGATGAATTGGGCGAGCTCGAGCATTTTTTCAGGCGTCATATGCGGTGACGGGATATTTGAAAAGTGCTTCGTCGTGATGTTGGCGATATCCGTCGCTTTCGGCAACGTCGCATCAATTGGATTGACCTCGCTCGGCATGACATGTCCCGACCCCGATTGGGACATGGCGATTGTGCCGCCGGTGTGGATGAGTAATAAATGATTCATAACAGACCTCCAACTTTTTTGTTCGTTTCTTCCAATTTCTAGGCGTGACCTACTTTTTCTTTCCTCTATTTCAGTGTATGCTTAACGTGAGAAAGGAGAGATGCATCATGATTGCAATCGCCTTGTCTGCGGTTGCGCCAGGGTTCGCCCTTCTTTCCTACTTCTATCTCCGGCATGAACTAGAAGCGGAACCGCTCGGCTATGTGATCCGGTCGTTCGTCGCCGGGGCCATTCTCGTCTTTCCGATCATGTTCGTCCAGTATGCGTTCGTGGAAGAAGGGGTGCTCGTGGGCCCGTTTTGGAAGGCGTTCGTGGCCACCGCGCTATTAGAAGAGTTTTTTAAGTGGTTCATGATTTATTATACAATATACATACATAAAGTCTTTGATGATTACTACGACGGGATTCTCTATGCGGTCGCCTGTTCACTCGGCTTTGCCACGTTAGAGAATTTTCTATATTTATGGGTGTACGACTCAATCGAAATCGCGATCTGGCGCGCCGTGCTGCCGGTGAGCGGCCACGCGCTGTTCGCCGTCGTCATGGGGTTTTGTCTCGGCCGGGCCAAACATTCCAACCACGAGCGGTTTTGGTTGTTCACCGCCGTCATGGCGGCCACGCTGTTGCATGGGATGTTCGACTATATCTTGCTCGTCGAACCGATGAACAAAGTTCCGGCTGTCGTCTATATCGTCGTCTTATGGATGGTCGCCTTATTGCTCGTCCGTACCGCCAATCGTTCCAATCATCGCCAATATAAATAGAATAAAGGGGAATCGTTTCATGTTAAAAGTAGGTCAAGAGTTACGGGTGGAAGTCGAAGGGAGAAAAGAAGGAAAGACGAAGATCGCAGCCATTAACGATCAAGTCGTCTGGATCGAGTCCCCGAGTGAAACGGATACGTTAAAGACGTTCTTCTTGCACGAAGACGAATCGATGCGTGTTTATTTCTTTAAAGGAGAAGAGCAACTGTACGCCTTTGATACCGTCGTGTCGAGACGCGTGAGCGATGCGCAGTTGACGCTTCGCTATGCGTTCCCAGTGCCGGATGAGAAGAAAATCAAACGAGTCCAGCGCCGTGAATATTTACGGGTGCCAGAGATGATTCACGTGACCGTGTCTGCGGAAGACGGCCAAGCGTTCCCATCGTTCGAGTCGACATCACTCGACGTCTCGGCCGGGGGAATGCGCATCATCGCCAATCGAGCCCCGGTCGCTGTCGACGAGGCGATGATCGTCTCGTTCCATATCAATGACGACCGAGGTATTCCGCAAACGTTCCGCGTCAAGAGCCGCCTCGTCCGCATCCATGAACAGACGGCCAAACAAGAGTTGTCGCTTTGCTTTGAAGAGTTATCACACCGGGACCAGGAGACGATTTTACGTTATTGCTTCCGAGCCCAGCTCGAAGCGAGAAAACGGACCGGCTCCGTATTTTCTTCACGCTAAAAAACTGGTATGATGTTCTCGGAACAAATGACCGAGAGGAGGCGGGTATCGGGATGAGCCGATACCCAATTTTTATGAATAAACCATTACAAATTGCATTAGATGGACCGGCTGGGGCCGGCAAGAGCACGATCGCGAAAACGCTCGCTAAAAAACTAGGGTACGTCTATATCGATACGGGTGCGATTTATCGCGCCGTCACGTATCGCGCGCTTCAAGACGGCGTCGGTCTCGAAGACGGTCCGATGCTCGCCGAGATGATCGACAAGATGGATTTACGTCTCGTCCCGTCGGAAAACGGTCAACGCGTGTACGATGGCACGGAAGAAGTGACCGATGTCATCCGGACGAGCGAAGTGACGAACAACGTCAGCTTCGTCGCACGCCAGCCGGAAGTAAGGGATGCCCTTATGGATTTACAGCGTGACCTCGCCAGTAAAGGCGGAATCGTCATGGACGGCCGCGATATCGGCACGCACGTCTTACCAGGCGCCGACTTGAAAGTGTTCATGACGGCGACGGTCGAAGAACGGGCCCGCCGCCGCCACGAAGAGAACGTATCGAAAGGATTGCCGAGCGACCTCGAACAATTACAGCTCGAGATCGCCTTGCGCGACAAACGCGATTCCGAGCGTGAGGTCGCCCCGCTTCGTCAGGCCGACGATGCGCATTATCTCGATACGACCGAGCTGTCGATTGACGGCGTCGTCGAGGCGATCGAGCACTTGATGAAGCAGGTGATTGAACGATGAAACCGCTCAACAATGGACCGTTCGGCATGTATCGTCTTGCGGTAGGTGTCGTCAATATCATCCGCAGATTGAGCTTCCGCGTCGAGTATATTGGGCGCGAAAACGTCCCGCTCGACGGTTCGATGATCGTCTGTTCGAACCATCAATCGAACTGGGACCCGGTCATGCTCGCCGGGGCGATGCCGAAACAGCGCCAGCTTCGTTTCTTCGCGAAAAAAGAGTTGTTCGACGTGCCGGTATTGAAACACATTTTGAATCGGGCTGGACAGATTCCTGTGTCACGCGGGGAAGGAGACCGACAAGCACTCCGAGTCGTCTTGCAAAAATTGAAGGAAGACGAGGTCATCTCGATTTTCCCGGAAGGAACGCGGTCAAAAGACGGTACGCTCGGCAAAGCCCAAGCCGGCGTCGGGTTCTTCGCGCTCCGTTCGGACGCGTCGGTACTCCCGGTGGCGATTATCGGGACGTATAAGTTCCGCTCGAAGCTGAAGGTCGTCATTGGCCAACCGATCGACATGAGCGGCTTGAAAGCGGACAAGGCGAGCGCCCAAATCGCGGCCGACTTGATTATGACGACAATCGGTGACTTGTACATGCAGCATTCACGGAACGTTCGTTAATTTCAGGTTTAATCTCGCGCTAGGAGAGGAACTAACCTGATAACACCTTGACAAATCTTTCGAATTATAAGAAGTTTATACTAGGTGTAAGCGCCTTAGGGCGCTCCTTTTTGTACTCATCGTGAGGGGGTAGTGTTGGAATGGTCGAAGAAATGAAAGATATGCCTGATTTTGAAATCAATCGAGGTCAAATTGTGACCGGTACTGTCGTCAAAATCGAGGACAAGCAAGCGTTGATCGATATCGGTTATAAAACCGAGGCAATTTTACCAATCAGCGAAGTATCAAGCATGCATTTAGACGATTTAAACGAATCACTCCATGTTAACGACGAAATCCGTGTCAAAGTGAAAAAGGTCACGGACGAAGAGGTGGTCGTTTCGAAGAAAGACGTTGATGCCGAGGCAGCTTGGGATCAAATCGTCGAGAAATTCGAATCCGGCGAAGTATTCGAAGTCATGGTAAAAGACAAGGTCAAAGGTGGACTTGTCGTTGACATCGGTATCCGTGGATTTATCCCGGCTTCGCTCGTAGAGAACCATTTCGTCGAAGACTTCTCATCCTACTTGAATAAACCAATTACGGTTAAAGTCGTCGAGATTGACCGCGAGAAAAATCGCGTCATCTTGTCGCATAAAGCGGTTGCCGAAGCGGAAATGAGCGCCAAGAAAGCGGAGACGCTCGAATCGCTTGAAGTCGGTCAAATCATCGAAGGGACGGTTCAACGTCTCACAGATTTCGGTGCGTTTGTCGATATCGGCGGTGTCGATGGCCTCGTCCACATTTCGGAAATGGCGCATAGCCGGGTTGAGAAACCGAGCGATGTTGTGACTGAAGGAGATAAAGTCAAAGTGAAAGTGCTTGGACTTGACCTCGACAACGAGAAAGTGAAGTTGTCGATTAAAGAGACGCAGCCTGGACCGTGGGAATCGGTAGAAGGTAAAATTCAGCCAGGTGACGTGATTGAAGGGAAAGTCAAACGTCTCGTCACGTTCGGTGCGTTCGTCGAAGTCGCACCACAAGTTGAAGGTTTGCTCCATATCTCGCAAATTGCGAACCGACACATCGCGACACCATCTGAAGTCTTGTCAGAAGGCCAAGAAGTAACCGTCAAAGTACTCGACGTCCATCTTGACGAGAAGAAAATCTCGTTGTCGATGCGTGCGCTCGAGTCGAGCGATTCATCACGTGGCGACGCGGATCAATCGTTGCTTGACGAGTATAGCGACCAAGGAGGTTTCTCTGTCTCTGAATTGACAGGTGACGAAGCCTCGGACGATTCTAAATAAGACGATCGTTCAAGCGGGAGCCAGACTCCCGCTTCTTTTTGTATGGTCACAGAAATTCGCCTGTGATATGATAGTACAGTTGCAATTAGAAACGATAGACTTATTGAATGAAAGTTAGAGAGGTGTTTATATGGGAATTCCAGCAGTGGCCATCGTAGGCCGCCCGAATATTGGGAAATCCACGATTTTTAACCGGATTATCGGAGATCGCGTGTCGATCGTCGATGATAAGCCCGGTGTAACACGCGACCGCATTTATGGGACGGGTGAGTGGTTGAACCGTAAGTTTCATTTAATCGACACAGGCGGAATCGAGGTCGGTGATGAGCCGCTCCTCGTGCAAATGCGGCATCAGGCCGAGCTTGCGATCGATGAGGCGGACGTCATCGTCTTCATGGTGAACGGACGCGAAGGCATTACAGCAGCAGACGAAGAAGTGGCGAACTTGTTGTTCCGTTCGAACAAACCGGTCGTCCTCGCCGTCAACAAAGTCGACAACTTCGAGATGCGCGAACTCATGTATGAGTTCTATTCACTCGGATTCGGCGATCCGTTCCCGATTTCAGGGACGCACGGTCTTGGTCTCGGGGACTTGCTCGACAAAGTGCTCGACATGGCTCCAGACAAAGACGACTATGAGTACAATGAAGAAGTCATCCAGTTCTCGCTCATCGGACGTCCGAACGTTGGGAAATCGAGCTTGACGAACGCGATTCTCGGTGAAGAACGCGTCATCGTCTCGGACATCGCGGGGACGACTCGTGATGCCATCGATACACCGTTCACACGGGATGGGCAAGAATACGTCATCATCGATACGGCAGGGATGCGCAAGCGTGGGAAAGTGTATGAATCTACCGAGCGCTACAGCGTCATGCGTGCCCAAAAAGCGATTGAACGCTCGAACGTCGTTCTCGTCGTCATCGACGGTGAAGAAGGCATCATCGAGCAAGACAAACGTGTTGCCGGACTCGCCCACGAAGCGGGGAAAGCCATCGTTCTCGTCGTCAACAAATGGGACGCCGTCGACAAAGACGATAAAACGATGAAGAAAATGGAAGAGAAGATTCGTAAAGAATTCTTGTTCCTTGACTACGCACCGATTGTCTTCTTGTCGGCGCTCACGTCGAAACGATTGCAGACGCTTCTGCCGGTCGTCAAAGAAGTGGCTGATTCACATCGTCGTCGCATCTCGACGAGCGTCTTGAACGACGTCATCGTCGACGCAGTCGCGATGAACCCGACACCGACGGACAAAGGACAACGACTCAAGATCAACTACGCGACGCAAGTGGCCATCGAGCCGCCGACGTTCGTGTTGTTCGTCAACGATCCAGAGTTGCTTCACTTCTCATACAAACGTTATCTAGATAACCAGATTCGCCGCGCATTTGACTTTACTGGTACACCGATTCATATCGTGGCTCGTCAGAAAAACTAGTAATGGGGGTGCCTCCTATGGCAAAAGTAGCTGTCATCGGCGCAGGGAGCTGGGGAACGGCGATATCGCTCGTCCTCGCTGACAACGGACATGATGTTCTACTATATGGACGTGAGGAAGATCACGTTCATGAAATCAACACGGCCCACACGAACGCGACCTATTTGAAAGACGCACCGTTGCCGACTTCGATTCGGGCGACGACAGACTTGGCGGAAGCGGTCAAAGATCGTTCCATCGTATTCCTCGTCGTCCCGAGTTCGGCGATTCGTCCGGTGTCGCGTGAGTTGAACGCGCTCCTTACGAAACCGGCGGTCATCGTGCATGCCGCCAAAGGAATCGAACCGAAGACGCATAAACGTCTGTCGGAGATTATCGCCGAAGAAATCGACCCGTCGAAACGTCGGGCCATCGGTGTCTTGACGGGACCGACGCATGCCGAGGAAGTGGCCGTCCGTAAATTGACGACCATCACAATCGCTTGCGAGGACTTGGACGTGGCCGATGAGATTCAAGAGTTGCTCACGAACGATCAGTTCCGGGTCTATTTGAATTCGGACGTCATCGGGGCGGAGTACGGCGGTGCGCTCAAGAACATCATCGCGCTTGCCGCAGGAATGACGGATGGGCTCGGCTATGGCGATAACGCCAAAGCGGCCCTCATGACACGCGGGATCGTCGAGATCGCCCGGCTCGGGGTCAAACTCGGTGCCAACCCGGCGTCGTTCTCCGGCTTGACGGGAATCGGCGATTTGATTGTCACGGCCACGTCTCAGCATAGCCGTAACTGGCGTGCCGGGAACGCGATCGGTCGCGGCGAGAAGCTCGAGGATGTGCTCGGTCAAATGGGCATGGTCGTGGAGGGGGTGCGTGCCTGTGAGGCGGCGCATACGCTCGCTCGGGAAGCCGGTGTCGAGATGCCGATCACAGAGGCCCTCTACAACGTGTTATTCGAAGGTAAGAGCCCACATGATGAAGTACAAAAGTTAATGAGACGCCCGCAGAAGCATGAAATGGAAGAAGTGTTCCATTTCGAAGGCGACGTAGAGCAAAGGGACTGACGTTTTCGTTCAGTTCCTTTGTTTTTTTTGCTACACTAATGTACGGAGATAGATTTAAAGAGAAAGTCGAGGGGATAGACGTGACACCGTCACTGATCAAGATGTGGATTTCATTTGCGGGTATCGGGGCGTTTGCCATCGCCGCGCTCATGGTGGCAGTCAGCCATACGAAACTAACGGGATGGTTCGCGGCGCTCGTCCGCGTCATCGCATTCGTCATATTTTTATTTGGGACGATCATCATGATTTATGTGGTCGCTTCAGGACCGACAGGAGGATAAGACGTGAAACGGATTTTTTTGGTCGCGAGTCTATTGGCGGCGACCGTGCTCAGTGGATGTATGTTCCCGGATTCGAACCGGGTCGATAACGTCCCGTATGAAGACCAACTGAAGTCGGTACAGACGGCCGTCGACTCGTTCAAGGAGACGACCGGGGTGTTGCCGATTAAAACAAGGCCGGCCGAGACGCCACTCATGGAACGTTATCCGATCGAGTTCGCCCGGCTCGTCCCTGGTTATTTAGCCGACCCGCCGGCGAACAGCTTCGAAGGAGGCGGTCTGTTCTTGTACGTCCTCGTGGACGCCGAGACGGAGCCGAAGGTCAAACTCATTGATTTACGTGTGTCAGAAAGCTTGCAACAGTTACAGACGAATATTAACGCGTTCCGGGCCAAAGAAGGCAAGTTCCCGTTTGACGGGTCGCTCGGAAAGAATCAATTCACGATTGATTATGATCTCGTCTTCGTCTCTGAAGAGCCAAGTATCCCGAGTCCGTACACGGAAAACGAGTTGCCGATCTATGTCGACGGGACCGGACAATTATTTGTCGACTACCGTGCCGACCTGGAGGCCGCCCTCGAGAACACGGATGTAGAGCCAAAAGTCGGTGAGGACATTCGGTATTTGCTCTATAATGACTCCCCATTCGCTCCGGCTTATTCGCAAGGGTACACGATTAATGAACAAGGTGAAGTCGAGTTTTTAAACAACTGATCGACTGAGCGGGTCGAATATAGGCCGATTGCTTAAAAAATGTTGTCATATCAACGTTTGTACGATATGATTAATCCCGTAAACTCTCAGTGAGAGGAGGTGAATCGTGATGAACAAAACTGAATTGATCCAAGCAGTTGCGGAGAAAGCAAATGTTTCGAAAAAAGAAGCTACACAAGTTGTAGAAGCTACTTTCGAATCTATCACTGAAGCACTCCAAAACGGTGATAAAATTCAATTGATCGGTTTTGGTACTTTTGAAGTTCGTGAGCGCGCTGCCCGTAAAGGTCGCAACCCACGTACGAAAGAAGATATCGAAATCCCGGCAAGCAAAGTTCCTGCCTTCAAAGCAGGTAAAGCGCTTAAAGATGCGGTCAAATAATGGGCAATACATAAGTCGCCGAAAGGCGGCTTTTTTTGTGTCGGAAAGCGAGTTCACATGGCGTGAATGTGACAAAAATGTGCTATACTATGTCAGAATGACAACGAAGAGGACGAGGGGGGATAGCATGGAACAGATGACATACGAAACCGTTGTCACCGACCTTGCTCGTCAAATCGAAGAACGCATGAACCATCCGTATTTGACGAGACACGAGATTGTACCCGTAGTCGACATGCCTTTACTTCGTTGGATGGTCGAGATGATTGAAATCGAATCGAATCAACAACGTCAGCTCGTGCTTGCGACGTATTTTGCACATCAAGCACTTGAACTGCACGATCAAGTAAAGGATTGCCCGAACGGCTCGCTCGAGCGGCAACTCAAAGTGCTCGCCGGCGATTTCGCCTCGGCTCAATTTTATAAAATATTGGCACTGTTTCCTGCCGACTATAGCAATCGCTTCGGTCGGTCGGTCCAGCTTGTCAATGGGGCGAAATGTACGCTCGCGCTTGATGCGGACGTATCCGTCACGACTTGGATGGAAGCGAACTTCGGATTGATTAAAACGTTTTCTGAGGTGATAGGTCGGTCCTACTTGACCACATACGGAAAAACGATCATCGAACGAAAGGCGACAGTACTGCGCCAAGATCAACGAGAACAGCTAACGACGCTCCTGGCGCACGCTGTCGCTTAGAACGGAAAGGATGTTACGTATTGCAACCGAAAGAAAAAGAGCAAAAAGTATATGACGTGTTTCAATCAATCTCACCGAGCTACGATACGATGAACTCGATCATCAGTTTCCGTTTGCATAAATGGTGGCGCAAAGCGACGATGCGTCGCATGCAAGTGTTCCCGGGCGCAAAATGTCTTGACGTCTGCTGCGGGACGGCCGACTGGACGATTCAACTCGCCGAGGCGGCTGGTAATACCGGTGTCGTCAAAGGTCTTGATTTTTCCGAGAATATGCTCGCGGTCGGCCAAGAGAAAGTGGCCGATTATCCGACGATCGAACTCATCCATGGTAACGCGATGGCATTGCCGTTCGGGGATCACTCATTCGACTACGTGACGATCGGCTTCGGCCTTCGCAACGTACCGGATTACATGACGGTGCTCCGTGAACTGCACCGGGTCTTGAAACCGGGCGGGACGGTCGTCTGTCTCGAGACGAGCCAACCGACAGCACCGCTGTTCAGCGAACTGTATCGCTTCTATTTCGGCTCGGTCATGCCGTTATTCGGAAAAGTGTTCGCCGGCTCATACGATCAATACAAATGGCTCCAAGAGTCGACCGACCAATTCCCGGACCGGTTGACGCTAAAACGCATGTTCGAGACGGCAGGCTTCGAACAAGTCGAAGTGAAGGCGTTCTCCGGCGGTGCGTGTGCCATGCACCTAGGAAAGAAGTGGTGACCGATGTCTTTGAAGCGACTTTATCGCCACATGAACCGAGAGATTGAGCAGATCGATCGCTTCTTGTCGACGCGGGTCCATACGGATCACCCGGTCATCGAGGCGGCCTCGAAGCAACTGCTTGATGCGGGCGGGAAGCGGATCCGTCCGGCGTTCGTATTGCTGAGCGCTGGTTTCGGGCAAGCGAAAGACATCCGCTTGACGAAAGTGGCGGCGAGTCTTGAACTGATTCATATGGCCTCTCTTGTCCATGATGACGTCATCGATGACGCCACACTTCGCCGGGGCAAACCGACCGTCATGGAACGTTACGATGAGCAGGTCGCGATGTATACAGGGAATACGTTGTTCGGCGAAGCGATTCGACTCGTCTCTGAGGTCGACTCGCCGCGCGTGATGGAAATCATGGCAGACACGATGGAACTGATTTGTATCGGTGAAATCAATCAGATCCAAGACCAATACGACTGGGGCCAGTCCCCGAAACGATATCTCGATCGTATTGCCCGAAAGACGGCACTCTTGATTGAGACGAGTTGTGCGGCCGGGGCCGTCGTCTCAGGGGCGTCACCCGAAGTCGTCAAACAGCTGCGGCTGTTCGGCTATGACATCGGGATGGCGTTCCAAATGACGGATGATTTGCTCGATTTCACCGCGAAAAGTTTTCAGCTTGGAAAGCCGGTCGGAGAAGATTTGAAGCACGGCCATAAAACGTTGCCGCTCTTCTATTCAGCGGAAGACCCTGAATTCTTTGGTCGGTTGCAGCAAGTCAACCAGTCGTCCGATTACGCGACGACCCATACGCTCGTTCGTGAAGTGCAGCGCAACGGGACGCTCGAGCGAAGCCAACGAACAATCGACCGGTACGTGAACCGGGCGATTCAACGTCTCGATGGCTTGCCGGACGTACCGGACAAGCGCTCGCTCATTGAAATCGCCGAGTATATCGGGAAACGAAAATGGTAACAACCACCTTGTAAACCCTTTCAATAATCAAGATGACCGTGTAAACTAATAAAGTACATGGTACACATATTGATTTAGGGGGATTAGGGGAATGGAAAAAACATTTTTAATGGTAAAACCGGATGGAGTGAAACGCGGTCTGATTGGGGAAATCATCTCGCGCTTCGAAACGAAAGGATATACGTTGAACCGTCTTGAGCTATTGACGCCATCGGTTGAAGTCGCACAATCGCATTATGCGGAACATAAGGAAAAGCCGTTCTTTGGAGAACTTGTCGAATTCTTAACGTCTGGTCCTGTTGTAGCGATGGAGTGGGAAGGCGAAAATATCGTCGCCGTCTCTCGATTGATGATCGGGAAGACGAACCCGTTAGACGCACAACCTGGAACAATTCGTGGCGATTTGGCCTCGACGATGTCACAAAACGTCATCCATGGTTCAGATAGCGTGGAGAGCGCAGAGCGTGAATTGTCACTCTGGTTCGCCACTGAAGCATCACACGTTTGATGACGATAAAAGGGACGGGGGCCTCCTGTCCCTTTTTATATTGGGATTAAAGCGCTTTCGCTTGTTTTGGCACGACATGATCTAGGAGAAGAGAAAGAATTGAGGTTGGAACTGGTGATAAATGATTATGCCATCTTCGTAAAAAAGTTTTATATGAAGTCGGGGATTGACTTAAACCTATACAAAGAAGCCCAGATGAAGCGACGTATGATTGCACTTCGCGAGAAGAAAGGGTATGCCACGTTTATCGAATACTTCAAAGCGATGGAGTCGGACCGGGGCTTATACGATGAATTTTTAGATCGCATGACCATCAACGTGAGTGAATTTTACCGGAACCCGGTCCGTTGGCAGCAACTAGAGACGGACATTTTGCCGGAACTCATCCGTAAGAGCCAGGGCAAGTTGCGCGTCTGGAGCGCGGCGTGCTCGACGGGTGAAGAACCGTATTCGTTGGCGATGCTGTTATCGAAACATTTGTCACCCGCCCAGTTCACAATCACGGCGACGGACCTAGATGACGTGGTGATCGAAAAAGCGAAACAAGGCAAGTATCATGAGCGGGCGCTCGTCGACTTGCCATCAGAGTTTCGGCAGCGTTACTTCACCCGCCGTGGAGACGACTATTACATCACAGAGGACATCAAAAAATTAGTAACGTTCAAAAAACATAATCTGCTGGCCGACGTGTATGAACGGAATTTTGATTTAATCGTCTGTCGGAACGTCTTGATTTATTTCACCGAGGAAGCGAAAGAGAAAGTTTATACATCGTTCCACCGATCGCTCCGACCAGGCGGTGTCCTCTTCGTCGGAGGGACCGAGCAGATCTTTCAACCGAAGCGATACGGCTACAAGATGAAGCAGAGCTTCTTCTACGAAAAATTTGAAGAATGAGGTGGCAGCTATGCGTTATTTGACGGCAGGAGAATCGCACGGGCCTGGACTTTCAATCATCATCGAGGGTGTACCGGCCGGGCTTGAGGTCGATGTGCAAGCCATCAATGCGGAACTCGCGAAACGGCAGTCCGGCTACGGCCGCGGCCGCCGCATGCAAATTGAATCAGACCGAATCGAGGTGAGGGCCGGCATTCGTCACGGGGTGACGACAGGGGCCCCTATTTCGTTCTGGATCGAGAACAAGGACCATACTCATTGGCGGAACGTCATGCAGGCCGAACCGGTCGATGCGGACGTGGAAATCAAACGCCGCGTCGTCCGCCCGCGACCAGGACATGCGGACCTCGTCGGCGGCTTGAAATACGATCATCGTGACCTGCGAGACGTCCTTGAACGCTCGAGCGCACGTGAGACGGCCGCTCGGGTCGCCGTCGGCGCACTCAGCAAACAACTGCTCGCTGCTGTCGGGATGTCGCTCGTCAGCTATGTCAAAGTGATTGGCGGGGTCGAGGCCGATGCTTCATACGAGTCGCTCGACATATTGCGCGCCACGATCGAGGCGTCACCGGTCCGGACGATGGATGAGACGGCAGGCCAGGCGATGATGCATCGAATCGATGAGGCGAAAGCCGCCGGTGACTCGCTCGGAGGTGTCGTCTGTACGGAAGTGCATGGTGTCATCCCGGGGCTCGGATCGTACGTCCAATATGACCGGAAACTCGATGCGGCGATCGCTCGCGCCGTCATGAGTGTCAACGCCATCAAAGGCGTCGCGTTCGGTGATGGTTTCGAGATGGCGTATCGACCAGGGTCGGAAGTGATGGACCCGATCGCTTATGGTCCCGACGGCTATACACGCCTGAGCAATCATCTCGGCGGTTTCGAAGGTGGGATGACGACCGGGATGCCGATTGTCTGTACCGCTGTGATGAAACCGATTCCGACGCTCTACAAGCCGCTCCAATCCGTCGATATCGATACGAAACAACCGTTCCTCGCCCAAATCGAGCGAAGTGACGCCTGTGCCGTCCCGGCCGCCTCACTCGTCGTCGAGGCCGTCGTCGCGTTTGAAATCGCCCGTGAGTTATGCGAGACGTTCGGACATGACACGGTCGGACGCATCCAAGCGCGCGTCGACGCGTACCGCGAGGAGATTCGCACGTGGTGACGATTCACGTGAACGCCTCGACTCCATACGACGTCACAATTGAACGAGGGGACGCCTGGCTCGACCGCGTCCCTTACTTCTCGTGCTCGACCGTGTGGGTCATCACGGACGAGACGGTAGATCGCCTGCACGGGAAGGCGTTTCGGACTCGTCTCGAGGCAAGCGCGCGTCCAATCGTCTGGTCGGTCGTCCGTCCGGGCGACGCATCGAAATCGCTCGCGACGATTGAACGTCTCGTCGCGGACGGGTTGACGTCTGGCTGTGACCGGGACACGCTCGTCGTCGCCTTTGGCGGCGGCATGATTGGCGACTTGGCCGGCTTTTTGGCGAGTGTTTATATGCGCGGCCTGCATTACATACAAGTGCCGACGACAGTTCTCGCCCACGATTCAGCCGTCGGCGGAAAAGTCGCGGTCAACCATCCGCTCGCCAAAAACGCGATCGGTGCCTTTTATCAGCCAGCGGGCGTCCACTATAACGTCGACCGCCTCGAGACGTTGACGGACCGTGACGTACTGAGTGGGCTCGGCGAGTTAATTAAACATGCCTACTTGTCACGATACGTCCTCGGGCACTCGTTCGAGACCGAGCTGTTCACCGCCTTGGCGCAAGGACCGCTCGATTGGGAGGCGTGGCTCGCGCGTGGGATTGAAGTGAAACGACAGGTCGTCGAGACCGATGAGCGGGAACACGGCGTAAGGGCATGGCTGAACTTTGGTCATACGTTCGGCCATGCGTTGGAGTCGGTCGAGGCGTACCGATTAGCGCACGGGGAGGCCATCCTATACGGAATGGTGTACGCCTTCCTCGTCGCCGGAGACGTCTCACGCGCGGAAACGCTCGCCGGATTCATGAAGCAACAAGCAATCACGCCGGTCGTCTGGCAGCCATTCGAGGCGTATCTCGAGATGATGCGCCACGATAAAAAGAATCGAACTGGACAGATTCGCTTCGTCTTGCTCGGTGAAGAAGTGACCGTGACGAGCGTCACGACCGAGCGGCTCGTCGAAGCGTACAATCAGTTGAAAGGGTGGTTTTAAGATGGGATTGAACGGATTGATACGCGTACCGAGCGATAAGTCGATCACGCACCGGGCGTTATTGCTCGGGGCCGTGGCGCACGGACAGACGACGGTGTACGACCCGCTCCTCGGTGAGGATTGCCGGTCGACGCTCGAGGCGATCCGTCGTTTGGGCGCACAAGTCGATGAACAAGCGGAACGACTCGTCATCACTGGCAGCCCGTCGCTCACGTCGGCGGAACTCGATTGCGGGAACTCCGGCACGACGATGCGTCTCTTGACGGGACTGCTTGCAGGCTACGACGGGACGTTCACGCTCACCGGCGACGCCTCGCTGTCGAAGAGGCCGATGCGACGCGTCACTGCACCGTTGCGCGCCATGGGAGCCGACCTTGCAGGTGACGTCGCTCCGCTCCACATCCGCGGGCGGGCGTTGACGGGCATCGATTACACGTTGCCTGTCGCGAGCGCGCAAGTGAAATCGGCCATCTTATTGGCTGGACTCCGTGCGGACAGCCCGACGATCGTGCGCGAGCCGGTCTTGTCGAGGGATCATACCGAACGCATGCTGCCGCTGTTCAACGGGCAGATTGACATCACCTCGGAAGAGGGGGTTCGGACGATTCGGCTGTCGCCGTCCGTCCTGGAAGGCGCGACGGTGGCCGTACCGGCTGATCCGTCCTCGGCCGCCTTTTGGTGGGCCGGGGCCGCGCTCGTCCCGGATAGTCGCGTCACGACGACCGACGTCTGTTTGAACGAGACACGGATTGGCTTTTTGCGCACGCTCGAACGGATGGGGGCGCACGTTGACGTGACGAACGTCCGCGCACTCGGAGAAGAATCGGTCGGGGACGTCACCGTGTCGACGAGCACGCTCCACGGCATCCGGTTGGACGGGACCGCCATCCCGCATCAAATCGACGAGTTGCCATTATTCGCCCTCGTCGCGTCGCAGGCATCGAGCCCCTCGTCGGTCCGGGATGCGGGGGAGCTTCGCGTGAAAGAGACGGACCGGATTCAGACGGTCGCGAGCGAATTGAAGGCGCTCGGTGTCGACCTTCGCGAGACGGATGACGGCTTTGACGTCTATCCGAGCCGTTTGCACGGGGGACACGTCTCCTCGCACGGAGATCATCGCTTGGCGATGATGCTCCAAATTGCGGACTTATTGACGACGGAACATGTGACGATTGACGACGTCGAGGCAGCGGACGTGAGTTACCCGCGCTTCCGTGACGATTTACAACGACTCGGTCGTGAGATAGAATAACGTCAATACGAGTAGCCGCTAGGAGGAATTTTGACGATGTTAGACGAAACAGAATTAAACCATATCATTGAGATGCTTGAAAAAGGTGAGACGGAGCATGCCCTCATGCATCTCGAATCGCTCGAGAAGGAAGGGTCGGACGAGGACCGGTTGGCCATCGCCGATCTCTACCTCGAACTCGGCCTCGCCGATCGGGCCGTCAAGTTGCTCGCGGCGCTATATGTCGATTATGCGGGCAACCCGCACGTCGCCTTGTCGCTCGCCGAGGCCTACTTGGACAGTGACCGGGAAGAAGAGGCGATTGCCGTCCTCGAGAAAATCGATACGACGGACAAGGAAGCGCATATGCGCAGTCTCGTCCTCCTCGCCGATTTATATCAATCACAAGGCTTAGACGAGGTCGCCGTCAAGAAACTGATGGAGGCGCTCGAGACGAATCCGGACGAACCGCTCCTCATCTACGGATTGGCCGAGTTGTACGCGTCGATCGGCTCGTTCGAACAGGCGGTCCCGCTGTACGCGCGTCTGCCGCACTTGCGCTTGCCGGAAGAACTCGATTATCAGGCCGATTACGCGGAGGCGCTCACGATGATCGGCTCTTTCGAAGAGGCACTCGATGAGTATGAGAAGGCGGAAGACCGCAACTTGAACACGATTTTCGGTCACGCCATGACGGCCCACCGCATCGGCCGTGACGAAATTGCCGTCAAACAGTTTGAGTCGCTTCGCTCGATGGACCCCGACTTCACGTCGCTCTATCTGCCTTACACGGAAGCGCTCGACGAACTCGGCCGCTTCGATGAGGCGCTCGAGGTGATTGGCCAAGGGATTGACCGCGACGACTATAACGATGAGTTGCGCACGGTAAAAGCGAAACTGTTCTTGAAACAAGGTCGGACAGATGAGGCGGTCACGGAATTGCGCGAGGCTCTCGCGTTGAATCCGGAGTCGCTTCAGGCGACTGAGCTGCTCTTATCGGTCTTGTTCGAAGGTGGGGACATGGAGGCCGTCCTCGAGACGATCGATGCGCTCGAGGAACATTCGACTTCCCCGCTCATGACATGGTACAAGGCGAAAGCGGCCTATGAACTTGAAGACTATGATACGGCCGTCACGTTATACCGGTCGATCGAGCAAGTTTATAAAGAGGACGTGTCATTTGCGATTGAATGGGCTACACTATTGATAGAAGAAGGACAGCGTGACCAAGCGCAACGAGTGCTCGAGCAAACGCTTGCGCTCACTGTCGATGTCGATGACCGCCAAGCACTTGAAGAGCGGCTCGAACGGTTGACGGATCACGATTAAACGATATAAAGGAGATGGGGTCATATGGTCGAGCGGAAAAGAACATTTTTAAAGCGATTCCTCGCTCATCATACGCTTCGTAAACGAGAAGCCAAGTGGATTATCGACTACTGGCTCAGACATCCAGAAAAACTCGGGAACGTTCATTTCGTCACGAACGCCTCGGTCTCACCGCGCAGTCTGATCATGACGGCGTATGGATTTGACGGCGAACCGTTCCGTTACCGTCGGGGTGACCTCATCACGGTCAATCCCGAGAAGGCGTATCACGACATCCGGCTCCACGACGGCGCCATCTACGTGGAGTTGAACTTTCAAGGCATGATGATTGATGAGCTGTGGATTGATATCGTGGAATTGAATCCGTTCGAACCCGTCGCCGAAGTGAAAGACGAAGTGACGACGTCGGCCCAGACGGTCATTCGGGCCTCGGTTGCCCAGTTCGAGGAGGAGCGTCTGCTCGTCGAAATCGATAAGGCACTCGACCGACGGGACGAGAAATTGTTCCGCAACTTGACGAGCCAGCTCCATCAAGTCCGAGCCTCAAAATTATTTTAATAAAAACAAGCGCTTCCGTTATGGTAAGCGCTTGTTTTTTGGTATATTAATGACGTAGGAATACACAATAATTTCACATTTCGTTCATAAGTTTCGCAGAGGGAACGATTGTAGGTACGCTACAATGAACATAATGATGTATGTCTAATGGAGAGGAGGAGGAAGATGAGGTTCGATGGTCTAGACGCGATGAAGTCGCTCTCAGAACGCCAATACGTCGATACGCTCGTCGTCCCGCTCGTCGAACTGGCGTTTGATGAGGACATGGTGCGCAAAGCCGAAGGAAACGAAGTCATCCAGGCGGTGGCACTTGAAACCGAGCGCCAATTGTCCGGCCGGACGATGCTAAGCCCGACAATCAGTTATGTCGACGCGGAGGCAGGGCGTGCGCTCGCCGAACAAGTTACTGTTCAGGCGACGGCATCGGGGTTTACCCACGTGTTGTTCATCTCCTCGGATTTGCGTTTCAAGGGCTCTGAACTGCCGATTATTTTCGTTCCGCCGCTTGCGTTGAAAGGCATGTCCGGCGAGCAGTCGCACACGATGGTTCAAAATTTTGCGACGCAAGTCATTACCGATCTTTCGAGCCGTTGGATGGCGACATGAAGCGGTTGACGTGGAGGTTTTATTGATATACTATTTTGTTGAGTGAGAAATTTTTGTGAAGAATGCATAAAGAATTATGGGGTTATGCACACGAATGAGGGGGGAACGAAATGGCTCAAAATGGGTCAAAAGTCACACGCCGTCAGTTCTTAACGTATACGTTGACTGGTGTAGGTGGCTTTATGGCGGCAACATTGATCAGTCCGATGGTCAACTTTGCGATCGATCCGGTCTTAAAAAAATCGGGAGCGGGCGATAAAGTAAAAGTCATCAGTCTTGATGACATCACGACTGAGCCGCAACGTGTCGACTTTAAGAAACAAACGCAAGATGCTTGGTATGAATTTGAAGAAACGCTTTCGGCGTGGGTATTTAAAGATGAGAGCGGCGAAATCATCGCCTTGTCTCCAATTTGTACGCACCTCGGCTGCCAAGTAGGATATGGTGGAGACCCGACTCGACCGACAGAATTCTTCTGCCCGTGTCACTTCGGTCGCTATGAGAAAGATGGAACGAACATTCCTGGTACGCCTCCGACTGCACCACTTGCACGCTACGAAAAAGAAGAAAAAGACGGCTTCCTATACTTGGGCAGTCCAGTCGCACAGTTGTGAGAGGGGGAATAGTCGATGTTACAAAAAATTTATGATTGGGTCGATGAACGCGTCGACATCACGCCGTTATGGCGCGACATCGCTGACCATGAAGTTCCAGAACACGTCAACCCTGCCCATCACTTTTCAGCATTTGTTTATTGCTTCGGCGGTCTGACGTTCTTCACGATCGTGATTCAAATTCTGTCAGGGATGTTCTTGACGATGTACTATGTACCAGACATCATCAACGCGCACGCGTCGGTGTACTATCTTCAAAACGAGATCGCGCACGGACAAATCGTTCGTGGGATGCACCACTGGGGCGCATCGGTTGCGATCGTCATGTTGTTCTTACATACGCTCCGCGTATTCTTTACCGGGTCGTATAAGAAACCTCGCGAACTCAACTGGGTCGTCGGTGTTCTCTTGTTCTTCGTCGTCTTGGCGCTCGGTCTTACAGGGTACTTGTTGCCGTGGGATATGAAAGCGTTGTTCGCGACGAAAGTTACACTTCAAATTGCCGAGAGTGTCCCGGTCATTGGTGGTATCGCCAAAACGCTTCTCGCCGGTGGCGAGATCGTCGGCGCACGGACGCTCACGAACTTCTTCGCCATTCACGTCTTCTTCTTACCGGCGGCCTTGTTCGGACTCCTCGGAGCCCACTTCTTGATGATTCGTAAGCAAGGGATCTCAGGACCGCTATAAGCCGATTCGAAGACAAAAAGGAGGAGAAACGATATGCATCGCGGTAAAGGGATGAAATTTGTAACCGACTCTCGAGTAGGAATCTCGAATCGGAAACAAAATATTGCTAAAGACTATTCAGAGTATCCAGGACGCACGGAAGCGTTCTGGCCGAACTTCTTGTTGAAAGAGTGGATGGTCGGTTCGGTCTTCTTGATCGGATTCATCGCCTTGACGATTGTCGAGGCCCCACCGCTCCAAAACATCGCCGATCCAACGAACACGTCATACATTCCGCTTCCGGACTGGTATTTCTTGTTCTTGTATCAATTGCTCAAGTATCAGTTCGCAGCAGGGGATTGGATCTTGCTTGGAACGGTCATCTTGCCAGGGGTCGCTTTCACGGCGCTCTTGATCGCACCATGGCTTGACCAAGGACTCGAACGCCGTCCGGCGAAACGTCCGGTCGCCATTAGCTTCATGTTGCTCGGCGTGTTGTCGATTTTCTACTTGACGTGGGAATCGGTTCAAACGACGCACTGGGATCAAGTTCATGAACAAGGGATCTTGGAAGTTCCGGGCGAGGGCCCTGAAATCGATACGGCCGCACCTGGCTATGAGATTTACTCGGCTCAGTCTTGTGTGAACTGTCACGGTCAGAACCTCGAAGGCGGGGCAGCAGCTCCTGCACTCGTCGGCACACAGTATACGGCCGAAGAGATCGCGGATATCGCGGTCAACGGTGTCGGTACGATGCCAGCCGGTCAATGGGATGGTTCGGATGAAGATCTCCAAGCCATGTCTGAATTCATCGCTTCATACGGTGAAGGCGGCGAAAACAACCAATAATCGATTGGTTCAAGAAGCGTGGCCCGTCTAACGGGTCACGCTTCTTTTTACTTCGCCTCCGTTGCGCTACAATAGAGAAAAAAGGATGGAATACACGAATGATACATATGTTACGCCCGTTTCTCACCCATCGGACCGTCTTGGTGCTCCTGTTCATCATCAACTTGTTCGGAACGATTTACGGATATGTCTGGTATGAGCCCCAGCTCCGTGACACACCGCTCATCTATTGGCCGTTCGTGCCGGACAGTCCGACGGCCTCGCTCTTCTTCACGGTCGTGCTCGGCTTATGGATTGCCGGGAAGAAGTCACCCCTCATGGAGACGCTCGCCTTCGTGACGCTCATCAAATACGGGGTATGGGCCGTCATCATGAACATCTTGTTCTTACGGGAACTCGGTCCCGATGCCGAGACGTTCACCGTGCTCATGGCCGTCATGCTGATGGTGTCACACGGGGCGATGGCGTTCCAGGCGCTGTTGTACGCACCGTTCATGACATGGACGGTCCGCTCGTTCGTCTTGACGCTCATCTGGGTCATCCATAACGACGTTGTCGACTACGTGCTCGGACAATGGCCGCGTTATCCGTCACTGGCCGAACATATCGCCTGGATCGGCTACGGGTCGTTCTGGTTGACCGGAATATGTTTTTTTATGGGATACCACATCATCCTACGCACTTCGCTTGATAATAAGTTCATTAGAATGTAAAATCAGATTATCAAATACACGCAGAGGTGATAGAGAACATGTCATTAGGTGGCTATATTTTCTATCTTGCACTGATTATGCTCATTCCGTTATGGGCCCAGATGCGAGTGAAAAGTACGTACAAAAAGTTTCTCCAACAACCGATTCAAAGCGGAGTCACGGGTGCACAGGTCGCTGACTTCATCATGAAACAAAACGGCGTTCATAACGTCCGGATCGAGATGGTCGATGGTTTGATGAGTGACCATTACGACCCGGTCAATAAAGTCGTCCGTCTGTCGCGCGAAGTGTATCAAGGGTCGACGATTTCATCGGCTGCGATTGCGGCCCACGAGATTGGCCACGTGATTCAAGATGCATCCGACTATAAGTTGATGCGGGTCCGTCACCGTCTCGTCCCGGTCGTGAACATCACATCGAACTTGTCGTTCCCACTTCTCTTAGGTGGTTTCTTGCTCGGCGCGATGGGGCTCGCCCAACTCGGTGTCATCATGATGCTCGGGGCGGTCGTGTTCCAACTCGTCACGTTACCTGTCGAATTCGATGCCTCGAAACGGGCTATGGCTGAATTGACGAGCCACGGCATCGTCACGGCAACGGAAGAGTCGGGCGCACGCAAAGTGCTCAACGCGGCGGCTTGGACATATGTGGCGGCCACACTTGTCGCCGTCGCCGAACTGATCCGCTTGGCGCTCATCGTCTTCATGCCACGTGATGAGTAGAATCAAGGGTCCCGTCCACGTGACGGGACTTTTTTAATTTTGCTTTCGAAAGGAGTAGCAGATGAATCAACCACAATTGACGAAAGCGGGACGGCTCCGCTTACAAGAACAGCTGGAGACGTTGCGCGGGGATAGCCGGCATGTGGCGCTCGAACGCGTCAAGACGGCCCGAAAGTTTTGTGATTTTCGTGAAGACGTGACGTACGTGGAGGCGGTCCGGGAACAAGAGCGGATTGAGACTAAAATTGTCGAACTGGAGCGACTGCTCGCCGATGCCGTTATCGTCGACGAGGGTCGGCCTGACGTCGTCGCGTTCGGGAGCCGAGTCGTCATTCGGGAATTACCGGACGGGAATGATGAGACGTATCGCCTCGTCGGTGAGCTCGAGGCTGATTTGGCGGAAGGAACGATTTCCGTATCGTCCCCGCTCGGTAGCGGGTTGATGGGAGGCGTCGTCGGTCAATCCGTATCAATCGCTTCACCGGCCGGCCCACTCGATTTTGAGATTGTCCGAATCGAGCCATAACGAAACGCCCCGTTCATCCGAACGGGGCGTCGTTTGTCGTGACTTATTTCAGCGGGACACGGTTCTCATCGAACGTGAACCCTTCACCGCCGACCTCATAGACGTGGTGGAACGTGACGAAGGCGTGCGGGTCGATCTGTTTGACGATCGTCTTCAACCGATTGACTTCGTTTCGTCCAACGACGACGTATAGCACTTCGAGCTCTTTATTCGAATAGCCACCCTTGGCGAGGAGCCGTGTCGTCCCGCGGTTCATCGTGGCGTGAATCCCGTCAGCGATGGCCGTACGATGGTCGCTGATAATCATGGCGGCCTTGCCAGCGTATGTCCCTTCTTGCATCGAGTCGATGACGCGGGCGCCGATATAGACGGCGAGGAGTGTGTACATCGCCTCGCGAATATCGAGATACGTCAAGCTGAGGACGATGACGAAAAAGTCGAACACGAGAAACGTCTTGCCGATTGACCATCCGACGTAACGTTGGACGAGTCGGGCGATGATATCGACGCCTCCCGTCGTCCCACCGTTATTGAAGATGATGCCGAGACCGACCCCGATGAAGAGACCGGCGAATAGACTCGCGAGCACCATATCGTCCGTCAAATCGATGATTAGATTCGAGTACTTGGCGATGAGGGCGTACCAGAGCGAGAAACTGAACGTCCCGATGAGCGTATAGATGAACGTCGTCCGCCCGAGCAGCTTGTAGCTGACAAAAAAGAGCGGGATGTTGAGCGCCAAGTTCGTGATCGATGGCGACCAGTCGAACAAACCGCGCAGAATCAAGGTGATGCCCGTGAATCCGCCTTCCGCCAAATTGTTCTGGACGTTGAAATGATAGACGCCGAACGCGAAAATAAAGGAACCAATTAAAATAAAGAATATATTGCGAAACCGAATCGGTAATTGTACCGTCATTTGGTTCACCTCCCACCTAGTAGCGTACTCGAAAAACCTCTCGATTGACTACCCTCTACATATGACATTCCGCGATGAGTCCGATATACTTTTCACAGAAGAGGTGATTTTATGAAAATAGTAGCAATTGGGGCCCATCCGGACGATATCGAAATCGGAATCGCCGGCATGACCGCCCAATGGACCAAGGCCGGGGTCGACGTTCTATACGTCGATTTGACGAGAGCGGAGCTGTCTTCGAATGGGGACGTCGTCACGCGCGGCATCGAAGCCGAAACGGCCGATCGGGTGCTCGGCATCCGTCGCATCAATCTCGGGTTCCCGGACCGGGGCCTGACCGGGGACGCAACTCAAATCGAGGCGATCGTCCGATTGATTCGGTCCGAGCGTCCGACACACGTCCTGTATCCATACGGCATCGACCGCCATCCCGATCACGGCGCCTGCGCCCGACTCGTCGAGGAGGCGCTCTTTAATGCCGGAATCCGTAAATACATGCCCGACGTCCCGGCATATCGGCCGTCGAGTGTCTATCAATATATGATTAACGCCCATACGACACCGGACGTCTGCATCGACATCACGGGGACAATCGAGCAAAAACTTGACGCCTTGCGTGCCTATGCCAGTCAGTTCACACCGGTCGACGGCGTGGCAACGCCGCTCACGGACGCCTATCTCGAACGGGTATTGGCGAGGGAACGTCACTTCGGTAGCTTAATCGGGACCGCATATGCGGAAGGGTTGATGACGAGCCGCCCATACGTGGTCCATCAGGCAGGTGAGCTCACATGAGTCTAAGAATCGGAGTTCTCTGTTATCCATCGGTCGGGGGCTCGGGCATTCTCGCCACCGAGCTCGGGATGAAACTCGCCGACCGGGGCCATGATGTCCATTTCATCACGTCGAGCATCCCATTCCGATTGAACGCTTATCATCCGAACATCACGTTCCACCAAGTCGAAATCAATCAATACTCGGTGTTCCGGTATCCACCGTACGACATCACGCTGGCGTCGAAGATTGCGAGCGTCATCCGGGCGTTCGGCCTCGATGTCATCCACGCCCACTATGCGGTGCCGCACGCCGTTTGTGCCGCCCTCGGACGCGAGATGGCGGGGACGAAGACACCGATCGTGTCGACACTCCATGGCACGGATATCACCGTGCTCGGCGAAGATGAGGAATTGAAGCCGGCAATTTTGTACGGCTTACGCCAATCGAACGCCATCACGGCCGTCTCGGACAGTTTGAAGCAAGAGACGCTCGAGCGGATCGGGTCCGACTTATCGATTGATGTCATCCACAACTTCATCGATGAGGCGGTCTATCAACCGCAGGCCGACACGTCCCTCCGCGAACGGTATGGCTTGTCCGATCAAGACCGGGTCGTCATCCATATCTCGAACTTCCGGCAAGTGAAGCGAATCGATCTCGTGCTCGAGGCGTTCCAGCAGATGAACGTCCCACATAAGAAACTGCTCCTCGTCGGCGACGGTCCGCTCATGGGAGCGATGCGCCGCCTCGTGAGCGAAATGGGACTCGAAGAGCAAGTCATCTTCGCCGGGAAGCAAGAACAAGTGGCGGCGCTCTTGTCGATTTGCGACGTCCACATCCTGTTATCGGACAAAGAGGCGTTCGGTCTCGTCGCGCTCGAGGCGATGGCGACGGGCGTCCCGTCGGTCGTCAGCGATGCGGGCGGATTGCCGGAAGTCATCACTGACGGCGTGGAAGGGTTCGTCGTCAAACGCGGCGACGCGCTCGCGGCGACGAGAGCGCTCGAAGCGATTTTGCTCGACGGGGAACTGCATGCACGCTTCCGCACGAACGGGCTCGAACGGGCCAAACAGTTCGCGTCGGCCGATATCGTAACGGCATATGAATCGCTTTATGAACAGGTGGTGCGCCCATGACGGAATGGGAATACGCCAAACGGATTATCGAGACGATTAACGCCCACGGCGGCGAAGCGTATATCGTCGGGGGGGCCGTCCGCGACTACATGCGCGGTACGCTTCCGGATGACATCGATATCGCCACGTCGCTCTTTCCGGACGAAGTCATGCGTTTGTTCCCGAAATCGGTACCGACCGGAATCGATCACGGCACAGTGACGGTCATTCTCGACCATCATCCGTTCGAAGTGACGACGTTCCGGTCGGAAGGGACGTATTCGGATTCGAGACGGCCCGACCACGTGTCGCTCGGCGTCTCGCTCGAGGAGGACATGAAACGGCGCGACTTCACGATGAACGCGATGGCGTTCCACGATGGCAACGTCGTCGATTTGTTCGGCGGTCGGATGGATCTTGAGGCGCGTGTCATCCGTACCGTCGGCAGCCCGTACGAACGCTTCAATGAGGACGCGCTCCGCATCATGCGGGCGTTCCGCTTCATGGCCCAGCTCGATTTCCGTCTCGATGACGACGTGCAACGGGCTTCCCGCGAACTCGGTCATAAACTGCAAGACATCGCGATGGAGCGGGTCGCTATCGAGTTTGAGAAGCTGATGGTCGGTCCGGCGTATCGAAAAGCGCTGGCGGCGATACTGGACCTCGGCATCCATCAGTATTTACCGAACGTCTCGGCAGAACTGATTGAGCGCGTCATCGCCGACAGACGGACGCCGGTCAATCCGGTCGGCGGCTGGGCGCTGTTCGTCCATCATGCCGCTGCGACCGATTGGTTGACGCCGTGGAAACGCTCGAACGCGCTGAAACGGGAAGCGAACGTGCTCGCCCGGTTGTTCACGACCGGCCTCGACACGTTCACGATTTACGAGACGACGACGGCGACGCTCTCGACGTATCTCGACATGTCGGGTCGGACGGAGACGGCTGAACAGTTGAAGCGGCAGTTGCCGATTCAATCGCGCCGGGAGCTTCGCTTCGACGGCCGTGATGCGCTCCAAATCGGGGCCCAGGGCCCGCTCATCAAACAAGTGCTCGCCCACGTCGAACGGCTCGTGCTGGACGGCGAGCTCGCCAACGAACCGGAACCGTTACGAAAGGAGGCGAAACGATGGCTTCAACACGCGGAAAAGTATTAAACCTGTTGCAGGACGGGACCGTCTGGAGTGGTCAGGAGTTGGCCCGTCAATTAAATATTTCACGTACCGCTATTTGGAAACATATCGAGACGTTAAAACAAGATGGGTATGCGATTGAGACGATTCCTCGAAAAGGGTATCAATTGTTCGGCCAGACCGACCGACTCGATGAGCCGGCGTTCGTATCGTTCCGAAAAGGGCGGTTCGGACAAGCCGTCCATGCGTTTGATCAAGTCGATACGACCCAACGCATCGCCCATGAATTGGCGCAAAAGGGCGTCCTCGAAGGAACGCTCGTCATCAGCGAGGAGCAGACAGCGGGACGAGGCCAACTCGGCCGGAACTGGTATAATCCGAGCCACGTCAATATCGCGGCGAGTGTCATCCTGCGCCCGGCGCTGCCGATTCGCGACGCCTCGAAGCTGACGCTCATGGCGGCGAGCGCGTTCGCGCGCGCTTTGCACGCGCAAGGTATCCCGGCCACCATCAAATGGCCGAATGACTTGTTGCTCAATGGGAAAAAAATCGGCGGTATCTTGACTGAGATGCAGACGGAGGGTGACCGGATTCAAGCCGTCATCCTTGGGTTCGGGTTGAACGTCAATAGCGATGTCATCCCGGACGAGCTCGCCCATCGCGCGACGTCCATCAAGCTGGAAACGAATCAGACGTATCGGAGAAGCGAGTTGCTTGCGCACTTGCTCGCCGAGCTCGAGACGGAATACGATTTGTTCCTCGCGTCAGGATTTGATTCTGTGCGCGCCCATTGGCTCGAATACGCCGCTTATCTGAACGAACCGGTGACGTTGACGGCGTCAGGGAAGCCAAGACGCGGGACGATGCGCGGCATTTCAGAGGATGGGGCACTCCTGTTGGAACATGAAGGAACGGTCGAGCCGATTTACTCTGCCGAGATCGCAGTTTGGAATGATTGATGGAAACGGGTTCGTGGTCTATAATGAATGTGCCGGACGCTATCGCTCGCGAAGTGTACCAGTACTGCAGACCGTCACTACATTTTTTTGTCTGCCTTGATCATTTTGACAGGGACAGAAGGACACTCATCTACTTGAGATTGTTTTCGTGCGCCTTCTTACCATTCGTGTAGGAAGGCGTTTTTTCTAACCTGTCTCCACATTAGGAGGAGAACTATATGCATACGATGACTTCGTTATTGAAGAAGATGAAGCAAGAAGAGAAATTGGTCATGTTGACCGCCTACGATTACCCGTCCGCAAAACTGGCCGAGGCTGCAGGCGTCGATATCATTTTAGTCGGGGATTCGCTCGGGATGGTCGTGCTCGGTTACGATTCGACGATTCCTGTGACAATCTCGGACATGGTCCATCACGCGAAAGCGGTTCGCCGCGGGGCCCGTGACACGTTCGTCGTCGTTGATATGCCGTTCGCGACATACCACGGTGATTTCGACCGCACGCTCCAAGCGGCCGCGACGTTGTTCCAAGACGGACAGGCCGATGCGATTAAACTTGAAGGGGCTGGCGAGGTGCTTGAAACGATCGAGCGTCTGACGAAAGTCGGTATGCCGTGTGTCGCCCACCTTGGCCTCACTCCGCAATCTGTCGGTGTGCTCGAAGGTTATAAAGTACAAGGCAAATCGCTCGAAGACGCAGAACAGTTGATTGCCGATAGCCTCGAGGCGGAGCGGGTTGGCGCGAAGATGCTCGTCCTCGAATGCGTGCCACATCAATTGGCCAAAAAGATTGCCGAGGCGCTCAGCATCCCGGTCATCGGAATCGGTGCGGGTGCCGATGTGGATGGCCAAGTACTCGTCTATCACGATATCTTGAAATATGGCGTCGACCGCCTTCCGAAGTTCGTCGAGGCATATGCCGACGTGAATGAGGTGGCGACGACGGCAATCCGCAATTACGTCGATGCGACGAAAGACGGCTCGTTCCCGCTCGAACGGCACACGTTCACGATGGATGAGTCATTGCTCGACACGCTCTACGGGGGCAAGGCATGAACATCGTCACGACCCCACGTTCGTTACAAGAAGCATTGACAGGTGTCGGGACGATCGGTTTCGTCCCGACGATGGGTTATTTGCATGAAGGGCACCTCAGTCTCGTCGAAGCGGCCAAGTCAGAAAACGACCTCGTCGTCATGAGCATCTTCGTCAACCCGACCCAGTTCGGACCGAACGAGGACCTCGACCGCTATCCGCGTGATTTCGAGCGGGACGAGGCACTCGCCCGCGAGGCGGGTGTCGACGTCTTGTTCTACCCGAACACGGAGACGATGTATCCGCTCGACATGGCACGTGTGACGGTGCGCACCGGCGCTGACGTCTTATGCGGGGCCAGTCGTCCCGGTCATTTCGATGGCGTCTTGACCGTCGTTTCGAAGCTGTTCAATCTCGTCCGTCCGACCCGCGCTTACTTCGGGTTGAAGGATGCGCAACAGGTCGCTCTAATCGAAGGCTACGTCCGCGACTATTTCGTCCCGGTCGAGATTCGCCGCTGTGCGATTATCCGTGAACCGTCGGGCCTTGCGAAATCGTCCCGTAACGTCTATTTGTCGGAGTCAGAGAAGGCGGATGCGAGTGACATCAACCGTGCCTTGATCGAGGCGCGAGACGCCCTTGCGCAAGGTGAGGCGATTCGAGACGTGATGGCACGGCTCGAGGACCACTTGAAGAACATTCCGAACAGCACGATCGACTATGTCGAAATCAAAGACTATCCGACGTTGACCGAGGTGACCTCCGCGTCAACCGAACTATTGATTGCTGTAGCGGTGCAGTTCGAACGGGCCCGCTTGATTGATAATGTGATTTGGAAGAGAGGATGAATCCAATGATTCGAACATTTATGCACGCAAAACTACACAAGGCGACCGTCACCGAGGCGAACTTACATTACGTCGGCTCGATCACGATCGATGAAGATTTAATGGATGCGGTCGGGATCATGGAGAACGAGCATGTCCACATCACGAACAACCATAACGGGGCTCGCATCGAGACGTACGTCATCAAGGGCGAACGAGGCTCAGGCGTCGTCTGTTTGAACGGGGCTGCGGCCCGTCACTTCCAAGTCGGGGACGTCGTCATCATCATGGCGTACGGTCAAATGACGGCCGAGGAAGCGAAACAACATCGTCCGAAAGTCGCCGTCTTGAACGAGCGAAACGAGATCGATCAACTTCTATACGAAGAAATCGCCCATACGATTTTATAAGACGAACGGGGATGTCCGCGAGAGGCATCCCCGTTTTTTCGTGTATCGTTCTATGGTAAGATGAGACAGACAGAAAGCACGAGCGTGCCGAAGATGGGATGGATGTTATGGACACCTATGTGATAGTGGATTTGGAGACGACTGGTCATTCCGTCAAGTCCGGCGACGAATTGATTGAATTTGCGGCGGTGGTCGTTCAAGGGAGTGAAGTGATTGAGCGCTACAGTACCTTGATTCGTCCGAGTCGCCCGATCCCGCCTTTTATCACGCAGTTGACGACGATCACGAATCAAGACGTGGCGGAAGCCCCGACGTTTGAGGAAGTGATCCCAGATATATGGAAGATGCTAGACGGGCGGATTTTTGTCGCCCATAACGTATCGTTTGATTTGAATTTTTTGAATGAAAGCTTAGAGTTGGCCGGGTATATCCCGTTCCAGGGCCGGGCCATCGACACGGTCGAGCTGGCACGGATTCTATACCCGACGCTCGAGAGCCACGCGCTCGAGTCGCTCGCCGAGACGTTCAACCTCGTCCACACCGACGCGCACCGCGCGCTGAGCGACGCCGAGGCAACGGCTGAACTGTTCGTTCGTTTGGTCGAGCGGTTGCGCGCGTTACCGCTCGTCACGCTGAAACAATTGCGGCGGTTGTCCGAATCGTGGACGAGCAACGTCGAGCCGCTGCTCGATGAGTTGATCATTCAAGTCGGGATTCGAGCCGACGACGAGACGACGTACGATATTCATCGGAAAATCGCACTGAGACGTCTCGTCGACACGTTCGAACCCGCCGTCGAACGCGAGCCGTTCGAGCCGTTCCTTCACCGGACGATTGAAGAGACGCTCCCGGCATTGTTCGGGCAATTCGAGCCGCGTCAAAGTCAATTCGAGATGATGCGCCACGTCTATAAAGCGCTCGATGACGAAGCGACACTGTTAATCGAGGCGGGAACAGGGACCGGAAAAACGTTAGCGTATTTGATTCCGAGCGCACATCACGCGCTCGAGACGAAACGACCGGTCGTCGTCAGCACACATACGATTCAATTGCAGGAACAGCTGTTGAATCGAGATTTGCCGATTTTAAAAGCGATTTTCCCTGAAGTCGAATTCACGTTGTTGAAAGGGAGACGCAATTACATCGACCTCCGCAAGTTCGAGATGATTCTCGAAGAGGCGAACGAAGGCTTGCTCCCAGCGATGTGCAAGGCGATGGTACTCGTCTGGTTGACCGAGACCGTGACAGGCGACTTGGAAGAGTTGTCGCTACCAGGCGCGGCGTCACAAGGGCCGGCCTCGTTCAAACGGCTCATCCAAGCCGACGCGGCCTCGGACTTCGGCCGTTTCGACCCGTGGTATAGCCGGGACTTCTTCACCCGGGCCGTCTTGCGCTCGAAAGAGGCCGATATCATCGTGACGAACCACGCCTTATTGTTCTCTGATTTGCAGCATCAGGCCGGGATTCTTCCGATCGATACGCCGCTCATCTTAGATGAGGCCCATCAAGTCGAGGAAGTCGCGTCGCATCACTTCGGTGTGACGTTCGACGCGATTCAGTTCGACCGCTTGTTCAAGTGGTTCGGTTACGGCGCCGATGGCAAGTTCCATTCACGCGTGCTCGGACTCGCTGATTTGACGGCCGTCGCGGAAGAAGCCGAGGCGTTCAGCAAGGCGACCGATCAAGCGCTCGCGCGCGTCGACGATGAACTGAACGATTTGCTCACGGCGCTCCAGTCGCTCGGTAAAAAGCGGGAGCAACGTCAAACCGTCCGCTTCGAGCGGGAAGGGGAGCCGTTCCGTCCGATTCGGGAAGTGGCGAAGCGACTCGAAGACCGTCTGCGGACACTCCGGACGACGCTCCGGCAACTGCATCGGCTTCTCGATGAGCATAAAGAACATATGACGTTCAAACAACGGGCCGTGCTCGGGGATTTGAAGGCGTTCATCGGGGACGTGCGCGATATCGAGAGCGTGCTCTACGAAACGATGCTCACGCGGGATGACGATGCTGTCAGTTGGGTCGAACTCAACCTGGCCAACCGTAAGTTGACTTCGGTGTATACGCAACCGGTCGAAATCGGTCCGCTCTTGCATGAACGACTGTTCGCCAAGCGTCCGACCGTCTTGACGTCGGCGACGATGACCGTTTCGGGCCGATTCGGATTCATCGAACGCCGTCTCGGCCTCGACGGCGAGGATGTCCGTCGCGTCGTCCTGGCGTCACCGTTTGATTTCAAGAAACAAGCGAAACTGTTCGTGCCATCCGACATCCCGCTCATCAACGAGGTTCCGTTGCCGCGGTTCGTCGAACAGATTGCAGGCTCGATTGCCCAAATCGCCAATGTGACGAAAGGACGGATGCTCGTCTTGTTCACATCGAACGAACTGTTGCGGTTGACGCACGAGGCCGTCAAAGACCAGCTTGATGAGGGCTATACGCTCCTCGCCCAAGGCGTCAGCGGCGGATCACGTAGCCGTTTGACGAAACAATTCAAGCGCATCGACCAATCGATTTTATTCGGGACGGCCAGCTTCTGGGAAGGCGTCGACATTCCGGGCGAGGCACTCACTTGCCTCATTATCGTGCGACTCCCGTTCGCCCCGCCCGACCAACCGGTCATGCAGGCGCGGTCCGAGAAAATCGAGGCGACAGGCAAATCGTCATTCTTCGAGCTGTCACTCCCACAAGCGGTCATCCGCTTCAAACAAGGGGTCGGCCGTCTGATTCGCTCGAAAGAGGATTACGGCGCCATCTTCGTCTTCGACCGTCGTGTCGAGACGACCCGTTATGGGAAGCAGTTCATCAACAGTTTGCCGGCCGTCGACCGAATCGACGGCCCGCTCGAGACCGCACTCGCCGAACTGGAGCTGTTTTTAGACGAGAAAGAAAAGACCGGCCTAGGAAATCAGAGATAACGCTAGGCATCGTGATATTATCGTTTTATAATAATGGGTATAGTGTTTTTTGAAGGAGGAGTAATCATGAATTCGAATATCGAGACGTTGGCGACGGTTCGAATCGAGCCGACGGCAGATGTATACAAAATTGTCGACTTGTTGAACCGCACGTTGAAGGGCCAAGATTTAATGTTCGGTCTTGCTTTAGAGAAAAAAGTGAATGATCCGAAGAAAGAAGAGATGGTGTTCACCATCTATCGGACGGAATGACACGGAAGACCAAAGTAGTGGTTGCGTTCATGACGGCACTCATCGGTGTCGTCATCGTATTTAGTGGCATCTATTGGTTCACGGTCGGTCACACCGAGCGCACGAAAGACAAGATGATCGAGGCGGCACGCGAGCGTCTCGAGACCGAGCAACCGTCCGTCAACATCGAACGGGCCGAGCTGTACAATGGGACGGAACCGTACGTCGTCTTCGAGGAGACGGATCAAGTCCAGTTCGTGCCAGTCGATGACAAGTTGCCGATTGTGACGCGTGACATCGCGTCGGTCGACCTCGATCAAGTCTGTGCCGAATCGGTCGCAGAAACGGGCGGGTCACTCGTCAGCTGTAAATACGGGTTCGACGAACGGGCCTTGATTGAGGTCGTGACGAAATCGGGCGCATCGTATACGTATTCGTATTATACGCTCCAAGCGGGCGAATTTATTCGACGGGTCCAATTGACGGACTCGTAACGAAACCAAGGGGGAGTTTTTGTGGAACATCTATTGGCACAACGTGTAAAGCAGTTGACACCTTCAACGACACTCGCCATCACAGCGAAAGCGAAAGCGTTAAAGGCTTCGGGACAAGACGTCATCGGCCTCGGCGCCGGGGAACCGGATTTCAATACGCCGGAACGCATCATCGAGGCAGCCTGTCAGGCCGCGCGCGATGGTGACACGAAGTATACGCCATCAGGCGGGACGGTCGAATTGAAAGACGCGATCATCGAGAAGACGAAGCGCGACAGCAACTTGACGTTCACGCGTGCGGAGGTCATGGTCGCCTCAGGTGCGAAGCATGCCCTCTATACATTGTTCCAAGCGATTTTAGATGAAGGCGACGAGGTCATCATCCCGGTACCGTACTGGGTCAGCTATCCGGAGCAAGTGAAGCTCGCGGACGGTGTCCCGGTCTACGTCGATACGAACGAGTCGACGATGTTCAAATTGACGCCAGAGTTGCTCGAAGCGGCCATCACGGATTGGACGAAAGCGGTCATCTTGAACAGTCCGTCGAACCCGACCGGTATGATTTATACCGAGGCCGAGCTGTCGGCACTCGCGGACGTCATCAAACGACACGACTTGCTCGTCGTCAGTGACGAGATTTATGAGAAACTCGTCTACGGCGATGCGGAGTTCGTCTCGATCGCGACGCTTCCAGGGATGTTGGAGCGGACGATCATCATCAACGGCGTCTCGAAGTCACACGCGATGACCGGATGGCGCATCGGTTATGCGGTCGGCGATAAGACGATTATCGAGGCGATGACGAACCTCGCATCGCACTCGACATCGAACCCGACGTCAATCGCCCAAGCGGCGGCGGTCGAAGCGTATAACGGGCCACAAGACGATGTCGAAATGATGCGTGTCTCATTCGCAGAACGACTCGAGATCGTTTATGAGCGTTTGATTGCCATCCCAGGCATCACATGCTTGAAGCCGCAAGGCGCATTTTACTTATATGCCAACGCCAAAGAGGCGGCATCGATGAGCGGATACGACTCGGTCGACGCATGGTGTGAGGCCGTGCTCGGCGAAGCGTTCGTCGCCCTCGTCCCAGGCTCAGGTTTCGGACAGGACGACTACGTCCGCTTGTCTTATGCAACAGAATTGAAACGGGTATTAGAAGCGCTCGATCGAGTAGAAGACTTCATTACACGTAACGCTCGATAAGCGAAAGGATGGATATGGATATGACAACAATTTCAATCAGCCAATTTAAAGATTACGAAGGCCAGACGGTCCGCGTCGGAGCCTGGATCGCCAACAAACGTTCGAGTGGAAAGATCGCTTTCCTTCAACTTCGTGACGGGAGCGGTTTCGCTCAAGCCGTCGTCGTCAAAGCCGATGTAGCCGAAGAGTTGTTCGCGCTCGCTAAAGGCGTGACGCAAGAAACTTCGGTCTGGGTCACGGGTACGGTCAAATCGGACGGCGGACGCACGCCGCTCGGCTTCGAGCTCGAAGTGACGGCGATGGAAGTGATCGCGGAATCGATCGACTATCCGATCACACCGAAAGAGCACGGCACCGAGTTCTTGATGGACAACCGTCACCTTTGGCTCCGTTCGCGTCGCCAGCACGCGATCATGAAAGTTCGTAACGAATTGATTCGGGCGACGTATGAGTTCTACAACCAAGAAGGTTTCGTGAAAATCGATCCACCAATCATCACGTCGAGTGCACCGGAAGGCACGACTGAGTTGTTCGAGACAGATTACTTCGGACAACCGGCCTACTTGTCACAAACGGGCCAGCTATACATGGAAGCTGCCGCGATGGCACTTGGCAAAGTATTCTCGTTCGGACCGACGTTCCGGGCCGAGAAATCGAAGACGCGCCGCCACTTGATCGAGTTCTGGATGATCGAGCCGGAGATGGCATTCTTCGACCACGACATGAGCCTCGAGCTCCAAGAGCGCTACGTCTCGTATATCGCCAAATCGGCGCTCGAGAACTGCCGCAACGAATTGGAACTGCTCGGACGCGACTTGTCGAAACTTGAGAAAGTCCAAGCACCGTTCCCGCGTGTCCGTTACACCGATGCGATCAAGTTCTTGAAAGACGAAGGCTTCGACGACATCGAGTACGGCGACGATTTCGGTGCCCCGCACGAGACGGCCATCGCCAACGCGCATGACCTCCCGGTGTTCATCACACATTGGCCGAAAGACATCAAGCCGTTCTATATGAAAGTCGATCCGGAAAACCCGGAACTCGTCCTCTGTGCCGACTTGATCGCACCGGAAGGCTACGGCGAGATTATCGGCGGTTCGCAACGTGAAGACGATTACGACCGGTTGAAAGAAGAAATCATCAAAGAAGGTCTCGATGAGACGGACGCGTACGACTGGTACCTCGAACTCCGCAAATACGGATCGGTCCCGCACTCTGGCTTCGGTCTTGGCCTTGAGCGTACGGTCGCCTGGATTAGCGGGATTGAGCATATCCGCGAAGCGATTCCGTTCCCACGCCTCTTGAACCGCATTCACCCATAATCGCCAATCGGGGATGACTTCGTCTTCCCCGATTGATTTGTCTAGAAAGGATGTGCGACATGGATGCACATAATCTAATCAAGCTGTTCGAACAAAATCCAGTCGTCGTTCCGAGAAAATTGTTCACGGAGGCGCGTCGCCTCAACTTGAGTCCGGTCGAGTTCAATCTCGTCATCCACTTGCTTGAGATGACGGGGGAAGGCATTGAGATGCCGCTTCCGAGCGAACTCGGAGACCGGATGAACGTGGCCGAGAGCGAGGCTCGTTCCGTCTTGCTCGGCTTGCTCCAAAAAGAGTTGATCGCCATCGATGCGTCGACCGAGGTTGAACGATACAGTCTGCTTCCGTTGTTCCTTGCACTCGAAGAAGGGGCGACACCTGAAAAATCGGCTCATTCGTTAAATGAGAACATCATTCATACGTTTGAGCGCGAGTTCGGGACGATCACCCCGTTCGAGATCGAACAGATTGTCGGTTGGTTGACCGAGGACGGCTTCAGTGAAGAGCTGATTATGGCCGCGCTTCGGGAAGCAAAGCTTCGCAACGTACGCAACTTTAAATATATGGACAAGATTCTCAGAGTGTGGCAAGACCACAACGTCGAGTCACTCGAGGACCTCGTCGATTATCAACGGAGGAAAAAGTGATGTTGACGAGAGCCCAATTGACCGAAGTGTCTGACACGATGCGTCGCATGTTCCCGGACGCCCACTGTGAGTTGACGCACCGTAATCCGTTCGAGCTTGTCGTGGCCGTGGCGTTATCGGCGCAGGCGACCGATGCACTCGTCAACAAAGTGACGCCTGGTCTGTTCGAGGCCTATCCTTCCGTCGAATCGATGGCTGCGGCTGACGTCGCCGACATCGAGGCGTTAATCAAGCGCATCGGTCTCTATCGGAACAAGGCGAAAAACGTGAAGGCGCTCTCGATGCAAATCGTGGAACGTCACGACGGGATCGTCCCGTCCGACCGTGAATCGCTCGAGGCGTTGCCTGGCGTCGGACGGAAGACGGCGAACGTCGTCTTGTCGGTCGCGTTTCACGAACCGGCATTCGCCGTCGACACGCACGTCGAGCGCGTCTCGAAACGTCTCGGCATCTGTCGTTGGAAAGATAACGTCCGTCAAGTCGAGGACACGCTCATGAAGAAGTTCCCGCGCGAAGAATGGTCACAGCTCCATCACCAGTTCATCTTCTTCGGCCGCTATCACTGCAAAGCGCAACGTCCTGCTTGCGAGACATGTCCGCTGCTCGATATGTGCCGTGAAGGAAAGAAACGAATGAAGTCCAAGCAAGCGACTGGACAATGAACGGAAGCGTCTTCCTGATCACGAGATCGGGAAGACGCTTTTTATACGTACGGGGGTATTTTTTGATATACTCAATCCAGCAACCAGTTGGCAAGGAGGATGTATATGAATCAACCACGTATCGGCGTCCGAGAAAATCGATTCAATTTTATACTGCTCGTCGTGACAAACTTCTTTGTCGGATCGATGGTAGGGCTTGAGCGGACGATCTTGCCTATTATCGGAGAAGAGGATTTTGGTCTCATCTCGACGAGTGCGGCACTCTCGTTCATCATCAGCTTCGGATTCTCGAAGGCGGTCGTCAATTACTTCGCAGGAGCCATCGCCGACCGATACGGTCGCAAAAAAGTGCTTATCTTCGGTTGGGCAATCGGGCTCCTTGTTCCCGTGTTCGTCATATCGGCATCGGCTTGGTGGGTGATTATCGTGGCGAACGTCTTGCTTGGGGTCAACCAAGGGCTGACGTGGTCGATGACGGTCAATATGAAAATTGATTTGGCCAAACCGACGGAGCGGGGACTGGCGGTCGGACTGAATGAGTTCGCGGGTTATATCGGCGTCGCCGTGATGGCGGCGGTGTCCGGGATGGTCGCCGTCACATACGGCAGTCGGCCGGAACCGTTCTATATCGGTGTAGTCGTCGCCTTGATCGGTCTCACGTTATCGTTGTTCGTCCGCGATACGACGAAACAATTACAGCTTCAGTCTATAGGTCAACCTGAAAAGACACGTTCGCCGAAACAGGTATTCCTGGCGACGACGTGGAGAGATCGTTCGCTCTCGAGCCTGACGGTAGCCGGTCTGTCGACCAATTTGAAGGACGGCATGGCATGGGGCTTGTTCCCGATTTATTTTGCTGCCCAAGGGCTGAGTCTCGCGGAGATCGGGCTTATCGTGGCGCTCTATCCCGCGGCATGGGGCTTCTTTCAACTGTTCACCGGTGTGTGGAGCGACCGCATCGGACGAAAAGGGTTGATTGTCGTAGGGATGTGGGTTCAGGCCGGCTCGCTATGGGCGATTCTCGTCATGACCGACTATTGGCAATGGGTGTTCGCAGCGGTCATGCTTGGCATCGGGACGGCGATGGTCTATCCGACGCTCCAAGCCTCAATCAGTGACGTCGCCGAACCTTCGTGGCGCGCCTCGGCGATGGGCGTCTATCGTTTTTGGCGCGACAGTGGCTATGCGTTCGGGGCTATATTCGCCGGGCTGTTGACCGATGTCTTGTCCATTGGCTGGGCAATCGGATTGGTGGCCGTGATCCCGTTTTTGGCCGGCCTCAACGCGCTCATTCGTTTGCGGGAGACGCTCCCGGGCTTGCGCCGAACATAAAAACTGCCTTGCCGAATGATGATCGGCAAGGCAGTTTTTAGTGATTCCACGGATGGTCGCTCCATTCGCGGCGCTTTTTCGTAATCGGTACTTTTTTGAATCCCCAGTTGCGGAAATCTTGGTCAGGACTTTCTTTACGAATGTAAATCTTGTCCTTGATGGCTTTGAAGATGCGGTTCTCATCCCCATAATGGACGAACCGTGGTTTTACTTCGATGACGCCGCGACGCACGCGCGAGAGCGGGAGGCAGACGAGGTCAGCGATTTCGAGACCCGACTGATACACCGTGTTCTGCTTCTCTGAAAAGATGAAGCCTTTGATTTTTTGACGGCTCTTCTCGACGTCGAGATGGACCGTCCCCGAATTGAAGATATCGAAGAACGCTTTTTGGATGAGCAAGTTCTGATAGTCATCCCGTGACTCCAAGACGACGCGGGCGCTGACGGCTTCCGTCTCTTCCAAAAACGCATAGAACGACTTCATCAAGTGAGCGAATGCGACGACGTACGGGTCTTTCGGTGTCGAGTAGAAGTCATGGAGCTTTTGTTTATCGACCTCGACGCTGACGATCGTACAGTCGATATCGCGCAAGAAATCAGGCAACTTGTTCCAGAAATCACGAAGCATATCGATCGTGATGCCGTCTTCTTTCCCGTACGGATGCTCGGCTTTTAAAATCTCTTTTAAATGGAGCGGGATATTTTCTGTCTTGAACACGTCACGTTTGAAGGCGTGTAACCGACGTTTCAATTCGCAAGGCATGCCGGCCTCGTCGGCATCAATCGCATATTTATATTCCATCAATACGCCGGTCAGATTGAATTGCGTGTTCCCCTTTGGCGTTCCCGTCTCATCGACGAACATGACATACTTCTTTTGTGTTTCCATCTTACTCCTCCAACCATGGCTCTACTGCTTATAAAAGCGGGCCTGCTAATTGTTTATCAACCTTGGTTTACACTATTTATTGCACACTTTTTAGAAACTTCCGTCAATCTGCGTTTAATCCGCCCTGATTATGGCTAATAAGTAGAAGACTTATTTCAGAAAAATAAATAGCTTCTCCGTAACAAGGTCGTGTCAATTTGACTACACAATGCACTACATACTAGTTTAACATACGGGAGTTTGGTACGATATGGATTGCGGAAAATCCACACAGGAGTCGAGCGACAGAACTCGACAATCAGACTTCAGACGGAAGGAACGGCTGGGCGAACCTGTTAAACTAGATATTAGGGGTGACGACATTGTTCCATTATCCAAACGGAAAAAAGCCGCAACCTTCGGCTGGGCCGGCCCGATCGAATCCGCAGACGTATGCGAACCGAGGCATGAACCTCGAGACGCTGCTGAACGACACGAACGAGTTTTATCGGCTCCACAGCCGGGCGGTCATCCATAAGAAACCGACGCCGCTGCAAATCGTGAAAGTCGATTATCCGAAACGGAGCGCGGCGAAAGTGACCGAGGCGTATTTCAAGCAAGCATCGACGACCGATTATAATGGGGTGTATCGCGGCAAGTATATCGATTTCGAGGCGAAAGAGACGAACAATAAAACGTCGTTTCCGCTCGGAAACTTCCACGACCACCAAATCCATCACATGCGCGAGTGTGAACGACATGGAGGGATTTGTTTTGTCATCATTCGGTTTAGCCGCTATAATACGCAATATGTGTTATCAACGGAGCAATTATTAGTCTGGTGGGAACAGCGCGAATCAGGACGCAAGTCGATTCCGCTCTCCTATATCGAGCAAGAAGCAATTGAAGTTCCAACCCGGGCGATGCCGGCCATCGATTATTTGACGGCGATTGAAGCATGGCTCGATTGAAATAGAAGGAGTGAAGCGTGAATGGAACGAAGTCGGATGGCACGTCGACAAGACACGACGACCAATAAACGTAAACCAGCGGCCAAAAAGCCGAAACCAAAAGCGAAGAAATCGAAGTTTCGACGCATAATAACGATTTTAGGGATTTTATTCATCATCGGCGTCATCGCCGGCGGCGCATACACCGCGTATGCGATCGCGACAGCACCACCGCTCGATGAAGAGAAATTGGTCGATACGTACCCGATTCAGCTGCTATCGGCTGAAGGTGAACCGCTCGAAGAGAACGGACAGATTCGCGAGTACGTCTCGATTGACGATATCTCGGAAGTGATGCAACAAGCGGTCATCTCGATTGAGGACCGTCGTTTCTATGAGCATAACGGGGTCGACTTGCGTCGCATCGGCGGCGCCGTGCTCGCGAACGTGACCGACGGCTTCGGGGCCGAAGGTGGTTCGACGATCACGCAACAGCTCGTCAAGCAGTCGTTCTTATCAACGGATAAAAAGTTGAAACGGAAACTGCAAGAGCAGTGGCTCGCCATCAAACTTGAGCGCGAGTACACGAAAGAACAGATTTTAGAAATGTACTTGAACAAGAACTATTACGGTTCAGGGGCATGGGGTGTCCAAGCGGCTTCGAAGACATACTTCAATAAGCCGGTCTCGGAAGTGAACTATCAAGAGGCGGCCATCTTGGCCGGTCTCCCGCAACGTCCGAGCGCCTATGACCCAATCAGTGGTGACCAAGAGCTCACGCGTTACCGTCAAGAGCAAGTGCTCTCTTCGATGAAGCGTGACGGTCACATCACGGAAGAACAATACAATGAGGCGCTCGACGTCGAGATTGCGGATATCATCTCACCAGGCGCCCAGTCTGAAGAAGAGTCGTATACACGTTCGATTTACGCCCGCGTCCAAGCCGAGCTCGAGGAAGACTACGGTCTCGAGCAGGCCGATATTTACGGGACGGGCTTGAAAGTATACACGTCAATCAATAAAGAGTTGCACACGAAGTTCAATAGCGACATTAAGAACGATAACGTCAACCTTCCAACAAGTGAGTTCCCAGAAGATCTTCGTATGGGAGCGACGGTGTTGAATACGAAGACGGGTGAAATCGTCGCCGTCATTGACAGCGAACAAGCGAAACAAGGCGATAAGAACTATCGCGACTATTCGCGTGAGAAACGCCAAATCGGTTCCACGGCGAAGCCGTTCTTCGATTACGGTCCAGGGATTGAGAACGCGCAATGGTCGACGGGAAAAGTGTTGATTGATAAAGCGTTCGAAGAAGATGAATACAATCCACAAAACTACTACGGTGATTATCGTGGCGCCAACACGATGCGCTATTACTTGACGATTTCGGGTAACACCCCGGCCGTCCGTGCCTTCTATGAAGTTCGCGACGAGTTCGGTCAAGAGGCAATCCAGTCGTTCGTCGAGAACGTCGGCATCGAACCTTCAATGTCAGGCGACGAGATGAACGCCTCGAACGCGCTCGGTGCCGCCGAGGCGAGCACGACACAAATGGCGGCCGCTTACGCCGCGCTCGGGACGAACGGGATGTATACGAAGCCGCACTTGATTCAAAAAATCGAGTTCAATGACGGCTCAACCATCAATTCGCCAATCAAGGCGAAACAGGCGATGGAAGACTATACGGCGTACATGTTGACGGATATGCTCCGTGACGTCGTCAGCGGTTCGAACGGGACGTATGAGCCGGGCGCGTTCCCATGGGACGTCGCCGGTAAGACCGGGACGACGAACAAGGACATGGACAAATGGTTCACCGGCTATACGACCGATTACTCGATTTCAGTATGGTCGGGCCGTTCAAGTGCCACACCTGCATCGGTGATGGATCCGAACTACGCCCAATACTACTTCGAGTATATGATGCAAGAAGTGACGAATGCGACGGGACAACCGGACCGCTTCCAGCAACCGGAGTCGGTGCTCTCGCTCGGCAACGAGTTGTACGTCAAAGGGACGAAACCGAAAGATTTACAGCCGGATAAATTGGCCGCTCCGACCGGCGCATCGATTGACTATGATGTGCCAGGAGAGACAGGCACACTCTCGTGGTCGTATGACACACAAGGGGTACAAGCCGCTGGCTATCAAGGTCTTTCGTTCACCGTGACGGAGACACGTCCGGACGGTAGCGAACGTGTCGTCGGGACGACCGAAGACACGAGCATCGCCATCGCCGGTCTGGCGGAAGGGCAGACGACGTTCACGATTGTCGCCAACGCGACGAATGCGCTCGTCGGCGATCAACAATCGAGCCCGCTCCAAACGTCTTACACGGTCGAACGAGGCGAAGAGCCTCCGGCCGAAGAGGAAGAAGAGCCAGCCACGGAAGAGACGCCGCCTGAAGAGGAAGGCGAACCGACCGATGGCGAAAATACTGAGAACAACGGCAATAACGAGAATAATGAAAACAGCGAAAACAATGAGAATAACGGCAACGACACGAACACCGAAGACGAGAATACGGAACCACCGACCGAAGAAGAACCACCAGCCGATGAGACTGATGGGGAAGCGGATTCGAACGGAGACGTCAGCCGTCAATCGACAGACTCGAATGGCCAGGGTAACGGCAACGGGAATGGCAACGGTGGTCGTGACTAAAACCGACTCACAGGAAACAGGGCGACATCAGCGCCCTGTTTTTCTGTTTCGTTTGCTATAATGAAAAGAAAGCGAATAGGATGGTGACACATGGTACAACTCTCACTGAAACGCAAGATGAAAGTGTTGTTTGTGATCGACCGACTGCAAGACGATGATTTAGGTATTCCGTTACACGGTATCAACGGCTTGAAAATGAGCCGATTGCTCGTCGAGGAGTCGATTCCGTTCGGACGTTTGATTGATGATCAAGCTGTGGCCGAAGCCAGTGGCCATCCTTATTTGAAACGAATCGGCGTCGAGACGATGTTCCTCGGCGACGAAACATTCTATCCAGAACTTCTGCGGGGCAAGCGTCAAGCGCTCGCGACGCATGAAGATTATCATAAAGCGGTGCAGCGTTACACGAAACACTTGCAAGCCGTTCATTCGAAATGCACGAAGCTACATACCATCGTCTTGTTCGGACGGTCGACGCAACGGTTGTATGACGATGCGATCATTAGACTCGAAGAAGAGAATGGACATGTTGCCGGCTCCTTCAAAGAAATGGATGTGCTGCGTTTACCTGCTGTCCATCGGCTCGTACGCGATGAACGGATCGGCGAAGTGAAAGCAATCGTGGAGCGACTCGCACCTTCGAAATCATAAAGAAGGTGAACCTCATGCGGAAAAAACGTTCCGTGGAAGAAATGATCCATACACTCAAGACCGACCCGGGCTTTTCTCAAAACGTGACACATTGGCATACGGTCGAGGCGAAACCGGCCCGCTACGCATCGATTCCGTCGAGTGTGCCGCCAGATCTTGTCCGAGTGCTGCATGGCCGGGGAATCGAACAACTGTACACCCATCAAGCCGAAGCAATCGAGCAGACGTCGCGTGGGAACTCGACGGTCATCGTCACACCGACCGCATCCGGGAAGACGCTCTGTTACAATCTGCCCGTCCTGTCTAAAATGATTGAACAACCGAACGCCCGGGCGCTCTATTTGTATCCGACGAAGGCGCTCGCGCAAGACCAAAACAGCGATTTGATGGAGATGGTCGAAGCGCTCGAGGGCGACTTGCGTTGCTTCACCTATGATGGCGACACGGCACCGGCAGCCCGAACGAAAGTACGGGACGCCGGCAATATCGTCATCACGAATCCAGATATGCTGCATTCCGGCATCTTGCCGCATCATACGAAATGGATTCGCTTGTTCGAGAATTTGGAGTATATCGTCGTCGATGAGCTTCATACGTATCGCGGCGTGTTCGGTAGCCATGTCGCCAACGTCTTCCGCCGCCTGAAACGGATTTGCGCCTATTACGGGAGTCATCCGAAATGGATTATGACGTCGGCGACGATTGCCAACCCGGTCGAGCTGGCTGAACTGTTGACGGAAGAAGACGTCGTCTTCGTCGACAATAACGGGGCGCCACAAGGCAAGAAGCATTTGATTTTCTATAACCCGCCCGTCGTCAATGAAGCGCTCGGCATTCGCCGGAGCGCGACGCTCGAGACGAAGCGCATCGCCTCGAAATTGGTCGAGGCGGACATCCAGACGATCGTCTTCGCCCGCTCACGTGTCAGGGTCGAGGTGTTGTTGACGTATTTACAAGAATTGACGCGGCGCGAGCTCGGTCCAAAATCGATTGTCGGGTACCGAGGCGGTTACTTGCCGTCGGAGCGTCGCGAAATCGAGCGTCGGCTCCGTAACGGGGAGATTAAGGCCGTCGTCTCGACGAATGCGCTTGAACTCGGCGTCGATATCGGCCAATTGCAAGCGTGTGTACTGAACGGCTATCCGGGAACGGTCGCCTCGATGTGGCAACAAGCCGGCCGGGCCGGACGCCGTCATTCCGAGGCGCTCGTCATCTTCGTCGCCTCATCGTCATCGCTCGACCAACTCGTCGTCGAACAACCCGATTTGATTTTAGACCGGTCTCCGGAAGCGGCTCGTCTCGACCCGAACAATTTAATCATCCTCGTCGACCATATGAAATGTGCCGCCTTCGAACTGCCTTTCCAGAAAGGGGAGCGGTTCGGCACGGTCGAGACGGAAGAGATTCTCGATTTCTTGACGGACGCCCACATCTTGCACGAACGGGCCGATAAATATTATTGGATGACCGATGCGTTCCCGGCCCATGACATCTCGCTTCGGACGAGTGACCAAGAGAACGTCGTCATCGTCGATCAAACCGCGAAGAACCAAGTCATCGGTGAGATGGATACGTTCAGCGCGATGACGTTGCTCCACGACGAAGCCATCTATTTACATGGCGCCGAACAGTATCAAGTCGAACGTCTCGACTTCGAAGAGAAGAAAGCGTACGTCCGACGCGTCGACGTCGACTACTATACGGACGCCAATTTGGCAGTCGAACTGAAAGTGTTGGAAGAGAACAAGACGACCGGCGTGAAGACGTTCGGGGAAGTGTCGGTCATCGCGATGGCGACCCTGTTCAAAAAAATCAAGTTCGGGACGCATGAGAATATCGGTTCCGGACCGATTCACTTGCCAGAGCGGGAACTTCATACGACCGCGACATGGTTCACGCTCGACGAACGGTTCGCCTACTCGGAAGCCGACATGGAAGACCAGCTCGAGGCGGTCAGCGATCTGTTGCGACGCCTGGCCCCGCTCTATTTGATGTGTGACACGCTCGATCTGTTCACGACGATTCAAATGAAAGCGACCCATACGAATAAACCGACCGTTTATTTATATGACCGCTATCCGGGCGGCATCGGGCTGAGCGAAGCACTTTATCGCGACGCCGATGAGGTCTTGGATGCGGCCATTCGAACGGTCGACGATTGTCCGTGCGAGAGCGGTTGTCCGCGCTGTGTCGGAATGATCGGCTACGGTGACTTTAAACAGCAGGTCGTCAGACAGTTGCAAGCATTGAAAGGAACGATATGAAAGCAAAACTATCACGACTCATTAAAACGAATGAACCGAAACAGGTGACCGTGACGCCGGACGACGTTGAACAGGCGAAGTGGCGCGAGCGCGGCGGAGAGATTTTGACGTTCGAACAAGAGTGGTGCGTCCGCTTGAAACAGATTTATCCACTCGATGAGACGTATCATGACTATACGTTCGCAGAGGCGAAAGCCTCGCTCGCAACATCGACCCATCCGTTCTTTCAAGTCGATGTGCCATCTGAACAGGTATTGTTCATGGACACCGAGACGACCGGGCTTCGCGGCTCCGGCACCTCAATCTTTTTAATCGGCTTCGCGCGCTTCCAAGACGATCATCTGGAGATGATTCAGTACGTGTTGCCGCACCCGGCGTTCGAGACGGCGTTCTACTATCACTTCTTGAATGACATCGGCGACGAGGTTCGTTTCGTGACGTATAACGGCAAGTCGTTCGACTGGCCCCAAATCAAAACAAGGCATACGTTTGTCCGTTCGAAAGTGAAGGCGCTCCCGGCCGTCGGCCACGTCGATTTGTTGCATGCCTCACGTCGTCTGTTGAAACCGACACTTGAATCGGTCTCGCTCAAAGCGGTCGAGGCCCACTTCGGTCATGCCCGGACGGACGACATGCCTGGCTTTTTGGCGCCGATGCACTATTTTCAATACGTGAAAGAACGGGAACCGGATATCATCCAGCCCGTCATCGAACACCACCATGCCGACTGTTTGAGTCTCGTCTCACTTTATAAACGGCTCTGTCATCTCGTCGAAGCCGATGAGACGCCGTTCGGCGAAGAGCGGGCCCACTGGTTGAACGATCTCGGTAACGCCGAGGCGGCGCTTCAAGAATATGAGCGGCTTGAACAACCGACGAAACGTGCCTTGATGCGTCAAGCCCTGCTGTTAAAACGGACCGGCCAGATGGAGCAGGCGTTGCCGCTGTTCGAACAGGTCGGTACGGTCGAGGCATTCGTCGAGTTGGCGAAATATGCCGAACATCATCAAAAAGACATCAACCGAGCCATCACGTTCACCGAGCAGGCGCTGACGCTCTCGGAACGGAAAGAGACGGTGCTTCGACAGACCGCCTTGACCGAGATGCGGGCACTCCGTCACCGGATGAATCGGTTAGAAAGGAAGCGGTCATGAAAGTTGTCGCCATCACAGGATATCGTCCACATGAGCTCGGCATCTTCAAAGCCGACCATCCTGGCATCGATATCATCAAAGAAGCTTACGAGCGAAAAATAATGGAAGCGATCGAGCTTGGGGCCGAATGGTTCATCTTTAGTGGCACGAACGGTTGTGAATTGTGGGCTGGAGAAGTATTGTTAGAGTTAAGAGAATCTTATCCAATCAAAATTGCCGTGTTTCCACCTTTTTTACAGATGGAAGAGAAGTACAAGCCGTTTGAACAAGAACTGTTCATCCGCTTGCAGCTCGAGGCTGACTTTTTTGAACCGCTGACCCAACGTCCGTACGAGGACCCGAGCCAATTGCGCGCAAAAACCGCCTTCTTTTTGGACAAAGCAGCAGGATTAATCACGCTGTATGACGAAGAGACGGGGGGAAGCCCTCGTTTTCTCGTCGAAGGGGCTAAACGAAAACACCAGATGGAGTTATTCTTGATTACGCCGGAAGAGTTACGTGTAATCGAAGAAGAAAAACAATGGGAACAACATTGGGAGTGAAAATCATGCAGACCGAACTAACAGCTGAAGCCATTTATAAACAAGAATTCAAAACCGCCCTCCGTGGCTACTCACAAGAAGAAGTCGACCAGTTTTTGGACGTCGTCATCCGCGATTACGAGAAGATGACGAAAGAAATCGAACGGTTGCGCCAAGAGAACGAGTCGCTTCGTCGCGGTTCGAACGAACAAGCAGCAGAACCGGTCAAACCGGCCCAGCCTGTCGCGTCGAACTATGACATGTTGCGACGCATCTCGAATTTAGAAAAGGCCGTCTTCGGAAAACAGGTCGGTCCAAGCGAATAAAGGGAGGAGGTGGAGAAGATGTTACAAGTATTGACGGCCGTCAAGAAAGAACCTGAGAAACGACAGACGAAAGGCTTGTTCCGCACGAAAGAAGAAGTCATCACACCACCGAAATCGTACACGGACGAGATCGTCGAGATCATTCGTCATACATGTCGCTTTGATTGGATGATGATTGAACACGTCCAGCTCGGCGATGACGTGCTCGATTATGTGTTGGTCGGACCGAAGGGCGTCTTTTTAGTCCGCATCAACCGGACGACGTCGGCCGTCCATATGACGAACCGAGATTGTCGTCTCGAGACGCCGCTCGGTTGGAAAAACATCTATCCGCATCCGATGGAAGAACTTGAGCGGATGACGAAGCACGTCCGGAGTGTCTTGAAGAGGCAATGCGGACAAGCTGTTCCCGTCACGTCATTTTTAATATTCCCGGAGACACCACGTCTCAAAGTGGAACGCATCAAAGCGAACTGTGCCGAGACGTTCGATGTGATTGACGATGTCATCACGAAGACGAAGCTCGAGCTGTTGTCTGAGGCGACGATTAAACATATCGCCTACTATTGCTCGGAGCGGCAAGTACATAAATGAAAATGGCGCTGAAGAGTCAGCGCCATTTTCATTGTGCCCGGTCGGACAAATACAAAGGCTGCAGACGATGTTAATGTCTACAGCCTGACACAACGGCGCTGTAGTCTCAGCGTCGTTTTCATTTCAATAATTGTCGAGCCTTCTGTTCGTCTTTGCGATGGACGAACAAGGCGACCCGGTCGTCCAAGTTTTTGGCGAGCGGGCGGAACAGGCGGCCGGTCGGCAAACCGTGCTCGACGCGACACGTGATGCCTTGTTCTGTTAAGTACGTATAGTCGTCAAGCAGCGCCTCGCCTTGTTTGCCGAACGCCTCACCGAAGCGGACCCACTGCAAGTTGCGGACGGCGCGGATCGAGACGAGCACGACGAATGTGATGCCTAAGACGATAATTAAAATAGTTTCCAAATTCAAAGCGTTCAACCCCTTCTTTACATAATTTTAAGGGCGCAACCGCTTGAAAGCAACAACGATGGACCGGTATACTCAAAAGAAAGTGGGGGATGACTATGAAAACAACGATTCAATCGCGTCGCGAAGCCGTGACGCTGCTAGAAGACAAGCACGTGCTCTACATCCGCATCCATAACGGACAGACCGGGATGATCAAACAGACCGATGATGGCATCATCGTCGCAATCCCGAATGAAGAGACGGACAAAGTCGATTTTCGCAAGTTGGAAGATATCGAAGCGTTCGAGGCGTTTTATGACTTGACGCTGTCGAAACCAGGGACGCTTTATTACAATCAAGCGTAAACAAAAGCTCCACTCAAATCCGAGTGGAGCTTTTGTTATGGGGACGGCAACCAAGCTGCCATCGTCGCTTGTAGCGCTTCCGGGCGAAGGTGCCGCTGCTTGTGGAGCAGATAACCGTCTGGACGGATGACGAGGACGCCGCGTTTCATGAACAGCGATTTCGCGAGCTCGTTGCCTTGATCGAAGAAGGGACGGCTCGTCTTCGACAGCGTGATGATTTGGAAGAACGATTGATGGTCGTTCAAATAGTCATACAACGCGCTCGCGTCCCGTTTATCGTCGTCGAGCACGAGCACTTGGAAGCGGCCGTCGGCGACTTCTGAAATCTTCGTGCGGAGCCCGTCGTCCGTCCGGATAATCTCGATTTCCGGGAAGATTTTGCCTTCGGTGACGCGTAAGAACGGGACGCGGGAATGTCCAGGATACGACAAGTGTAGCTGGGCAATCCGTTCCGTGATTTTTTGGTTGATGAGATTGACGCGCGTAAAGACGTCGGCGCCTAGTGCTTGGAACGGCAGTAGGACTGGGAGCGTCGTCTGCAACACTTCGGTCGCCACGTTCGTCGTCTGCAGGACGTTACGGGCCACATGTTCGCGCTCATCGCGATATGAATCGACGACGCGGAACGGGGCACCCGCCTTCAAATGAAGCCACAGCTTCCAGCCGAGGTTGAACGAATCGGCGATGCCGGTATTCATCCCTTGTCCGCCGACAGGTGAATTGATATGGGCGGCGTCACCCATGAGAATGACGCGATTGTGAATGAATGAGTCAACCATGCGGTTATGGACCCGGAACAATGAGAACCATTCGACCTCGTCGATTTCGACATCCATATGGCTGCGCTGTTCGATCAACTCACGCAATTCCGCCTCGCTGAACGACTCATCGCTCGCGAGATTGCCGGTGATGCGAATCGTGTCGTCCGTGAGCGGGAAGACTTCCAATACACCGCGGTCCGAAAAGAAAATATGCACCTCTTCACGCGAGATGTTCCATTTAGCTTTCATGTCGGCGAGCACCCACGATTCCTTAAACGATTTTCCGCTGAACGGCAGAGCGAGCATGCGTCGAATCGTACTGTTCGCTCCGTCGGCCGCCACGACATATTTGGCCTCGATTGTCCGGTTTGAGTCTGACTCCAAATGTGCGAGCACACGAGACGGGTAATGTGTCAGCGAAACGAGCGCTTCCCCACGCTGGACGTAATGCCCGTGCTCGTTTAACGCCGCCTCGAGAATTGCTTCGGTCTCGTTTTGACGGAGCAACGTCACGAACGGATAGGGCGTGACGAGACGGGAAAATTCGAGCTTGGCCGTCCATTGTCCTGAAAAATATAGATTTCCTTTCTCGATGGTCCGCGCCCGGTCGAGCACTTCTTTGGCGACATCGAGACGAGAGAAGACTTCAATCGTCCGCGGTTGAATCCCGATGGCGCGGGAGTTGTTCGACGGTGTCGTCTTGCGATCGATGATTTCAAATGAGATTCCATATCTGGCTAACGTCAGCGCGAGCGTGAGTCCGGTCGGGCCCGCCCCGACAATCAATACATCAACTTGTTTGTCCACCACATCTACCATCTCCTATCATTAATAATGATATTTCCGACATTTGATGCGTTTAAACGAGGAGACAACGGTGGAACTGTAGAAACATAGAGAATGAGGTGGAGAACATGAAACAATCGTGGATCACGGAACAACAATTGCGTGACAGTTTTTCGATGGAAGAGAATTATGAACAGACGGCTGCCGTATTGATTCCTTTGGTCGAGGTCGATGGAGCGTGGCATGTCATCTTTGAAGTGCGCGCCCATACGATGCGGCGCCAGCCTGGAGAAATCTCATTCCCGGGCGGCCGTCTCGATCCTGGCGAGACCCCGGTCGAGGCGGCTGTTCGTGAGACGAGTGAGGAGCTATTGCTCGCGGTGGAAGAGATTGAAGTGATCGGTCGCCTGCAACCCCTCGCAACGCCACATCGGCAACTGATCTATCCGTTCGTCGGAGTGATTCCGAAGCTCCCAGACGTCCGTCACACCGATGAAGTCGACCATCTGTTCTCAATCCCGGTCGAGACGTTGCTGTTGCTCGACCCGTTCCACGGCGAGATGGAATGGACGATGAATCCTGATCAAAATATTCCGTTTGACCGGATGGCGAATGCTAAAGCGTACGAAAAACGGGTAATTAAAATGAGAGAACCTTTTTATGAACATGAAGACTACATTATTTGGGGATTGACTGGAAAAATTTTGACACAATTTATTAAACGGCTTAAAGAAAACGTATTCAAACCGATATAATTTCGTTATAATGATAGAAACAAATTTAAGATTGGAAGTGAATGGGTGTGTCTGTAGAATTCGTTGTGGGTGATATCGTCAAGTCAACTCGTGAAGGTTGGGTCGCAGAAGTGACTGCCGTATTGACCAATACGGTCATCGGGGACGTTTCCATCATGGAAGAATTTCAACAGCTTGGTCTCGAATTCGAGAAGCAAGTTTTACTGAAAAAAGATTTGGAATTGATCGAACGCGCCAGCTGACCTTTTAATCGAAAGGGATGATTCAGGTGTCCATTGACAAAAAAGTTCGTGAATGGGAAGAGGCCGGTTTACTGGATGAAGTGACCGGTCAGCGCTTGGTCGAGTATGAACATAAGAAGTTGGCGGTCGGTGACAAACGTGAGCACAAACCGCCTATTCTTGTGATTATCGGATCGATTTTGCTCGCACTTAGTCTATTCAGTTTTGTCGCGGCCAATTGGCAAGCGATTCCTGATCTTGTGAAAGTCGCTATTTTCCTCGTGTTTATGGTCGGGATGTATGTGACCGCCGAACGCCTGCAAGTGAAAGCGTCACGCTATGTCACGCTATTCCGACTGTTAGGCGTCGCCTTTTTCGTCGCCACGATGATCGTCATTTTCTCGACGTATAATCTTTCCTCGCAAATTCCGTTCTTATTCTGGTTATTCCTTGCCGTCGCCGTCATGCACAAATTGATTTTCAAACATCCGATTTTTACGTTCTTGGCCGCACTCGCCGCCTTTTTGGCAATCACGAATAGTTTTCAAGGCATCGGCATCACGTTGATTGCGTTCGGATTGATCGTGACGTGGGTCTGGTTCCATTATGGGGACAACGAGCTCGATCGCATTTTCGCCTGGTTCGGCTTCTACGGCCTATTGATCACGATTGGTCAGTACGCCGACTATGAAGGCCGCTTTTGGCCGTTATGGGCACTCGCTGCGCTACACGTCTTGTTTCTCGTTTATCGGGAGCGGGCCCAATGGAACTATCTGTACCTCTTCGTCGCAGCCGTCCTATCAATCGGCTATTTGATTAATGCGACGGAAGGCTGGTTGTCGCAACGAACGCCGTCGGTCATCGAGGCGACAATCCTTTCGGTCGTCCTCGTCGCCGTCTATTTGTTGCACCGACGTCCAGATTTGATGTGGGTCAGCCTGCTCGCCGTCATCCCCTTCTCATTGTTCGAGGATTCGGGCATCTTGCTGGCCATCCTGCTTGAAGCGGTCGCCCTCGCTTATCTCGTCTATCAAGACCACAATCGCAAACCGATCGTGCTCGCCTTCATCTATTTCTTACTCGTTCAAATGACGATCTACTTCATCTATGTGTGGGATAAACTTGATATTTCACTCTTCTTCCTCATCGGAGCATTGATCGTCTTCGCATTGTCGCTAGCCTTGTGGTGGCGCAGCCGTAGTCGTACGACGAGAGGGGATGCTCAGACATGAAACGATTGACGCCTTGGCTAGTACCGATTGTGCAAGTGTTGATTGCCGTCGGGTTTATACTGCTCGTCTATGCGGTCTCCTGGTTCGGTGAGACATATACGTTCAAAGCGACTTCCTACGAACCGTACGACCCGTTTTTCGGAGACTTCGTCTATTTGGAGTATGACTCGTTCGAAGGAAGACAAGATGTCGAGTCAGGGACAGTATACGTCTCATTCAAAACGGGGGACGATGGATATGCGACCATTGACCGGGTCAGTTCACGGCCGTTTTTCGGAGGCACTCGGGCCAACTATTACGACCGCCAAGTATATATTGATGATATGAGTTCGTATCGTGTCGCTGAGGAAGAGACATCAGCAATCGAAGGGGCGAAGACGTTCGAAGTGGACGTCGACGTGGCACCTTGGGGCATGGTAAGACCTCACGATTTGCGCTCGACCGAAGCTGAAACAGAATGACAATCAGATTACAGATTTGTTACACGTCGTGTTGTAACGAATCTGTAATTTTTTATAAAAATGCTTGGTAGCGCTATGTTTCATGTAAATGTTACAGATTGTAACCGACAGAGAGTCGATGTGTCAGAAATATTTCACTTCATCAAAATCCCTTCTCGGGGTCGGACGGGCATGGTAAATTAACTCCTGTTCGTTAGATGACGAGAAAGGTGCTGACCTATTGATTATGCATTCCTTAAAATATATGATGACTGTCCTACTTATGGCGGTGGGAACGTTCGCGTTTGCCGCAACGGCCGATGCCGCCCAAATCGGGATTGGGACAGAACAAAAAATTGTCCAAAACCCACTTGAATTGGAACGAAAAGCAATCGAGCAAGAACGCCAGCAAAAGATTGCACGAGAAAAACGACTAGCCGAACAGAAACGGATCGCGGAAGAAAAACGTGTCGCTGAAGCGAAACGGATTGCGGAAGAAAAACGGGTAGCCGAAGAGAAAGCCGAGCGAGAGCAGGCAGAGCGTGAAGCAAAAGCAGAACGTTTGGCCGAAGAAAAACGTGTCGCTGCCGAGCAGGCACGACAAGAAGAAGCGAAACGTCAAGCCGCAGCTACGAAAAAGCAATCGACGGTGTCGACAACGACTGCAACTCCAGTCTCGACGACAGGACGCTCCATTCAAGCCGAGTCGACGGCGTACACGAACGATGCAGCCGATAACGGCTCATACGGGGGCCGCGTCTTGACGGCAACCGGTCATGATGTCACGGATTCGATTTTCTATAACGGCATGCGTATCATCGCAGTCGATCCAGCCGTCATCCCACTTGGAACGATTGTTCAAATCGAAGGTGTCGGTCAAGCGATTGCCTTGGATACGGGTGGACGCATCAAAGGAAATATCGTCGACTTGCTCGTCGACACGAAAGACGAGGCCATCAACTGGGGTCGTCGCCACATCACGATTACACTTCCATAACAGCAGGTTCTCCTTTAGGAGGACCTTTTTTGTGCCTTGCTTCATGATTTTGCTTACCGGCAGTGTCCATACGCACCAGATAGCACGTCCGATTGTTTAACAAACGTTGGAAACGGGCAAACTAATATTTGACTTTCATGAAAAAGTTACGAGCCGAGGAGGGGTAGAGTTGATAGAATTTCAAAATGTGTCCAAGCGCTACGAAGACGGGACGCTAGCCGTCAAAGACTTGGATTTGACAGTCCGTAAAGGAGAGATTTTTGTCTTAATCGGGCCATCGGGGTGCGGGAAGACGACGACGATGAAGATGGTGAATCGACTGATTGACCATACAGATGGAAAAATCCTCATCGACGGGAAAGAGATTTATCAATTCGATATATACGAGTTGCGACGCAACATTGGTTATGTGCTTCAACAAATTGCCTTATTCCCTCATTTAACGGTCGAGGAAAATATTTCTGTCGTTCCCGAATTATTGAAATGGCCTAAACAGAAGACGAAGGACCGCGTGACCGAACTCATGAACATTGCAGGGCTGGATCCGGTCTTGCGAGTGAAAAAGCCGACGGAACTATCCGGTGGACAGCAACAACGCGTCGGCGTACTGCGGGCGCTTGCAGCCGATCCGGAAGTCATCTTGATGGATGAACCGTTCTCGGCGCTCGATCCGATTAGCCGAGGTCAACTTCAAGATGATATTAAACGCTTGAACGATGAGCTCGGGAAGACGATTCTGTTCGTGACCCATGACATGCAAGAAGCGATGAAACTTGGGGATCGCATCGCCTTGATGCGTGATGGCGAATTGGTCGTTATCGGTACTCCAGATGAAATTAGAGCGAGTACGGATCCGTTCGTCCTCGACTTTACACAACGTGGAAGAGGTGAGGTAGATGCTTGAGACATTTCAAAACCGGCGTGGCGAACTCGTTGAGGCGCTGATTGAGCACTTGCAGCTCTCCGTCGTATCACTTTTGATAGCCGTCTTAATCGCCGTTCCGCTCGGGATTTGGTTGACGCGTCGCAAGAAAGTGGCCGAGACCGCCATCGGCGTTACCGCCATCATTCAAACGATTCCTTCTTTGGCACTCCTCGGTCTTATGATTCCGCTCGTCGGGATTGGTGCTTTACCGGCGACGATTGCCCTCGTGTTATATGCCTTGCTCCCGATTTTACGAAATACTTTCACCGGGCTGAACGAGGTCGATAAATCGCTCATCGAAGCGGCCCGGGCTTGTGGGATGAAACCGAACCAAAGTTTGATGAAAGTCGAGCTCCCGCTCGCGCTACCAGTCATCATGGCCGGGATTCGAACGGCGATGGTGCTGATTGTCGGAACGGCGACCCTCGCTGCTCTCGTCGGCGCAGGTGGGCTCGGGACGTTAATTCTTCTCGGCATCAACCGAAACGACAATTACTTAATTCTGCTCGGGGCAATCCCGGCAGCCATCCTTGCCTTGTTATTTGATTTCTTGCTTCGCCAAATGGAAGGGGCGACGGCAACCCGGAACAAGACGAAATTGATTGCCGTCTCGACCGTGTTGGCGCTCATCGTCGCGGCCCCGCTCGCATTCGGTCGGACGCAACAGACCGACCTCGTCATCGCGGGGAAACTCGGGCCAGAGCCTGAGATTTTAATGAACATGTATAAGCTGTTGATTGAAGATCAGACTGATTTGTCTGTATCCGTCCGTCCGAACTTCGGAGAGACGACGTTCGTCTGGGGCGCGTTACAATCTGGCGATGTCGACATCTATCCAGAATTCACAGGAACGGTGCTCGCGAGTCTCGTGAAAGAGACACCGAACTCGAACGATGCCCGTGAAGTGTATGAACAGGCTCGGGACGCGCTCGCCGATGACGGCTATGCGTTGCTTGAACCGATGCAGTTCAACAACACGTACGCCATCGCGATCCCACGCGACTATGCCGAGCAAGAAGACATCACGGCCATCTCGGATTTACGAAACGTTCAATCGGATATTAAAGCTGGATTCACGCTCGAGTTCACGGACCGTGAAGACGGATACCCGGGACTGCAACAAGCGTATGGACTCGATTTCCCGTCGGTCGTCTCGATGGAACAAAAGTTGCGCTATCGTGCTATCGCACGTGGAGACGTCAACCTCGTCGATGCGTATGCGACCGACCCGGATATCGCCGAGAACGAATTGCTTGTCCTCGAGGACGATCAACAGTTCTTCCCACCTTACCAAGGAGCTCCGTTGGTGAAACAAGAGACGCTCGATGAACATCCGGAAATCGAGGATGCCCTCAACCAATTGGGTGGTAAAATTACTGACGAAGAGATGTCTGAATTGAACCGTCGCGTCGCGTACGGGAATGAACGGGCGTATGACGTCGCGAAAGATTTCTTGGAGCAGGCGGGCTTATTATGAGAGCATTGATTATCTCCAATCCCACGTCTGGCGGGAACGAGACGATGCTCGGTGAGGTAGTCGGGACGATTGAATCGTTATACGATGAGATTTTGATTCGGAAGACGCTCGCGCAAGGAGACGCCGGTCGTTTCGCCGAAGAGAGCGGGGCTTACGAGCACTTGATTGTCATCGGCGGGGACGGGACGCTTCACGAGGTCGTCAATGGCTTGATGAAGCTTCCGCGGGATGAACGGCCGACAATCGGTCTGATTCCGGCCGGCACGTGTAATGATTTCGCCCGTGCCCTCGCTCTACCGGTCGAACCGATCGAGGCGGCCCGTTTGTTCAAGATGAGTTACGCGCAAAAGGTCGATGTGATGCGAGTCAACGAACGGTACGGGCTCAACTTCATCGGGGTCGGCCTGATCGCGGACGCGTCGAGACAAATCGATCCGCTCCAAAAAGAATCACTCGGGTCAATCGGTTACTTTTTAGCGACAATCCGGCAGTTTCGTGAACTCGATCCGTTCGACGTTCGCATCGAACACGGAGGGGAAGTCGTCCACGATGGACCAGTCAGCTTCTTATATGTAGGGAACGGGGCTTATCTTGGAACAGTACCGACGAAGCTCCCGACCCAATCGTTCACGGACGGACTCGTCGAGGTCGTCCATAGTTCCGCCATCGGCTTCCCGATGATTCGTCAATTGTTGACCCAACAGCTCGGACTCGAACAGTCGTCTCCGGAATGGGTGCATCTACAGATGTCTCAACTGACCGTCCATTTGAGTGAATCTCAAATCATCGACGTCGATGGGGAGCACTTCGAGGCTGAACGGTTGGATATCGATGTCTTGCCGGGCGAGTTGTCATTTCTTGTCCCGTCACACTAAAAATCTATAAAAATTGCTGACAGAGAAAAGAATTCAGACTTTTCTCTGTTTTTAGTTGTTCTCATTTCTGAACCGTGTTAGTATTTCACTATTATTATGAAAAAAGATATGAAAACAGGAAGTAGGGATGGTAATGGCGCAAAATTCGTTCGCCTCAAAAATTGGATTCATCTTAGCGGCCGCAGGGTCTGCGATTGGTCTCGGTGCAATCTGGAAATTTCCGTATGTCACCGGCACAAGTGGAGGCGGCGCCTTTTTGCTCATGTTTTTAGCGTTCACGCTCTTACTCGGGTTACCGCTATTGATTGGTGAATTCATCGTCGGACGCTCGACACAAAAGACGGCACTGCTCGCTTTCAAAAAATTAGGCCACGGGCGTTGGACACTCGTCGGCTACCTCGGCGTCATCGCATGTTTCTTATTGCTCTCATTCTACAGTGTCATCGGCGGTTGGGTTTTAATCTATGTCGGGCTCGGATTGAGCGGGACATTGAACGGACGTTCTCCCGACGAGTTCGGTGTCGTTTTCGGAGATGTCGTCTCATCTCCAGGCATCGCCGTGTTCGGTCAGTTCTTGTTCTTATTGATTACGCTTTTAATCGTCTTGAAAGGTGTCGAGGCTGGCATCGAGCGCATGAGTAAGATTTTAATGCCGCTCTTGTTCGTCAGTTTCATCGTGCTCGTCATCCGTTCGTTGACGCTCGACGGTGCGATGGAAGGGGTTCGCTTCTTCTTGCAGCCTGACTTCTCGGCCTTGACCGGTGAATCGGTTTTGTTCGCCCTCGGTCAAGCGTTCTTCTCGCTATCGCTCGGTGTCGCGGCCATGTTGACGTACGCCTCGTACATTCAGACGAAAGGTACGCTCAATCGTTCAGCGAACATGATCGTTCTCTTGAATATCGCCGTCTCGCTATTGGCAGGCCTCGCGATTTTCCCGGCCGTATTCGCTTCGGGTCTTGACCCGGCAGAGGGACCGGCGCTTCTCTTCGTCGTCTTGCCGGCCGTCTTCAACCAAGTACCGCTCGGTGGATTCTTCATGGTGTTGTTCTTCTTATTGTTCACATTCGCCTCGATCACATCGTCGATTGCGATGCTCGAAGTCGTCGTAGCAGGTGTGACTGACAAGTTGAACGAGAAGAAACAAACGATATCGAAGCGTAACGTCACCCTGTTGTCAGCGGCCATCGTCTTCGCAGTCGGGATTCCATCGGCACTCTCGTTCGGTATCATGAGCGAGATGCAGTTCTTAGACGGTCGCACGTTCTTCGATTCGATGGATTACATCGTTAGCTACGTATTAATGCCGGTCGGTGCGCTCTTGACGTCGATTTTCGTCGGATATATCGTCGATCAACGCATTTTGAAAGAAGAGATTCAAACGTCAGACATCGGTGTGAAGTTGTACCCGATCTGGCACTTCTTGATCCGGTACGTCATTCCGGTGACGGTCGCCGTAGTTATGGTGACGACGTGGGTCAGATTATAACGGAAGCAACCTCCTGATTCGTTGAATCAGGAGGTTTTTTGTACAGTTATCGGCAATACTTTTCGTTCTTGCGACCGAGAGAGCGCGCGGGAACGTTATGCTAAGCTTATAAAGATGACGAAACTTTTTTTGAAGGGTCACGTAAGGTACAATAGAAGTATCATGAGACGAGGTGAAACGGATGAAAACATGGATGAAATGGGCCCTGACCGGGGCAATCCTATATTTTGCCATAAGCGTTTTTGATTTCTCTTGGTTGTTTATCATCGTCGGGGCGCTCGTATTGAACGAAGTGTGGTCGAACAGCAAACGTCGGAAGCGCTCACCGGCGCCCGTCGCCAAGCGGGCCAAAAAGAAATTGTTGCTCGATGAGGACGAACCGTTCGTCGGTTCACGCATCTTGAAACCGCTCGAAGAAGCGGCACCGGTGCGCCAATTTGAAGCGACAGATGATTTAGAGCTTCAATTTTTACAGCGGACGATTGAACAAGGCTATGAGAAGTTACAACAGATTGACCGCGTCTTGCCTGAGATTAAAGACATCGAGGTGCGGCGTGAGATGAAGGCGGTCTCGAAAGAAGCACACGAACTGTTCGCTGAGCTGTTCGAGAATCCTCAAGATGCCAAGCATGTCCGTGACTTGTTCACGTTCTATTTGGACTCGCTCGTATCGGTCGTATTGAAATTCAAAGAACTAGAAGGAAAACGGGTCGTCATTCAAGAAGAGACACGTGAACAGTTGATGACCAACATGCGGCTCATCGTCGACAAGTTCAAACAACAGCGCAGTCGTCTCCTCGAAGATGACGCGGTCGATTTTGAACGAGAGTTGATCATGATGGAGAGAGTATTGGCCGATCAACCAGAAGGGAGAAAAAAGCATGACTTCATCGAATGAAACGAACTGGCAGTCATGGCCAGAAGAAGAACTTACTTCCCAAACGAAAACGAAGACGGAAACCGACGCGATTTCGGACCCGTCCGTGGACTGGTCAGCGATGACCGAGAAACATGAGGTGCCGGCCATTCAAGTAAATGCCGACGTCCCACAAGCGCACCGGGAACGCATCACACGCATCGCAGAGTCGATTGATATTAAAAAAACGGATTCCGTCATGCTGTTCGGTTCGAACGTACAACGTGAACTATCGCAATTCTCGGACCAAATCTTGACTGAGGTCCGGATGAAAGATGGCGGAGACGCCGGCAAGCTGTTGTCCGACTTGATGCAGAATGTGCGCAAGATGGACCCGGACATGTTGCAACCGGAAAAGAAGAGCTTCATGGACAACCTGCCGCTCATTGGCCGGGCCAAAAAGAAAGCCGAGAACTATAAGTTACAGTTTGAAAAGATGAGTGTCTATTTAGAAGAGGTCATCCATAATCTAGACCGAGCTAAGTTCGGTTTGATGAAGGATATCACGATGCTCGATCAAATGTACGACAAAAACAAACGCTACTTCGAAGAACTAAACGTCTATATCGCCGCTGGGGAGACGAAGCTTGATCACGTACGGAGCTATGAGATTGCCCCGCTTCGTCAAGAAGTCGAGATGTCGAAAGACCAGGTCAAACTGCAACAGTTGAACGACATGATTCAACTCGCAGACCGGTTTGAGAAGAAGTTGCACGACTTGAAACTGAGCCGGACAATCAGCCTACAGATGGCCCCGCAAATCCGGGTCATCCAGCAGAACAACCAGATTCTAGCCGAGAAAATCGAGTCGGCGGTCGTCAATACGATTCCACTCTGGAAAAACCAAGTCGTGCTCGCGCTCAGCTTGACGCGGCAAAAGACGGCGCTCCGGATGCAGCAAGACGTCACGAAGACGACGAATACGTTGCTCGAGCAGAACTCGAAGATGTTGAAAGACTCGTCAATCGAGATTGCCACGGAGAACGAGAAAGGCATCGTCTCGGTCGAGTCGCTCAAAGTGGCGCACGAGAACTTGCTCTCGACGCTCGATGAGACGCTCCGGATTCAACAAGAGGGACGTCAGAAGCGTCGTGAGGCGGAACGTGAACTCGATCGGATGGAGCACGAGTTGAAAGAAAAAGTCATCGAGATTGCTTCGAAAAACAAAGAGTTACCAAAAGAGACTGGATATTGAACGGGGAAAGTCTGAGCATTCAGACTTTCCTTTTCTTCGAGGAGGATCAACAATGGATAAACAACATCTATGGGACGAGACGTGGTTACAGTTTGCCGATATGATGGCGGTACGTCATTCGAAGTGTGCTTCTAAAAGTGTCGCTTGCGTCATCGTCAAAGATGAGAAGCCGATTTCGATTGGCCTGAACGGCACGCCGCCGGGGCATACGAACTGCAATGAAATCTTCTTAAAGCGGGATGATGGATTTTATAAGCGCGCTGAATACGTATCCGCGAATGCGGTCGACTTGCTCGAGACGCCGGTCTCGTTCATTCATGACGGTGTGACTTATATCAAATGCTCTGACCCGTACGATCATCACAATTGGTCGAAACAACATGAGATTCATGCTGAAATCAACGCGATCGGAAAGCTCGCCGCCGATTCGACGAACGCTTTCGGGGCGACGGCTTATGTGACCCATTCGCCGTGCCACGCCTGCTCGCTCGCCTTGATCGCCTCCCGCGTCGCCCGTGTCGTCTATGCGGTTGGTTATGAACATGGCGACGGTCTCGATTTGATGCGCGAGAGCGGAATTGACGTGGTACATATGCCACTTGAAAAAAGTTTTAAAAACACATTGTAAACGTTTACATTCGGTGTTATATTATTAATGTACTGCCAATGGTGTTTTACTCTTCCATTATTTGTCTCTCCTCGGAGGGACCTTTTTTTATGTTCACAACTAGGTGAGACAAAAATTCCACAAAATGTTCAACATTTCACAATCTTTTCGGGGGTTTCTTTCTTATAATGAAAGTAGATTAACGAGAGGGGAAATGTTACATGGAAAAACAAGTTCGTTTCACAGATGGTGCCTATGATGTGGAAGCGTTGATCACACTCGAAGAGGTGTGGGAAGATAAGTTCGCGATTGGAACGCATAAAGAGTTGGCAGTCAAAGCACTTAAGATCAATGGAAATGATATCTCAGAAATGAAGCACGTCCGCGCGCTACTCCGTTACTATCCGACGCTAGGTGTATCGGGCATCTTGCTCGCGCTCGATGATGCGGCAGCCGAAATCGTTCGTATGTCTGGCGACAAGGATCCTGCACTTCAGTTCGTCGAACTCGTGGCGTTACAGATGGACGAGGCGTCTACAGAGGAATTAAAAGGTTTATACGCTGAAATGGCGGTCTAAATAACAAAGGATGACAACTCCGTCATCCTTTTTTTCATTTTCAGGTTGCATTGCCGAATCAGTATGGTATTATTGTCAATAGATGAAGAAATGGAACGCCATATCGTTATCGACAACCAAAAATGGGGATCTAGATAGCTAGATCGCTGTGAAAAAGCCACGTTCATAGGAACGTGGCTTTTTTTTGTATGTCATTAAATCCAGCGGCGACGTCAGCAGCGATATGGGCGTCCGATCCGAGCACGAACGGGATTCCGAGTCCGGCCGCCTCAGACGCGACGTCGATGGCATACGGTTGTCCGCATTCGGGCTTACGGAGTCCGGCCGTATTAAGGTCGAGCCCGAAGCCGCGGGCCGCCATCGTCTGGAGCAGGTGCGACTGTTCGGCCTGGACGTTTGAGCGGTCCCATACATAATTGGTCTGATATTTGATGGGTAAATCGATATGCCCGATCCGGTCCACTTTCAGGCGCTCCCAAGGGAATGCGAGGCCGGCAGCAAGCGCCGTATAATATTGTTTCATCACGGCCTCGAACGAGCCGACACGTTCGACGAGGATATGAAACGTCTCGAGCGAGAAGTCGACAGGCAGGAGCTCACCGTCGACGAGTAGAAAGTGTTGAGACAAGATTGTTTCATCTAATACGTCGGCATAGGGCTCGAGCAACGCCAACGTCTCAGCTTCATAGCCGGGCAAGTAGTCGATCTCTAAACCGAGGCGAAGGTCGAGTGCCGGATACGTCCGTTTTAACGACTGCAAGGCCTCGATATAATCCGGGAGCAATTCGAACGCCATCGCCGAATCTTTGTCTGGTGTTGGGTCTTGAAACCGGGCTGGGAGCGGAGCATGTTCTGTGAACGTGAGCGTCTTGATACCACGGGCTAACGCCTGTTCGACGTACGCCTGGAGCGGGTCTGTCGAGCCATGTGGACAAAATGGGGTGTGAAGGTGACCATCACGGGTAAAGTCAATCATCAAGCGACATTCCTTTCGAGTTCGCCGGTTGACAGCACCGGCTTGGTTTGATAAATTTAACACACTACTTTAGTTTGGTAAAGTGATAATAAGATAAAGGGTGATATCGATGATTTGGTTCAATACAAAAGGATCCATCCCGGAAGGATGGCACGAATTGCAAGGGGAGGACGTTCTGCGTCCGAAGCAGTGGATGTTATCATTTCTCGAACGAGCTGAATCGAACGGCTACAGCGTGATCGAACCGCCACTCGTAGAATATTATTCGCACTATCAAGACTTGGCCTTGTTCGATGAGTCGGCCTATTATCGTCTGTTCGGAAATGACGGAGAGTTGCTCGTCATGCGTCCAGACTATACGTTACAAATCGCACGGAAACTCGCGGACGGTCATGAGCCGATGCGTGTCGCATATGCCGGTGCCGTCTACCGACGTACCCCGAAGCATTCGGGACAGCCGCATGAACGTCAACAGCTCGGTCTCGAATGGATTGACGGGGACGCTCCGGATATGGAGTTGATCGCCTCGTTCCTCAGTATGACCGAGCGTGTCCTGCCGCAAGACGGACTCCGGATTCAAGTCGGATCAGCAGCCTTGGTCGCCGCCGTGGCCGACGAAGCCGGTATCCCTGAGCGGACGCTCCGCCAATATTTGGCGCTTCGCAATTTGGAGTCACTCCGGGAACTCGCCGATACGTATCAATACCCGTTAATCGCGAAATTACCGTTCTTGATTGGCGACTCGGCACTTGGTGAGTTACGTGAAGTCGCCGAGCCGGGCTTGACGGCAGCAATCGATGAAGTCGAGCGGGCGGTCGAACATTTACGGTCCATCGGTTTGAATGTCTCGTACGACTTCGGACAGACCGGTGATTTTGATTATTATTCAGGATTGACGGTGACAGGCAGCATCGACGGACGACGCGTCCTATCGGGTGGTCGATATGATTCATTATACGGACATTTCGGCCAATCTCGTCGGGCGTTCGGACTGTCCCTTGATTTAGAACAGTTAGGTGAGGTGATTTTATGAAAGTAGCCATCGCAAAAGGACGCATTGAAAAAGCGGCCCGAGACTATTTCGAACAAGTCGGACTTACCGTTTGGCCTGAAAAGCGTGGCCGCGAACTGACGGTCGAAGTCGACGGGCATGAGTTCATCTTCGTCAAAGGGGATGACGTCTACAAATACGTCATGCACGGCGCGGCTGATGTCGGCGTCGTCGGCGGTGACATCTTGCGAGAGAAGACGCCTGGCGTGCTGGAAGTCGTCGACTTGCCGTTCGGCCGTTGCCGCATGGCGGTCTGCGGACCGAAAGAACGGAAGAATGGAACAAAAAAATTGAAAGTCGCGAGCAAATATCCGAATATTGCCATCTCTCACTTCGCTTCGAAACGACAGAACGTCGAAGTGATTGCGTTGAACGGATCGGTCGAACTCGCACCGCTTACAGGACTCGCCGATTGCATCGTCGATATCGTAGAGACGGGGGCGACGCTGCGCGCGAATGACCTTGAAGAATACGAGACGATTTTCACAGTGAACGCCAAGTTCATCACGAGTGAGGCGGCTCTCGCCAACAATCCTGATGAATTGAAGGCGTGGATTCGTCGCTTGAGCAAGGAGGATGCCCGATGAGTACAGAAACGAACCGGGCCCGGCGGGAAAGCTGGGCAGAAGCGGTCAAACCGATCCTCGAGGCCGTAGAGTCGAACGGGGACGAGGCGCTCCTCGCGTTCACGAAAAAATTTGACGGCGTCGACAAAATCGAAACGGTCGATTTGACGACGTTTACGCCACCTGACGCATATGCTGAACTGACCGAGGCGTTGACGCTCGCGGCCGAACGGATTCGTACGTTCCACAGTCGTCAGCGACGTCAAGACGATGTGTATGAAGACGAGATGTTCCGACTTGGACGCCGTTTTATGCCACTCGACTCGGTCGGCGTGTACGTGCCAGGCGGGACGGCCGTCTATCCGTCGAGCGTGTTGATGAACATCATTCCGGCGAAAGTGGCCGGTGTGAAACGTGTCGTCATGGTGACGCCGCCGAAACAAGACGGCATCGATTTGTCGTTATTGATTGCGGCAAAAATCGCAGGGGCGGATGAATGCTATCTCGTCGGCGGGGCGCAAGCCGTGGCCGCCTTGGCGTTCGGCACCGAGACGATTCAACCGGTCGATAAAATCGTCGGTCCCGGGAATGCCTATGTCGCGACGGCAAAATCGCTCGTCTCCCATATCGTCGGCATCGATTCGGTCGCTGGACCGTCCGAGGTGCTCATCATCGCCGATGAGACGGCCCATCCGAAATGGGTCGCCGCCGATTTGCTCGCCCAAGCCGAACACGATGTCGAAGCGACGGCACTTGCGCTCGTCACGACTGGCGAATTGGCCGAAGCGATTCGACAAGAATTAGAACGACAATTGGCTGAATTACCGCGGCGTGACATTGCGATAGAGGCGATGAAGCGCGGGGGTGTCCTCGTGAAGACGAAGGCTGAGGCGATTCGTTATGCGAACGAGATGGCGGCTGAACACGTCCAACTCGCCGTCGCCGACCCGGAAGATTACATGCAAGCCATCCGTCACGGCGGATCGTTCTTCCTCGGTCATGAAGCGGCGGAGGCGTTTGGGGATTACATCGCTGGACCGAACCACGTCCTGCCGACGAGCGGGACGGCCCGTTTCTCGAGCGGCCTCTCGGTCGATGATTTTTACCGACGCCAGACGTTCCTGCAAATGACAGAACTCGATGAGCGCATCACGCGTGCCGCGATTCGAATCGCGCAACAAGAACAACTTGACGGCCACGCCCGGGCGATGGCGGTCCGATTGGAGGACGTATGAGACTGAACTATGAGACGATTCCACGCTACGTCCCGCATGCGGTCAAAGGGCACGCGTTGAATCAAAACGAAAGCCAATATGTCTTTCCAGAGCGCTTGAAGACGGCTATCCGAGAGCTTCCGCTCGACTTGAGCCATTATCCGGTCGACGAGTTGACGGCGCTTAAACAAAGCTATGCGGCTTATGCCGGTGTGAGCCCGCAGCAACTCATGGTCGGCAGTGGCAGCGATGAATTGCTCGCGATTCTCTGTCAGGCCATTCTCGATGCCGACGATGTCGTCGCCGCACCGATTCCAGACTTTTCGATGTATGGCATTTACACGCATATCGCCCGTGGGAATTTCGTGCAGCCGGATGCGGACGGATTGTCGTTCAAGTCGCTCATGCAAACGATTGAGGCGGAACACCCGAAACTTGTCCTCATATCGAACCCGAACAATCCGACCGGGAAGATGTGGTCGCTCGATGATCTCGAGACGATTGCCAGCCGAGTCCCGTATTTGGTCGTCGACGAGGCGTATATCGATTTCACGATGGAAGATTCATTCAAAGACCGCCTGGCGGACCACGCGAACGTCATCATTCTCCGGACGTTATCGAAAGCGTTCGGACTCGCGAATCTGCGCATCGGCTTCATGATCGCCGATGAGCGCTTAATCGAGAAGATTGATCGGTTCCGCTCGCCGTTCAATGTGAGTGGGCTGAGTGCGGCCGTGGCCACGGTCGTGTTGAACGACTCCGCTTATATCGATGAGTCGATCAGTTTCCATCAAACGCAGCGACAAAAGCTTGAGACGTTGCTCGCACCGATTGGGAACGTCTTACCGAGCCGTGCTAATTTCCTTTACGTCGAGACACCGGACAGCGAAGCTTGGGCAGCCCGCTTCCTTGAAAAAGATGTACATGTTCGCGCGTTCGCAGACGGGATTCGTGTCAGTGCCGGAACGGACGAGGCGTACCGCTTGCTTCAACAAACGATAGAAGAGGTGACTTCACTTGAGAACAGCTGAGACGAAACGAGAGACAAAAGAGACGAACATCGAGCTCAAGCTTGATTTGAACGGGACGGGGCAAAGTGACGTGAAGACAGGCGTCGGCTTCTTTGACCATATGCTGACACTGTTCGCGTTCCACAGCCAAATCGATTTGACGGTCCATGTCGAAGGGGATACGTGGGTCGACGCTCACCATACGGTCGAAGACGTCGGGATCGCCCTCGGGCAGATGATCAATCAAGCGCTCGGCGACAAAATCGGTATCCGCCGCTACGGCACGAGTTATTTGCCGATGGATGAGACGCTCGCGCGTGCCGTCGTCGACGTGTCCGGCCGTCCGTTCCTCGTCTACCGGGCCGAAATCAAAAATCCGAAACTCGGGGACTTTGATACCGAGCTCGCCGAAGAGTTTTTCCGGGCCGTGGCAATGAACGCCCGCTTGACACTTCATCTTGAGGTGCTCTACGGGTCGAACTCGCACCATATGATTGAAGGACTGTTCAAAGCGTTCGGTCGCGCCCTCGCTGAAGCGATCGGGCAAGATGGATCGAATCGACTGCCTTCGACGAAAGGACTGATCGAAGGATGAAGGTCGCGGTCATCGATTATGGAATGGGCAACGTGTTCAATGTCGAACGGGCGCTCCAAGCCATCGGCTGTTACGTCACCATCACGAACGATCCCTTAGACATCGAGGCAGCTGACGCCATCTTGCTGCCGGGCGTCGGTGCGTTCCCCCAGGCGATGCAATCGCTGAACGAGACGGGACTGATTCCGCTGTTGAAACAATCGGCACAAGAAAAACCGTTCCTTGGCATTTGCCTTGGCATGCAGCTCTTATTCGAGTCGAGCACGGAAGGGGTGCCGACAGAAGGACTCGGTTTGATTGAAGGGCGCGTCGAGCGGATGCGGGCGAAACGTCTGCCACACGTCGGATGGAACTCGATTTTGCGAGACGAGGACGTCTATTTCGTTCACTCGTATCACGTCGTGACCGACCCGACCCATGTGATCGCTTCTGCCGATTATATGGGGGAAGACGTGCCAGCCATCGTGCAAAAAGGGCTCGTCACGGGGATGCAGTTCCACCCGGAGAAGAGCGGTGCGTTTGGACTCAGTTTATTGAAAGAATGGAAGGAGGCGGTCGAACGTGAGATTACTACCGGCCATTGATTTGATTGACGGAAAAATCGTCCGCTTGACAGAAGGCGATTTCAATACAGAAGAACAGTACGGAGACCCGTATGAGAAATTGAAGGAGTGGCAAGGGCGCGTCCCGATGCTCCACTTGATTGATCTCGAAGGGGCGAAAGCCGGTGAACCGAGACATCTTGATGTCGTCCGCTTTGCCAAAACGTGCGGGTTCTTCGTTCAGACCGGCGGGGGCATCCGTTCCGAGGAAGCGCTCGACGCGGTCATGGCGACCGGTGCGGACCGGGTCTTGCTCGGGACAAAAGCGTTCACAGACCCGGATTTCTTGGACCGGGCGCTCGCGAAGTACGGAGATCGTGTCGCCGTCGCCCTCGATGCCTATGATGGCATCGTCGCCGTCAACGGCTGGCAAGAAGCGACCGACTTAAAAGATATCGATGCCGCGAAAGGCCTCGTTGACCGTGGTGTCAAAACGATTCTCTATACGGACATCGGGTCGGACGGGAAGTTGAACGGACCGAATCTCGAGCGGATGAAGGCGCTGCGTGAGGCTGTTTCAGTCACGCTCATCGCTTCGGGCGGTGTGACGACCGAGGCTGATGTCGAAGCACTTCAAGCGGCCGGTATCGACGAAGCGGTCGTCGGGAAGGCACTACTCTCCGGACAAGTCAGCCTCGATGACTTGATCGAGTGGGAGGCGCGCCATGCTTAAACGTCGCATTATTCCGTGTCTTGATGTGAAAGACGGTCGTGTCGTCAAAGGAATCGAGTTCGTGGCACTCCGGGATATCGGCGACCCGGTCGAGATTGCTAAGTATTATGACGCATCCGGTGCGGATGAGCTCGTGTTTCTAGATATCACTGCGAGTATGGAACGCCGCCAGACGATGCTTGACGTCGTCAGTGCCGTCGCCCGGAAAGTGTTCATTCCGCTCACGGTTGGTGGCGGTATTCGGTCGCTTGAGGATATTTCCTCGCTCTTAAAAGCCGGGGCCGATAAAGTGTCGCTCAACACGCTCGCCGTCGAATCACCCGATTTGATTAAACGAGCGGCCGAGCGGTTCGGGTCACAATGTATCGTCATCGCCATCGACGTCAAGTTCGAAGACGACGATTACTTCGTCTATACGTATGGCGGGAAGAACCGGACCGAGTTGCGGGCCGTCGATTGGGCAAAGCAAGTGGCTGCACTTGGGGCGGGTGAACTGCTCGTCACGTCGATGAATCAGGACGGAAAGCAGAGTGGCTACGATTTGCGAATCCTTGATTTGCTCCGGGACGCCGTCGATATCCCGATTATCGCCTCTGGCGGTGCCGGGAACGCGAATCATGTCGTCGACGCGCTCGAGAAGGTCGATGCGGCGCTACTCGCCTCGATTTTGCATGACCGGAAAACGACAGTGGAAGAGGTGAAACACGTATGCAGCGAGCACAACTTGCCGATGCGGTTCGTTACGACGCAAACGGATTGATTCCAGCCATCATCGTGTCGACAGAGGACGACGCCGTCCTCATGTTAGGCTACATGAACGAGGAGGCGATTCAGAAGACGCTCGAGACGAACACGGTCACGTTCTGGTCACGTTCGAAAGGGCGACTCTGGATGAAAGGGGAGTCGAGCGGAAATACGCTCGAGCTCGAAAGCATCCACGTCGATTGTGATCAAGACGCACTCTTGGTCCGGGTCCGTGCCAATGGGCCGACGTGTCATACGGGAAATCGAAGCTGCTTTTTCACGGAGGTGGAAGGATGATTCACGAATTAGAGAAGTTGATTCAAGAACGACAGGCGTCACCGAAAGAAGGGTCGTATACGTCTTATCTATTCGACCAAGGTGTCGACAAGATTGCCAAGAAGTTTGGGGAAGAGTCGTTCGAGGTCGTCATCGCAGCGCTGAACGATGAAGATTTGGTCGAAGAGTCGGCTGATCTCTTGTACCATTTGCTCGTCTTGCTCGCCGCCAAAGGCGTGTCATTACAAGACGTCGAGGCGCTCCTCGCCAAACGGCACGGGACGACGACTCCGGCGAAACCGCGCCGAGACGTCACTGACTGGTAACACAAAAAGGAACGAAGCCATTATCGGCTTCGTTCCTTTTGATTAGCGGTTGACCGAGGCGGCCATGCGGATATACGTATGGCGCCGTCCCCGAATCGCAATCGATAACGCCTGGATATTCTCCGGTGTGGCGATTCCGGACAAGCCGGCGTCGCCGATATGGAAGATGTCCGTCCCACCCCGCTTCGAAGACAAGGCGATGTCACGGATTGTCGCTTCATCGGACCCTTCCTGTGACGTACCGATGGCGGCGACGACGAGTTTATCCAACGCCTGAATCTCGCGCGTGACTTCATAGAATTCGTCTTCGCGGACGCCTGGGACCGTCCCAGGCGCAGGAATCAAGATGATGTCGGCCCCGGCCTCAGCGAAGCGGACATAGGCCTCTTGGTCGAGTACTCGGCCGACGCCGGCTTGATGCATCTTCCCGGCGATGATGACGCCAGCGAACTCTTGGCGGGCGTTGATGATGGCTTGCTCGATCGCCTCGTTCGTCACCCCGGTGTTCGGGTTGCCGGTCAAACAGATAAAATCGATCCCGAGCTCGGACGCTCTCGCGAACGCCTCCCGTGTCGCCAGACGTCCTTGTTTCACGTCATACATGTCCTCTGACTTTTCGGAGAAGTCGACCGGTTCGAGGTTGACCCCAATCGGCAAACCGACGAGCCGCTTCAATTCCATAATCGGATTGTCAGACATCGTCTCGCCCGGTACGTTACCAAATAAGGCGTGGCTTTCCAGACCCTTTATGTACGGATGGAATACGTCGAGCATATTCAATAGAATCATATCGGCTCCGAACGCTCGAGCGAGTTCGGCGTTCGTCACTTCTGGATAGAGCGGCTGCACGGTCGGGATGACCTCGGCGAGTACGGTCCGCCCCTCGGCTTTCCGAATCGATCCAATCAAATCCGAGCGGTTGAACGTCAAGAAATCACTGGCTCTGCAATCAAGAATTCGTTTCATCTGTCTATTCCTCCTCTAGTTCGTCATGTTCCTATTCCCCGTTTGGTCAGAAATTCCTCTATACTAAAAAAGAAAAGGGGGAGAAGCAGATGACAGAAAAAGAAAAGATGATTCGGGGCGACCTTTACATGGCCGGGGACGACGAGCTCGTCGCCGACCGGCGTCAGGCCCGGCGTTTGACGGAACGATTCAATCGTTCCGGCATCGACGAAATCGACGACCGAAAAGCTGTGTTAGCGGAGCTGTTCGGCTCGACCGGGAGTTCGTTTTATCTGGAGCCGACGTTCAAATGCGACTACGGCTATAACATTCATCTCGGAGAACGGTTCTTCGCTAACTTTGACTGTGTGTTCCTCGACATCTGTCCGATCACATTCGGTGACGATTGCATGCTCGGTCCGGGTGTGCACGTCTATACGGCGACGCATCCGCTCGACCCGACTGAACGGATTTCAGGTCTTGAATACGGGAAGCCGGTCACGGTCGGACATCGGGTATGGATTGGCGGCGGTGCCATCTTGAATCCAGGGGTGACGGTCGGTGACGATGCTGTCATCGCCTCTGGCGCCATTGTGACGAAAGATGTGCCAGCTCGTGCCGTCGTCGGGGGTAATCCGGCAAAAGTCATCAAACTCATCCCATGACAAAAACGCTCAGACTGGAAACAGTCGGAGCGTTTTTGATTAATTCGATGTTTGGGTTGCGTAAATGCTGAGCGCCTCGTGTGCCAGGGCAAGGGCTTGTTGATTGCCGAGCGTGATGCGAATCCCGTTCGGTTGTTTCGATGTGTGAACCCCATGCGCGGCGAGGTGGGCCCAAACGGCCTCCGGCTCATCGAGCGTGACGTAAATGAAGTTTGCCTCGGCGGGATGGACGTGGCCGATTGTGGCGAACAAATCGGTCCACTGTCCGCGCATGTCGGCGTGCCAAGAGATGGCCTCGTCGAGATACGTAGCATCTTGTAAAAACACATTGGCGATTTTCGCGCTGACCCCGCTAATGTTGAACGGTGGGACGAACTGACGGAAATAAGCGGCAAGTTCGGGCGTCGTGACCATGAAACCGAGGCGGACGTTGGCTAAGCCAAACGCCTTCGATAACGTCCGCAGTACAATCACGTTCGTGAATGAATCAAGGTGGGCCACCATGCTCGAGTTCGGCGAAAAGTCGATATACGCCTCGTCGACGATTAAATATGGGACGAGTCCTGCGAGTTCGGCCAATTCGGCGACGCTCCACAATTTACCGGTCGGATTGTTTGGATTCGACAACAGCAACAGCTTCGGTTCGTGTTGCGTAATCGCCTGGACGAGTGCGTCATAAGAAAGGTCATCGGCTTGCACGTGCCGGCCATGGGCGATTGTCGTGAAAATTGGATAGAGTGCGAAATCCGGACTCGGTGACAAGACGACGTCTTCCGGTGCCAACAGCGCCTGGGTGACGACATGAATCATCTCGTCACTCCCGCAACCGACGAGCAGCTGATTCGGGTCAACACCGGCGTAGGCCGCATAACGGGTGAACAACTCGTCAATCGGTTGGACCGGATACTCATGCAAGTCTTGGAACGAGATTGTCGCAAGTTGGTCATACAACCGGGACGGCACCGGGAACTGGCTCTCGTTTTGATTCAAACGGTACCCTTCTGGATAGGTGACTGGATAAATCGGTAGCGAGACTTGTCTCATTCCGTCGGCTCCATCGAGAACCATTTCTTGGCGAGTTTGTCGATTTCACCTGAGTCGATCATCTTGTTCAACTCCTCGTTGAACTGATCGCGAAGGTCATCCTCCAATTTAAAGGCGGCTGCAGAACCTTTCTCGCCATCTTCTTTCAAGGCGAACGTGTACAGTCCGGCATCTTGATCCAAGTATTTTTGGGCGACCGTGTCCTCGATGACCATCGCGTCAATCCGACCCGTATTCAACTCTTGAACGATTTCTGGAATCTTGTTCAATGAGACGAGCTCTGCATCCGGAGCTTGGTCTTTGGCGATGTTCTCTTGAATCGATGCCGTTTGGACGCCGATTTTCTTGCCGGCGAGCGCTTCAATCGACTCGAGTGACTCATCTTTCGTCATGACTAGGTTCGTCGCCGACAAATAGATGTCCGAGAAGGCGGCATTTTCTTTCCGCTCTTCGGTCGGCGTCATACCGGCCATGACGAAGTCGACACGTCCGGCGTTGAGTGCCCCGAGCAGGCTACCGAAGTCCATGTCCTCAATTTTAAGTTCGTAGCCGAGGCGTTCCGTAACCGTTTCGGCAATCTCGATATCGAATCCGACAATCTCGTCTCCGTTCGCCGTATCGACAAACTCATACGGGAAGTAATCGGCGCTCGTTCCCATGACGAGTGTTTTTTTCTCTTCGCCCGTCGTCTCTTGGCTACATCCTGCTAGTAATGCACTTGCCACTAATCCCCCTGTAATGACCCACTTTTTCATGTATGAATTCCTCCTTCAAGATATGAGACTAAGTGTATATGTATGATTATTAATTGTAAAGCATAAAAATACAAAAACGATTAAAAAGATACATCCAGGAAAAAGTCACAGGATGCATCAGGTGGTCAATCAATCCCTTGGAGATAGGCGATGACGTCAGGCAAGTACGTCTCGAGAGGGCGATTCGTATCAATTGTAAGCGTATGCATATTCGGTGGTTTTTTACTGCTGGCGACGGTCCGATCAAAATTCTCTGGTGAGACGCTTCTGATTTGACTGAGCTTTCGGTCGCGCTCGCGCAACCGCCGATTGATTACATCGACGTCGTCGACGAGGCACTCGATGTAACGATACGTGGCTCCGCTATTTGCCGTAATTGTCAGGCCGCGTTCAATCATCACGTCATATAGACAAGGGCTATCTAAAATAACGTTCCGTCCTAAAGACAACTGGAACTCGACGAGCGACCAATCGAGATCATAAGCGATTTTTCCGGCCAGCGCAGCATCAAGCGGGTGTTGTGAAGTCGATTCGAGCAGTGCCGTCTTCGTGACATCGTGATCGACGATGACCGCATCCAGTCGTCGAGCGATTTCCCGAGACAGCGTCGATTTGCCTGATCCGGGGAAACCGGACATTTGCAGAAAGAACATGGGCTACCCTCACGTTTCGTTTGATTTCCCACGGCTGAATCCGGCGAACAACCGGCCGCCGAACGGGGAGAGCGTCACATCGACGTAACGGATGAGCGCGTCGGTTTCGTTCGTTTGATAATACGCCTCAAGGGCGTCAGTGAGTTGACGTGCGGCTGACGCATCAAATTGTTCAAGCGAACGATACGTCCATTTCGATGAACCAATCCATTTTTTGTTCGTACGCAATATGAACTCAGCCGTGAGCTCACCGATTTTTGCGGCGATGAACAGTCCTTCCGAGCGACGGGTACATCCAATCAAGTCATCGAGTGCATCGGTCAGAAAGTATCGTTTCAACTCAATCGTCTCGTCCGACCAAGCCTCCGGCCCGCTGTCGAGCAACGCTCTCGCTTCACGTTTGATGTCTTCGACGATGTCTGTGTCCTTCAAGACGATGCCTTCGGTGACCATTCTTGGTAACGATGGAATGGCACGCTGGCAATCCTGTTCGAAGAACGTACGATACGACGTCAAGTTATGGGCGAATAGTTCGATGGGCCATCCGGACTCGATGAACGATTCCCGATAAGACGAGACGAGGGTGTCGTCGAAGATGATGATGTCTAAATCCGACGTTGCGGTCGCCTCACCACGGACGACGCTCCCGGCGAGCAGTGCGGCCTGACAGTGGGGGAAATGTGTGGAGATGAAGCGAAGTGCCGCTTCGAACGGTTCAATCTTCAAGGCATCCTACACTCCTTTTAGGAAGATGTGCATAAGGCGTACAAGTAATTGGATTGATTTGAATCGACAGACTCACTCAGCCTCGCAGCCGCTAGGATGGGTAGCCATTTCAAGACCTCATCTCGGGATGTTTCGCTTTTCTCACAATAGCGCGATATATAGCTTTCCGCTAACTCGGGATACTTCTCTAGATAAAGCAGATACGTCCGGCAGATATCGGCATGTGCGTCACCGAGGCTGGCATCCATCCAATCGATGATTGAGATGCCTGTCTCGGTTTGAATCAAATTATGTAGATGAAAATCACCATGACATAGTCTCGATACAAACTGAAACGACTCCATTCGCGTTACGAGTCGGTTTTTCTCATACTCGTTCAATCGGGGAGCCCTTTTGATTTGACTATGCAATCGCTCAACCATCGATTCGATTTCGATGTGTACAATCTGATGGATGGCGAGTTGCAGTTGAATCGAACGGTCAATATATTCGGCCAGACGGCCCGGTTCCCTGAGTGCGAGTTGACCGATCGAGAGGCCGGGCACATATTCCATGACGAGCACAGCATATCCCTCAGCATCGAATACCTCATAGACGTCTGGGACAGGTAGGCCTGCCGCGTGAGCCAGCTGTTGCTTCTTCGCTTCATGTCGTGCCGTGTCTAAAGAAATCGGCGGCTTAAATCGTTTGTATATTTTATTGTCGTCAAGATAGACATGGGCACTGTTTCCTTCAGCGATCCAATCTATATGTTGCATCGGCGACCCTCCAGTGGCAGGCGAGTCTGAACTCGGACTCTCGTCACGTGAATAATCCATATTAAGTCTCGCCAGCAGATTATAGTAGATGACAATCAGGGTGTGTCATCAAGTTTGCGATTTCGACACGATGGATACCGTTCGGTTTCGTACAGAATTGGAGTTACAGGGTCCCGACGACGGTTTCCGCTCATGTGGCAATTAACAAATGAACGTCGGGCGACAAGTCGCTCAATTGAGTGATTGCGCGATCCATGTGATTGACGCGTTGAATTTGAATGCTTGCACCTTCTATAGGCCCCGTCAGCATTGGCACATCATCAGGATGTTTCCGTCTGGGTCTTTGAAATTGAACCAATGGTCGTGTTCAATCGGGGTTACAATGTCAATTTGTCGTTGCACCATATGCGCATATGCTTGGTGGATATCAGGCGTGTTCAAATGGAAAAGCGGGGTCTGAATGACGTTCGCTTCAGAGAAAATCTTACTGTCTAGTACCAGATTTGGTCCGTTTAACGGGACGACATAGAGATGATCGAACAGTATGTCTCCATCTGCTGATATATCAAATAGCTGACAATACCAATCCCGGGACGTTTCAACGTCTCGGACGGGGATAAAGACGGTCCCAATTTCTGCGAGAATTGGATTCATGTATTCGCCTCCAGTTGATTCACTACGAAACGACGGACCTCGGCCCGTGAACGCAGGAGAATAATGTCTTTTTCGGATTCAAGTTTGTGTAAACGTTGTAAAATGGCTGGTCGCTGCGACTTCGGATAATCCCATACCCACTTCAAGAACTTCGGGTCGAATCGTTCCTCACAACCAGGGCCCATGTCAGGGCGTGTTTTGCCGCGGTACTTGAGCATGCGCTTCAAAACGCGATACGTGCAGACGGTACGCGGCAAGTCGAGAAATACAATCGTGTCGGCAGCATCTACTCGCAAATCGAGCGTCCCCCCGTAATTCCCATCGATGATCCACGAATCGCGTTCAATCAACGCTGACTGCGTGGCAATTTGTTCTTGTCGCGTGGCGGGTGTCCAATTCGGCTTCCATAGTAACGCGTCGAGGTGATGAACATCGATTCCGAGTCGGGCGCCCAACTCGCGGGCGAGTGTCGACTTGCCCGAACCGCCTGAACCGATTAATAATATTTTTTGCATGACGTCTCGCCTCTCATATGTCGATTTTCATGAACTTGCTGACGTCGGAGAAGCCAAGTTGTTCATATAGATGCATCGCTGTTTGATTATGCGCATACACGTTCAAGCGCACGTCGGTATAGCCCATTTGTTTGAACGTGGCGAGCGCCTCTTGCATCAATAATTTGGCATAACCGTGCCCGCGAAAAACGGGTTTGATATATAGGTCGTTCACCCAACCGACCTCCGCACCCGTCAAATAATCGAACGCTTTGTCGATTTGCGTCCAGCCGATGAGTGTCTCGTCATCGACGAGACAGAGAAAATAAGCACCGAACTTTGCAGAATGTTCGTACGCTTCAATCATCTTTTCTCGGCTATCAGTCGACACGTGGTTGGTCGCTTCCTCACGATTGACGCCTGCAAGTGCATAAATTTCGGCTTGTTGTGATTCGGTTGCCCGTTGAAATGTGAGATTCATATTAGTTCCGCCTTCATTAAGATTCTGTGGATTCTAGGATACGCCATTTTTCAATGACACCGTCCTCTTCGTATAGGACGCGTACTTCCATCTGGTTCAGTACGAGCCGTTGCTCGCTGGCGAAGAGCACAATCGGATAACCGATTGACAGCGGTTCGTCCGCTTCAAAGACGGGGCTGTGCGCTTGCATGGCATAATAGCCGTCCGAGCGTGTGTTGGCCGCCCCAGCATCGACTTGAATCACCGTATCGAACCCCTGAAGTCGCAACACGTAACTATAAGTCGTGCGCGCCCCGCGTTCGAGCCGCCACTCCTCGATAATCGCCTCGCGGCCGTCGTTCGCTTCCTCGAGTAACACTTTTTGTGCCGTGTACTCGCGTTCATACGGAATCATCTCTTGAATGTTGACAGCCGTCATGGTGGCGACTTTTTGTGATTCTTCTGATGGAGGTGTAATCAAAATACCGATAAAAATCAAGATTGGAATGAGCAGATAAATGATGACCCGACTTCGCATATGGTTTCACCTGTCCTTTATCGATTTTTTCGCCATCTACCGGCAGAACCCTGCCTGACCGGTGAAATATGTCTACGGAACACGTTGAAATGTCTCGGATTTCGGGAAGCCATGTATGATGAAGGCAGGAGGGGATTAACATGCGAATCGGGATTATCGGTGGAGGAGTTGCCGGATTGACGACGGGTGCGTTAGCGAGCCGAATCGGCCATGACGTGACCGTATACGAGTCGTCACGAGAATGGGGTGGTTGTGCCGGGAAATTCGAACGGGGGGACTATCGGTTCCCGGCCGGGGCGACGCTCGGGATGGGATTTGAACCGGGCGGCCTGCATGAGCGAGTCTTGTCCTACTTAGGTGAAACGATTGACGTTCGCCCGTTAACCGAGGTGATGCAGATTCATCTCGACGGACAGACTGTCCATTATCTTCAAGACCGGGATCTGTTTTTAGCAGAACTTGAGTCGATATTTCCAGAGCTCGCTCCGCGAATTCGTGCTTTTTTGAATGAAGTGTGGACCGATTTCGAGACGATTCGTCCTTTGTTTGAGACGCTACCGGCGTTGCCGTTTCGAACGATTCGTGACGCATCGGTTGCGATACGAGCGTTTCGACCGGCACAGCTCCGGTCGTTCCGGAAGCTGTATCGACCGCTCGGTACAACGTTAAAACGGCATCGATTGAACGGGACTGCGTTCGAGCGGGTTATCGACGGGATTTTGCTCGATAGCTTGCAGACCGGTGCCCGCGAGGCGAGCCATTTGCTCGCGGCCGTCGCTTTATCCATTTACCATGAGGGAGCATATTACGTCGATGGGGGATTGTACACACTCGCCCACGCGTTGGAGCGGTCGATTCGAAGAGACGATGGAAAAACGATTCTCGGACGACAAATTGTTAAAATCGAGCGGATTGCTGACGGTTGGTTGTTGACCGATCGCCGGGGCCGGCTCGACCTCGTCGATGTCGTCGTGTCGGCCATCCCGCTCGAGGCGACCGCTCAGTTGGTCACGGGACAAGCGGCTCGACAGTTCCATAGACAGTACGGCCGTCAACTAGAACGGTCGCAATGGGGGACGTTCAGTCTTTACGTCACGTTACCGGAAGCGGTGTGCACGGGACGTCCGCTCTTCCAACAAGTATATAGTGATGATTTGCCGTCAGGTCACGCCTTCATTTCGATGTCAAATGCGGACGATACGCGCCGAACCGAACGGCCGGAACGAACGTTGACCGTCTCGACCCATATCGATTTGTCGGAGTGGCAGGCTTGGAAAGACAAGGAGACGTATGAGAAACTAGAGACAGAATGGACCGAGCGCCTCGTCAAGGCAGTGCGACGGGCGTTCCCGAGTTGGACCGGCACATCGTCGGTGTTGCTTCCGGGCGGACCGGGGGCATGGGTGAAATATACGAAACGTCCGCACGGTGCGGTCGGTGGATATGCCCAAACACCGCAACAAGCGTTATTCCATGCGGCGAGCTATCGGACGAACCTTCCGAATTTTTACGTTTGCGGCGACACGGTGTTTCCAGGTGCCGGGACGATTGGGGCGATGACGAGCGGGCTCCACGTCGCCCGAGCGCTCGGTTCGAAGTTATGAGGGGGACAAGTTGAGATGCAGAAAAAACGGTTTGACGAATTGACGACGAGAGAGCTCTATGAGTTATTGGCGCTCCGCACCGAAATCTTTGTCGTGGAACAAGATTGCCCGTACCAAGAAGTCGATGGGAAAGATGTGACGGCGGTCCATTACTGGATTGAGGCAGACGGTCGCCCGATTGCGGCGTTACGTGTCCTCGAGGATGAATCGCCAATCGCCATCGGTCGTGTCGTCACAAAATCGACGCATCGGGGACAAGGCCATTCGCGGCGCTTGATGCAAGAAGCCGTGGCAGACTTTGGGGATCGCGATTTGTATTTGCAAGCGCAAACGTACGTGGAGCCGTTCTATGCAAGCTTTGGGTTCACACGAACGAGCGAGGAGTACTTAGAGGATGGGATTCCTCACGTCGATATGGTTCGGACGGCGACCATCTCGAAGTGAATCGATGCGGTACCGTTTGCCATAAGTTCGTGGTAGAATGATGAGGAATACTTGCGTGCGTCAAGACGTGCGTTCAATCATAGAGAGCAAAGGGGTTTACGATGGTGACTGATCAAACTGTGATTCAAAAAGCGAGAGAATTAGCCGACTTATTGGCGAGCACGCCGGAAGTGGCCCGCTTCAAAGAAGCGGAAACGAAAGTGAACGAAAGTGAGCGCGTTCAAACGTTGATTAAGCGTATCAAATACTTACAAAAAGAAGCCGTCAACTGCAAGCACTACGGGAAGACGGAAGCACTCGCCAAAGTCGAGCTAAAAATCGACAAGGCGATGGACGAACTCGATTCGATTCCGGTCGTCCAGGCGTTCCAAGAGACGCAAGTCGAAGTGAACGATTTGCTTCAATACGTGACGGTCACACTCGCCAACTCGGTGACAGATCGCATTATCGAGTCGACGGACGGTGACGTTCTCGCCGGTAAAACAGGAAGCGGCATGGCAGCGGAGAAATCACGCGGCGGCTGCGGATACTAACAAACAGACAGCTGGCCTTTGGTCAGCTGTTCTAATTTCTAGAGGTGAACACGAATGGAAACGATACATCAAACCCCGATGATGAAACAATACTTTTCAATCAAGGCCGATTATCCAGACGCCTTTCTCTTCTACCGGCTCGGTGACTTTTACGAGCTGTTTTTTGAAGATGCTCAAATCGTCGCCAAAGAACTCGAATTGACATTGACTGCGAAAAACGGAAAAAACGCCGAGCACCCGATTCCGATGTGCGGGGTCCCGCATCATTCCGCTGCGATCTATATCGAGCAACTCATTGAAAAAGGGTTCAACGTGGCGATTTGTGAGCAGATGGAAGATCCAAAAGCGACGAAAGGACTCGTCAAACGTGAAGTCATTCAAGTCATCACGCCGGGTACATATATGGCCGCGCTCGGTGAGAAAGAGAACCGGTATTTACTATCGGTCGTGAACGTCGCAGGCCGTTTTGGAATCGCCCGCGGCGATGTGACGACAGGTGAATCTTGGTTGACGACTTTACCGTCGCGTGAGGCCGTCCTACGCGAAGTCGAAGGATTGGTCCCGAGCGAAATCATCGTTGATGACTCCGAATTGGCAGACCATCTCTCATCACTTGGCATTCCGCTGTCGGTGCAAACAGAGCGATTGGCGAGCTCATTGTCGAGCGGCGCCCGCGACGAGGCGCAAGTAAGTGCGTTCGAACTCCTTTTCGCCTATTTGACGCGGACGCAAAAACGCGCCCTCGATCACCTGCAGCCGGCTGTCGCCTATGAGGTTGAGGCCCATATGCAACTCGATGCGAACACGGCCCGCAACTTGGAGCTGTTCCGTTCGGCCCGGTCCGGGGAACGGAAAGGATCACTTCTCGCCCTGCTCGATGAGACGACGACAGCGATGGGGGGACGACTATTGAAACGTTGGCTCGAACAGCCGCTCTATACGGAACAGGCGATTCGTGAACGCCAAGATGCCGTCGAAAATTTAGTCGATGATTTCATGCTCCGCGATCAATTACGGGAGCAATTACGTCACGTCTACGATATCGAACGGCTCGTCGCGAAAGTCGGTTACGGGACGGCCAACGCACGTGACCTTGTCCAGTTGCGGAACACGCTTGAACGCATTCCAGCGGTACGAGAGTTGCTCGCGAATGTCACGGCAACGCGATTGCATCACATCGATGCGACGCTCGACACGTTCGACGCGCTATCGGAACGACTTCAGGCAGCGCTCGTCGAGACACCACCCATCTCAATTAAAGAAGGTGGCATGATTCGTTCAGGCTATTCGACAGAACTTGATGAACTGCTCGAGGCGAAAGCGAACGGGAAGACGTGGATTGCCAATCTCGAGCAACAAGAGCGGCTCGCGACCGGCATCAAGTCGCTGAAAATCGGCTATAACCGTGTCTTTGGCTATTATTTGGAAGTGACGAAAGCGAATGCGCGCTTACTCGAAGAGGGGCGGTATGAACGGAAACAGACACTTACGAACGCCGAACGCTATGTCACGCCTGAGTTAAAAGAAAAAGAAGCGCTCATCCTCGGTGCCGAGGAGAAGAGCTGTACGCTTGAATATGACTTATTCGTCACGTTACGTGAAGAAGTCAAACAAGAGACGAAACCGCTCCAACAACTGGCCCGCTCATTAAGTGAACTAGACGTCCTGCTCGCGCTCGCCATTGTCGCCGAAAAACGGGACTATGTCCGGCCGACGACGTCAAACAATGTCCAAATCGATCGTGGGCGCCATCCGGTCATCGAAACGGTATTGCCTCGTGGTGAATATGTGGCCAACGACTTGACGCTCGATGACACGCGGCGCATGCTCTTGATCACCGGACCGAACATGTCCGGTAAATCGACGTATATGCGTCAGTTCGCACTGATTGCCATCCTGCATCAAATCGGTTCATTCGTGCCGGCCGAATCGGCCGAACTTCCTTTGTTCGATCGCATCTTTACTCGCATCGGGGCAGCCGACGATTTGGTGAGCGGACAGTCGACGTTCATGGTCGAAATGACGGAGACACGTCAGGCGGTGACGGAAGCAACAGCACATAGTCTCATCCTCCTCGATGAGATTGGACGGGGAACCTCTACGTATGACGGTATGGCGCTCGCGCAGGCCATCGTCGAATATATCGCGGCCACCATCGGCGCGAAAACATTGTTTTCGACCCATTACCACGAGTTGACCGTGCTCGAAGACACAATTCCAGCCCTTGAGAACGTGCACGTCCGTGCCATTGAACGGGACGGACGTGTCGTTTTCCTGCATGAAGTTCATCCGGGACGGGCCGACAAATCGTACGGGATTCACGTCGCCGAACTCGCTGATTTGCCGCCTGATTTGATTGAACGGGCGCGAACGATTTTGTCTGAGCTCGAGACAGAACCGAAACCGGCACGGGCAGCTGTAGAACAGCCGGCTCCGGCTGAACCTGTGTCCCAACTGTCACTATTTGAGGCGGAAGACGACATCAAACGACAACTGCTCGACCTCGATTTGCTGGCGATGAACCCGATTGAGGCGATGCAGGCGCTCTATGCGCTCCAACAATCCGCGAAGAAGGAGTGAGTCAATGGGAATCATTCAAGAGTTACCGGAACAACTGGCCAACCGAATCGCTGCCGGGGAAGTCGTCGAACGCCCAGCCTCGGTCGTGAAAGAGCTCGTCGAGAATGCGATTGACGCCGGTGCCACGAAAATCGAAGTCGATTTGGAGGAAGCGGGTATTCGTCTCATTAAAGTCCGGGATAACGGGCATGGGTTTTATGAAGAGGATGCTCCGCGAGCTTTTTTACGTCATGCGACGAGCAAAATTCGGGACGAGCACGACTTGTTCCGGATTCGCACGCTCGGCTTCCGTGGAGAGGCCCTCGCCTCGATCGCCTCGGTCAGTCATGTGACGCTGAAGTCACGCCGGACCGAAGAGGACGGATTTGAGATGACGCTCCAAGGGGGTGTCGTTACGGCGCAAACACCGGCCGCAGCCAACGTCGGAACAGAGATAGCGGTCAGTCAATTGTTCTACAATACACCGGCCCGCCTCAAATACTTGAAGACGTCGGCGACCGAACTCGCGAGCATCACCGATACGTTGAACCGGATCGCCTTGTCCCACCCGGAAGTTCGCCTCACGGCGTTCCATGAAGACAAGGAACTCCTGCGGACGAGTGGCAACGGCGACATCAAGCAAGTCATGCTTGCCATTTATGGGCGTCAAGTTGCGGCGCAAATCGTCACCGCGTCAAGCAAGACGAACGACTATAGTTTGAGCGCCCATCTCGTCCGGCCTGAAGTGACACGTTCGAACAAGCAGTACGTGACGCTCATCTTGAACGGTCGGAGCATCAAGAACTTTGCGTTGACCCAAAGTGTACTCGAGGGCTACCATACGTTACTCCCGATTGGTCGTTATCCGATTGCCGTCCTCGAAGTGAACATGGACCCGATGTTGATTGACGTCAACGTCCATCCGACAAAACGGGAGGTCCGACTCTCGAAAGAGAAAGAGCTGTGCCAGTTGATTCGCGAGACGGTCCAACTGACGCTCCGGGAACAGCGTTTAATCCCGTCGGTCAAACCGAAAGAGCGACCGGTCAATCGGACCGAACAAGAGCGACTTGATTTCACGGTCGAACGGACACCTGTCACGGATGAACCGCCGACGTGGAACTATCCGATTCCACGTGAGCCTGTCACGTCACCGAGTCGATGGTCACCGACCCCGCTCGTCAATGAAGCGCCTGCACCGACCGACCCGATTGTCGAATCAGACGCAATTGAGACGAAAGGAGAGCGGTTGCCGCCGCTCGACGTCATCGGCCAATTACATGCGAGCTATATCGTCTGCGGCGCCGAGGACGGCATGTATGTCATCGACCAACACGCGGCTCAGGAACGGATCAAATACGAATTGTTTTATGAGCAACTCGGGAATCCAGACAAAGAGTATCAATTGTTGCTGCTCCCGCTCACACTCGAGTTCACGCAAGAAGAGACGCTCGCGATTGAAGAAGTCGCTCCGCTCTTGAAAGAAGCGGGGCTCGATTTGGAGCCGTTCGGTGGCAACACGTTCCTCATCCGAGAGATTCCGACGTGGTACCCGCAGCATGATTTGGAAGGGACGGTCCGCGATTTGATTGAGATGGCGATTCGGGACCGCTCTGTCAATCTCGCCAAATATCGGGAAGACGCGTCAATCTTGATGGCGTGCAAGCGGTCGATTAAAGCGAACCATCCATTGAACCATGAGATGATGCGGCAATTGCTGCATGACCTCAATCAGACGACGTCCCCGTATACGTGTCCGCACGGGCGACCGATCTTGGTGAAATGGAGTACGTACGAACTTGAGAAGTTGTTCAAACGGGTTATGTGACACGCTTGTAATCTTTTTTTAACCGGCTGTAACGTTTATGTCCGGGTGCCTATGGGAACAATATACACATGTCACTCAACGCATCGAGGTTGAGAGGTGGCTTTTTCACTGCCTCACCCTCAAGATGTAGACATGATCGATAAACCAGTAGGGGGAAAAGATTATGGCAGACACGCTTAAAGTAACGAAACGAGAATTACGACCACGTTCGGTCCGCGCAAACTTGCGTAAAGAAGGTAAAGTACTAGGTGTCGTATACGGCTATAAAGTCGAGAGCACACCAGTTGCATTCGAGGAGATGGCACTTCGCAAGATTCTCCGCGAACACGGTGACAACGCGTTAATCGAGTTGAACATCGACGGCAAGAAAGTAAACACGCTCGTTCACGGGACAGAAGTTGACCCGTTCACGAACGAATACAAGCACGTCGAGTTCATGGCCGTGAAGATGGACGAAGCGACGGAAGTCGAAGCGGACGTCACACTCGTCGGCGACGCGAAAGGTGTCAAAGAAGGCGGCTTCTTGGCACAAACGCTCTATAAAGTTACGGTATCGGCGACACCGGCTAACATTCCGGAACGAATTGAACTAGATGTTTCTGAACTCGGTATCGGTGATTCGGTCACGGTAGCTGACATTCCAGAGAACAAAGACTATGAAATCGTCTCGGATGGCGAGCTTCAAATCGCATCTGTGAACGAGCCGGTCTCTCTTGAAGAGCTTGAAGCTGACACAGACACAACGACAGAAAGTGAAGCTGAAGCAACTGAAGAAGAGTCGGATGAGGCATCATCTGAAGAGTCTGAAGAGAAGTCTGCAGACAAAGAATAAGCTGTATCGAACGACCCTTTGCGAAGGGTCGTTTTTTTCGTCACAAATCCGACAAATGTAAACGATTACGATGTGAAAAATGTGTCAACACGGTCCAAGGTCGATTGCAATTTATTGGATTCGGGCTTATATTGTTAATGATTTCACATGTTCGTTCTTATTATATGGGTTCATTCAAACAGAAAGAAGGGTTTGTGACATGGCATCAATGGAAATCCATGCACTCGAATCATTACGGAAAAAAGCTCAGGCATCTTCGCAAATGATTCATTATCGGCCAATGGAATACTTTTTACGGGCAATGCTCGCGGGGATCTTTATCGGATTCGCTTCAATCTTCACACTTAAAGTCGTCAACGGAATGTACTTGATCGATTCGCCGTTCACGACACTCATCGGTGGGTTCTCATTCGGGATCGCGCTTGTCATGATCATCTACGGCGGAGCCGAACTGTTCACGGGAAACACAATGTATTTCACGACCTCGACGTTACGCGGCTATACGACGCTCAGTGACACGATGCTCGTCTGGTTACTTTGTTTCGTCGGGAACGCGCTCGGTGGCGTCTTGTTCGCCTTGTTGCTCGCCCCGACCGGCGTCATCCAAGAACTCGGGATGGACAACTGGCTGTTCGCGGTCGTCGAGAGCAAGATGCATCATACGACGGTCGAGATTTTCTTCCGTGCCATCTTCTGTAACTGGATGGTCTGTCTCGCGATTTTCTTACCAAAACAGATGAAAAATGAGTTCGCTCAAATCTTCTCGATGATTTTCCTCGTCGCCGTCTTCTTCGCGTCAGGATTTGATCACGTCATCGCCAACTTCGTCTTGTTTGCGCTCACGCTCGTCGTTCCACATCCTGAGGCGATTAGCTTTGCCGGCGCCATCCACAACTTGATTCCGGCCACGTTCGGTAACATCATCGGCGGCGCCTTGTTCATGGGTGCGATCTATACGTGGTTGAACGCGAAAGGCTTGCGCGAAGCCCAAGAGTCAGAGGAAAAAGAAGAAGTTGAATTAAAAATCGTGAAACCGGCTAAAGAATTATAAGTTGGGTCACTTGAAGAACGGTCGAGTCCAGATGCGGGCTCGGCTGTTTTTGCGTTTATATCACAACCAACGCTCACAATTTAGACTCCACATCTCCATGCTCAAACATGACATAATCTATATATGGAATTGAATCGAGTTATGAACTCGATTCATATCAATATATAGTGAGGTGATGCGGAGTGAACATGCTACAGCTTTATGAAGATGTCTGTGTTCTCCCAGATCAAGATCTCGTACAAGAGAACGCCAACGTCGACGGGAAATCACCACTTGGCAAACTGGCACGATTATCCTCGGAAGTATCGAAACAGCTGTCGACAATGTACTTGTTGTCAGAGCGGACACGTCAGGCCGTCGCAGACAACTTTTTGTACATCCACGACGCCGACTATTACGTGACAGGATCGACGACGTGTTGTCAAATCCCGCTCGGCGAGTTGTTGACGAACGGATTTCATACCGGTCACGGAACGATTCGACCACCCCAGGACATCCGTTCGGCGATGGCACTCGCTTCGATCATTCTTCAAGCGAATCAGAATATGCAACATGGGGGTCAAGCGTTCCCGATGTTCGATGTCGATTTAGCGCCATACGTCGAAAAGACGTATGAACGTCAACTCGAGCGGCTCAAGAAGCTTCCGGTCGAATGGTCGACTGAGCAACTTCTCGAAGTCGCTGAGAACGAGACAATCACAGCGACGTATCAAGCGTGTGAAGCGTTCATCCATAACGCCAATTCGATGCATTCGCGAGGAGGCGGCCAAGTGCCATTCGTCTCCATCAACTATGGGACCGACACGAGCCGTTGGGGTCGAATTTTCATCCGCGAGTTGTTGCATGCGACCGAGCGGGGGCTCGGCAACGGGGAGACGCCAATTTTCCCGATTCAAATCTTTAAAGTAAAAGAGGGCGTCAACTTTCATGAAACCGATCCGAACGTCGACTTGTTCCAACTCGCCTGTCGCGTGACGGGCAAGCGTCTATTCCCGAACTTCTCGTTCGTCGATGCCCCGTTCAACTTGCAATATTATGATGGGAGCCATGACTCAGAAGTCGCTTATATGGGGTGTCGGACACGAGTGATGGGGAATCGTCATGGCGCCGAGACGTCGATCGGACGAGGCAATTTATCGTTCTCGACCTTGAACTTGGTCAAGATGGCGCTCGTCGCTTCGGACATCCATACATTTTATGAGACGCTCGACGCCTACGTCGACGTCGCCATCGATCAATTGCTCGAACGGTACGACTATCAAGCGAAGCGTCATGCCGACGAATTCCGCTTCCTTTACGCTCAACACGTCTGGAGGGGCAGCGAGAGACTTCAGGCGGAAGAAGAGCTACGGGATGTACTGAAGCAAGGGACGTTGTCCGTCGGTTTCATCGGTCTCGCCGAAGCGCTACGCGTGCTCACAGGCGGCACGCATGCCGATTCACGGGAAGCGGAACGTCTCGGACTCGATATCGTCACTCATTTACGTGATCGGATGAGACAGGCGGCAGAGCAGCACGATTTAAACTTTTCGCTCTTGGCCACGCCGGCCGAAGGATTGTCTGGGAAGTTCGTATTGAAGGACCAGCAGGCGTTCGGGATGATCGAGGGTGTCACCGACCGCGCCTTTTATACGAACTCGTTTCATGTGCCGGTGTACCAGTCAGTGTCGATTCGTGACAAGATTCGGTTGGAGGCACCGTACCATGAGCTCTGTGACGCGGGTCATATCACTTATGTCGAAGTCGACGGGTCGCTCGCCCATAACCCGGAAGCGGTCGAAGCGATCGTCCGGCTCATGCGAACCGAAAACGTCGGCTACGGATCGATTAATCATCCCGTCGACCGGTGCGGTAACTGCGGCCTCGAGGGAACGATCGATGCCGCGTGCCCGACGTGTGGCGAGGAAGAGCAGATTGAACGGATTCGTCGCATCACCGGCTATCTGGTCGGCACGATGGACCGATGGAATTCGGCGAAACGAGAAGAAGAACGAGCGAGGGTGAAGCATCATGCGCGTCCTATCCGTACTTGACGAATCGGTTGTCGACGGTCCAGGCATTCGCACGGTCATCTTTACGGCGGGATGCCCTCATCGCTGTCTTGGATGTCACAATCCGGAATCGTGGAACCCGCGAGGTGGGGAAGACGTACCAGTCGAGGACCTGCTCACTCGAATCGAACAATCCGGTTGGGACGGTGTCACCGTCTCGGGCGGAGAGCCGTTTCTGCAACCGGAAGCACTAGCCCGGCTCGTCGACGGGTGCAAGGCGCTTCAGAAAAACGTGTGGGTGTATACAGGCTATACGTTCGAACAGTTACAAGGTATGGACGATGAGTACGTCACAAGCGTGCTCGATCGTGCCGATGTCCTTGTCGACGGTCGTTTCGAACAGCCGCTCATGGACCGGTCGCTCCGATTTCGGGGGTCGAGCAATCAGCGAATTATTTTCTTGAACAAAGCGTAATCGGGACCGTCGCGTCCCGATTTTTTGTATACTAGCAAAAAAGGGGGAATTTTGATGAAATGGTGTAGTTTTCAAGTTGAAGGAGAACAAAGGGTCGGTGTCGTGGCAGGGGAGTTTGTCTATGACGTCAGTGACCAATTACATACGACTTCGTTGTTAGAGGTCATCGCGCGAGAGTTTGAACCGGATGTCGATTTGGACGTCGCACCTCGGACCGCATTGACCGATGTCACGCTCGTCGCGCCATACCGGCCACTCAAAAACGTCATCTGTATCGGCAAGAACTATGAAGAGCATGTGAAAGAGATGGATACGGCGGGAGCCGGCAAACTCGTCATCTTCACGAAAGCACCGACTTCGGTCGTTGGACCAGGGGCTGTCGTCGAACGTCATCCTGAACTGACCGACCAACTCGATTACGAAGGCGAGCTCGCCGTCATTATCGGGAAATCAGGACGGGACATCGACGACGTCGACGCCCATATTTTCGGATATACAATTCTGAACGATATCACGGCCCGGGACGTTCAAAAACAGCACGTCCAATTTTTCCGCGGTAAATCCTTCGACACGTTCTGTCCGCTCGGACCGTATATCGTCACACCGGATGAGCTCTCGTTTCCACTTGCGATTCAAACGGTCGTGAACGGTGAGACACGCCAAAACGGGTCGACAGCAGACATGATTCGTCCAATTGAAGAGTTGATTCGGACGTTGTCGAAAGGGATGACGCTAGAAGCTGGTGATATCATCGCCACCGGTACGCCGGCGGGGGTCGGCCATGGGATGAAACCGCCCGTCTATCTCCAATCCGGGGACACAATCGAAGTGAGCATCACGGGACTCGGGACGTTAAAAAACGTTATCGTCTGACCCAATTGACGCAAATTGTGAAGAATCTTGTAATCGATGTCTCATTTCCGCACAACGATGACTATGCCTCTTATACTAAGGGTAGAACAAAAGAGGAAACATCATATAGGAGATGATTACACATGGAACGCAACGATCGTCCAACAGATTCAAATGAACCAAATCGCCGCGAGGATTGGCTCGACACCGAGCTTGGCTCGTCCGAACAACGACAAGAGCCGTCGCGCGCAACACAACCGGCCCGACCTTCATTCGTCGGTCGGATGTTCCCTGGGTTTGTCGGTGGGGTAATCGGTGCTGTCTTGACTGGGGCCATCGCCTTCCCGTTCATCGATCAAGTCCCAACGAACGTGTCTGATACGAACGTGACGTCGGAAGGGTCACCGGTCCAGACGACATCGACGACGGCGGACAGCTCGGTCACCGATGCGGTCGCGACCGCACAACCTGCCGTCGTGACGGTAAACAATTTCGCTTCGAACGGATTATCGAATGAATCGGTCGAAGCTGGTGTCGGCTCGGGTGTCATCTATAAGAAAGACGGTGACTCGGCTTACATCGTCACGAACCATCACGTCGTCAACGGTGCTGACCGTTTGACTGTAACATTCAATGACGGATCGACAGCGGACGCCAAGTTGATGGGCAGTGACGCCACGTACGACTTGGCGGTGCTCGAAGTCGATGCGGACAAAGTCTCATCCGTCATCACGATCGGGAAGTCGAGTGAACTGAAGCCTGGACAGACTGTCATAGCGATCGGCAATCCGCTTGGCCAGTTTGAGAACTCGGTGACGCGCGGGGTCGTCTCGTCGACGTCCCGTCTCGTGCCGGTCGATACGGATGAGAACGGACAAGCCGATTTCAATGCCGAGGTCATCCAGACGGATGCTGCCATCAACCCGGGTAACTCCGGTGGTGCCTTGATTAACGAATCGGGCCAATTGATCGGAATCAACTCGATGAAAATTGCGACCGATTCGGTGGAAGGGGTCGGCTTCTCGATTCCAGTCGATATCGCTTTGCCGCTCATCAATCAAATCGAGCAGACGGGCGAAGTGAATCATCCGTCGCTTGGTGTGTCGCTCCGAGACGTGTCTGAGTTCCCACCAGGGTACTTGACCGAGCAAATCAACTTGCCGGAGTCGGTGACAGCCGGTACAATCGTCGTGGAAGTGCAAGCGAACAGCTCGGCCGCACGGGCCGGACTTGAAGCGCGCGACGTCATCGTGAAAATCAATGATCAAGCCGTCTCGTCGTTCATCGACCTTCGGAGTGAATTGATTCGCGATACGGACGGAACGGTCACAATCGAATACGTTCGTGACGGCAAGACCGAGACGGTCGATGTCGAGATTCAAAATGCGAATGGGGATGCATTGTAAAGATGGGCACGTAGCCCATCTTTTTTGTTATGCTTAGAAAAAAGGAGGGGATTCCATTGATTCGCACACTATACGGGGTTTTATTTTTAGGAGCCGGCATCATGCACTTCGTTCAAGAACGGGCGTTCATGTCGATCATTCCGAAATCATGGCCGTTCAAACGGTTCATGGTTCAGGCGAGCGGGGTCATCGAAGTCGTCTATGGCGCACTGTTGCTCACGAACAAAGGGACACGGTTCGTGAAGGGAACGTTACCGGCATTTTTGATTGCCGTCTTCCCGGCCAATATCAATATGGCGCTCAAACCGTCGAAACTCGGCAAGATGCCGCTCCCGAAATGGGTGACGTGGGCCCGATTGCCGTTGCAATGGGTATTGATTAAAGGGGTCAAAAAAATATAAGTACATATGGGGGATCGATCATGACGAACGTATTGAACTGGTTTGAGCATTTTCATGCCCATCCCGAAGTGAGCTGGAAAGAATTCGAGACGACGAAGACGATTGCCGACATCTTGACGTCATGGCAAGTCCGTCACGAAACGTTTGCCGACGTCACCGGCACCATCGCCGAGATTGGTGAGGGACACGATGTCATCGCTGTCCGAGCCGACATCGACGCGTTATGGCAACAAGTTGACGGGACGTTCCAAGCCAACCATTCATGTGGCCACGATGCCAATATCAGCATGGTGCTCGGTGCACTTGATGAGTTGCGACACGAACACTTGCCGAAACGGGTCCGGTTTATTTTCCAACCGGCCGAAGAACAAGGGAACGGGTCGCTCGCGATGATTCGACACGGGGCGTTAAAAGACGTCAGTCAGCTGTACGGCATTCATTTGCGTCCGCTCGAGGAACTGCAACGCGGTCAATATGCGGCTGCGATTCAACACGGGGCCGCATTCTTCTTGAAAGGCAGGATCAACGGGGACGATGCTCATGGCGCGCGGCCGCATCAAGGTCAGAACGCGTTAGACGTCATCTTCACGATTCAACAGATGCTCAAGAGCATCTATTTGTCGCCGTTTGAGCCGCATTCGGTCAAACTGACGGGTGTCCAAGCTGGGAGTGAGAATTTGAACATCATTCCGGGCAATGCGACATTCTCGATTGACGTCCGGGCCCAACAGAACAAGGAACTGCTTGAGCTGCGCGACCGCGTCGAGACGATGTTGCACCAGATTGCAGTCCTACATGGAGTGACGATCGACTGGGAGTGGCAAGATTTCACACCAGGCGCCTTGATTGGCGAGCGTTCGAGCCGACATGCGGCTGAAGCGATTAGTCAGCGGTTCGGGGATGATGCGCTCGTCGATCGCATCATCACGTCAGGTAGCGATGATTTTCATTTTTATACGGTCGAACAGCCGGGACTTGATGCGACGATGATTGGAATCGGGGCCAACTTGACGCCAGGGCTTCACCATCCACAGATGACGTTCGATCGTGACGTATTACCGGAAGCGGCCGCCCTGCTCGCCGATACGTTGCGACGGGCCGTACACGCTACATGATTGACGAAATGAACGAGGCGATTGCGCTTCCGTTCATTTTTTTATTGCCTTCCTCGAATGTAAGCGTTATCATCATCTTATTAGCGACAATATAACGACAATTCAGAATCTTTCGCTATCGGGGAGGAAGACACATGGAACAACAGGGGAACAAGGTAGACATGAAGCTTCGCTGGGCAGTATTGCCGCTACTTGTCATGATCGGGGTCATGCTCGTAGCCATCGTCCAATTAAAACAAGGCCCACACATCCCGCTCATCATCGGGACTGCGGTGGCGGCACTCGTCGCCTGGCGACACGGCTATAAGTGGAAAGAAATTGAAGAGATGATGTACAAAGGGATTCGACTCGCTTTGCCGGCGGTCGTCATCATCATTTTGGTCGGCTTGACGATTGGGGCGTGGATTGGGGGAGGCGTCGTCGCGACGATGATTTATTATGGGTTGACGATTATCTCACCGGCCTATTTCCTCGTGACGATTTGTATCATCTGTGCGGTCGTCGCGCTCTCCATCGGCAGTTCATGGTCGACGATGGGGACGATCGGCGTCGCCGGGATGGGCATCGGGCTAAGTATGGGGATACCAGCACCGATGGTCGCCGGAGCAGTCATTTCTGGCGCTTATTTTGGGGACAAGATGTCGCCGCTGTCGGATACGACGAATTTGGCGGCCGGTTTGACGCATACGGACCTATTCGTCCATATCCGTCACATGCTCTATACGACTATCCCGGGCCTTATCATTGCGCTTGGCGCGTATTGGTGGCTCGGCCGCCGCTTCAGCGAGACGACGACGGATTCGTCGGAAATCGTCCAGACGCTTGATATTTTGCAAGACAGTTTCGTCATCTCACCATGGTTGTTAGTGATCCCGCTGGCCGTCATCGCACTCGTCGCGAAAAAAGTGCCGGCCATTCCAGCACTCGTCGTCGGCATCGCCCTTGGCTTTTTGGCGCAAGTCATCGTCCAGGGTGGCTCGCTCTCAGATAGTGTCGGCGCGCTCCAAAGTGGATATGTGATCGAGACCGGCAATGAGTTGGTCGATAACTTGTTCAGTCGGGGTGGTCTCGATGCGATGATGTATACCGTCTCGATGACGATTGTCGCGATGACGTTTGGGGGCATCTTGGAATACTCGGGCATGCTTCAGTCCATCATGAATCAAATCGTCAAACTGGCGAAGACGGCAGGTTCAATGGTCGCTTCGACGATTTTAGCGGCGTTCGCGACGAACGCATCATGTTCCGAACAATACATCTCAATCGTCGTGCCGTCACGCATGTTCGCCAGTGCCTACGAGAAGATGGGACTTCATTCGAAGAACTTGTCGCGAGCGCTTGAAGATGGCGGCACGCTCACGTCGGTCTTCATCCCGTGGAATACGTGCGGCGTGTTCATTCTCGGGACACTCGGCGTCGGGGCGTTCGAATATGCGCCATACGCCATTCTAAACTTTGTCGTTCCGGTCATTTCAATCATCTATGCGTTCACAGGTTTCACGATTGAACGGATTGCTGTGTTGAGTGCAGAGCCACCAATTGAACAACAAGCTGCCCAATAAAAAATTTCCCGGCCTCATGAGGTCGGGAAATTGAATTTATAGACGGCGCGAGGCCGGCCTTGGCCATAGCTCATCTCTTCGCCGATCACATCGACGATGCCGGCGCCATGAAGTTTTTTGATGAGTCGTTCCGTCGTCCGTCGCGTCACGTCGAGATAGTCGGTCAACTCTTTTGCCGTGAACTCGTGTTTTCGTTTGGCGAACTGCAAAATCTTCCCAATATTGACGGGGCTGACTCCGGCTTGTTTGATGAAGTCGAAGGCAAGTTGTTCCGTCACGCGATACGGGATGTGCGCATCACGGGTCGGGAACGATAATCGTTTGGAATCATCGACGATGCGGATGCGCTCTTTACTTGCGGCAGACAAGGCAATTTGAGCATGCTCGTCCGCCTGTTGATAGTCTGTCCCGTAGCCGATTCCAATGCGGTACGTCCCGTTCGGTGCGAGCGTATCTTCTTCGAACGCGTTCAGCACTTCACCTTTGGTCGTCAATACCGTGATGTGATGGTCCTCCGCGGACTCGAGATGTCCACCCAGATACCGGACTGAGGCGAGATGGTCACGCAACATCATATCGTCCGTGTCGTAGCGGATGATGGCGAACTGGGCGGCATCGGCCAACTGTTGCCGAACTTGTTGAATTAACTGTTCGAGATGGTGCCTGACGGTCACTGTCGGCTCAATCATCAGTTGACTGTTGAACCCGGCACGAACGAGCTCATGATGTACCCGCTCGATGCTCGTGATGGCCAGATTCGTTTGTTTGCCTTGGTGACTGGTATGAAAGGCGATGACGTCCTCGAATGCGAGATCAGGACTGATGCGCATGACGGTGGGGGCGACCCGTTCGTTCGGGAACGAGTCGAGAATCGACGTCAGTCGTCTCGGTTCGACCAAATCGATTGATACTTGATTGAGCGACACGGAGTGGGTGAGCGTCGCATATAAAAGCGTCGTCAAGAGGACAGTCTCGTCTTGGACGACGTGATGTGCCGCCACGTGGGTAAGATGAGGGGTCGCATAGGCGAACGGGAATGAGCCGGAAAAAAAGACGCCGTCGAACGAGCCGAGCGTTTGAGCGATGTTCGCCGCTTCGTGCGGATGCTCATACGGATGATAGGCGAACCGGACGCCCTCTGGTGAACCGAGCGAGCGAATCGTCTCCACGAATTCGTGCGATCCGACGATGGCGATATGGATTGACATCAAAACTCCTCCTTGCAATTTAACGACTATTTAACGACAATATAGCTAATGACACGTAAGAAGTAAAGGAGAATGGATATGAGAATAGAGAAAATCGAACTGTTTGCGATTCGTTTACCGTTAAAAGTACCGTTCATCGTCAGTTACCATCGTTATGACGACATGCCGTCAGTGATTGTAAAATTGACGACCGAATGTGGTCACGTCGGCTATGGAGAGGCCGTCGCCGATGAACACGTCACGGGCGAATCGCTCGATAGTACAATTAGTGTGATTCGACATGTGCTCGGACCGCTTTTAATCGGCGAAAACCCGATGCAGATGGAACGGATTCACGACGTGATGGACCGGGCCATCCGTGACGTGCCGGCGGCGAAGGCGGCGCTCGATATCGCCTGTCATGACGTCGTCGGGAAAAAGCTCGGGCTTCCGGTGTATGATCTGCTCGGTGGCCGTTATCACGACGCCTTTCCGGTCACGCACGTCCTCAGTATCGGCGAGCCGGAGGCGATGGCGGCCGAGGCTCGCGAACAGATCGAACAAGGGTACACGGCCGTCAAGATGAAAGTCGGCGTCGACGTCGCCTCGGACGTACGCCGTGTCGAGGCGGTCCGGCGTGCCGTCGGTCCAAACGTGCCGATTCGGGTCGACGTCAATCAGGGCTGGGTGAATGCCGCTAAGACACTCCAAGCGATGCAGCAGCTTGAGCCATTCCACATCGATTGGGTCGAACAGCCGGTCAAGGCTGACGATTTTGAAGGAATGGTCGAAGTGAAAGGGAAAATCTCGGTGCCACTCATGATTGATGAAGGCGTGCGCGGCATGACGGAGATGCGTCGGTTGACGATGATGCAGGCCGCCCACAAAGTGAACATCAAACTGATGAAGTGTGGCGGCATCTACCCGGCGAAAAAACTCGTGCATATGGCCGAAATGTCGGGCATCGAGTGTCAAATCGGGTCGATGGTCGAGTCGTCGGTCGCCTCGAGTGCAGGCTTTCATGTCGCCTTCTCGAGTAAAATCGTCCAATCGGTCGAGTTGACAGGTCCCCTTCGTTTCGCCGAAGACATCGGCAACTTGATGTACGATTTGCCGTTCATCCGCCTGTCCGATGAGCCAGGTCTCGGTGTCGACGTCGATGAGGCCGTCTTGTCACGGCTGACGACGGCGACGTATGTCATCGGAGGGGTCGACCATGTGGCGCAGTGAGTGTAACGGCCTCGACATCGAGGTCAACTATTTGACGATGACAGAGCTCGCACAAGTCGAGGCGGTGCAACAGGCCGTCATGGCCACATTGACGGAAGGAAGCCAGTACCAGTCCCTCACGACTGAGGAGTTCGTAAAGCTGTTGACCGACCGCACATTGATTGGGGCGTACCACGAGGGCACGTTGATCGCATTCCGCGCGCTCCTGATCCCGCCGCTCGACGAAGAGCATCTAGGATACGACATCGGTTATCCGCTTGATGCGCTCGACCGCATCTTGTATCAAGAAGTGACGAACGTCCATCCGGACTACCGCGGCTACGGTCTGCAACAACATCTCGGTAGGCTCCTCATGAAAGAGCTTGAACATGGCAGTCGGTTCGACCTCGTCTGTGCGACCGTGGCGCCTTTCAATATCCCGAGCCTGAAGGACAAGTTCGCCCTCGGCCTTCGCATCGGTGCCCTCAAACCGAAATATGGCGGAAAGCTGCGCTACATTTTTATGAAGGAACTGCACAGCGACTGGCGCCCGACTGGTGACACGACGTGGCTCGATATGGGCGAGACGGAGCAACAAGTCGCCTTATTGAAGGCAGGCTGGTTCGGGACGATGATGACACGCGACGGGGAGAGCTGGCTCGTCAAATATGAACGATGAAAAATGGCCTGATCGCGACGATCAGGCCATGTTGCTTATTCGAGGATGAACAATACGTCCTCGGCTAACTTCTCATATGTCCGGTCGCTCGGATGGAACTGGTCGGTCGCAAGGTCACGGCCAACGTCCGAGACGTAAGCGAACGGATCGATCACATCGATGCGTTGCGCGTTGCCGAACGTGGCCGCGGAGGCGTTCCAGTCGAGAATCAATTGATTGAACGCCTCACCGTTCTCGTTCTCTTGGAACGGGTTATAGAGCGCGATATAGACGATTTGCGCCGTATCGTTCAATCCGCGAACTTGTTCGAAGATATCATTCAAGTTCGTCTTCGCATCGGTCACGACTTGCTCGATATCGACCGATTCGAAATTGTCGACGTTCTCGCCGCGGTTGAACAAGTCGTTGCCGCCGATCGTGAGCGTGATATAGCGGGCGTTCTCAATTGTGCGTCTTACTTCAGGTTGTTCGAGCTGCGCCAATAAGTCTTCCGTCCGGGCGCCGGAGACGGCCAGATTCTGCGTACGGATATCATTCTCTTCGAGCGCTTCACCGACCGGTTGGACGTAGCCCGCACCTGATGTAGAGCCGACCCCGCGTGTCAATGAATCTCCGAGTGCGACGTAAACATCACCGACCGGTTCGGGTCTCGTATCTTCGCTGACCGAGAGTGTCCGTTCCGGCGGATTGACGATATCTTGGTAACCGATCCATAAACCGTATAGGGCGATGCCCGTCAAGAAGACAGAACCGATTAAAAACGTATACCATTTCCCATTTTTCATGTGATGACCTCACTTTCTATAGAACTATCATATCAAATAAGTGTGAACCTGCCCTATGTGAATGTTCGAATAGGACAGATGCGATCGAGTCCGATAGAATGTAGGAGAGGTGAGATGATGCAACCAACATTGAAGATAGACCATTTGACAAAAGTAATCGGTAAAAAAACAATCATCGATGACATCTCGTTCGATGTGTTCCCCGGTGAAGTGTTCGGCTTCTTAGGACCGAACGGGGCAGGTAAAACGACGACGATTCGGATGATTGTCGGATTGATTAAGCCGACGAACGGGACCGTCTCGATTTGTGGGTTCAGCGTCGAACGTCAATTCGTTCAGGCGATGAATCAAATCGGCGCCATCGTTGAGAATCCGGAACTGTACAAGTTCATGAGCGGGCGTGAGAACTTGAACGCCTTCGCGCGGATGTTGCCCGGTGTCGATGAGGCCCGGATTCAAGAAGTGATCGATCTCGTCGATTTGACGGCACGAATCGATGATAAAGTGAAGACCTACTCGCTCGGGATGCGGCAACGGCTCGGCATCGCTCAGGCCATGTTGAACAATCCCCGTGTCTTGATTCTCGATGAGCCGACGAACGGGCTCGACCCGATGGGGATTCGTGACCTTCGACTCTTCATCCGCCGTCTCGTTGAAGAGACAGGATTGAGCGTCCTCGTCTCGAGCCACATCTTGGCCGAGATTGAACTGCTCGCGGACCGCGTCGCCATCATGTCGCGCGGGAAAATCGTGAAAGTCGGAACGGTCGAGGAGCTGATTCATGAGTTGGCGTCGACGGTCGATGTCCACGTGGCCGACAGTTTTGAAGTCTTGCCGATCATCCGCGGATTCGAGTCGATTGATCACGCCGACGTTGTCGATGAACGGACGATTCGGGTCTCGATGAATCTGGAAGATACGGCCCGATTGAATCGCTACTTGCTCGATCGAGGCGTCGACGTGTTCGGTCTCGAACGACGCGTCCAGACGCTAGAAGAATTGTTTATCTCATTGACCGGGGGTGACCATATTGTCTAATCCGTCAATCCTTGGCCTCATTCGGAACGAAGTCTTAAAGATTCATAAGAAACGTCGGCTTCTCGTCGTGTCGACCATTCTCATCGTGCTCGTCTCGATGTTCACGTATGCCAACTACCGGCAGATCGAGAAACAACGGGAAGAACAAGGAACGATCGACTGGCGTGTCGATTTACAGCAAGAGATCGTTGATACGCAAAACCGGCTCGCCTCGGCGAACGTTCAGGATGAGTTCCGTCAAATTTTGGAATTCCAGGTCCAACAGAATCAATATTACTTAGATAATGATATTAACCCGAACTATCCTGGGGCGCCGACGTTCATGCGTGTCTTCTTCTCGCAAGGGACGACGCTCGTGCTCCCACTCTTCATCATCGTCCTGATGGCCGATATCGTCAGCGGTGAGCATAATGATGGCACAATCAAGACGCTGTTGTCCCGCCCGGTCCGGCGCTTTAAGATTTTGCTTGCTAAATGGATGACGACGCTGCTGTATACGTCGATTCTTATCTTCATCACGGCACTCGTCAGTTATGTCATCTCTGGCATCGTGCTCGGTTGGGACGGATGGACCGCGCCGATTTTGACTGGGTTCCAAGCCTCGGCGACCGGGACGTTCTCGACCGACTTCGTCCATACGCTGCCGATGTGGCAATATTTGCTCATGTCAGTCGGCCTATCCTGGTTCGTCGTCGCGGCCGTCGGGACAATCGCACTCATGATCTCAGTCATCGTCAAAAATACGGCGACTGGGATTGGGATCATGATGGCCGTCCTGATTTCAGGACCGCTCCTCACGTCGCTCGGGTCGAATTGGGACAGCTCGAAATATTTGGTGAACGTCAACTTCGGTCTTCATACCTATCTCGAGGGGCAAGCCCCACCGATCGAGGGGATGACATTACCGTTCTCGCTCATCGTCATATTCGTCTGGTCGCTAGCGGCTCTCGCGTATGCGTTCTACCATTTCACACAAAAAGATGTCTATTGATGACTGGCGTCACCTTCCCCGGTGACGCTTTTTTTGTTACGGCTGATACGACTAGAGAAATGATGGGTTAGTCCAAATGTCTTAATAATTTGAATTGTCAAAATAATTAAAAAGTTGGATACATTAAATGTGGGAAACTATGTAAAGTAGGAGACACCACATAAGGAGGGAAACACACATGAAAAAAGTTTTATCTACATCACTCATCGCAGGCGTCTTGCTCGTGCCGCAACTTGTCGGCGCGGCGGAGCTCAAGTCGGGCACGTTGACGAAACCATCGAACGAGGCTCCGACGACAATCGTCAAAGAGTATGCGAAAGCGAAAGGCGAATTCAAAACGCTCGAATCGAAGCGTGACAAAGTCGGACAAGTGGTCAAATTACAACAGACGGTTGACGGAGTGCCGGTCTTCGGTGGAATCGTCGTCGGTGTCGTCGATAACGATGGCCAATTGAAAACGGTCGTCGATGACACGAAACAACTCAAAGGATTACATAAATCGATCAAACTGAACGAACAAAAAGCGGTCGCTCGTTATAAAGAGCTTGTCGGCCACAAAGGCGCATACGAGCTTGAGCCGGCAGCGGAACTCGTCGTCTATCCGAACGGGGAAGAGGCGGTCTATGCGTATGAAGTGACCGGGACGATTCTTGATGCGGATGAGCCGTCACGCTGGACGTACTTCATCGATGCGGCAAGCGGGAAAGTATTGAACAAGTACAACCAATTGGCACACGCCAAACCGACGAACGGTGTCACGGGTACGACGTATACGGGCACGGGAATCGACGTCCTTGGCCAGAGCCAAACGTTCAAGACGACGAAGAGCGGTTCATATTACTATCTCCAGGACTCGACACGCGGTAAAGGCATCTATACGTATGATGCGAAAAACCGGACGACGCTTCCAGGATCACTTTGGGCCGATGTCGATAACGTCTTGAACACGACGTATGACCGGGCAGCGGTCAGCGCCCATGTCAATGCGACGAAGACATATGACTTCTTCAAGAATACTTATGGACGCAACAGTTACGATAACAACGGCGCGGCCCTTAACTCAACGGTCCACTATAGCCGCAGTTACAACAACGCGTTCTGGGATGGCAGCAAGATGGTGTACGGTGACGGTGACGGGCAAACGTTCACGTACCTCTCTGGCGCACTTGACGTCGTCGCTCACGAATTATCACACGCGGTCACAGAATATACGGCCGGTTTAATTTATCAGAACGAATCGGGCGCCATCAACGAGGCGGTATCCGATATCTTCGGTACGGTCGCGGAGTATAGCGTCGGCTCGAACTTCGACTGGTTGGTCGGGGAAGACATCTATACGCCTGGCATCGCCGGTGACGGTCTTCGGTCAATGTCCAATCCAGCGGCCAACGGTGACCCAGATCACTACTCGGTCCGTTACACAGGGACACAAGATAACGGCGGCGTCCACATCAACTCGGGAATCGTCAACAAAGCAGCTTACCTCTTGGCGAGCGGCGGTTCACACTACGGCGTATCGGTCCAAGGTATCGGCGTCATGGAGATGGGGGACATCTACTACCGTGCCCTCACCGTCTACTTGACACCGACTTCGAACTTCTCAAGCCTACGTCAAGCGGTCGTTCAATCGGCCAAAGACTTGCACGGTGCGACGAGCACGCAAGCAGTCGCAGCGGCGAAATCGTTCGATGCGGTCGGCATCAACTAAACGTGATTCAATCCTTTTCGCTTCGGCGGAAAGGATTTTTTTGTCGCTATTTTTTGAAAGAATAGGGTAAATACGGATTGTACGTAAAATTTGTCGCAATCAAGGAGGATATATGGACATTCAATCATTTCGCATTGACCATAAAAACGGGATTCGTCTGGACGATTACCCAACCACGATCAAGGACCGCCCATCGGACGAGACGTTGCAAAACGAGCTGATTCCGGAGAGCGTCGAAAGATTGAAAGAGTTGCATTGGAAACTATATGCCGAAGCCAAAAAAGGTGTCGTCGTCGTCTTACAGGCGCTCGATGCGGGCGGTAAAGATGAGGCAATCAGTTATATCTTTTCCAATCTGAACGCGCAAGGGTTGAAGACGAACGCGTTCCAAAAACCATCGGATACGGAAAAGAAACATGACTATCTATGGCGGATGCATGACCTCATGCCGGAGCGAGGCCAAGTCGGTATTTTGAACCGCTCCCATTATGAGGAAGTGATTGCCCCGCGCGTCCATGATTTGCTCGGAGAAGAGGTCATTCCGGATGAGGAGGATAAAGAATCGGTATGGAAAGTCCGCTATCGCCAAATCAATGACTTTGAACAATATTTAGATGAGAACGGGTTTAAGGTCATCAAATTTTTCTTTAACGTCTCAAAAGAAGTCCAGCGCGATCGTTTGCTCGAACGACTGAAAGACCCAAGCAAGAATTGGGAGTTCTCGTTCAATGATGTCGAAGAACGAAAGCATTGGGACGATTACCAAGATATCTTTGAGGATATGTTATCGAACACGGCGTCAAAACATGCACCTTGGTTTGTGCTCCCGGCAGATGATGACTGGTACGCCCGTTATATCGTCTCGACGATTATGATTGACGTTCTAGAGGACATCGATCCCCAGTTTCCGACATTCACGGAAGACGAACAGGAACGAATCGATGAAGCGATTCAAACGCTCGAAAACGAGTGACGTTTGTCGAGTCCGTGAACGTCCATTTCTCCACTTGCACTGAAAGCGAATTCAAGTTACAGTGGACGTAGATAAAATTAGACGTCAGACATCTGTATGAAGGAGCAATGAGTGTGGGGAATATCAGTTTATTATTTGGAGGCGTGGCACTGTTCATCAACAGCCTCGTTTTGTTTGGAAAAGTGGACGTCAAGAGTGCGGGTGTGTTTAGTCTGTTCACAGGCCTGTTGCAGACGTTCATCGCGACGTGGCTCGTCATCGGGGCGAGTTCGGCGGAGATGTTTGGATATGCGAGCATCTACTTGTTCGCGTTCACCTATTTGTACGTCGGTGTGACGTTCCTGTTCGATTTGGACGGTCGGGGCGTCGGATGGTTCTCGCTCTTTGTATCGATTTCGGCCGTCTTCTATGCGGTGATCGCATTCACGACGGGCGATGTGATGGGAGCAGTCACGTGGTTGTTCTGGTCGCTCTTGTGGGGACTCTTCTTCATGGGGATGGGCCTAGGGCGGCAGATTGACGGCTTGACGGCCCGGGTCGCATTCGTGCTCGCCTGGTTGACCTTGATTATTCCGGCACTGTTCGGTCTCGCGAATTTGATGACGCCGCTCTATGGCGTGATGTGGTGGGCCGCGAGCGGCACCGCGATCCTTTATTTTGGGTTGACGATGTGGCGCCAGCGTCGTTTAGTAGAAGTGACACAATGAACGATGCTCCTTTGGGAGCGTCGTTTTTTTTGCGCATTCATTTGTGTCTAAAATGTGAAAAGTGGGAATGAAATACGTAAAGGAGGCGACCTCGGATGAGTGACGGCTTAATTTTACTGATGGGACTATTATTATGTGGATGGATGCTGTTTGCGGTCGTGTTTGATGATACAATTAAAAGAAGAATTTAACGGGCCGTTTCCTTTAAGGGACGGTCTTTCGTTTGAGGAGTGACAAGGATGGAAAAGACACCAGTCATCGTCCTCGTCGGACCGACGGCTGTCGGAAAGACGAAGACAGGGATTGAGCTCGCCAAAGTGTTCAACGGTGAAATCGTATCGGGCGACTCGGTCCAAGTGTACCGCGGGATGGATATCGGTTCGGCAAAAGTGACGGTCGAGGAGGCGGAAGGGGTTCCGCATCATTTGATTGATATATGCGACCCGGACGAGGCGATGAGCGTCGCCACTTTCCAAAAGTTGGCCCGGGCGGCGATCGATGATATTTATGCGCGCGGAAAATTGCCGATTCTGGTCGGCGGGACAGGTCTCTACATCCGTGCGATTCTCTATGACTATGAGTTCACAGAACGACCGGTCAATCACGAATTGCGAGAAGCGCTCGAGTTAGAAGCTGAGACGGATGGACCTGAGGCGCTGCATGCGCGTCTGCAATCGCTCGATCCAAAACGGGCCGAGAGCATTCATCCGAATAACGTCCGCCGCGTCATCCGGGCCCTTGAAGTCGCGCTCCAAGGCGACGCCCAGGCGATGGACAGCCTCCCGTCGGAACATTACGCCTATAAACTGTTCATCTTGCATGCGGACCGGGACGTGCTCTACTCGCGCATCAACCATCGTGTCGACTTGATGCTCGAAGCGGGCCTCATCGAGGAAGTCGAGCGCTTGCTCGCGGCTGGTTACCGGGACACGCAAGCGATGCGCGCCATCGGTTACAAGGAAGTCGTTCCGTATCTTGATGGATTGATGACCCGAGAGCAGATGAGCGAGACGCTCAAACAGCACACGCGCAAGTTCGCAAAACGTCAATTGACATGGTTCCGTCATCAATTTAATGGGATTTGGGTCGATATGGGACGAAAATCATTTGAACTATCGTATCAAAATATTTATGATGAAGTTGAGGAGTTTTTTCGAAAATTCCGATTATTTCAAAGAGACATAGACTAGGGGGAATGCAACATGAAGGCTAGCTATAACATTCAAGACCATTTTTTGAATCAATTACGTAAAGAAATGGTGCCGACGACCGTGTTTTTAGTCAGCGGGTTTCAAATTCGGGGAGTCATTAAATCGTTTGACAACTTCACGGTCATCGTCGAATCGGAAGGGCGCCAACAGTTGATTTATAAACATGCGATTTCAACGTTCTCACCAGCACGGAACGTCACATTGTTCGAACCGGAAGCGGTTGAAGTGACAGAAGGCTAATGAACGGCATAAAAAAAGAAGCGGCCCGGGGACCGCTCTTTTTTTATGCCGTTTTTACGTTCGAATCGAAATCGATGGCTTCGAGCACACGATGGACGGCACAACCGCCGAGGAGTGAGTCGAGTTGGTCACAGAGCTGGCTCGGTGCCGAGCGGTATAAGTGTGTATACGTTCGTTTCCATGACCGTTCGGCCGACTGGATGCGAACGAGTAGGTCGGCATGACCAAGTTCTTTCAGCTTCTCGATATTCATCCGGTTCGTCCGGGCGAATGCCGATAAGACGACGGCCTTGGCGAGCGGTGTTTGAATCGGATAGCCGGCAACGACGAGGACGGCCATCGCGCCTTTCATCTCATGCTCGATGACCGAGTCGACGAGCTGGTCCGGCGTATATGGGTTGCCGGCATGTCCTGAGACCGCCGCGACGAGTTCGTGATGTGAGACCGGGCAAGTCGATGCCTGTAAAATGCTGGCGATTGTTGAATGCGTAGTGGCGTAACGTGTCGCTTCCCCTGTTGCGATCAATCGTTCGTACGTATCTACCAATGAAATCATGTGAGTTCCCCCTTTATCTAGCTATCTTTATCGTATCAATTCTAGTAAGCGCTTTCAATATAATTTAGGAAACTTCATGACCTATAACGAAAGTATGTTCGCCTCGAAGTGGAAAACACGATACAATGGGCAAAGAGAAGAAGGAGGGGATTGTATATGAATTATTACCAACAGATTGATCCGATCACGGGGAGCGGCTTCGACCGGACGCGGTTTCAACTCCCGACCGTCGAAAAAGCGTCGACGCGATTGACTGACCTTACGGACGGGACACCGGTCCAGACGAAAGCGCTCGTCAGTACAGTCGAAGTGAGAGAAGGCAAATCGGGTGCCAAATGGCTGCAACTGAATTTGACGACATCGAGCGGACTCATCCGTGCCAAGCAATGGTTGCGCGGCAACGAAGAGCAGTTGTTACCGATTTACGAGTCTGGTGTGATCGAGCTTGAAGGGAAAATCGACGTCTATCCGAAACCGGACGGCGCCAAGTCAATCACAATCGACCGGGCCAAACCGATTGCCCGGGACGAGGCCGTCTCATTGTTGCCAGGTCTTCCTGGAGACGAGACGATGGAACAATACGCCGACGAGCTGTTCGCGATTCTGTCGACGCTCTCGCCTGACTATCAAGCGATTGCGATGTCACTGCTCGACCGCTATTGGGACGATTTCGTTCTCGCTCCGGCTGCACTGTATCATCATCATAACTATGTCGGCGGCCTCTTGAAGCACACGGTTTGTATGCTTCGACTCGGTTATCGCATCCAAGAACAGGACGACCATTTGGCGATGGCGTTCCGGGTCATCAAAGAAGCCGAGCAGTTGCACAAAGTAGACGTATGGAATACGATGAACGGTGTAAAAGTTGAACAGGCGTTCCGGGGCACGTTCGAGTCGCTCTATGCGGCCTGCGAGGCCATCGCGGAATTGAAGGAGCCGCTCCGTTGGGACGAACTCGCGCTCGGGATTTTATTCCATGATATCGGCAAGTTGTTCGAGTACAGTCACTTGCTGTCGTCCCCGAAACGGTTCGAGCAACTGTTCTCGGTTAACGGTACGAGTGAGACGACCGGCATCTCGATCAATCCGATGGGAAGCTTGATCGGACATATGCCGTACGGCGGACTGTTGTTCGAGAAGAGTCAACAGGCCGCAAGCGTCACGTTGTCGCTCGACGCCCATCATCGGATTTGGCATATGATTTTATCCCACCACGGCAAGCGCGAGTGGGGCTCGAGCGTGTTACCGGTCACGACAGAAGCGTGGATGCTTCATTTGATTGACTTGCTGGATGCGCGCTATGAGAAATGGGCGCGAGTTCACGAAAATTTATAAGGTGAGGTGCAGTACATGATTCCCGTGCAATTGGTGACCGGTTTTTTAGGCGCCGGAAAAACGACCTATATGAATCGCTTGCTAGAAGCGACGGACGAGCGGCTGCTCGTCATCGTCAACGAGCTCGGGTCGGTGAATATCGACGAACAGTTGATTGTCAAGATGGACCAAGAGCAGATCGAGTTGTCGAACGGTTGCATCTGTTGCTCGATTCAAAGCGATTTAAGCAAGACGTTCTATCAGCTCGCATCAAAGGATACGTTCGACCGCATCGTCATCGAGACGACCGGTGTGGCCGACCCGGCACCGATCATTCAGACGATTTATTATGACGACTACTTGCGCACGCGCTTCAAGTTGACGGCGATTTTGACGGTCGTCGATGCCAGTCAACTGGACCGTGAGCTATTTATTGAAGGAATTCATCAAATCGCCTATGCGGACGTAATTTTGTTGAATAAAGTCGACCTCGTCGATGCGGATGCGCTCGAACAGGCGCATGAGCGGATTAATGCGCTGAATCCGACCGTTCGAGTCATCGAGACGGTTCAGACGGTCGGCGACTATGACTTGACGGAGAATACGTTCCAGCTCTCACGAATCGACGAACAGCTCCTCGGGCAACTGACGGCCGGGCACTCCTCGGTCTCATCACTTCGGGCCATCACGCTCACGACGGACGTGCCGCTCAAACGGGAACGCGTCACTCAATACGTCCGAGAAGTGCTCATGCACTATGAAGATGATGTCTATCGCTTGAAGGCGATTGTCCGTTTAGACGGAGAAACATCAAAATTCGTCGTCCAAGCGACGAATCAACTGATGGGGGCGACGTTCGCGAACGAACCGAGCGACGACTCGCGTTCCGTCTTCGTCTGGATTGGAAAGAATCTCGACCGGGACGCGCTCACGCGCGGATTACAAGCTTGTGAGGTGAATGCATGATGAAATTGATGTTGGTCGACGGGTTTAACCTCCTGTCACGTTATTATTTTGCCACAGAGCGTCGTCGGGCTCTCGACCCCGATGTGACGTTGAAGGGGTTACTTCGAAAAGTTGACGGGTGGACGAACGACTTCACGCATATCGCCTTCTTTTGGGACGGACCACGCGAAACGACGCATCGTTACGCCCTCTTTCCGGACTATAAAGCGACTCGCACCGGCTTACCGGAACCGTTGTTCCACGATTACGTCAAGTTGCGGGCAGCGTTGACCGAGCGCGGGATTTTTCAGTCTGAGCTCGCCGGGTACGAAGCCGATGACTTGATTGGGGCCGTCGCGACCGCGTTCCCGGGCGAATCGTATATGTATTCGTCAGACCGCGATTTGCATCAGTTGCTTTCCCCGAACGTGTTTCAAATCGTTCCGAAAAAAGGGGAAGAGATGATCATGAATCGGGAAGTGTTCGTTGCGACGTACGGCGTCCGACCAGAGCAGTTCGTCGATGTGAAGGCGCTCCAAGGCGACGCCTCAGATAATATTCCCGGTGTCCGCGGCATTGGACCGAAGACAGCGACCATTCTTGTCCAGTCGTATGACACGGTCGAAACACTATACGACATCGTGAGACAAGAAGCGCTCCAAGAGGCGCATCAGAAGTTTGCGAAGAAACTCGACGGGCAAGAAGAAGTGGCGCTCTTGTCGAAACGTCTCTCGCTCATCGATATTCATGCACCGATTGAGACCGATTGGGAGGCGTATCGCTTTGGTTCACATTTATTTTGATGCGGCGACGAACCAGGAGGCGGGTGAGAACGGTCTTGGCGTCTGGATCAAGACGACCGACGGCACGGTGTCCACGTATATCGCCAAACGCGTCGGGTTGACCAGCGTTCAGGCGGAGCTCGCCGCGCTCGCGTTCGCCCTCGAACAAGCACACGAACTGACGGGCGAATCGACGTTTATGTTCTATTCAGACGCCGAGACGGTCGTACGGGCGCTTGAACAGCGCTTCCTCAAAGACCAATCGATGCGTCCGTTGTTCGTCAAGGCGCTAACGCTGTATGACGAATTGCCGAATAAGTTCATCAAATGGATTCCGCGAGCAGAGAACCGGGCTCACGACGTGGCGAAACGGGCATTGATGACAGGCTAAAAGTCGGGCGTGGGCCCGACTTTTTGTCAATTGCAGGGGAATGATTTCTTTTTTGCAAAAGTTTCGCTAAAATGAAAGCGTAGTCAAAAAAAGAGGGGGAATTTTCATGGAATATCGGATCGAACGGGACACGATGGGGGAAATCAACGTTCCGGCTTCAGCCAAATGGGGAGCCCAAACACAGCGCAGTCTAGAGAACTTTAAAATCGGGACGGAAAAAATGCCGCTTGAGGTCGTGCATGCCTTCGCGATTTTGAAAAAAGGTGCCGCACTTGCCAACGCTGAGCTCGGTGTGTTGGAGCAAGCGAAAGCCGACGTCATCGCCGAAGTCGCCGATGAGATCGTCGCTGGGCAACATGACGCCGAGTTTCCACTCGTCGTCTGGCAGACGGGTTCAGGGACACAGTCGAACATGAACGTCAACGAAGTCATCGCCCACTTGGCGAACGATAAGTTGAAGGAGCGTGGTCAGACGCTTACGATCCATCCGAATGACGACGTCAACAAGTCGCAAAGCTCGAACGACACGTATCCGACGGCGATGCACATTGCGGCCATCTTAGCAGTCGAGGACCATGTGTTGCCGTCAATCGAGGCGCTCCACGCGACGCTCGCGAAGAAAGCCGAGTCATTCATGGACATCGTGAAGATCGGTCGGACGCACTTGCAAGACGCGACGCCGGTTACGCTCGGTCAAGAGATTAGCGGTTGGGTCCGTATGCTCGAGCTGTCGAAACAGATGATTGAGCGTACGCTCGAACCGTTGACAGAGCTCGCTCTCGGCGGAACGGCAGTCGGGACGGGCATCAACGCCCATCCGCAGTTCGGCGAAGTTGTGGCCGAGAAAATCTCGCAAGAGACCGGCAAACAGTTCATCACGGCCGTCAACAAGTTCCATGCGCTCACGAGCCACGATCAGCTCGTATTCACACATGGTGCCTTGAAAGCACTCGCCATGGACGCGATGAAGATCGCCAACGACGTCCGTTGGCTCGCTTCTGGTCCGCGTGCCGGTATCGGCGAGATTTTGATTCCGGAAAACGAACCGGGCAGCTCGATTATGCCAGGAAAAGTCAACCCGACGCAGAGCGAGGCGTTGACGATGGTCGCGGCTCAAGTGCTCGGCAATGATGCGACAATCGGATTCGGGGCGAGCCAAGGAAACTTCGAGTTGAACGTGTTCAAGCCTGTCATCATGTACAACTTCCTCCAGACGTGCCGTCTGTTGACGGACAGTCTACATTCGTTCGACGTGCATTGCGCCGTCGGCATCGAACCGGATTTGGACGTCATCGCACACAACGTAGAACGGTCGCTCATGCTCGTGACGGCACTCAACCCGCATATCGGTTACGAGAACGCAGCCAAAATCGCGAAGCTCGCCCATAAAAATGGGACGTCGTTGAAGGAAGCGGCGCTCGAGACTGGACTATTGACGGAAGAGCAGTTCAATCAATGGATTCGTCCGGAAGAGATGACATCTCCTAACCTAAAAGTTGGTAAATAAGGGAAGGGCGGTCCATGACCGCTCTTTAATTATTATCTATTAGGTCGTAAGCACTAACTTTCTGTAAAACAATAGGAAAAAAATAAGTAAATAGTTGTATTTTCGTGGATGAAGTCGCATAATCATAGTCAGAAGCGAATATCGGGAGAACGAAACTGGGGGGTCGGGAATGAAGCAGCAACTCACAGATCGTATACATAAGATTTTGGCGCAAATCACGAGCGCGAGACAGATTCAAACAACAGACATCGAGTTTTTATTGGATTGGATGAAACAAGAAGTGAAACAGCGACGGTTCATGCACTTGCTTGAAATCTTCAGTCGTGTCGAATCTGACGTGCGTGAGTTGCCGGCCGTCCTGACGCAAGCAGAAGCGATGGCGTTGATTGCCCCGGTGAAACGATATATCCATACGATCCTCGGCATCGAGCAAGAAGACGAGGACCTCGTCTTGATTTTGTCGAACAACTTTGCGACGTTCAGCCGTTATAAGCCGCGGGTGGAAAAGCTCGGGGCGCGTCCTGTCTTTTTACAGACGTTAGAAGAAGCCGTCGAATACGATTATGAAGATGTGCCGAAGGCGATCATCATGGACGTCGAACTGTGGGCACGCTTCCCGGAGCGGGCAATCCAATCGTTCGTCAGCAAGATGAAGAAGCTGTACGTCCCGCTCATTGTGATCGGAACGAATGAACATTATCGACTCGCCGCCTACTCGTATGGGTTCGATGACTATTGGGAAGAATGGATCCCGATGGAAGAGCGGCTCGTGCGGCTCGGACATCATATCGAGAAGGCACGGCTCGTCTCGAATGCGCTGCTCGTCGACGAATTGACAGGCGCCTTCAACCGTAAATATTTGAAAGCGACGTTCAGTCGCTTCATGTCCCGTCTAGAGCGGTCCGGTGAAAGCTTCACCCTCGCGCTGCTCGACATCGACCATTTCAAGCAGTTGAACGATACGTTTGGTCATGCGTATGGGGACGAGGTGCTGCATCGCGTCGCCGAGGAGGTTCGTTTGGCGATTCGCTCGAGTGACGAGTTGATTCGTTACGGCGGGGAAGAGTTCCTCATCATCTTGAACGTATCCGAGCGCCACGTCGTCGATGCGGTGCTCGAACGGGTCCGCAGCCGAATCGAAGAGATGACGTTTACATACGAGCATCACGTGACGGTGTCCATCGGCTATACGCGCGTCTGTCAGACCGGGATGACACTCGGGGAGTGGTGCGCTTACGCCGACGAGGCGCTCTACAAGGCGAAGCGTGACGGTCGCAATCGAATCATCCGTTATTCGACGGCGGTCCGGGAAGAAAAACGGCTCGCTTACGTGACGATGAGCCCGGAGAAGTACATCATGCTCGCCGAACAGTTGCCGAAACAGCATCGACGATACGAGGTCATCTATCGTCCTTACGACCGTTACGCCTGTAACGATCATATGGAGATGTTCATTTTAGACGAATCGAGTGCGACGGAGACGAGAGGGACGCTCTCGGCCGTCAAAGAGCAGCGTGGCAAGTACAGTCATGTGTTAGCGTTGTCGAAACGGACGGCACTCGAGCTCGGTACGCTATACGACGACTTGGCCGAACAGGACCATCATGATGTCATCACTGAAAAAATCGAGCAATGGCTCGAAAAATTGCCCGACTAAAAAGGGACGTCGACTCAGTCGATGTCCCTTTTGTCATATTGACGGAAAGTGAAGCTATAGGCATGCCGCTCGTCGACCGGATGGAACTGTTCGTCCGTCACGGTGAGCCCGTCCGGCAGCGGTGGATAATACGTGTCCGCCTCGAACGTGCCGTCGACCTCAGTAACATAGAACCGGTCCGTCATCGAGAGTGTTTGCTCATAAAGCGTCGCGCCGCCGATGATGTAAAGGTCTGTCGTCTCGGTGTTGAGCGACTCGAGGTCGTGCCAGACATCGACACCTTCAGCTGAAAACGATTGGTCTGACGTGACGACGATATTGCGGCGGTTCGGTAACGGACGACCGATCGATTCGAACGTTTTACGACCCATGACGACCGTTTGGCCCGTCGTGATAGCTTTGAACTGCTTCAAGTCATCGGGCAGGCGCCACAACAAGGCGTTATCTTTCCCGATTTCTCGATTGCTTCCGATGGCGACGACGTGGACGATCATACGCTGACCGCTCCTTTGATATGAGGATGCGGGTCATAGCCGACGATTTCGAAGTCCTCGAAACGGAAGTCCTCGATCGACGTCACATCTCGCAAGATATTCAATGTCGGGAGCGGGCGTGGCTCACGTGTCAATTGAAGGTTCACTTGTTCGAGGTGGTTATGGTAAATGTGGGCGTCGCCGAGCGTATGGACAAAGTCGCCAACCTCAAGGCCGGTCACATGGGCGACCATGTGCGTGAGCAAGGCGTATGACGCGATGTTGAATGGTACGCCGAGGAACGTGTCAGCGCTACGTTGATAGAGCTGGCATGATAGTTTGCCGTCCGCGACGTAAAATTGGAACAACAGGTGGCACGGCGGGAGCGCCATGTCCTCGAGTTGCCCTGGATTCCATGCCGAGACGATGAGGCGACGCGAATCAGGGTTCGTCTTAATCTGCTCGATCACTTGCGCGAGTTGGTCGACACTCGTGCCGTCTGGTTTCGGGAACGAGCGCCACTGCGCCCCGTAGACAGGGCCGAGATTGCCGTCTTCGTCTGCCCACTCGTTCCAAATGCGGACACCGTTATCTTGAAGATACTTGACGTTCGTATCGCCGGTGATGAACCAGAGCAGTTCATGGATGATTGAGCGGGTATGTAGTTTTTTCGTCGTGACCAGGGGGAATCCGTCCTGAAGATTGAACCGCATCTGGTAACCAAACACGCTCGTCGTCCCGGTCCCTGTGCGGTCCTCTTTGACGACACCGTGCTCGAGGATATGGGTGCATAAATCATGGTATTGTTTCATAGTAGAAATACCTCCTTCGTTCATTCTTCTTTACCCTATCAAAAAATAGTAAGATTTCATATAAAATATCAGTAAATGACACAATATATAGTAGAGCTACGTCACAGATAAGTGTATTTCAATTTTTTTATACGCTGACGTTTCACAAGTTGAAGATGTGACAATAGTAGAATAAAACGTGCAAAAATCCTTTGTCGTGACAGCTCATTGTTTTGTTCAGTCTTGTGAGGAGGAACATGATGAAAGCAGTGATTTGTACCGCATATGGACCACCGGACGTGTTACAGCTTCAAGAAGTCGACAAGCCTGTACCAAAATCGGACGAGTTATTGATTCAAGTCCATACGACAGCCGTCCATTCAGGTGACCGGCGGTTGCGGTCACTCGATGTACCGGCTCTAGGCAAGCTGCCGATGCGAATCGTCGTCGGTTTCAAGGCACCGCGCCAACCGATTCTCGGTGTCGTCTTGGCAGGCGAGGTCGTCGAGACGGGCAGCCGTGTCGAGCAGTTCAAGGTCGGCGACCGCGTCTATGCACTGACCGGGATGCGGTTCGGCGGCTATGCTGAATATGCGTGTGTCAAAGCGAGTAAATGTGTCGAGCGCATGCCGAACAACGCTAGTTTTGTCGAAGCAGCCAGCTTGCCGTTCGGCGGGACGACGACTCTTCACTTTTTGCGTAAAGCGAACATCGAACAAGCGAAGACCGTATTAATTTACGGGGCGTCCGGGGCAGTCGGTTCGATGGTCGTTCAAATCGCGAAATATTACGGGGCTCACGTAACGGCAGTCTGTCGGGAGCGAAACTTCGAACTTGTCAGAAATCTCGGCGCGGACGTGATGATTGACTACACCATAGACGGCTACGACGAGAAACTGACCACATACGACGCTGTGTTCGATGCGGCTGGTAACATCGATAAGCGGATGGCCCGGAAACATGTCGCCGCACACGGGAAATTCAGTTCTGTCGCTGGGCAAGGACCTGCCAGTGAACGGAAAGAGGATTTGGCTTTCTTGAACGAGCTGTTTGAAGCCGGCCGGTTAAAGGCTGTCATCGATTCGGTTTATCCGCTCGAGGACATCGTCGCAGCGCACCGATACGTTGATGCCGGAGGAAAGGCTGGAAATGTGATCGTGACCGTGACACAAACAAATTGATTCAATCGAGAGCGAGATGCGCACTTGGTGGACAGTCCCTGTTTTCGCCACGTGGCTTATGGGGTATACTTGTGAAAGACAAATAAAGGGAGGGATTCGATGCAATTACAAGGTAAGAATGTCCTGCAAATCGTCAGCGACGACTTTGAAGATTTAGAATTATGGTATCCGGTCCATCGGTTGCGCGAGGAAGGCGCAAACGTCATCCTGGCCGGCGAGAAGGCGGATCACGCCTATATCGGCAAGTACGGCGTCCCGGCCAAATCGGACATCGCGTTCGATGACGTCGACATCTCATCGTACGACGCCATCCTCGTCCCGGGTGGCTGGTCCCCAGACTTGTTGCGCCGATTTGATTCGGTGAAAGGGTTCGTCCGTTATATGCATGACGAGAAGCGGCCGATCGGTCAAATCTGTCACGCGGGCTGGGTGTTGATTTCAGCCAAAATTCTCGATGGTGTCAACGTCACGAGCACACCGGGCATTAAAGATGATATGGAAAACGCCGGTGCGATTTGGCATGATGAGCCGGTCGTCGTCGATGGCCATATCGTCTCGAGCCGCCGTCCACCTGACCTGCCTGACTATATGCGGGAATTCATCAAAGTCATGGCCAAACACTGAAAATAGAATAAAGGGGTTAACGACAGTTGAGACTTAAATCGAATCCAGTTCTCCGTAAATCGATGGAGACAACAGCTTATAGCACCACGCCGATGACGAAAGCCGGCACGTGGTCGAAAGTGTTCACACTACTCTTGCTCGTCACGGCAGCCGCCGGGACGACGTGGATGCTCGTACCGACAATCGGAGAAGCATTGCTGTTCCCGCTCATGATTGGTTCGCTCATTCTCGGCTTAATTTTGGCGCTCGTCATCACGTTCAAACCGAGAACGGCACCCGTCGTCGCACCGTTGTACGGCATCGTCGAAGGTGTGTTCGTCGGATTGATTTCCTATTTCTTCGAAGCGATGCTTCCAGGCATCGTCGGGCGCGCCGTCTTGACGACGTTCATCGTCGCGTTCGCGATGTGGTTCGTCTACTCGACGGGTCTCGTCAAAGTGACGCAAAAGTTCCGTGCTGGAGTCACGGCCGCAATCTTTACGGTCATGTTGCTTTATCTCGTCCAAATCGGAATGAGTTTCTTCGGTTCAGGGCTCCCGTTCATGACGGGATCGTCTCCGCTCGCCATCGGCGTGCAATTTGTGATCGTCATCATCGCCTCGCTCGCGCTCGTGCTTGATTTCGACTATATTGCTCGTCAAGTCGAGAGCCGGGCTCCGAAAGAGCTCGAATGGGTCGCGGCGTTCGGATTGATTGTGACGCTCATCTGGCTCTACATTGAACTACTTGATTTGCTGTATCGCCTCGCCATGCGCGACTGATCATCGGCCTTCGGGCCGGTGATTTTTTTAAGAAAGGATGTGAAGCCGTCATCAAACCGATGAGGGCGCTTAAGTTATGAAAAAAGTGATTGTAATTGGTTCAGGAATCGTCGGCATCTCGACCGCGTATCATTTGGCCGGGAAAGCCGACGTCACCGTCATCGACCGGAAAGAAAAGGGCCGTGCGACCGACGCCGCGGCGGGCATCGTTTGCCCGTGGATTGCCCAGCGTCGGAACAAGGCATGGTACGCGCTCGCCAAAGGCGGCGCTCACTACTATGCGACCGTCGTCGATGACTTGAAACGAGAAGGCGAGACCGAGACCGGCTATAAACGAGTCGGGACGCTCGCCTTGCATGAAGACAAGAAATTGAACGAGATGCAAGAACGGACGGCGCTACGCCGAGAAGAAGCACCGGAAATCGGCGACTTGACCCGGATGACAGCGGAAGAAGCGAGAGCACTATTCCCGCCGCTCTCGGACGAATATGACGCTCTCCTCGTCGAAGGCGGGGCTCGTGTCGATGGAGAGAAATTGCGGGTGGCCCTCGAACGGGTCGCCGTGAAGCGCGGTGTGACCTTGATTGACGGTTCGGCCGTCCTCGTCGAAGCGGACGGCTATCATGTCGAATGCGATGGGGTCCGCTTTGAGGCGGATGAAATCGTGCTCGCCTGCGGAGCGTGGTTGCCCGAGTTGATGGAACCAATCGGTTACACGGCCCGTGTCGCTGGCGAGAAAGCGCAAATCGTGCACGTACAGCTTCCGGATACGGATGCGTCCGACTGGCCGGTCGTCATGCCGCCGCGGCGCCGCTATTTGCTCGGATTTGAAGAAGGACGAATCGTCATCGGCTCGACGCACGAGCGGGACAAGGCGTTCGACGCACGGCCGACGGCAATCGGGATTCATGAAGTGCTCTCGAAAGGGCTGGAATCGGCCCCGGGACTCGCTGAGGCCGAACTGATTGAGACGAGGGTCGGCTTTCGCCCGGTCACCCCGAACTCGATTCCGATTCTCGGACGCGTTCCGGGAGCTGAGCAGTTGCTCGTCGCGAACGGTCTCGGCTCGTCCGGTTTGACGGTCGGTCCGTTCATCGGGAAAGTGCTCGCCGACCTCGTTCTGACCGGGGACTGCGAGCTTGACCTGTCACTCTATCCAATCGAGGAATCGGTGTTTAGAACGAAAGACAGCTAATCATAAGAAGGGGGAGTACGAATGCGGTACGAATTTGATTTGATTGACGATGAAAATGATGAGTTTGAGCAGCTGGCGGATAATGTAGGCACGGTCATGGTGTTTGATGAGTCATGGGAAAATGTCAGCCCACAAAGCAAGGTGATGATTTCCTTAAGCCGAAATGCCATGATTGGGCTTGGCACGGAGTTGATTCGTATGGCACACCGCTTTGAAGTCGGTCGACACGTTCATGTTGAACCGATGATGGAAGAACTGGTTTGTCAACGCATGGGCGTTTTCATGACGCCTGAAAGCTCGGAACTGATTATCGCCTGTGGAGACGAATTGGACGTGGATTCGTACATCCCCCTTGAACTTCAAGAATAGCATCTCTTCTACTACGTTAACGGTATATAAAAAGTCGCCTATCCCTTCTTACACGCACATGAAGGGGGAGGCGACTTTTTTGTTATTTCCGGATGATGCCGTGAAGGAAAAATCGGAAATAATCTTGCATCGAATCGGTCATCGGTGACGTCGACAGGCTCGGGTCGGACAAAATCGCCTGCTGCACGAGTTGGACGTACCGTAAATACGAATCGGTCGACAGCTCCGGGTCGATGGCCCCGCTCGTCTTTCCATATTCAATCAATTGCCGGAATGCGGCGTAGCCCTGACCGGCCAACTGTTGCCACGATGCGTCCGCTTGAATCATCGTCGTAATCGTCTCGTCGAACAGCCCAGCCGTCTCGATTTTACGAGACAAAATCTCAATCAGCAATTGATCGAACGGGACATGGTCAGCGATTTGTGACTCAATCCATCCCATCTGTTCTTCCGTCATCTCGGTCAAGACGGCGATGATCACTTGTTCTTTCGATCCGAAATAATTATAAATCGATACCGGTGAGACCGAGGCGGCGCGGGCAAGCTCGCTCACCGTGAAACGGGACTGTTTCACGGCCATCAGTCGAACGGCAGCGTCTAAAATCGCGCGTCGCTTCGTCTCGGTCCGTTTTGTGAATCCATCCATGGGCATCCTCGCTTCTTTTGTAGTTTTGTAACCAATATACCATTTCCATTTCAAAAAATAACGTGATATACTAGTTTTGTAATCATATAAACTATATATTTCAAAACTAAGGAGTGAGGACAGTGATTCAATTGAAAGGATTGACGAAACGGTTTGATTCATCCCACGGCATCTTCGACGTGTCGTTCACCGTCGAACCTGGTACCGTCTTCGGTTTCATCGGGCCGAACGGGGCAGGGAAATCAACGACGATTCGTCACTTGATGGGATTGCTCCACGCCGATTCCGGTAGTGCCACCGTTATGGGTCACGACTGTTGGAACGAGAGCGAGACGGTGAAGGCGCTCGTCGGTTATTTACCGGGCGAAATCAATTACCCTCAGGATATGACCGGTGAGGACGTCATCCGTCTTACCCGAAAGCTTCATGCGACAAGTGCTGAGCGCGAACGGACGTTGCGTGACGTGTTCGCTTTTGACACATCGCTCAAAGTGCGTAAGATGTCGAAAGGGATGAAACAAAAGCTCGCCATCGTCACGTGTTTCATGAAAGATGTGCCCGTGTATATTCTCGATGAACCGACGAGCGGACTCGATCCGCTCATGCAGGAACGACTCGTCGATTGGGTGATCTCGGAGAAGGCGGCGGGCAAGGCAGTGTTGATGAGTTCGCACCACTTTCCCGAGATGGAGAAGACATGCGACCGGGCCGCGCTCATCCGCGACGGTCGGATGATTATCGAAGCGGAGATGACAGAGTTGAAACGGCATAGTCAGAAGACGTATCGAATCGAATTGAAGGACGAGGTGGCAGCTCAGCGCTTGAGCGAAGAAATTGGTGTGCGGGACGGAGTGGTCGTCACTGTCAACTTGTCGACGGTCGAGGAGTTGAATGACTTGATTCATCGGCTCACTCGTCATGAGGTCCAATCGTTGTCGAGCGGCACCGACGAGCTTGAGCATCTGTTCATGCAATATTACGGGGAGGCGAACTAAATGGTTCTCATTTCGGCACTGTTCAAACAAAACCGGAGCTGGATTTTTGGCTACTCGCTCGGGACGAGTCTCTACTTGTTCTTTTTGGCGGCGGTGTTCCCGTCTATCCAAGAGACGGGGCTGATTGAAGGCAAATTGGATTCGTTGCCACCTGAGCTGCTCGATGTGTTCAAAATCGATCCAAATATGGCGATGGACAACGTCATGAATTTATTGGCCGGCAATTACTATGGGCTCATCTTTTACGTGTTGGCGATTCTGTTCGCGCTCACATTCGCCTCACGGCTCATGGCCAAACCAGTCGACTCAGGCGAGGTCATGCTCTATTTGGCCGCACCGATTTCGCGCAGCGGTTACGTGACGGCCAGTCTGATCGTGCTCTTGATGGCGTCAACCTTGCTCGTCGGACTGAATGGGCTTAGTCTCATGCTCGCCAACGTGTTGTTTGATTTACAGATTGACCTCGGCTTATTGTGGACACTTCAGTTGAACGCGGGTCTGATGCTGCTCGTGCTCGGAACGCTCGCTTATGTGCTCGCGAGCCTATTCGACGACAGCTCGCGGTCCTACATGGTCACGGGGGGGATATTCGCCCTCTTCTTAATGGCGAACGTGTTCTCGGGATTTAGTGACCAGCTCGACTGGTTGAATGCGCTGTCGATTTTCTCGTTGTTTGACGCCAACGCACAAATCCAAGGGGATTCCACGCTTCGTTCTTTCTTCTTGTTGGCGGGGATTCTCGTCGTCGCAATGCTCCTATCTTATGGACGCTTCACGCGAAAAGATTTGACGATTTAGTTTTTCGAAATAGAATGACGGGTATGATACAATCAGCTCGAACAGATTGGAAAGGGGAATGATTGTATGCAACTCGCAACGTTACGCAATAGTGTCAAAATTCCAATGATCGGCTTTGGGGTATGGCAAGTCGACAACGAGACGGAGGCGCCACAGGCCGTCGCCGAGGCACTCAAAGTCGGATATCGCCATATCGATACGGCAGCCGTCTATAAGAATGAAGAGGGTGTCGCCAAAGGGATTCAAACATCAGGCGTCGCTCGTGAAGATATCTTTTTGACGTCGAAGATTTGGAACGAAGACATTCGCCAGCGCCGGACGAAAGAGGCGTTTGACGAATCACTCGCTCGACTCGAGACTGACTATTTAGATCTTTGTCTGCTCCACTGGCCAGTCGACGGGTTCGTCGAGGCATGGAAAGATTTGATTGACCTCTATGAGGCTGGTAAAATCAAGGCGATCGGCGTGTCGAACTTCAAAGAGCATCATCTCGAGACGTTGAAACAGGAAGGTCTCATGACGCCGCTCATCAACCAAATCGAGCTCCATCCGCAACTCCCGCAACCGGATCTCGTCGAATATTGCCAAGACGAGGGCATCCAAGTCGAGGCATGGAGCCCGCTCATGCAAGGGAAGTTTCTCGATATCCCGGCCTTTGCCGAGATCGCTGAGAAACATGGGAAGACACCGGCCCAAGTCGTGCTTCGCTGGCATTTAGACACGGGGAACGTCGCGCTTCCGAAATCGGTCACACCGCACCGAATCCAAGAGAACTTCGATGTGTTCGACTTCGCGCTCGATGCAGACGATTTGGCAAAAATCGATGCCGTGGCAACACATGACCGTCTCGGTCCAGACCCGGACGAGATTGATTTCTAAACAATTGATGCTTTTGTCCATGAACTCAGGTGGGCAATCTCGAATGTGGTGACACTGCCGCTTCTTCGAAACGACTCCGGTTAAGGCCGGGGTCGTTTTGTTATGTGTCTAACGATTTATTTAGGAGCAAGTCGAGAAGTGTATGAGCGTTGGCACATGGGTATAGAAAACTATGCTAAAAAAGGAGGTGTCAGGTCTTCTTCGGAGGATCGTACTTATGGACTTATCAAAATGGCCTTTAATCAACTGGCTGGCATTTTTGGCGACGGTCGTCATCAACTACTTCGCGAGCGGTGAAAACGCAGCTGTGTCGGACCGCATCGACATTTATTTCAAACCGGCCGGCTATGCGTTCTCGATTTGGGGTGTGATTTATATCGCGCTCGCTGTCTGGCTCGTCTTGCAATTGAAGAAAGGGTCGGTCGCGAACCGGCAGGCGAATCGGATGAAAGCGGGCTTTCTCGTCTCGTGCATCTTGAACGGCCTTTGGTTGCTCACGTTCACGAACGAGTGGTTCATCGCCTCGCTCGTCGTCATGGTCGCTTTCTTGGCGACGCTCGCCTGGCTCTATTACATCGCCTTCCGGACGTCGACAAGTTGGCTCGATCGGTTCCCGTTCTCGATTTATATCGGTTGGGTTTCCGTCGCGACAATCGTCAACGTGTTCGTCGTCATGAATCGGGAGCGGGTCACGACCGTGCTCGGGCTCGACGAACTTGCTTGGACATCGCTCATGCTCATGGTCGGGGTCGTCCTGGCGCTCGTCTTCATGTGGTGGCATCGTGACTTCATCTATCCGCTCGTCTTCGTCTGGGCGTACATCGCCATCTTTGCACGAATCGAGGAAGCGACGCTTTACGTCGTCCTCGTCAGTGCCTTGATTTTGCTCACGCTCGGTTATGTCGGCTTAATCATTTGGAAGAAGCCGCGCTCATTTTTACACCATTCCCGCAAGACGGTCGAATAAGTGAATGTAAAGAGAAGTGATAGTCTATCAGGCTATCACTTTTTTGTGCGAATATTTAAGTTCTTTTGAACCTATATACTAATATATTTGATGGATAATTATTCTTTATAGATTATAAGTGGTTTTCATAAATAGCTTGATAAAGCTAATGAATCCGCTTTCAATTATGACTTTGACGATTTGTGTTATGCAGAATAGTATACAACCCACTTGATTTATCAGAATATTTAGAACAAAATAAAATTTACGAAACAAGTTCGAGAGAGAGGGGTTGATTCGATGAAGCGAACAGGCTTGTACGATTCACGATTCGAAAAAGACGCATGTGGCATTGGGCTATATGTCAACCTAAATGGAGAGAAAAAACATGACATCGTCAGTAAATCGCTGTCGATGCTCTGTAAGCTAGAACACCGAGGCGGACAAGGCGTCATCGATGCCGGTGACGGCGCGGGAATCATGACCGAGCTGCCGCACGAACTGTTCCTTGAGACGATGAATTTGCCGACACCAGGTCGCTATGCCGTCGGAATGGTCTTTTTCCAACCGGATGAGTCGAGACTGCAGGATAAGCAACGTCAGATGGAAGCGATTGCCGACGAATTTGATTTCGCGACCATCGCCTGGCGCGAAGTCCCGGTCAATCCAAATGCGATCGGTGAGCATGCCCGCGTGACACAGCCGACCATCTACCAATGGTTCGTCTCGTGCCCGTTCGCAGACTATGACTCAAACGAGCGGACACTCTATCAGCTCCGGCGGACGATTGAAAAGACCGAAGCGTTGAACCTGTACATGCCGAGCTTGTCGACGAAGACGATTGTCTATAAAGGGATGCTCACGCCGGAACAAATCGAGCGCTTTTATCTCGATTTACAGGCGTCGTCCTTCAAGAGCACGTTCGGCATCGTCCATTCCCGCTTCTCGACGAACACGTTCCCGTCATGGGAGCGGGCGCATCCGAACCGCATGATCGTCCATAACGGGGAAATCAATACGCTCCGCGGAAACATCGATGCGATGCGGGCTCGTGAAGGCGTGACCTCGACCGATTTGTTCGAGGACGTCAATCAGCTGTTCCCGGTCCTTCAAGAGACGGGAAGCGACTCGTCGATGCTCGACAACGCCTTCGAGTTCTTCACACGCACCGGACGTTCCATCGCCCATACGGCGATGATGCTCATCCCTGAGCCGTTCGCGGAAGTAAAAATAGACCCGTTCAAAAAAGACTTCTATCAATATCATTCGTCGATCATGGAGCCTTGGGATGGGCCGACCGGTGTCGTCTTCACGGACGGCCGTCAAATCGGGGCCATCTTGGATCGAAACGGACTACGACCGATGCGCTATATCGAGACACTGGATGGTGAGCTCATTTTGTCGTCAGAGAGCGGCGTCATCCCGGTACAAGCCGAGAACGTGAAGTCGAAGCAACGACTCCGTCCTGGGCAGCTGTTATTAATCGACTTGGAGTCGAAACGACTCATCCCGGACGCGGAAATTAAACAGACGATCGCACGGGCCGAGCCGTACGGTAAATGGTTGAAGCAGATGACCGAACTCAGCGATGGACCGGTCGACGAGCCGTTCGTCGCCGACCTGCATCGAAAGCAGCGTGCGTTCGGATACACGAAAGAGGACATTGAACAATATCTCGTCCCGCTCATCCTCGAAAAAAAGGATCCAATCGGGTCGATGGGACATGACCAACCGGTCGCGGTGTTGTCTGAGCGGCCACGCTCTTTGTTCCATTACTTCAAACAGCACTTCGCCCAAGTCACGAACCCGCCGATCGATGCATTGCGTGAGAAAATCGTCACGGCGACATTCACATGGCTCGGGCCACAAGCGAACCCGGTCCATACCGGCCGTGGTCACGCCCGTCGCGTCTGGCTCAAGCACCCGTTCCTCGATGCGGTCGCACTCGAAAAAGTGAACGACACGTTGCGCGTCGAACGGGTCGATACGTCATATACACACGATTTGGAGGCTTCGTTAGAGGCGTTGTTCAGGCGAGTCGAGGCGCTCATCCGCGACGGTGCCGACGTCATCGTCTTGTCGGACCGAAACATGAATGAAGATATGCTCGCGATGCCAGCGCTCCTCGTATTGAGCGCCGTCCACCAGCACTTGATTCGCGTCGATCTACGGGCATCCTGCAGTCTCGTCTCTGAGAGCGGTGAAGTTCGCGAGGTCCATCAAGCGGCCGCCTTAATCGGTTACGGCGCCGACGCCGTCTATCCGTATCTCGCCTATGCGACAATCGCCGAGGCGGTCGAAGCCGGTCAACTTTCGTACTCGTTCGATGAGGCGGTCCGCCGCTATCAGACGGCCTCAGTCGATGGCATCGTGAAAATCATGTCGAAGATGGGCATCTCGACCGTACAAAGTTACCGCGGTGCCCAAATCTTCGAGGCGGTCGGCATCGACCGCGCCTTGATTGAACGCCATTTCCGTGGGACGACGTCACAGTTGTCCGGTGTCGGTTTCACCGAACTTGAAGACGAGTCGCGCCGGCAGCACGAATCCGCCTATAAGCGCGAGCGACCACTCGAGGCCGGGACCGACTTCCAGTGGCGCGCCGATGGGGAAGAGCACGCCTTCAATCCGAAGACGATTCACCTCTTACAACGAGCCTGCCGCGAGAACGAGCGCCGGTATTATGACGCCTACGTCAAGCTCCATGAGTCATCAGGTCAATTCTTGCGCCAATTGTTCGCATTTAAACAACAGGATGCAATTCCGCTCGACGAGGTCGAGTCGGTCGCATCGATCGTCAGTCGCTTCAAGACGGGAGCGATGTCGTTCGGATCTTTGTCAAAAGAGGCCCATGAGACACTCGCCATCGCCATGAACCGAATCGGCGGCAAGAGTAACTCAGGGGAAGGCGGGGAAGACCGGAAGCGGTTCACCCCTGACGAGGACGGCAGTGAACGCGTTAGTCGCATCAAGCAAGTCGCGAGTGGACGTTTCGGCGTGACGGCCGAATACTTGTATCACGCCGATGAGATTCAAATCAAGATGGCGCAAGGGGCGAAACCGGGTGAGGGCGGACAATTGCCTGGGAACAAAGTATATCCATGGGTCGCCGAAGTGCGCGGCTCCGTCCCAGGTGTCGGTCTCATCTCGCCACCACCACACCACGACATCTATTCGATTGAAGATTTAGCGCAACTCATCTTTGACTTGAAGCATGTCAATCCGAACGCGAAAATCAGCGTCAAACTCGTCTCGAAGTCAGGCGTCGGGACGATTGCAGCCGGTGTCGCCAAGGCGAACGCCGATACGATTGTCATCAGCGGTTATGACGGTGGGACAGGGGCGTCGCCGCGGACGTCAATCAAGCATACGGGACTCCCGTGGGAGCTCGGTCTGCTCGAGACGCACCAAACGCTCGCGTTGAACGGGCTTCGGGGCCGCGTCACGCTCGAGACTGACGGCAAACTCATGACCGGACGCGATATCGTCCTCGCCGCCATTTTCGGTGCCGAGGAATACGCATTCGCGACGGCACCGCTCGTCGTGCTCGGTTGCATCATGATGCGAGCGTGTCACCTCGATACGTGTCCTGTCGGTGTCGCGACCCAAGATCCGGCGTTGCGTGCGAAGTTCATGGGGAAACCCGAACATGTCGTCAACTTGATGACGTTTCTCGCCGAGGAAGTAAGGGAGATTTTAGCCTCGCTCGGAGCGACCTCGCTTCGTGACGTCATCGGTCGGACCGACTTGTTGGAGGAGAGTGCCTGGAAACAAGCTCATCCGAAAGCGAAGACGCTCGATTTGACGCCGATGTTGTCGATTCCGACGGCTTTGCCGGAGAAAGAGGAGTTGGCCCATCCGGCCTATCAGTCGTATGATCACCGCAAATTGATTCCAGCCGTCTCGCGTTCCATCAAATCGCTCCAACCGACGTTCTTCGTCGGACGTGTCCGCAATACGGACCGCGCCGTCGGAACGATGCTCGGTCATGAAGTGACGAAAGTGCATGGCAACGTCGGACTCGCCGAGGACACGATTTCACTCCGACTCAGCGGCTCGGCCGGACAAAGCCTTGGTGCCTTCTTGCCGAACGGGATCACTATCTCGGTTATCGGCGACGCCAACGACTATGTCGGGAAAGGCTTGAGCGGCGGAAAGCTCGCCGTCATCGCCGAGAAACATGCCCCGTTCGAAGAGAGTGAACAAGTCATCGCTGGGAACGTCTGTCTCTACGGGGCGACGTCCGGGATGGCGTTCTTCAACGGTCACGTCGGAGAACGGTTTGCCGTCCGTAACTCGGGTGCCGTCGCCGTGACCGAAGGGGTCGGTGACCATGGCTGTGAATATATGACCGGCGGCACGGTCGTCGTCCTCGGGGATGTCGGGCGTAACTTTGGGGCCGGGATGTCGGGCGGGGTCGCCTATCTGTACGGGGACCAAGCGTACGAACAGCTCGTCAACCAAGAACTCGTCTCGGTCGACCGTGAATTGACCGACGAGGATGCCGAACAGATTTATGCACTGCTCGAGATGCACCAGTTCCATACGGACAGTGTCAAAGCGAGAGCCGTGCTCGAGGCGTTCGAGCAAGAACGTAAACGTTTCGTCAAAATCGTGCCGCGTGACTATGCGAACGTGCTTGACGTCATGCGTCACATCGAGGCGACGCGTCCGGAATTGAGTGACGCCGACCGCGCCCTCGAACTATTCCGTGTCGTGACTGAAGGAGGGGGAGTATGAGACATAAATTTATCGATATCCCACGACAGACATTGCCGGAGCGTTCTGTCGTCGAACGGGTTCATGATTATAAAGAATACGCTTCCCGCATGGAAGACGGACCAATCGTCAAACAAGCCGAGCGCTGCATGGATTGCGGCACCCCGTTCTGTCACGTCGGGGACATGATCGGACAAGAGACGATCGGTTGTCCGATTCACAACTTGATTCCGGAGTGGAACAAGCTTGTCTCGGATCAAGATTGGTATCGGGCCTACGAGCGATTGATGGAGACGAACAACTTCCCAGAGTTCACGGGTCGTGTCTGTCCGGCGCCGTGTGAAGGCTCGTGTACGCTCGGCATCAGTGAGGACCCGGTCGCCATCAAATCGATCGAACGGACGATTATCGACCGGGCGTTCGAGGAAGGCTGGGTCAAACCTCGTCACGTCCAGAAACGGACCGGACGCCGTGTCGCCATCATCGGCAGCGGGCCGGCCGGGCTCGCGGCGGCCGATCAGTTGAATCAGCTCGGTCATGCGGTCACGATTTATGAGAAAGCGGATGAGGCGGGCGGCCTGTTGTTCTATGGCATCCCGAACATGAAGCTCGAGAAAGATGTCGTCCGGCGTCGTGTACGTCTACTCGAGGCGGAGGGGATCCGCTTCAAGACGGGCGTCAACGTCGGGACCGATGTGACGATCGAGTCACTCCGTCACACGTACGATGCCGTCATTCTCGCGACGGGCGCTCAAAAACAGCGGACGCTCGGCATCGATGGGGATGATGCCACAGGCGTTGAGCCGGCGATGGATTATTTGACCGAGTCGACGCGTACGCTCGGCGGGAAATCGCTCGACGCCCGATACGACGCGAACGGGAAAGACGTCATCGTCATCGGTGGCGGGGATACGGGCGCGGACTGTGTGGCGACGGCGATCCGTCAAGGGGCCAAGTCGGTGACACAGTTTGGGAAGCACCCGGAGAAAGGCATGTTCCGGGCACCGGAACGGCCATGGCCGCTCCAGCCGGACACGTTGTCGACCGATTACGCCTATGCGGAAGCAATCGAACACTTCGACCGTGACCCGCGTACGTATTTAATTCGTTCGAACCGGGTCATCAAACAAGGGGATCAGGTCGTCGGGATTGAGACGGAACGGATGGAGAAAATCGTCAAACCGGACGGACAGGCGACATTCTTCGTCGTCGACGGTTCGGTCGAGACGTATCCAGCCGATCTCGTGCTTGTCGCCATCGGATTCGAACGACCGGAACGTGAACTCCGGAAGGTCGGCATCGAGGCGAACCATGACTATACGTCGAACGTCGAAGGTGTGTTTGTCGCAGGGGATGCGAGACGGGGACAAAGTTTGATTGTTTGGGCGATCCGGGAAGGCCGCGAAGTCGCGGATACCGTCGACGGATACTTGAACACTTGTCAACAACAGCTAAAAACTTCATCATAAAAAGGAGCGACGCGATGTCGCTCCTTTTTTACATGGATATTTAGGAGGAGTTAGCAATGATTATCGAAATCCTCATGTATACCGGGATTTGGTTTTTACTCGTGCTCGTCTTACTCGGCACGATTTACGCGCGGCGTAACCGGAAGTGATTACAGTACCATGGCGGCAATCAAACCGAAGATGATGAGCGGGATATTGTAGTGAAGGAACGTCGGCCACACCGTCTCACGCAAGTGGTCGTGTTGACCGTCGGCGTTCAAGCCACTCGTCGGGCCAAGTGTCGAGTCACTCGCTGGGCTACCGGCGTCACCGAGCGCACCGGCCGTCCCGATGATGGCGATTGTCGCCTCGACCGAGAAACCGTACTGGATGCAAAGCGGGACGAAGATGGCCGCGATGATTGGAACCGTCGAGAAACTCGAACCGATGCCGAGCGTGATGACGAGTCCGACGAGGAGCATGACGAGTGCGGCGACAAATTGTGAGTCACCCATAATGCCGCTCGCACCACTGACGAGTGGTTCGATGGCACCGGTCGCGCGGATGACGGCGGCGAAACCGCTTGCTGCAATCATGACGAAGCCGATAAAGGCCATCATGCGCATGCCGCTCGTGAAGATGTCATCGGCCTCTGACCAAGGGATGAGGCGAAGTAACGTCAACAAGATGAGTCCTGTGACGGCCGAGGCGATCATCGACTCGGTTTGAAGCTGTACGACGAGCACGACGAGGATGACAGCGGCCGTGAGCCAAATCTTGAGCGGGCTCAACGTCCGGACCTCATAGTCGCTTGGTCCGAGTTGAATCGTCTCATACGAACGCGGCTTCCGATAGTGGAAGAAAGCAGTGATGAGACCGACGAGCATACCGAGGGCCGGGATGGCCATGATGCTGACGATGTTGACATCACCGACGGTCATGCCGTTCGTTTCCACGTTCGGCAGCAAAATCTCATTCAAGTAAATGCCACCGAATCCGACCGGGAGTAACATGTACGGGGTGACGAGACCGAATGTGAGAATCGTCGCCACGAGACGGCGGTCGAGCTTCAACTCGTTAAATAGCACGAGGAGCGGCGGGATGACGATTGGGATGAACGCGATGTGAATCGGTAGCGCGTTCTGCGAGCTGATTGCTAGTAATAAGAGGAACGATAGCAACAATGCCTTGACCCGGGTCACACTTTTGCCTGTGACGTCGCGGCCTGACATGCTGATTAACTTTTCAGCCAGGACGTCTGGGAGCCCTGTTTTTGATAGACCGACGGCAAATGCGCCGAGCAACGCGTAACTGAGGGCGATCGTCGCACCTCCGCCGAGCCCGTCACTGAAGGCGGTCAACGTCTCATTGAACCCGAGACCTCCGACCAGACCACCGACGACGGCGGCAAGGATGAGCGATAAGACGATGTGAACTCGACTGATCGCAAGAGCGAATAATACGATAACAGCTAATAAGACAGCATTCATCATTTCCAACACCTTTCATTCAAAACTCTTTCTCTTGTTATCACTTTAATATGATAAAGACTTTTGAAATTTAACATACGTGTTTCGGGTTGTCAAATCGATTGTTCAAAAAAAGCGATAACTCCGAAAAGTTATCGCTCGTTCGTCATCCTTCAACGTTATGGTATACCTGGCGCACGTCTTCGAGGTCTTCGAGGACGTCGAGTAGTTTTTCGAACTGTTCTTTCGACTCGTTGTCGAGGGCAATCTCGTTTTGTGGCAGCATCGTCAACTCGGCGACTTCAAACGTCTCGATGCCTGCTGCTTTGAAGGCAGTCTGGACGGCATGGAACGCTTCTGGTTCCGCATAGACGATCACCGTCTCATCTTCTTCGATGACGTCACGGACGTCGAGGTCGTGCTCCATCATGAGTTCGAGTACGTCGTCAGCAGACATGCCGTTGACACCGATGACAGCCGTCGCGTCGAACATGTAAGCGACTGACCCGCTGACACCCATGTTGCCGCCGTTTTTACCGAAAGCGGCGCGGACTTCAGACGCCGTCCGGTTGACGTTGTTCGTGAGCGTGTCGACGATGAGCATCGAGCCGTTCGGTCCGAATCCTTCATAGCGGAGCTCATCGAAGTTCTCTTCGTCGCCGCCCTTCGCTTTGTCGATGGCGCGGTCGATGATTGCGCGCGGGACGTTGTACGTCTTCGCTCGTTCGACGACGAACTTGAGTGCTTGGTTTGATTCTGGATCTGGTTCCCCTTGACGGGCGACTACGTAGATTTCACGGCCGAACTTCGCATAAATGCGACTCGTATTGGCGTCTTTTGACGCCTTTTTCTCTTTAATGTTGTTCCATTTACGACCCATTACATGTCATCTCTCTTTCCATTGTTCGATTGATTCATCCTCGATTATATAAGAAGACGTGGATGTTGACGAGCAAAAATCATCCCTCGCTTTTATCCATCTTCTCGACGATCTCCGTCAACGTCTTCAAACTGTCGATTAGGCGGTCCGTCTCTTCCTCGTTCAGAAACGCGAGACGGTCCTCGAACAGGCGACGGAACGAATCCCGACGCTCGCGGAGGACGAGTTCGCCCTTTTCGGTCAGTTGATTCCAGATGACACGACGATCGCGTTCGTCCGGGACGCGGGTGATGTAGCCCTCATCGACGAGCTTCGTGATGAGCGGCGTCACGTTCGGCGGGGCAATCGATAACGTCTCACTGATGTGTCCGTTCGTGACCGCGCCTTCATCTTCAATCAACATGAGGAGATGAAAGTGGGAAAAGTTTAAGTTTGGGATTTGCGGAAGGTCGGAACGACGTAATAACTTCCGGCGAATTAATGGGATCAGTTTCACGAACTGATCGGCTGCGTCTTGTCTCGGCATAATCATGTCACTTCCTAATTAGGTTCTTTCTTCATTATACACGACCGAGCGCAGGGTGGACGACCAATCCTCATCCCGTGACATTTTGCACAGCGCATTCGCCTCATCATGGACACAATGGATGTAAGCGTTTACATATCGCATATGCTTTATTTTCATGAAAACGCATTCGATTTTACTGAGCGTCATATGAAAAAGCAAGCCCTATCCTCATTCTCCTAAAAAATATTGTGAAAGAGTTCACATTGTTGTCACGCACAAAATGCAAGAAACGTTGTATTCTATGAATGTGAAGGAAAGCACAAACTCTTCTCAAACCAACTGATTGCCCCGTGCTCTCCATCAAGTCAACAGTATAAGCTCTCATTCATGAGGAGGAAACCAACATGGCAGTTAAAGAGAAAGCAGTAGTAGAAACATCAGCAGAACAGATGGTCGACACGCTCGTCACTAGAGCCCACACGGCGCTCGAGACATTGATGACGTTCGACCAAGAGAAAATCGATGCGATCGTTCAAGCGATGGCGTTAGCCGGTCTCGAACAACACGTCGCCCTCGCGAAACATGCATATGAAGAAACAGGTCGCGGTGTGTTTGAAGATAAAATGATCAAAAACATCTTTGCGACAGAATATATTTATAACTCACTCCGTGGCGAGAAGACGGTCGGCGTCATCGAAGACGATGAGCAAAACGGCATCACGTACATCGCGGAACCAGTCGGTGTCGTCGCCGGGGTCACACCGGTTACGAACCCGACATCAACGACGATGTTCAAAGCAATCATCGCCATCAAAACACGTAACCCGATCATCTTCGGTTTCCACCCGTCGGCACAACAGTGTTCAAGTGAAGCGGCACGCATCCTTCGTGACGCAGCCATCGAAGCGGGAGCTCCGGAACACTTGATCCAATGGGTTGAAAAACCGTCACTCGACGCGACGAAAGCGCTCATGAACCACCCAGGAGTCGCCATGGTCCTCGCAACTGGTGGAGCGGCGATGGTCAAATCAGCCTACTCGACTGGTAAACCAGCCCTTGGCGTCGGTCCTGGTAACGTTCCGGCCTACATCGACAAAACAGCAAAAGTAAAACGTGCCATCTCGGACGTCATCTTGTCGAAAACGTTCGATAACGGGATGATCTGTGCATCTGAACAAGCGATTATCGTCGACCAAGAAGTGTACGAAGAAGTGAAAGCCGAAATGACGGCGCTCGGTTGCTACTTCTGCTCACCAGAAGAGAAAGCAAAACTCGAGACACTCGTCATTAAAACAGACTCTTGTGCGGTCAACCCGGAAATCGTCGGGAAGCCTGCAGCCTGGATCGCCGAACGAGCTGGACTCACAGTCCCGGTCGATACGAAAATCTTGATCGCCGAACTCGAGACGGTCGGTGCGACAGAACTGCTCTCACATGAGAAACTCAGCCCAGTACTCGGAGCCTACAAAGTTCAATCGCGTGAAGAAGGTTTCGCCATCGCAGAGAAGATGCTCGAAATCGGTGGTCTCGGTCATACGGCAGCCATCCACTCGACTGACGACGACGCCATCCTCGCATTCGGACTCCGAATGAAAGCTTGCCGCATCATCGTCAACTCGCCAACGGCACACGGCGGGATCGGTGACCTCTATAACGAAATGACACCATCACTCACACTCGGTTGTGGGTCGTACGGTAAAAACTCCGTCTCTGAGAACGTGACGGCGAAACATCTACTCAACGTGAAAAAGGTGGCGAGACGTCGCGTGAACATGCAATGGTTTAAAGTCCCTGAAAAGATTTACTTTGAGAAAAACTCGGTCCAATACCTTCAATCGCTCACATCGAAAAAACGGGCGATGATCGTCACGGATGAAATGATGGTCAAACTCGGATTTGCTGATAAAGTCGTCAAAAACTTGCCGGCTGGCGTCGAGTACCGCATCTTCGACCAAGTTGAACCAGACCCGTCAGTTGAGACGGTCATGCGCGGTGCCGAAGCGATGCGTCACTTCCAACCAGATATGATTATCGCCCTCGGCGGTGGATCACCAATGGATGCCGCGAAAGGCATGTGGCTCTTCTACGAACGCCCAGAAGAGAAGTTCTCGAACCTTCGCCAAAAATTCATGGATATCCGCAAGCGGACATACAAATTCCCGACGCTCGGTAACAAGTCGATGTTCGTCGCCATCCCGACAACATCAGGTACGGGTTCTGAAGTGACACCGTTCACGGTCATCACGGATAAGAAACGCAACGTCAAATACCCGATCGCTGACTATGCGATCACACCGGACGTCGCCATCGTCGACCCTGAGTTCGTCATGACGGTCCCAGCTTCAATCACGGCTGATACAGGAATGGACGTGTTGACACACGCCATCGAAGCGTACGTTTCGGTCATGGCAAACGACTATACGGATGGACTCGCGCTTCGTTCGATGAAGATGATCTTCGATTACCTCCCGAAAGCGTATGAGAACGGCAGTGACGCCGAAGCACGTCAGAAAGTCCACAACGCATCGACAATGGCTGGTATGGCGTTCGCGAACGCGTTCCTCGGTATCAACCACTCGATCGCACACAAAATCGGTGGCGAGTTCCATGTCCCACACGGACGGACGAACGCGATCCTCATGCCGCACGTCATCCGCTATAACGCGACACGCCCATCGAAACTCGCGGCGTTCCCGAAATATGAGTCATTCATCGCCGACGAGCGTTACGCTGAAATCGCGCGCTACCTCGGACTTCCAGCCAGCACGACGGAAGAAGGCGTCGAGTCGCTCATCCAAGCGATCATCGAGCTCGGTCAGCGCTTGAACATCAAACTCTCGTTCAAAGCCCAAGGCATCAAGAAAGCGGACCTCGACGCGAAAGTCGACAAGATGGCAGTCGACGCGTTCGAAGACCAATGTACGACGGCTAACCCGAAAATGCCGCTCGTTGAAGAATTGAAAGAGATTATGTACGCTGCTTACGAAGGCGTATAAGTCTTGCACCAATCAAACGGTTTCCCTCATTCAGAGGGAAGCCGTTTTTTTGTGAAAAGAAATATACAATTGTCAGATCACTTAATATAATAGGATAATACAACCATTTATTGGTGAGTAATTTTGATGGAGATACGCAGATGACAATTATGTACAGCTTACTGTCGGCACTATTTACCGTTTTTCTTTATTTCAATCCGCTTTCATCAACAAGTCCTTATGAAACGGCTGAATATTTTGCGTCACAAGATCGGGATGCAGATAGTTATGATAGTTTTGAGTTTTTTGACACATTTGGTACAGAGCTAGAAGTGAGTGCGAAGCGTGTCGTCCATTACGTGGAGCGCTCTACTTATTGGACGGACATTTATCTAGGCGACGATTATTTTGAAGGATACTCGAGCATGGCGCTCGAACAGGAGATCAAAGGTGAACTTTTACATATGAACTGGGATGACCCCATCGAACAAGTGGAAGGCAAAGTGATTGTGTTGCCGATGACAGACACTTCTCTCGAAAAGTCGCATACGGCCTATACGTCAGATTATTACGGGGTCATCGATAATGATGAAGCGGCCAACCGTTACTTAGGTAAACTCGCTGAAGCAGGGGCAGCCGGTTACGTCATTACACCGCATCCAAATGAACCGGATGAGAGCGGCTTCGTGATTGTTTCCTATACATTACCGATTGGGGGTACCGGAGTCGATGGAGAGGCGGCCGAAGCTTTTCGTGATGGCGAAATGATTGTCATCGAACCGTACCGCGAAGAAATACCGTATATAGAGTATGTTCAACAAGGGGAAGGGGATGAAGAAATTGTCATCATGTCTCGCCTTGACGCTTCGTGGAAAGGGGATCATGTCCTCTCAAGCGTTAGTGGGTCTTCCGTCCTTTATCATTTATTAGAAAAGATGGACGGTGTGAAAACCGATGCCACAATCCGCTACGTTTTTTTTAATGGTAGTGGGTTTGGAGAAGAGGCAAGTGATGACTATCTCGCTCAATTGAAAGAGCGTCAACCATCGGTAAAGACGATTCTGCAGTTAGATGCCATGGGAACGGGCGACGACCCACTTTACATTCGAACGATTGGGATGAAACGCCACTCCTTTTTAGAGACAGAACCGTTCGACGCACTTGATGTGACGATATTAGGCAGTTCAAGTCTGGACAGCTACGGAGAAGCTGACTTACCTCTAGCCGTCCTGAGCGATTCGCGGTTGGCGGTTTATGACTTGCATACTGAATACGATAATCTAGATCGTCTATCCAATGAAGTGATGGAAGAGCAAGTTGAATGGCTGAAGCAGTGGCTGATCACTCAATGAAACGATTTTCCCCGAGACGTTCCTAATAAGAACGTCTTTTCTTTACGGATAAACACTCGTCCTCTCTTAAATACTTCGGTATGATGAAAGGGGAGGCGATACGATGGAACGACAACTGAACGTGACAACGAATTATGGACAACTGGCCGGTACGTGGATGACCCACGGCGAGCCCCGAAAGACGGTCGTCCTGCTCAGCGGGAGCGGGCCGAGCGACAGGGACGGCAATTTGGGACCATCCCAATTCGGCACATATAAAAAACTGGCCGAGGCGCTCTTTAAAATGGGTGTCAACGTCTATCGGTATGACAAACAAGGCATCGGTGAATCGGACGGTGATTTCAATAAAGTCGGGCTGCACGACCTGGTGACAGATGCGATCACCGTCGTCAACGCCATCGAACAGGAGCCGGACGCAGGGGACATGTATGTGCTCGGCCACAGCGAAGGGGCCGTCATCGCCCCGGCGGTCCAGCTCGAGACGAACGCGGCCGGACTGATTCTTCTCGCCGGATTCAACGATTCCTCGAAGAAGATGTTTTTGCTGCAAGCCGACGCACTTGCAACTGAAGTCGGTTCGGTGAAAGGACTCAAGGGCGTGTTCTATCGATTGACCGGCGTCCCGAAGAAGATTCGTCAGCGCCAAGACGATTTGCTCGAACGGTCACTGCGGACGAATGTCGCCGCTTTCAAGTACCGCGGCCAAGTCGTCAACGCCAAGTGGATTCGCGAACATGCATCCTATGACGTCCGGGAGCGGCTCGAACATGTGCGTGTTCCCGTGCTCGCCCTGACCGGCGACCGCGACGTCCAAGTCCCACCGGAGCACGTCCATTCGATTCGGACGAAAGGGGACGTCGACAGCCACATCATCCACGACATGAACCACTTGCTCGTCGAACGGACGAGTCCGCACGCGCTCCTCACGTTGCATAAGGAATATCGGGACGCCATTGAGGGGCCGCTTCATCCCGAACTCATCCGTCGCTTGAACGATTGGTTGTTGAAACGATAATGAACTGTCAAAAACGGTCACTAAGTGACCGTTTTTTATGTTATAATTGTGACAACGTTAAAAAAGATGAATGTTTTTGAATGTTTATGATTGTTTTTTAAATGAAAACGCTTTATATTAGAGCTACGGAGGGAATATGATGTTAACGAAGCAACGACATCAACTGATTTTGCAACGTCTGTCGGAGCAAAAGATTGTCAAATTGAAAGAATTGGTCGAGTTGACGGCATCGTCGGAGTCGACGATTCGCCGAGATTTGACCGACCTCGAAGCAGAAGGATATCTCGAACGGGTACATGGCGGCGCAACGCTCGTGGCCCGCTACGAAGAAGAGCCGACGTTCGAGGAGAAACGAGATCAACACGTCGATGAAAAAGTCGCGATCGCACGGAAGGCCGCGACGTTCATCGAAGACGGGATGTCCGTCTATCTCGATGCCGGTACGACGACGCAAGCGATGGTTCCTTTCTTAGATGGAAAAGATGTGATCGTCGTGACGAACAGCTTACCGATCGCCAACGACTTGTTCGACCTCGATATCAAAACGTTCGTGATCGGCGGTGAGTTGAAACGGTCGACACAGGCACTCGTCGGCTATAACGCTCGAGAGAGCATGATGAACTATCGGGTCGACCTCGCCTTTCTCGGCATCAATGGCGTCGACTTAGAAGCCGGGTACACGACCCCTGACCCGGAAGAGGCACTCGTCAAAAAAACAGCAATCGAATTGGCGCGCGAGGCATACATTTTGGCGGACGATTCAAAATTCGGGAAACGTTCGTTCAGCCGAGTGGCACCGCTCGAAGCGGCCACGCTCGTCACATGGAGCGACTCGTCAAGCGTCAGTTCGATTCAATCAATCACAAAGGTGGTGAACGCCCAATGATTTACACGTTAACCCTGAACCCCTCAATCGATTATTACGTGACACTCCCTGAAGTCGTCCTCGGTGAAGTCAATCGAATTCAAGAAACGACGCAGCGGGCCGGAGGCAAAGGCATCAACGTATCGTTCGTCTTACGTGAATACGACGTCGACACGGTCGCCCTCGGATTCGTCGGCGGCACGACAGGAGACTTCATCAAGAAGGCACTGACAGACAAAGGCGTCCAAACCGATTTCGTCGAAGTCGATGGAGAAACGCGCATCAACGTTAAGATTCGGGCGAAAGAAGAGACGGAATTGAACGCGAGCGGACCGGTCATCTCGGACACGGAACTTAATCGGTTGACGCGTCAATTCGATCATGTCCAATCAGGCGACATTGTCGTCCTCGCCGGCAGTATCCCGGGCAATCTACCGGATACGCTCTACCGAACGCTTGCCGAGACGGTCCGGGCGAACGGTGCCGAGTTCGTCGTCGATACGACGAAGGAAGCGATGCTCGAAGTGCTCGCGCTCCAACCGCTCATGATCAAACCGAACCATCATGAACTCGGTGAACTGTTCGACACAGACATCGAGACGTTCGAGCAGGCGCTCCCTTATGCGGAGCAGTTGGTCGAACGAGGTGCCCAAAACGTCATCGTCTCGTTTGCCGGTGACGGAGCTATGCTCGTCAATGCAACAGGCGCCTATACGGCGAACACACCGAGCGGCAAACTTGTCAACTCGGTCGGTGCAGGCGATTCACTCGTCGCCGGGTTCGTTGCCAACATTCTAGACCACGACGCAACTGAGGCGTTCCGCTACGCGGTCACGACCGGAAGCGCGTCTGCTTATACGTTCGGGCTGTGCACAAAAGAAGACGTGGACCGCTTGGTCGGCGAAGTCAGCGTCACCCCACTATCTCGATTGGAGGAAACAACATGAACATCACGGACCTTCTTAAAAAGGACACGATTCAACTGAATCTCCGCAGCCGTTCGAAAGCCGAAGTCATCGAAGAACTCGTCGACGTGCTCGACCGCGCTGGCAAACTATCGGACCGTAACGGCTACCGCGACGCGATTCTCGCACGTGAAGCACAAAGTACGACCGGACTCGGTGAAGGGATCGCCATCCCGCACGCGAAGACGAAAGCCGTCAAACAACCGGCCATCGCCTTCGGACGCTCGGAAGGCATCGATTACGAAGCACTCGACGGCCAAGACAGCCGCTTGTTCTTCATGATCGCTGCCGGGGAGCACGCCAATAACGAACACTTGGAAACACTCTCGAAATTATCTGTCTTCCTTATGGATCCAGCGTTCCAAGAACGTCTCTATGCAGCCACGTCAGAAGATGACGTCATTCGGGCCATCGAAGAAAAAGAAGCGGCTGAGGCGGCTCCTGTTACTTCGAAACCGGTTCAAGCCGATGCACCTTACATCCTTGCCGTCACGGCATGTCCGACGGGAATCGCGCACACGTACATGGCCGCCGATAGCTTGAAGCAAAAAGCGGAAGCGATGGGCGTCGATATCAAAGTCGAGACGAACGGTTCGACCGGCGTCAAAAACGAATTGACAGCGGCCGACATCGCGAAAGCGACTGCCATTATCGTCGCAGCCGATAAAGCCGTCGAGATGGACCGGTTCGCCGGTAAACACGTCATTGAAGTCCCGGTCGCCCAAGGGATCCGGAAGCCAGAAGAGTTGATTAATCGTGCTGTGAAACAAGATGGACCGGTCTATCAAGCGACTGGGAAGTCAGGTCAGCAAAAAGAACAGCGCACCGGTATCTACAAGCACTTGATGAGCGGGGTATCTGCGATGCTTCCTCTCGTCGTCGCTGGTGGTCTCTTGATCGCCCTCAGCTTCTTCTGGGGTATCAACTCGGCTAACCCGGATGACCCATCGTACAACGAATTCGCCGCTCAACTCATGACGATTGGTGGCGCAGCGTTCGGCTTCCTCGTTCCGATTCTTGCTGGTTTCATCGCGATGTCGATTGCCGACCGTCCAGGTCTCGCACCAGGTCTCGTCGCCGGGGCACTCGCCAGCCAAGGGAACGCCGGATTCCTCGGTGGACTCATCGCCGGTTTCCTTGCCGGTTATGTCGTCCTCTTCTTGAAGAAAGCGCTCGCGAAATTGCCGGCCACACTTGAAGGAATCAAGCCGGTCCTGTTGTATCCGCTTCTCGGTTCATTCATCTCTGGGATGATTATGTTGCTCGTCGTCAATGAACCGATTGCAGCACTCATGTCTTGGTTGATGGAGACACTTAACGGCATGAGCGGCGCAAACGCCATCTTGCTCGGTGTCATCGTCGGTGGTATGATGGCCGTCGATATGGGCGGTCCGATCAACAAGACAGCCTACGTCTTCGGTACAGCGGCACTTACTGCCGGTAACCAAGAAGTCATGGCGGCCGTCATGGCTGGTGGGATGGTACCACCGCTTCTCGTCGCACTCGCATCGACTGTGTTCGCCCGTCAAAAGTTCTCGAAACAAGAACGTGAAGCAGGCAAGACAGCGTATATCATGGGTGCCTCGTTCATCACGGAAGCCGCGATTCCGTTCGCAGCGGCCGACCCGATTCGGGTATTGCCGTCAGCGATTCTCGGATCAGCCATCGCTGGTGGATTGTCAGCCTTCTTCGCCATCCAATTGCCAGCGCCGCACGGTGGAATCTTCGTCTTCCCACTCCTTGAAGGAGCTGGAAACGTCGCTATGAGCATGGGTCTTTACGCCCTCGCGATTCTTGCCGGAGCCTTGATTGGAGCACTGCTCTTGTCATTCTTGAAAAAACCTTTAACATCGTCAACACAGGTTCAATCAAAAGACGTTGCATAAGTAATGTGAGACGTTGCCTCAGTGAAGGTAGCGTCTCTTTTTTTGTGGTGGAAGAACGACCAAAATTCAAATGATCTTGGATTGTGAGTTGGGGATTTGTGGTAAACTATTTGTAAAGCTTCGGGTTAGGAGGGGGTCACATTGGACATTCGGGTCGCCAAACCAGATGATGTGTATGGGATTGCGAGAGTGCGTGTGAACGGATGGCGTACGACCTATCGGGGGATCGTACCAACTGAGTATTTATTAAAAGTTTCTTCCGGTTCCATCGAATGGGCAGAACGGTTGCGGACAGCGCTTCATCGGCAAGAAATAGCCGGTTTTGTGGCGATTGTGAATGATGAGATTGTGGGTTTCGTCCTTTACGGCGAAGAGCGCACAGGGGAGTATCCGAACCATACGAACGAAGTATATGCCATCTATATTTTGGAGAATCATCAAGGGAACGGAATCGGGTCCGCTCTTCTTGAACATGCCGTCCAATCCATGTGTGAGGCGGGACTTTTGATTTGGGCGCTTGAGATGAATCCGTTCCGTACATTTTATGAGCGGAAACAAGGACAGGTCATCGACCAAAAAGATCGGGAGTTTGGCGAATTGTTACTCCGCGAAGTGGCATATGGTTGGGAAACGACCCGTCATGATTCAATTATGGGAGCCTAAGCTTAGTGACCGTAGAACCCTCTACGGTCTTTTTTAAAACAGTTGAGGAGATGACACGTGTCATCTCCTCACTTTTTACAATTTTCCGATGACTGTTATCGGGTCGACACGTTCCGTATAATCAGTGGGTACATCACTGAATGAAATCGTGCCATCTGGTTGAATGATGAATGTCGCTGGCTTCGGGAGCTGCCAGTCCTCATTCCCGTTATGTGAATCAACGTGAAGTCCGGATGCTTCGTAAATCTCAATTAAGTAATCTGGCATATCAAAGACGAGATCGAATTGTCGTGCGACATGGTTGTCCACGTCACTCAATACGTAAAAGTCGAGCTCGTTCTTTTCTTTCGTCGATAGCGAATAATCTGGCGTTTCCGGGCTGATGGCCACGAGTGTCGCACCTTTTTCCTCGATTTGTGCCAATTCTCGCTGATACGCTCGGAGTTCGAGGTTACAGTAGGGGCACCATCCACCGCGATAAAACGTGACGATAACAGGTCCTTTTTGAAGAAGTACCTTCAAATCGATTTGAGTTCCGTCCGCATGAGGCAATTCAAACATCGGTGCTTGATCGCCTATTACTAGACCGGACGCCATCCCCGAATCTTTCAATTCTTGCGTCGCCTGTGCCATCAATCGTTGCTTTTCAGCTGGTGCCTTTTGTTTGAATTGTTCTTTATACGCTTTGATTTCTTCCAATAATGTATTCAAATCTTTACCCCCTTTTCCGATATGGTAACTTAACAAATTTGGGATTACAATTATGAGGATTTCCTTATAACATTACGTACAACACTTGAACGTGGAAATTAAAATCCCGTATTGACGCCTTTATGTGGAATGTATTCACGATATCCTTACCTATTTCATGAATCGGATTAAAATGGTAAAATTTATGAAGTGAATTAGTGAGAAGCTAACTAATCAAATCACGATATTTTATAAAAAGGTGCTGGCGACATGCATAACTACACTCTATTGGAGAGAGCCCTGTTTTTATCGCCTTCCTTCAATTTTGAGAAGATGAAAAAAGAAATGGATGGGAAGACTGTCCTGATTACTGGAGCGAGTTCAGGGATTGGCAAAGAGTTCGCCTATCTATTAGCGGATACGACTGCGCACCTGATTCTAGTGGCGCGCAGCGAAGCAAACATGAACATCATGAAAGTCGACATTGAACAGGCTACAGCCCGTGTAACAGTATTCCCGGCAGATTTGCGAAATGAAGAGGAACGAAAAGGCTTGCTGGCATTTCTGCATCAATTGACGAACGGATTAGATGTTGTCGTCAGCAATGCCGGCATCTCCATAAACCGTCCAATTGCCCAGTCGCTGGATCGTTACCATGACTTCACACGTACAATGGCACTTAATTATTTTGCCCCGGTCCAGTTATTGCTATCACTCATTCCGATGCTTGCCAAGAATAATGGGCAAATCATCAATGTTTCCTCTATCAACGTCTTGTTATTCCCCATACCTTATTGGGCTGCCTACCAGGCGTCTAAAACCGCGTTTGATACGTGGTTGCGCTCGGCGGAGCCGGAACTGAAAGTCAAAAACATATACACCACTTCTATTTACCTACCGCTCGTGAGAACACCCATGATTAAACCGACCATTGCTTATCAGAGTTCTCCTGCCATGTCACCGGTTCACGTGGCGGAAATGATTGGACACGCCTTGTATACGAAACGAAAAGTTTATAAACCGTGGTGGCTGATTCTAGGTCAATGGGCTTCAGTTGTTTTCAGATCACCGTTATCCTTTATCGTTCTCAAGTTAGTAAAGAAAAAGGAGCGTGACAGAGACCATGTTTAATTTATTGAACATATTGTCGCAGCTCAATTTTCTTTCCCCATCGAACTTAGGACGTCTTTGCTTGGCAATCCGTCAAAACGGTGTAAACCTGATGCTTCTTTTTTCATTGACGGAAAAGACAGGAGGCCAAAAGACTGCTTTGGTGGATAGTCGGGGAACACTCAATTATGAGGAGTTGCAGAAGCGCTCTGAACATCTCGCTTCTCTTTTAGCAGAGAGGTATGGAATTGTTAAAGGACATAGAGTAGCGTTCTTCTGTAAAAACCACGCGGCGTTCGTGCAAGGCATTTTTGCTGCCTCACGGCTCGGCGCAGATATATACTTGCTCAATTGTTCGATGAGTCAACTACAGTTCGATCGCCTCGTGCAAGAACATCGTTTCGACTTCCTGATTTACGCCGAAGAATTTAGTGGATTGATTGAAAAATCTTCATATCAACAGTCGAAACTCGTCAGTTATCATGAAACACATGAATCCATCAACAGGTTGTCAACGTCGGTTCCACATCGAAAAGACAAACTGACGGCCTCTTCCAGCGGAAAGGTTGTCTTGTTGACCGGTGGTACAACTGGAAAGCCCAAACAAGTGGTTCACCGCCCATCCTTGTTTAATTTTCTAAATCCGTTTGCGGCTTTACTGAACCGATTGCAGCTGCCAACATACAACACGGCCTATATTGCAACGCCGATTTATCACGGCTACGGGATTGCTGTCCTGCTATCATTTCTGGCTTTAGGAAAGAAAGTTATCATTCAAGAGAGCTTTGATGCGAAAAACGCATGCGCCCTCATTCGGCAGCATCAAGTGGAAGTGGTCACGGTCGTTCCTTTGATGGTCCATAAAATGTTGAAGCACGATCAAGAAGCGCTCGGATCCCTGGTTTGCATTGCGTCTGGAGGTGCAAAACTAAATCCGGTTTTAGTGAGTGAAGTAACCCATCATCTGGGGAACGTCTTATACAACCTATATGGAACGTCGGAAGCCGGCTTGAATATCATTGCGACACCCAAAGATTTATATGATCATCCAGACACGCTTGGAAAAGCAATTCCGGGAAGCCACTTGCAAGTAGTCGTGGATGGAAAAGAAGTTGAACCCGGCAGGATTGGGCAATTTTGTATTCGGAATAAGTGGTCCATGAAAAACAGCCCAAACCTTTGGATTCAAACTGGCGATATGGGTTACCGGGACGAGAACGGTTATTATTTTCTATGTGGACGAACAGACGACTTAATCATTTCAGCCGGCAACAATATCTATCCGTCGGAAATCGAAGCTGCTTTGTGCAATCATCCGAGTGTCGAAGACGTCGCTGTCATCGGTGTGGACGATGTCTACGCTGGCAACATTCTGAAGGCATTCGTACAGCTATATGCTGATAATAAAATGACGGAGGAAGCACTTTTGAGCTGGTTACGCACGCGATTGGCAGCATACCAAATCCCTCGAGAGATTGTTTTCGTTGAAGAATTACCTTATACACCTGTAGGCAAGTTGGACCGAAAACGAGTTCAATCAATGACTCGTATCAAGGGCTGAAAAATGTGGATTGGGAATGCGGATAGAGGGTTACATATAGATTAATGAATGCAATAACGAAATGTGAGGGGTGATGAAGTGATGAATCGACGGATCGATACAGCAGAGACATGGATTGAGGCAACGCCAGAACGGATTTATCAAGCATTTCTCGACAAGGAGGAGCTCGTCCAGTGGCTCCCGCCGGAAGGCATGTCGGTTCGTGCCCCTGTCTTCGAGCCATGGGCTGGGGGCGTGTATCAGTTCGTGCTCATGTATGAAGCGAAAGATGGGGCACTCGGCAAAACGACAGCTCAGACCGATGTATCGAACGGGCGCTTTGTCGACCTCGTTCCTGGCCAAAAAATCGTCCAAATCGGAACGTTCGAGTCAGCAGACCCGGCCTTTGCTGGTGAGATGACCCAGACGTGGTATTTGGAGGCGCTCGATGGAGGGACGCGCGTCACGATCGTCTGTGAGAACGTGCCGCCGGGCATTCAGAAACAAGACCATGTTGCCGGACTTCGCTCCACACTCGACAATCTGGCCCGCTATTTGACCAATGACTGAGTCCGTTTGTTCGCTTCCTGCGAACAGACGGTCTTTTTGTGTATGAAAAGGGTTTCAATGATGAAAAATAGAAAAAGGTGATGTTTTTTTGTCTAGGGTGTCAACATCCTCCTCCATCTGTCCGATACAAAGGTTAACATAACGAGTTTTTCTCGAGAATGGGAGTTGTTTTATGAGACGAATGAACGACCGAACCATCACCATCAAACAAAAATTGATTACGATGTCGTTGGTGCTATTATTGATTCCTTCTTTATTGATTGGGTTTGTCGCCTACAATCAGGCGAAACAGAAAATCACCGAACAAATTATGCAGTCGGCACACGCGGGAGTGGAGCGGATGAATGATGAAATCACCAACCTGATTGAACCGATTCAACGCGATGTCGCGTTCTTTGCGGGACGGATTGATTCGTCCCTTTACGAGTCGGGGGCAGAGAACCTCAACTTGGAAGAGAAGTTTCTCGAGTATTTGGAGACGCATCCGAACGTGACGAATATATACTACGCCTCGACTGGTGGCGAGATGACGATTTATCCGGCGCAAGAGTTACCGGATGATTACGACCCGCGCACGCGTCCTTGGTATGAAGCGGCCGAAGCGGCCGGTGGGAACGTCGTCGTGACGGACCCATATGTCGATGCAGCCTCGAACAAGATGATGATCACGCTGTCGCAGACAGGGACAGATGGTCGCGGGGTGATCGCGGTGGACGTCGACGTTGACGATATCGCAGCCGTCGCGGCGAGCATTCAAATCGGGAAAGAAGGCTACGTGACGATTCTTGATGCGTTACAACAGTTCGTCACCCATCCGACGATGGCGCCTGGGGAAAAAGGGGAAGGCGAATGGATTGAACCGCTCTATGCGGAAAATGCGGGCCGCTTTGCCTATGAGTTCGAGAATGAAGGCAAGCAGATGGATTTCATGACGAACGAGTTGACCGGCTGGAAAATTGCCGGGACGCTATATGATGAAGAAATCACGGATGAGACGTCTGGAATTCTTTGGACGACCGTCGGTGTGATCGGATTGATGCTCGTCTTGGCAGCGGGACTGCTCTACGTCATCTTACGCTCGATTTTGCGCCCGTTGAACCGCTTGACGGTCGGGGCCGAACGAATTCAAGCCGGTGACTTGACCGAAGACATCGTCGTCGAGTCGAACGACGAAGTCGGTCGTGTCGCCGCAAGTTTCAACGAGATGACGCGTTCCTTGCGCGCCATCATCCGAAATCTCGATCAATCAATCGGACAAGTCGCCGCCTCGTCACAGGAACTAATGGCCAACTCGGCGCAGAATACGGCCGCATCGGAACAAATCGCCGGTGCGGTCCAACAGATGGCCGCCGGAGCGGATGACTCGAAACGTCAACTTGACGATAACGCCGTATCGCTCCAAGCCATCACCGGTGGTATCATGCGCATCGCGGAAAGCTCGACCGACGTGTCAGAGCTGTCACGGGAGACGGCGCTCGAGGCCGAGAACGGGACGACTGCTGTCACGGAAAACGTGGCCCAGATGCAAGCGATCGACTCATCGGTCGAGACGTTTGGGAAAGTCATCCACTCGCTTGCCGAACGGTCAAACGAGATTGGCAATATCGTTGATGTCATCAACGGCATCGCGACCCAGACGAACTTGCTCGCTTTGAACGCTGCGATTGAAGCGGCGCGGGCCGGTGAGAACGGGAAAGGCTTCGCCGTCGTCGCGAGCGAAGTACGGAAACTCGCCGAACAATCGCAACAGTCGACGAAACAGATTTCCGAGTTGATTGACAATATCAAACAAGAGACGGAACGTTCGGTCCAGTTGATGAAAGAAGTGTCGGCTCATACGAAAGCCGGGCTCGAGACGACGGAAAACACGGCCAAGCGTTTCCAAACGATTATGACCCAGACGCAGGCGATGACGCCGCGAATCGAGGACGTGACGGCGACGGTTGAAGAGATTGCCGCCAACGTCGAAGAAGTCTCGGCCGCAGCGACGCAAATCGCCCATATCGCCGATGAGAACTCGGTCGCCTCGAAGCAAGTGGCGGCGACGACGGAGGACCAACTCGGTTCGATGGAAGAGATTGCGCAATCCGCGAAGTCACTTGCGGATATGGCAGAAGAGTTGCAGGAGCTCGTATCACGCTTTAACGTATGAATGAGAAAAAGGGATGAGGATCTGTTCGAGGCAGATCATCATCCCTTTTTTGTTTATTACAAGTATGCTTCACTGACTGATGACCGAATGAATGCCCTGGCATCATCAACCTCAAGTTTGTAAAGGCAAGCCAACTTGACGGAATCGTCTGTCCACAAAAAAAGGATGCACGGACGCATCCTTTTTCAACACTACCGTTTGCTCGATACTTGGTTCCGGCCGCGGTTCTTGGCGACATAAAGCGCCTCGTCCGCGTCTTGAAGCGCCTGTTCGACCGTCTTTCCGCCTTCGAGCGAACTGACGCCGAACGAGCACGTGACGCGCGGGACGGGACCGAACGGCTCGGCATTGATTTTTTGCCGGAGCTTATCCGCGAGCTGGACGCCATCGGCGAGTGTCGACTGGGGGGCGACGATTAAAAACTCCTCTCCGCCCCAGCGTCCAATCGAGTCCGACTTGCGGATGTTGCGCCTGAGCAGTTGGGCGATCGATCGCAAGACGAGGTCACCGGTCGGGTGGCCGAACGTGTCGTTGACGAGTTTGAAATAGTCGATATCAAGCATGATGACAGCCGCGGGTGCCCGCTTGTCGACGGTCTCTTGAGCCGTCGTCGAGAGAACATCCCCGACTTTCTTCCGGTTGTATAGTTCAGTCAGCGGATCGAGCGACGACAAGTGTTCCATCCGCTCTTCATAGCGACGTTGTTCCGTCGCGTCTTCTAAAATACCGACACCGCCGTCGAGTTTTCCATCTGCTGAAAAACTCGGGGACATCGTCGTCCGGATGAAGCGAGCCTGCTTCTCTGGAGCTTTATACCAGCCAGCCATACGAATTGTCTCCCCGTTCAAAACGTTCCGGATGGCGCCCAAGAAGTCGAACGAGGAAGAGCTACATCGCTCGAATATTAGATTCGAGGTCGGAAGTATCCCAAGTAAATGGACAAATGATTCATTGTAGCTCACGATTTGGCCGTGCCGATCGAAGGCGAACAGGCCGATTGGAAGCTGGTCCCATGAGGAAGGATCGGGTTTCGTGGTGTGCGTGTCATGATGAGTCCGTTCTTGATCAGCCATTGTATGACATATGCGTGAACGCATACTTCCTCCTTTCCTAACCGTAGCGGTAGTGTAGGACGTTCGTACTGATACTTTATACCCTAAATTGGGAAAGAACTAGCGAGTATTCTTTTAAAAGCTAACAAAATTTAGAATATGACGAGAAACCGTCACAGCTTGTTGTGAGGTAATCTTTCCCCATCACCACATCAAAATCGCCCCATCATGTCGATGGCTAATCCGACATAACAGGGCGACTACAATAAATAGAGGTTATAAGATCGGACTGAGCAATCGTGACACGCCTTCGCGCATCCGGACGGTCCATTTCCGGGCTGAATAATCGTCAATCGTGTACTTCCCGCTGACGGCGACGTCTGACTCGAACAACGAGGCGAGTTCGAGCGCGACTCGCTCGTCATAGATGACGGCGTTCACTTCAAAGTTCAACCGGAAGCTGCGGGCATCCAAGTTCGTCGTCCCGACGGTTGAAATCTCATCATCGACGACGAGCGTCTTGGCGTGCAGGAAACCTTCCCCATACATATAGACGTTCGCCCCATAGTCGAGCAGTTCGCCGAGAAACGAGAGCGACGCCCACATGACGAACGGATGGTCGGGCTTGCCGGGAATCATGATGTCCATCTTGACACCGGACAGGAGCGCCATCTTACAGGCGTCCATGAAACTCGTATCCGGGATGAAGTAAGGCGTCTGAATGATGACGCGCTCCTTCGCCGACATAATCATTTTAATCATCATGTTTTTCAAATGTTCCGTGTCTGAGTTCGGACCGCTCGTCACGATTTGCATCGGCGACATATCCTTGATATCGTGGCGGGCGAAACAGAACGAGTTCTCCGGGTCATGATGTTTGCTGCCGGAATAGTTCCAATCGAGGATGAACCGGTGTTGCAAATGGTAGACGACGTCTCCCTCGACTCGAAGGTGCGTATCACGCCAGTAGCCAAACTTCTCGACGAGACCGAGGTATTCGGTCCCGACGTTGAAGCCGCCGACGTAGCCGATTTTGCCGTCGATGATGACGACTTTCCGGTGGTTCCGGTTGTTCAATTTAAAGTTGATGAGGCCGAGTGTCGGCGGGAAGAAGACACGGACCTCGCCGTTATTGGCAATCAATTCTTTGAAGTCGGAGTTGCGGAGGCTGCGCGAGCCGACCGCGTCATAGAGGAGCCGCACCTTGACACCCGCCTTGGCACGCTCGATCAGTTCGTGGATGAGCGCCTTCCCGAGCGCGTCCCGTTGAATGATGTAGTACTGGATATTGATTTCCGTCTCGGCGCTCCGGATATCGTCCATGAGCGCTTTGAATTTCTGCTCCCCGTCATGCATGATGGCAGATTTGTTGTGGACGCTAATGAGTGACTTCGACGAGCGTAAATTCATCTCGAGCAATTGCTCGTACTTCTCGAACACAGGTTGAGCTAAAGCGGTCTCTTTCCGGCGAATCTGCTCGATTTGACTGTCGACTTGCAGGGCGTGGAACGAGCGCTCTTCGACGCTCAAGTTAAAGAAGTTGTCCTTCTTCAACTGCCGCCCGAGAAACATGTAGACGATGAAACCGAGGATTGGCAAGAAGAATAAGACGAGCAGCCAAGCCCACGTCGCCCCGACATCACGGCGCTCCGCGAAAATGACGGCTAAAGCGAACAATAAATTCAACCCGAAGACGATATACAGTCCCCAACTAATAATGACCGACCAATCCAAGCGACCAACTCCCTAAACGACAATTTCAGTGCATAGATTAATAATACCTCATTCAAGGGAATAGTAAGCTATCGAAACATAAGGAGGAGACAAAGATGCATTTACAAGTGAATTGGAAACAAGGGATGGCGTTCCAGACGACGACGCCGTCAGGTCATGACGTGACGCTCGACGCCGGGGAGGACGTCGGTGGTCTCAACACCGGTCCACGACCGACCGAGATGCTGCTGCAGGCGACGGCCGCCTGTACAGGCATCGATATCGTCTCGATTCTGCATAAGATGCGTTTGCCGCTCGAGCGGTTCGAGATGAAAATCGACGGCGTCCGGGCGACGGAACATCCGAAGAAGTTCACAGCGATTCATATCTTGTACGTCCTTGACGGGGATATGCCGGAAGAACGGGTCCGCCGTGCCATCGAGTTGTCGGTCGACCGCTATTGTTCCGTATCGCACAGTCTGAACGCGACGATGACGTACAGCTATCAATTGAACGGCGGCGAGGTCGTCCCGTTCACATGATGTGAGCAAGATGGTTGAAAAGAGTCGAAATGGTCCGTTATATTTGTATTTCAAATACTGCAATACAAAGGAGGACGTTATGATTCGACTCGCGACGAAACGCGATGCCAAGCACATCGCGGACCTAATCGAACAACGAGCCGTAGCGCTAAAACAACAAGGTAGCGATCAATGGACGGAATATTTGGAGCAAGACCTCATGGATCGGGTGCAGACAGACATCTCCTCGGGACACGTCTACGTGTACGAGCAAGACGAATCGGTATTGGCCTCGATCGCCTTACTTCCGGCAGATGACTGGGACCACAATTTATGGGAAGATGGCGAACGCGGTCAATACATCCATCGGATCGTCGTCAGCGAACGATTGAAAGGCAGAGGCGTCGGTCAGCAACTGATGGAGCACGTCTTGCGTGAGGCCGACACACATGAACCGATTCGGCTCGACTGTGTGGCTGACAATGCGTTCTTGAATAGTTATTATCCACGGTTTGGCTTCGTCTTCGTGGACTCACGGGACGGATACAACACGTTCGAATACAATATGGATGAGAGTGTCAGTGCATAAGGGGTCAACCAACCCCTTTTTTTGATATACTGAGAAGCGAATTGATGGGAGGAAACAAGATGATCAACACAATACTTGTCGGTTTCGGTTTTTCCGCGACGACATTCCATTTACCATTTTTACAGGAGCTCGATGACTTCCATATTGCCGGTGTCGTCTCATCACGCCCGGAAGACGTACGAGCCGTCCTCGGCGACGTCACGGTGTATGCGACGCTAGACGATGCACTTGCAACAGAGGCCTCGTTGTTCGTCATCACGACGCCATCCCATTTACATAAAGACATGGTCGAACGGTGCCTGACAGCGGGGAAAGACGTGCTCGTCGAGAAGCCGGCGTTCGTGACGACAGAGGAAGGGGAGGCGTTGATCGCGCTCGAACAAGCAAGTGAGGGAATCGTCAACGTCTTCCATAATCGCCGGACCGATGGAGACTTCTTGACGGTCAAACGATTGCTCGAAGACCAACGCCTCGGCGATTGGAAAGTGCTCGAGTCCCGGTTCGACCGGTTCCGTCCGACTGTCCGTGACCGCTGGCGTGAGAATGCGGGACCTGGGGCCGGGATTTTATTTGACCTCGGCAGCCATTTGATTGACCAAGCGCTCGTCCTGTTCGGGGCGCCGGATCAGGTATCGGCCGATGTCATGGTTCAACGTGACGGGGGCCAGTCCGATGATGGGTTCCATGTGACGTTGCATTATGGAGAGAAGCGGGTCTATCTTCGCTCGAACCCGTTCATCGCCATCGAGGCGCCGCGGTTCGAAGTGCACGGGACGGAAGGCAGCTTCCTCAAATTCGGAATCGATCCACAGGAGGCGAGTCTCCGGAACGGAGAGGTCAGATGCCCCGACCGTGAGACAGGAGCGGTCGTCACGGATTCGGAAACGACGATTGACATCGAACCGGGCGGCTACGTGGCGTTCTATCAAGCGCTCGCGGATAGCTATACGACGCGACGTCCGCTCGTCCCACTTGAGGACGCGCTTTTGACGACACGTGTCATCGAGACGGCCCGTGAGTCGTCCCGTTCCCAACGTGTCCTCGACTTCAACTCATAATTTTGTAGGACGACCTGCCGTGTTTGGCACGGTCATCTTTTTCCATAATTTAAAAGAAATCATGATGATTTTATTGTGAATGAACAAACTCGCTTCATGTTTGTTAACAACAAAAAGCTATCCGTCTCTTTCAAATAGTCAGCGGTGAATGGGAACAGGACATAGGAAACGACTTCAGACTGTCCTGTCACGCTTCGAACCAATGACGAATTTTAGGAAGAGGGGAACGGATGATGTTCAATCAAATCGTGAAACACCGTTGGGAGTGGGAGAACTGGTTGCGGGAGGTCAACTGTGATTCGTATGACCATTACGACTACGTGTTGGCCAACTGTGAACCCGGCGAGCAGCCTGAATTGTATATCGCGGCCAAAGATGACGGGATTTTACTGTACCCGTACATCCGTCGTCCGATCGCGCATCGCTACGACGACCTCGTGACGGCGTACGGTTATGGCGGCCCGTTCCGTGAAGGCAACTTCACGAACGAGGACGTCAAGGAGGCACGCCGACTTTTTCTGCAACGCCCTGAAAATCAAACGACCGTCACCGAGACGATTCGTTATCACCCATGTCGCGTCGATCCGGACTTGATGCAAATATTCGGGCAAGCCGTCCCGATTCGGCAGACGGTCCACGTCCGGCTTGATGATTCGTTCGAACAGCTTGAGCAACGTTTCAGCAAGATGACGAAACGGAACGTGAAGCGGGCTGTACGTGAACAGATGACGGTCGCTCGTGGGCAGGCGCATGAACTGTTGGAGTTCATTCGACTGTATCGGGCCACGATGGACCGGCGTGCTGCGAACGACATCTATTACTTCCCGGACCGATACTTCGAGGACCTATGGAACAGCGATACGTGTGAGACGGAATTATTGTTTGCCGTCCATGAAGGCGTCATCGTGGCGGGCGTGTTCATGTTGTTCGGGGACGACGGGGCCCACTATCATCTTGGAGGCTCGGATGCGAATTATTTGGCGTTTCGACCGAACCACTTCTTGTTCCGTGAAATGATTCGTCGCGCGGTCGAGAAGGAGAAGGCGTACGTTCATCTCGGTGGCGGTGCGACCGGGGAAGATGCGCTCTTTGATTTCAAGCAGAGTTTCTCGGGTGACGAGCCGCTCACGTATTACATCGGTCAAGCTGTGCTCGACGAGGTGGTCTATCATCGGTTGAATCAAGATCATCTGCTCCGCCACGGGCCATCTGATTTCTTTCCGCTCTATCGGACACCGGTCGCAGAGACGGTCACCGAAGTGCAAGCGGAACGATAACAAAAAGGTTCTCACTCGAGATGGAGTGAGAACCTTTTGTATTAAGCAGCCTCTTCGTCGGAAGCGGCCATTTTTTCGGTTTGGCGTGTGATTGGGAAATTACTGAACAGTTTACTGCCGACGAGTCCGGCCACGATTCCGACGCCGAACAAGATGAGCGCCGTCACGGTCACGGTCTGCCAATCATTGAAGCCGTACATGACGAGCAATCCCGGAATCCCGGCAGCAGAACCTGGGGCGTCGTTCACCATGCCGGTCATGGCGACGATAAGTCCGGCAATCGCACCACCGACGAAGTTGACGCTGTAGATCGGGATCGGGTTCGCCGAGATGAGGTCGGCTTGCGTGAGCGGTTCGATCGCGACCGATAGTTGGTCTTTCTTCGTCCCGATGTTCAACCGCTTGAACAACAAGAAGTTCATCGAGATGGACGCTGTCAACGCGAGGGCGGCGATGGCCATCGGCACACCCGTCAAACCGAGCATCGCTGTGAGTGCCATCGAGCTGAGTGGAGACGTCGAGACGACCGTGACGATGCCACCAAGGACAAGTCCCATCACGACCGGATTTTGCGTCGCGGCAAGTTCGATGACCGCACCGATTTGTGTCAGCGTGTTCGTGACGAGCGGGTCGACGCCAGTCGCCACGAGGCGGGCGAGCGGAGCCATGATGATGACGTAGAAGATCATGTCGACACCGGCCGGCAAGTGCCGGTCTAATTTACGACCGGCGAGCGCGAGGATGTAGCCGGCGAAAAAGCCGGGAAGAATTCCGAAGCCCGCGACCGAAAGTCCAAGCATGAGCGCGTAGACCGGATTGATACCGAGGGCAATCGATACGAGCGCGGCTGCGGCCGGACCTGATAATGAACCGGCTGCTTGTCCGACTTCTTCATATAAAGGGAGTGGGAGTAGACCGCCGATGGCATAGGCGTTGAACGCCTCGACCAAGAAACTGGCGATGGCGGCGCCGGCTAGGGCGCCCATCGCTTTCATCCCGAACGGGGCTTTGTAGCTGAATAATGTGAATAAGGCAAGAATCAACAGTAAAAGTGCGATACCTTGAATAATGACCATATGGTGTACCTCTTTCTCTCTATTCTATATTTCCTCTATAGTTAACCATTCGAACGGTTCTGTAAAGCCATTTCATCCATCTGACACGACTTTTTTTGGTGGTAGCGTTTCCATCTTCGGAATTGGATAATTGTGAACAAAATCAGCTGTGAAATTTGAGGAAAAACAAGCTCAGATGTGTCAGTCCGGGCCGGAGTGGGAACAGAAAGGGGAAAGACTTTTCATATAGGAATGACCAAGGAGGAGTAGAGATGCAGATGGAGAACAAAAATTGGCACGCACTCGAACCGGATGCGGTACAGAGTTCGCTCGAGACGGACACGAACAGTGGTCTGTCGAAAGGGGAAGTGTCAAGTCGGCAAGAGCAGTATGGAAAGAACGTATTGCCCGAGAAAGAGAAGACACCTGAAATCATAAAATTTTTGCGTCAGTTCAATGATATTCTTGTCTTCGTCTTACTTGGTGCCGCTGTTGTCACCGGCTTTTTAGGGGAGTACATCGATACGATCGTCATCGTGCTCGTCGTGACGATTATCGCGGTCGTCGGTTACCTCCAAGAGAACAAGGCGGAGCAAGCGTTAGAAGGTATTAAGAAGTTACTCGAGACGAAGGCGAGCGTCATCCGTGACGGCAAGCAGAGCCAAGTCGACTCGAGTGACCTCGTCGTCGGGGACATCTTGGTCCTTGCCGCCGGGGACAAGGTCCCGGCTGACGCCCGTGTCATCCAAGCGGAGAAGTTCAAAGTCGAGGAATCGGCATTGACGGGTGAAGCGACGACGGTCGAAAAGAAAATTCAAGTCGTACCGGAAGACGCCGTCCTCGGTGATCGCAAAAACATGATTTATTCGGGTACGAGCGTGGCGACAGGAAGCGCGAAAGCAATCGTCACGTCCATCGGAGAAGGCACGGAGCTCGGCCAAATCAACGCCTCGATTGCTGAAGTCGAGACGGTGAAGACGCCGCTCATTCGCCAGACTACAAAATTTGGTCAGACGGTATCCATCGCCATCCTCGTCATCTCGGTCGTCATTTACGCGTTCGGTTACTTTGTCCGCGATTTCGATCCGATTGAATTGATGCTGACGACAATCGGTCTCGCCGTCGCCGCGATTCCAGAGGGATTACCGGCAGTCATCTCAATCATCCTCGCGCTCGGTGTCCGGAACATGGCCGAGAAGAAAGCCATCGTCCGCAGCTTACCATCGGTCGAGACGCTCGGTGCCGTATCGGTCATCTGTACCGATAAGACAGGGACGTTGACGAAAAATGAGATGACCGTCAAACAAGTCGTCACGGCTAAACACGACATCGAAGTGTCAGGGAGCGGTTATGAGCCGGACGGTGATTTGGAATTGAACGGTCAACCGTTCGACTTGGATGATGACGAGTCGATGATCGATTTGCTAACGGTCGGGAAAACGTGTAATGACGCCCAGTTGTACGAAGAAGGCGGCGAATGGGTCGTCAATGGTGACCCGACGGAAGCATGCTTGCTCACGCTCGCCGAAAAGGCGGAGCGGCCGATCGAACGTTTGGACGTCATTTCGAAGATTCCATTCGATTCAGAGTACAAATATATGGCGACGCTCGTCGATTATAAGGGCGAGCGCATGATCTTCATCAAAGGGGCGCCGGACCGCCTGTTCGATATGGCGGAAGACACGGAGTTTGACCGCGCCTATTGGGATGAGAAACGAAAAGAGATTGCCGACCGCGGACAACGCGTGCTCGGCGGCGGCTTCAAGCGCGTCGACGCCTCGAAAGAGACGGTCGACCACGAAGACGTCGAGAACGGTATCACGTTCCTCGGCCTCTACGGTATCGTCGATCCGCCACGTCAAGAAGCAATCGAAGCGGTCGCTGCTTGTCGTGACGCTGGGATCCGTATCAAGATGATCACCGGTGACCATAAAGACACGGCCGTCGCCATCGCGCGAGAACTCGGCATGGAAGTCGAAGGTGCCCTCGAAGGGAAAGAGTTGACGAACATGTCCGACGAAGAAATCAAAGAGGCGTCGGTTCATAATGACGTCTTCGCTCGGACGAGCCCGAACGATAAACTTCGTCTCGTCAAAGGGTTGCAACAGAACGGCTTAATCACGTCGATGACCGGAGACGGCGTCAATGACGCACCAGCCTTGAAACGGGCCGACATCGGTGTCGCGATGGGGATTAAAGGAACGGAAGTCGCGAAAGAGGCCTCGCAGATGGTCCTCGTCGATGACAACTTCAAGACGATTTACAACGCCGTCCGTGAAGGACGCCGTGTCTACGATAACTTGAAGAAGACGATTTTGTTCTTGCTCCCGACAAACGGTGGACAAGCACTTCTCGTCGCCATGAGTATCTTGCTTGGCGCAGCGGCACCACTCAGCCCGGTTCAAATTCTTTGGGTCAACATGGTCGTCGCCATCACGCTCTCGCTCGCCATCGCGTTCGAGCCGCTTGAAGAGAGCACGATGAAACGGCCGCCGCGTCCAGCAAACGTACCGCTATTAAGTCGCTATTACATTTTCCGAATCACGTTCGTCTCGATTTTAATCGGGGGCGGTAGTTTAATTATCAACTATATGCTCGGTGATTTCGACTATTCGACCGATAAGTTGCAGACGATTACGCTCAATACGATCGTCATGGCGCAACTGTTCCACTTGTTCAACTGTCGGACCGAGCTCGCGCCAGCGTTCAACCGTCATTTCTTCGACAATAAAATCGCCTTTGTCGTCTCAGCACTACTGATCGGGCTCCAGTTGTTCATCACCTACGTCCCGTTCATGCATACGCTGTTCGGTACGGCACCGCTCGAGCTGCAAGACTGGATTTATCCGGTCGCGTTCGGTCTCATCGTCTTTGTCATCGTCGAGATCGAGAAAGCCATCTCGCGTCGTGTTATCGGTAACAAAGACATACACTGATGTTTTAGTGAAGACGGAATGTGGAATTAATGCATTATGCAGAGGAGGGATGCTCAATGAAACGTGATGAATCACAGCCTGGGGTACACCCAGATCCAGTCCCGGATGAACAGTCAGATCCGGCCACAAAACCGGCACCGACCCAACATCCAGATCCGGACCCGGAACAGGACAATGACGACTCAAACTAAGGACGCCGATGCTTGATCGGCGATTCATACAAAAAGGGATTTCCGATCAATGTCGGAAATCCCTTTTTACTGTTATTTCTTCGGTGCCGGGCTGCGATACTCGGTCATCTTGTCGAATTCTTTCTCATTGAAATACTCGACGACGACGAAATCGCCGACCGGGCATTCCCAACGGTCTTTGGCGATTTGACACTCTTTCAGTGTCACTTTCTGGTCGTACATATCAAGCTCGAGCGTGTCCTTCAAAAACTGATCGACTTGTTTGTCGTTAATTTTGAAGTATTCGCTCAAGATGATGTCTTCGCCTCTGTCGTTCGTATGCGTCATCACTTTAAAAAATCTCATTGGTGTACCTTCTTTCGTCTGTAAGCTGAATTCTCAGTATAAAGGAGCTGGCCTGATTTGGGAACCGTCATCCCGGTTTCCATGGAGATGCCCCTTCCGTGTTGAATGTGAAAGGGGCTCGTCTCATTTTAATTTGTGGCGGTTCGGTGGTGCCTCGTTGAACGGTTGTTTATGGCGAATGATTAGCCAGAACAACAAACCGAACAAGGGGATATAAGGCAGAGGCCACAAACTCATCTTGTAGCGCTTGGCATCCCGATTCATCAACGTGATTTGGATGAAGGCGAGCAAGAAGAAATCGACCGTCATCGTCCGGACGAACTGGTTCTGTTCGACGTAAGACCAATATTCGGCCACGTTCCCGGTCGTTGAGGCGGCGATGAACAAGCCGATCGTGACGAGCAAGAGCAGCACCCCGAGCAGTCGCGTCGGGAGCGGCTTAATCGGTGTCGGATAAGGCGACTGCCGCGCGAACGCCAAGTACGGGGCGATGATGAAGCCGCCGACGACGAAACCGGTCGCTGCCGGTAAGAGCGGGTTCGGGCGCAACTGGTTCACCTCGGACCAAAGAAGCGGGAACAAGGCGAGCGGATAGACGCCTAGGATGCTGAAAAGGGAAAGCGAATATCCTTCATAGGCGTCCGTGTTATACGTGATGAAATCGAGCAAAAACCGGCTCGAGAACGGTTCGTTCGGGCCGAGGAGCGCGATCGCGATCGCAGCGGCCCACGGAATGAGTAAAAACTTTCTAGTCATGCCCTACACCTCGAGTCTGTCTCTGTTTCCATTAGTATACCCCGGAATCAAGCGAACAAAAAATGAGAAGTGTCAATCGACACGTTCTCATTGGTTTTCACGAGCATACGCTTTAATCATCGTCACGAGTTGCTGGGTCTCGTCTGAGTCTGATTCGAGTCGGATCCCGTAATCATATAGGCTTCCCATTTGTCCGCGGTGGCGGACGTGACCTGTCAGATCGAGCGGTTGAATCAACGGGACGAGGTCGAGTTTGACTTGGACTTTCAATCCTTCAGAAAGTGGGAATAAGTAGTCGCACCGCATCTTCAGACCGTGGGCACTGATATTGAGCAGTTGTGCTTCCCCGTCATGCAGTTCTTTGTCTTCCCAAATGAGGCGATATGGGATGAAGCGGGGATTCGGTAAAATATAGCGAAACGTTTCTTGTCGTCGATAGCGCATCGGTTCACCTCATTTCTCTACCTAGATTATCGGCTATTTGTGGCGATTCGTGAAGGGGGGAGCCACCAAAATTTAGGAAGCGCGGTTTACAGAATTGCAAACGCTTTCTATAATAGAAAGACAGAGTTGGTGAAGGAGGGATCGTATGAACGTCAAGGACTTACTCCGACGCTATTCGATCGACGAACCAATCATCTACGCGAAAAATCTACACGGGCAGTGGGTCAAGATCGAGCAACTGCCGCCCTACACCATACTAGAGGTCGAGGCGACGGACGAGGCCATCGAGGCGCTCGCCATCGACGCGTACGTGGCACTCACCGTTTGTCGGGAGAAATCGTCGCTTGAAGATGCACGCCCTTATGCGGTGCGGCTCCATATCAAAGGAAAGTAAAAACCGCGAGCCGATGGGCTCGCGGTTTTGCTTAGGCTGCTTCTTCTTTTTCGTCGTCCTGTGGGACGGTCCGTTTCGCATAATACATGAACGGCGTCGCCATCCAGGCGATGATGAACTTGGCGACATATGTCGTGATGAAGATGTTCCACCAGATATCCCATTCCATGCCCCAGAAGGCGATCGTACAGAAAGTGAGCGTATCGATGAACTGAGAGACGACGGTCGAACCGGTCGTCCGAAGCCACAGTTTTTTCTCACCCGTCTTGGCGCGAATCTTCGAATAGATGAAGACGTCGAACAGCTGCGAGACGAGGTACGCGGCGAGACTACCGAGCGTGATGAGCGGAAGCATCGAGAACAGCGCTTCGAAGCTCTCATGCATGAACAACGCCTCTTCAAACGGCTCATAGAGCAATGCGAATTGCATGAGCACGGTCGAGACGATCAAGATGAAGAAGCCGAGCCAGACGCCTTTACGGGCGGTATGACGACCGTATTTTTCATTCAAGATGTCTGTCGCTAAATAAAGGGAACCGTAGACGATATTCCCGAGAGTAAAGATGAAACCACCGATTACAATCTGCTGCGTCACTTGGATGTTGGCGACGACCGAGGCCATCGCGATCCAGGCGAACAGTCCGACGCGTCCGAACAGCTTGTAGCTGAGGACGAGCAGACCGAGCGTGAGCAAGGCAGAAGGAATCCATAACCATTCATTGAGCATGGGGATCGTACTCCTTCCAAATCATTCATTCTGTCAACTTTACAAGTTTATAGAGGAACGGAAACCGTGTCAAGACAGTTTCCATGACTAAAAGAAAAAGCGACCTGTCCTGATAAGGAAAGGTCGCTTCATTTGATGCCTCCGACGAGAATCGAACTCGTGCTGCAGCATTACCATTGCTGAGGTCTGCCACTAACCTACAGAGGCGGTTACATCTAGTATGTTACACAGTCTGTCATGAAATTTCAAGCTTTTTTAGAATAATAAGACCCCCGTCCTCCTCATGGTGAGAAGGGCGGGGGTGCGTTGAATCAAGCTTACTTCGTCCGGACCCAAACAGCTCCAGCCGAGTTGTCTTTCGCTTCGCCGACGACGTCGACGACGAGTCCGTATTGTGGAAGTTTACGGCCCGCATCTGGGATGAGCGAGTTGATGTACGTGTTGGCGTCGTTGAACTGTTTCACGCCTGGTTGAGCTTTGTAGTCATAGATGCCACGGCTCGGTGAATCGATGTACCATGGGAGCGTCTTATCTAAGCTGAACGCCGCATCTGCGATCTGGTAGCGCGTGCTGCCAGCGACTGTTTCTTGACCGTTCAAGTTGCCGATAAGGGCCTCAGGATGCGAGTCGACGACACCGAGGAAACCTTCACCCGGGTGAATCCCGACCCAGTTGTCTGAGAACGAATCATCCGCATACCAGACGACGAGACCTGTGTTGTACTTGACGCCACGGCCGTTCAAGAGACCTGTGTCTGCACCTTCATGGTTGCGCCATTCAAGGTAGTAGTAGTGAGGTTTCGTGTCATAGCCGTCCGACTTGACGAAACCGTTGAGTGTGACTTTCTCTGCGCCTTCCGCATCGTCTGCGAGAAGCGATTGACCGCCTGACGTGATCGACAAGTTGTCGAGTGCGAATCCTTCAAGGGCAAGTCCACCGTCTGTCACGTATTCGAAGACGATTTGCACGTCTTGACCCGCGAATTGAGACAAGTCGTACGATTTGTTCACCCAAGCACCGTTCGTCGATTCCGCACCGTTTCCAGTGTTGTCATCGCCGTAGACATCAAGGACGACTTCTTTGCCGCCGCTGAGTGCTTTCACGTACAAGTAGTCGTAGTCAAATTCGATATCGAAACGTGTGTCGAAAGCGAGCGTACCGTCCGCGCCGAGTTTGACCGTCGGTGTTGCGAGTTCGGTATGCAAGTTATCGCCTTTTGTCGAGTAGTAGTAATACTCGCCGAATGCTGGCTCTATGCCTTTTACTTTCTTGTCTGGAAGGTTTACTTTCAACAATCCAGGGTTCGTCGATTTCGTCACGGATTGATCGAGTTTCGAGACGAAACCTTGTTGTGTGATGTCTTCAAGATCAACTTCCGTGATGTTCGCCCAGTTGCCGCCCATCAATTTTTGGAAGTACTCTTTGTTTTGTGGCGAGAAGCTCGTCGGCTCCGTACCTGCCACTTTACCAGCCCAGCTGCCGCCACTCATGATCGACCATGATTGGACTGGTTCGCCTTGACCTGTGTACTGTGTGTCGTATTCATCTGGAAGACCGAGATCGTGACCATATTCGTGAGCGAAGACGCCGACTGCGCCGTCTTCCGGTTGAATCGTGTAATCGAATGCCGCCATTTGACCGCCCCAGTACGGGACGTCTGCTGTCGTTCCAGCTACACGGTAAGGACTGTTCCCGACGACCCAACGGTGTGACCAGACTGCGTCATCACCGAGGACACCGCCACCCGCTTCTTGGCCGGTACCGGCATGGATGATCATCAAGTGGTCGACCAAGCCGTCCGGCTCGTTGAAGTCGCCGTCACCGTCGAGGTCATATAAATCGTATTCATCATATTCGGCGAGGTCCATGCCTGAAGCGACTGCCGCGTTCAACGTGTCTTTAACGAGTTGACGCGGACCTGGTCCGATGTTGTCATTCCCGCCAGCCGGATTGTCACCACCATAGTCTTTCGCCGTGCCTGGGACGGTCAACCAGTCAGAAACCGTGCCGTCGACCGTGTAGCTGCCGCCCGACTGCTCTTCATAATACTGTTTGAACGTTTGGACTTTTTCACCGTTGAACAGTTCGAACGACTCGTCGCCGAACATATACTGCTCGTAGTGTTCTTTACTGAAGTTGTCGCTATAGAGATAGCCTTCTTCTTGAACGACGTTGTTATGTTTGAAGTCGCTATATTCGACGAGAAGGACGAGTACTTTGTCTTCACGGACGGCGCCGTTATAGCCAGCTTGCTTGGCCGGGTCGACTTTGACTTGGCCGTTCGGCTTGCCTTTCCGATAGTTCGCTTGTCCTTTTTTCGCTTTGTCGAGGAGACGTTTCGATTCTTTCTCGAATTGGTTATGTATCTTCTCTTTTGCTTCAGCGGCTTTATCGTTCAAGCCGTGCTTATGGACGTCTTGCGCATTGCCTTGCTTCTTCTCGATATAGGCATCGACGGCCTTTTGGCGCTCGGTGGCCGAAAGCCCTTTTTTGATGACGCCTCGTTTCTCGAGCGCTTTGGCGAGCCGATCCTCATCGATGATGTTGTGATCGAATGGAGCATTCGTGCTCGGGGTTGGTAGCGGTGAGGCGGCGAGTGGAGCGGCACCGACGGCCGGGATCGCACTGACGCTCATGACCGATGTCAGCGCGACGGCGAGCGTCGTGCGACGGATGGAACGTTTTTTCATTTGTACTAACCTCCTGTGAAAATAATGGGAAATTGTGTGAGCTTGAATCCAACATTAAACTTGTGTCAGATTAATGTCAATATTCAGAAAATAAGAATCGAAAAAAGAGACTTTCGTCCCGATTGGTCCTAAAGACCTAAGGGGTCAAGTCTCTACATCGATGATGCCGTAATGAAATTTGGATGTTTTGCGAACAATCCGTGTAAAACCAAACGTTTCGAACGTCTTACTCTCAAAATGAGCCTTTAGGACAATCCGTCTGGCCGCGACACGACGGGCCTCCGTCATGAGTTCAAGAGACAGTGGATTCGTGTTGGCGAGTGAACGTAATGGGTTCAAGTGAACCGATTCTGAAATCGTCTTTTCGAACATCGGATCGAAGTAGACGACGTCGAACGAATCGTCCGGGCATGACTTCAAATAGGTGAGGGCATCCGTCCAGACGACCTCGAGTCGACGCATCGCCTCATTGACCGCGTCGTGTTTCTCTTCCCAGACGGTCAAGCCTTCTTTGACGAGCATCGCGGTGACGAACTCACTCTCGAGACCGACGGCGCGACCGGTCGGACCGACGGCATGACTGAGGACGATGCTGTCCGAGCCGAGCCCGAGTGTGCAGTCGAGGACGCGGTCACCTGGTTTGATTGCGGCAGCATCGACGAGCGGGTCGTTCCCACCACGTGCAAGCTGCTTGACGCGGAACACCGAGCTCGATGGATGGAAAAAGAACGGTTCATCTCCGTCGAGTGGGGTATATTCGACACGGCGCTTATCGAAGACGAGGACGCCTGTCTGGTGGCGTTGCTTTAACGTGTCGATGGAGTGTTTGCGCCGGGGGATAAAACGGGCGCCGTACTTTGCTGCGTGAGCCTCGGCCCGTTCGATGGTTGCCTCGGTCGGGCGTAAACAAGTCGTAACGATATAGGTCATAGCATCTCCTTACTGAAAAAATGAGACGCGGAGGCGTCTCATTTTTTCTTGCTGAGTAAATCCGACAGTTCATCGATGAGCGCCTTATGCGAGGCGAGTTCTTTCTTCTTCTCATCATTCGGGTTGATCGGGCGTTTCGAGCGGCTTTGAAGCGCTTCGAGCGTCTCATCGATTGACGATTTGAGCGTATCGCGATCTTCCGGTTTGAGCGTCACTTCATGCGGGTTTTCACCGCTTGCGTCGAGTTCTCGTAGACGAGCCATCAATTGTTTTGCTTCTCGGTTCAAATCGGCGAGTAATCTGTCAATTTGTTCCAAACGAAGCTTGATTCCATCACGTTCTGTAAACATTCGTTTCACCTCTTTTGTTGGGTAACCGTTAGGTATCTTCTCATTTACTTTACCATAATTATCGAAAGACGAAACTACCGGGAATATATTCCATTTTATTTGACTGAGGGAAACACTGTTTCTCTATGCCCACACGACATTCGACTGGTATACTGACTTAGCTAATAAGGAGGTGGTCGGATGCAGTCGACAACTCATCCACCAAAAGCGCTCAAAGGCGCCATTTTATCCATCACGACGTATTTGGTCTTATCTGTCCTAAAAGTCGTATTCGGTTATTTGTATAATTCGGAAGCCGTCCTCGCCGACGGATTCAATAACACGACCGATATCATCGCTTCAATCGCCGTCTATATCGGCATTCGCATCGCCGCGCTGCCCCGAGACGCGGAACATAAATACGGGCACGCCAAGATGGAGACACTCGCCGCACTCGTCGCATCACTGATCATGGTCGCCGTTGGGGTGTTCGTTCTATTGAACAGTATCGCCACTCTGATCGGGGGCGAATACGTGGAACCGAACCCGCTCGCGGCCGTCGTCGCGTTCGTGAGTGCGCTCGTCATGTTCGGCGTATATGCGTACAATTCGAGATTGGCCAAGCAGACCCGGTCACTCGCATTGAAGGCGGCAGCGAAAGACAATCTCGCCGACGCCATGATTTCAATCGGGGCGACGCTCGGCGTCCTGTTTGCCTACTTTAAATTACCGTGGATGGATACGGTGCTCGCCGTCCTCATCGCCGGGATGATTATCCGGACGGCGATTCAAATCTTTCTCGACGCGACCCATCAGCTCTCGGACGGGTTCCCTCCGGACCTTGTCGATTCGTATGAAGAGACGATCCAACATTTCGATGCCGTCAAGGAAGTCCGTGAAATCAAAGGACGTCACCTCGGCAATCACGTCATGCTCGATGTGACGATTGCCGTCGAAGGAAGCCTCACCGTCGAGGAGGCGCACGATTTATGTGATGACATCGAGCGCGAACTCGACGAACACCATGCCGTCGATACAGTCCACATTCACATCGAACCGGTCTGATTTCGGTTATCTTTTGCGCTTCACGGCGCCGTTCGTATATAATGAGTGTGGAAAGACAATGAGATAACTGTTAAGGAGGGCACGGGATGGAAATCGTGCGTCAACCTATTCGTCAGATTGATGAGATCGAATATGAGCATTTTAAAAAATACGGTCAAAGTTCTTACGGCATGTCAGCCGAAGAGTTAAAAGGCATCTTTGTCGAGATGGGCGAAGAGCAGGTGTACTCAGCCGACGCCCATAGCTATGGGGAGGATTTCTATTACGACCTCCGTGTCGATGGTCAAGTCGTCGGAAAAGTGTTGCTCTTGAAACTGGCTCGCGTCTATCAGCTTGATTTGATGGTGTTCGACCCATTCAAAGACAAGGGTTATGCGACTGAAGGGCTTCGCCTCGCGCTCGAGCAGTCCGATTTGAAAGAAGGGCATACGGTCCGCGCCGGCATCCCGCCGACGAGTCCGCATCAGGAAGCGGTACGCCATGTCCTCGAGAAGAACGGCTTCGAGAAACGGAACGGCCTTTATTATTTAAACTTTAAAAAACGATATGTAATCAACCACTGAACTGACAGCGTCTGACGCGTCAGTTTTTTCGTATGGAGGTTTTTGAGATGAAACAAGTGACAATCAATGACATCGCCAAATTGGCCGGAGTCGCGAAAAGCACCGTTTCCCGTTACTTGAACGGGGGCTCGGTCGGACAGGCGACCCGCGACAAGATTGAGCGCGTCATCCAAGAGACGAACTATGAGCCGAACCAGTTCGCGCAAAGCTTGAAGTCGAAACAGACAAAAATGATTGGTGTCATCGTGCCGCGGCTCGATTCCTATGCCGCTTCGCGGACCATGATGGGCATCGATGAACGACTGACCGAACGCGGGTATCAAATGCTCGTCGTCAACACGGCCCAACAGACCGAACGGGAAATCGAGCAGTTGTATAACTTGGCGAAACAAAAAGTGGCCGGTATCATCTGGCTCGGGACGACCGTGACGGAGCGACACTTGCAGGCAATACAAGACATTCAAATCCCCGTCTTATTGATCGGTCAGGAACATGGACACGTTCATAGTCTCGTATATCCCGACTTTGACGCGGCGTACGCCCTCGGAAAGCAGTTCATGGATTGGGGACATCGCGACATCATCTATGTGGGCGTCGAGGAGTACGACATCGCCGTCGGTCAAACGAGACGTGATGGTTTCTTACGCGCCTTCAACGAGGCAGGGGCGGATGTGAAGACGTACACGACGTCATTTAAAATCGATGACTCGATTCCGATTGGGGCTCAGATAGGGCATGAGCTGTCGGCGTCACTCGTCGTCTGTGCGACCGACAACATCGCACTCGGCGTGTTGAAGGGACTTGCCAACGCCGGCAAGACGGTCCCGGGCGACATCTCGGTGAGTGGATTTGGAGGCTATGATTTCACCGAAGTGCTCCATCCGTCCATCACTACGGTCCACCTTCCATACCGTCGGACCGGGTCCCGAGCGGCTGACATGATTCTCCAGTTGTTAACAGGTGAAACCATCCCGATGAAAACGTTCACAACTTTTGAATTAAAACTGCGCGAAAGCGTTGACATTTTAAATTAAATCGTTTACATTTGTGTTGCGGAACCGGTTCCGCAACATTTTTTATTCGCTTATGGAACCGGTTCGATAGAAGCTACGAAGCAACACATTTGGACATGGAGGTGGACGGATGAACACCGTACATTGCATTGGTGAACTATTGATTGATTGGGTTTGTGAGGACGCGTCGAGCGACCTCGTCAACGGAACGACATTCGTGAAGAAAGCAGGGGGCGCACCGGCAAACGTCGCGGCCGTCGTCAGCAAACACGGGGGAAGCTCGAGTTTCCTCGGTCAAGTTGGGGCTGACCCGTTCGGCCGATTTTTAAAACAGACGCTCGTCGACAATGGCGTCGGTGTCGAAAACTTGGTGGAGGAAGGTGACACGACGTTCGCGTTCGTCTCGATTCAAGAAGACGGAGAACGGGACTTTACGTTCCGCCGCGGTAGCGACGGTGACTACGCGTTCGAGTCGATTGACTTATCGGCATTCAAGCCTGGAGACATCGTCCATTTCGGGTCGGCGACGGCGCTCCTCGATGGTGAGATAAAGAACTCCTACTTCAAACTTCTTCAGTTCGCCAAACGTGACGGCCTGTTCGTCTCGTTCGATCCGAACTACCGTGACGCGCTTGTGACCGACCTCGAGGCGTTCAAACAAGATTCGCTTCACTTTATCGCCGAAGCGGACTTCGTCAAGTTGAGCGAAGAAGAGGCGCGCTTGTTGACCGGACTTGAAGATTTGAATCAAGCGGTCGCGTCACTGCTTGAAACGGGAGCAAAACGAATTGCTATCACGCTCGGCTCACGCGGGACGCTGATTGCGACAAAAGAAGGTAATGAAGTGATTGCATCAGTAAAAATCGACAGCATCGATTCAACGGGAGCGGGCGACGCCTTCGTCGGAGCGTATCTGTATCGGTTGTCGACACTCGGGATGGATGATGACCGACTCTTGCAGGACATTGAATATGCGAACGTGACCGGTGCATTGACATGCACGGCATACGGCGCGATTCCAGCCATACCAACACAACAACGCGTGCTTGAAGCGCTAGGAGGGAAACCAGCATGAACTACAGACAAGAAGCAGAAGCGATTTTAGAGGCAATCGGCGGGAAAGACAACGTTGCCGCCGCGGCCCACTGTGCGACCCGGCTCCGCCTCGTCTTGAACGACGAATCGAAAGTCGATGAGAAGAAGTTGGACGCCTTAGACGTCGTCAAAGGGACGTTCTCGACGGGTGGACAATATCAAATCATCATCGGTACAGGTACGGTCAACAAGGTATACGCCGAATTCGCTCAACTGACAGGACTCGGCGATATGTCGACAAGCGACGTCAAGTCGGCCGGTGCGAAGAAAGGCAACCCACTCCAACAGTTCGTTAAGATGTTGTCTGATATTTTCGTCCCGATCATCCCGGCCATCGTCGCCGGTGGTCTCTTGATGGGGATTAATAACTTGCTCACGGCACCTGATTTGTTCTTCGAAGGCAGCTCATTGATTGACCAGTACCCTGGCATCGCCGACCTCGCCGCGATGATCAACACGTTCGCCAACGCCGCCTTCGTCTTCTTACCTGTCCTGATAGGTTTCTCCGCCGCCAAGCGGTTTGGGGGTAACCCGTACCTTGGCGCCGCGCTCGGGATGATCATGGTTCACCCGGATCTCGTCAACGCCTACGCGCAAGCAACGGTTGGCGATATCCCGGTTTGGAATATTCTCGGCTTTGAAATCGAGAAGCTCGGTTACCAAGGACAAGTGTTACCGGTCCTCGTATCCGCTTATATCTTGTCGAAACTTGAAATCAATATCCGTAAATTCATGCCAGCTTCACTCGATATCTTGCTCACACCGCTCCTCTCGCTCCTCATCACAGCGTTCGTCACGTTCGCTTTCGTCGGACCGATCACGCGTGAAGCGGGTAACTTGATTATCGACGGTCTCGTTTGGACGTACGACTCACTCGGCTTCTTCGGCGGTCTCGTCATGGGTCTCTTGTACGCACCAATCGTCATCACAGGGATGCACCACAGCTTTATCGCCATCGAGACACAACTTCTCGCGGATATCGCCCGCACAGGCGGGTCGTTCATCTTCCCGATCGCAGCGATGTCGAACGTCGCGCAAGGTGCGGCCACACTCGCCGTCTTCTTCTTGACACGTGATCAAAAGATGAAAGGTGTCGCTTCGGCATCTGGTATCTCGGCACTCCTCGGAATCACGGAGCCGGCCATGTTCGGGGTCAACTTGAAACTACGCTATCCGTTCATCGCTGCCATCATCGGCTCAGGAATTGCCTCGGCGTTCATCGTCGGACGTGAAGTCCTCGCCGTCGCCCTCGGTGCGGCAGGTCTTCCAGGGATTATCTCGATTGCACCAGCGTCAATCGTCTCGTATATCATCGGGATGGCCATTGCCTTCGCGGTCGCCTTCGGATTGACGTTCGTGCTCGCAAAACGCCAAGCGAAAAAAGAAGCAGTAAAAGAAGCAGCTTAAGAAAAAGGAAGTGATGTTATGAGTTGGACGAAGGCAGAGCGTTATCGCTCGTTACGTGACGTGAGTGCCCTCGAGATGGAGACGCTCCGCACAAAGACGGCGGCTTCCCCGTGGCGGTTCGGATACCATATCCAACCGCCGACGGGACTCCTGAACGACCCGAACGGATTCACGTTTTATAACGGCGAATATCACATGTTTTATCAGTGGTTCCCGCTTGGACCGGTACACGGTCTCAAGCATTGGTATCATGTCACATCGCCCGACCTCGTCACGTGGACGGACCGCGGGGTGGCGTTAGTCCCGGAGACGACCGAAGATTCACACGGTGCCTATTCAGGTAGCGGGTTCGTGAAAGACGGGGAACTCCACGTCATGTACACGGGCAATCACCGGACGGATGACTGGACGCGTCACGCCTCGCAGGTCATCGGTGTATTACGAGACGGCAAAATCGAACGTCGGAACGTCGCGATCCCGGACGTGCCGGCCGGGTACACGGAACACTTCCGTGACCCGAAAGTATGGCTCGAGGACGGCATCTATTACGCCGTCGTCGGCGCACAACGCACGGACGAGACAGGATGCGTCGTGTTGTACCGCTCGATCGACTTGGATGAGTGGACGTTTCTCGGTGAGATTAAGACGGGACTCGATTCGTTCGGCTACATGTGGGAATGTCCCGACGTGTTCGAACTGAACGGACAGCATGTCCTCGTCTTCTCGCCGCAAGGGATTGAACCGGACGGGCATCGCTATCACAACATCTATCAGTCCGGATTCTTGATCGGCAAGCTCGACCTTAAAACGTTGACGTTCACCCACGGCGCGTTCGAGGAACTCGACTTCGGTTTCGATTTCTATGCGCCGCAGACGACCGAACAAGACGGACGTCGCGTCCTCGTCGGATGGATGGGCTTGCCTGAGATCGAGTATCCGACGGACCGCTTCGGCTGGGCACACGCCTTGACGCTACCGCGAGTGCTCACAATTGAGGACGGGATGCTTAAGCAGCGTCCGGTGGCGGAGATGACAACGCTTCGCCGAGACACATTTCTCGACGCGACTGGCACGTCGGTCAGCGTCGCGACACCGGACCGTTACGAGCTGGAGCTGAAAACGGACGGCTTAGACTTCAGCCTCGACTTGCTTCAAGTCGGCGACGAGTCACTCGTCATCCGATACGCCGCAGCGGCAGGCGAATTGACGATCGACCGGACGCATGCCGGCGAGCCGTTCGCGACCGAGTATGGCACGACACGGACGAAAGCGATTGCCGTGACGTCGCTTCATTTGTTCGTCGACTCGTCAAGTGTCGAATGCTTTGTCAATGACGGAGAGGCGGTCGCGACACTCCGTGTCTTCCCGAGCGAGCTCGAGAAACAGTTGCGCTACGAAGGCGCGACTGCGAGCCTGACCGGTTGGACGTATCAATAAGGAAAAGCTGAGCTTCGGCTCGGTTTTTTTTGTTTGTCTATAAATGAAGTGGTTTGTGTTACTCTGAGAATAGGTAATAACTTACATATTAGATAGGGGACGGTTTAGACATGTGGATGATTTTAGGATTGCTCGCGATTGGCGCGACACTGGTCAATTTGTATACGTTTAGCGTCGGGAAAGATTATAAACTGCCGATGGCGCTTGCGTTATCGCTGACCGCGTTGACGGTGTGTGCAGATTACAGTTATTTGTCGGTCTGGGTCGAAGCGGAGGATTGGGGTGCATTGGCGGATGTCATCCCCGGCATGGGACGGGCATTATGGGTGCTCACCAGCATCTCTATTATCTTGAACCTGTTGCCGATTTTCTTGGAGCGAACGCGGAAACAGGCATGAATGATATGATGTCAAAAATTGTGAAACCTTTCGTCAAGATTTTCGTAAAAGATGACTATCAACGTGAATGGGGTGGAGGACATGAAATTAAATCGAGCCATGTTGACAGGGGCTTCGGCGATAATCAAAGCGTTGATGGAACCGGACTGGAATGAATTGAACAACGAAGAAATGACTCAAGCGCGAGTCGCTGAGTCATCAGGGATCGGTTCGTTCAAGGAGACGGATTTCATCATGTTCAACGGAATCGAAAAAGTGAGACCGTTCGCGGACATGTTGCGCAATGCAGATGAAGCGCTCGAAGATTCCATTCACGGGGAACCGGACTTTGACCTGGAACTTCATTGGAAAGGCGGAGTGATGGCGCAGTATCATCTTTGGCTCGGTCAGAAGCAGCACCCGAGCTATTTGATGGACGTGACCCATCCGCACCTCATCTACCGCGTGTCGGCAGACATGACGAATCAGTTGATTCAAGTGCTCGGGGTGGATGAGTGATCGATAGACATGTGATGGGAACTTTACTAGCTTTCATCGCGTATATCAACCATACACAAACAAAGGGAGTCTATTCATGAAACAACGTCATATGTCAGTTCTTGGTTATATAATATTAGCCCTTACTTTGACTGGCTGCGGCTCGAACGATTTTCGGACGGATGGGATTGAAGAAGTCCGCGTCTCGGAATCGGACGGATTCAGCAGTTTCCAAGAGCGCGATGTCGTCACGTTCGACGAACCGGAAGCGATACGAGTATTCGAAGACATGCTGCGTGAGGCGGACGAACTTCCCGGTGTCGCCAATGTGGTCGGCCCTGAATACGATATTGAAATCCACTTCGAGGACGGGGAGATGGACCGCTATTACATCTGGCTGAACGATGATCCGAAATCCATCAGTAGCCTGTACGACGCGGACGATACGAACATCGGGTACCGCCTCCCGGCGGACGTGACGGAGGAATTGATCAACCTGCTCGAAGCGGGCGACTAAAAAAGACGCCCGGAATGGCGTCTTACGAGTTGAAGCGGATAAAGCGTTCAATCTGTTGCTCGCTCTTCCGCGCTTGACGACCGATCCAAATCAGATGACCCGGGCTGTTCAAGATGGTGAGCTGGGCATGCGGGATGAGTCGCTTCGCATGATGCGCGTGGCGGACCGGGACGGCCTTGTCATTTTTGGAGTGGACGATATACGTCGGACACGTCACCCCGAGCAGCGCTTCATCGGTCACTTGTTGCCGCAAGTCGAACTGGGCACCGAGACCGAACGCCATTTGGTTCGCGACCCGTTTTAATAGGAAGATATCGTACGGGGTCACTTCGTCACGAATGACATCGAGTGCGAGCAGGCTCGTCGATTGAATCATGCGGGCTGTCGCTTCGAACGGTTGTTTTTGAATCGCCCGGAGCACGAACTGTCTCATGGCGAACTGTAGCGCGATGAACGCCGGTTGGGCGACGTTACGGCTGATGTAGTGCCGATACGGAAAGTCGACGACACTCGTCACCGCGGCTGCGAGCGTCAGACTGAGTGCATGCTCATTTTGCGACGCGAGCTCGATGGCGGTCGGTCCCCCGGCCGAGATGCCGTACACGTGATACTGATCGATGGCCATGACTTCCATCATGCGACGTAAATTGGCGGCGAATGCTTGTGGTGAGGCTGAAAATGAGTACGGAGTCTCACCGTAACCGGGACGGGATGGGACAATGACCCGGAAACCGGACACGACGAGCCGGTCCACATGGTACGGTTCGAAGCTTGACGACTGGGTCCCATGAATCAGGATGATGATCGGACCGTGACCTCGGTCCATATATTCGATTTTTGTGCCGTTGACGTGCGCGTAATGTTTCAAAGCGGAATGGCCTCCTTAAACGCATTGTAATGGAAAATAACTTTATTTCATGGAAATAACATGCTACTGTCTGTTTATACATATTTTACATAGAGAAATGAAAGGGGATTAAACCGTGAACAACCGAGAACGGTTACTCGAGGTGAGACGGTTTTTCGAACGCCATACAGATGACAACCATCCGAAGACGTTAGAAGACTTGCTCGAATATTTATCTACTATCGGAGATACTTCTAAGTTAGCAAAAAAATCAGTGAAAGACGACATCCAAGCATTGACCGATTCGGGGTTCGAGGTGCAGGATGAGCTCGAGAAGAACGGCCTCGCCAAAAAATATTGGCATTCGGCCCGCTTGTTTGAAATCCATGAGCTCCGGATGATGGTCGATGCCATCGTCGCGGCGAAGTTCATCTCGGAAGACGTGACAGAGCGGATCGTCGAGAAACTTCAAAAACTGACGAGCATCCCGGAAGCGGAGACGCTCCAGTCGATTATTAAAACACCGAAGAAGAAACATGGACAGATCCCGTACCATATCGACCGCATCCAGCGTGCGATTCAGGAACAAAAGGCGATCTCGTTCCAATATACGGACGTCGTCGGCTTTGATGCCACGAAGCGGACGTTCCCGCTCCGCCGTGACGGCGAACGTTACGTCGTCAATCCGATTGACCTGCACTGGAACCATGAGCAGTACTATTTGATCGGTATCGATGAGTCGATCGGGGAGATCCGAAACTATCGCGTCGACCGTATCGTCAACTCGGAAATCGTCGAGGATGACACGCCGCGCATGAAGCATCATCTGCCGGACGACTACTTCCAAAAGTCATTCAATATGTACAACGGGCTCGACGAAGAAATCGTCCTCGCCGTCGACGAGCGGGTCCTCCCGGTCATCTTCGACAAGCTCGGCGAAGACGTCTCGATTACGCAAGACGGTGACCGCTTCCTGATCCGTTTTGACGCAGCCGTCTCGGACGGCTTCGTCTTCTGGCTCTTGTCGCTCGGGACGCAAGTCGAAGTGCTTGAACCGGTGACGCTCCGCGACCATATGCGCGATACGATCGAGGCGATGGCCGGACGATATGCGAAGGCGAGCATTCACTGAAACGATTGAAATGAAGGTATGATATACTGCTTGCGACACTTGTAGAAAGGGGACAGGCGGATGTTGAATTGGATGCCTTTAATCATTCCGATTGTCGCTGTCATTTTTGTCGCCGTCGTCGCAAGACGCGCCATGAAAATGGACCGAGAAAAATAAGCTAGGACGGACATCCTCCTCGTCATGAGGGGGATGTCTTTTCCGTCCAAAAGGAGGAGACCGTTGGATACGATTACCCATACGCTGTTCGGTCTGACGCTCTACGGGGCGGCCGATAAGCGAGACTTTCAGAAACAAGAAAAACGGGCCTTATTCGTCACGACGCTCGTCGGGAGTCAAATCCCGGACAGTGACGTCATCTCGCGACTATGGGACACGGAAGGGATGTATCAGATGTGGCACCGCGGCATCACCCATTCGATTTTTCTCGTCCCGTTGTTCGCGCTACTCATTTACCTACTTGTACGCGTCTTGTTCAAGGTGACCGATATCCGTTATTTCTGGTGGGCGCTCTTGTCGGTGTTCATCCATAACACGGCGGACTTATTCAACGCCTGGGGAACGGGTTACTTCGAACCGTTATCGGCTGTCCGGATCACGTTCGGCGTCATCCCGATCGTTGACTTCGTCTATTGGGGCATCTTCCTCGTTGCCTGGCTGATCGCACGTCGAACGGACGTCAGGCACACGGTGTATCGCTACGCCTGGGCAGCGATCGTCGTTCACGTCCTGATTCAAAGTGCGCAAGGGGCATACTTGTATCAGTCGTATGCCGCCGATCACGACGAGGTGGCGCTGTCGGCCTCGTTCATCCCGACCCAGTTCACCGTCATCACGAAGACCGACGAGTCGGTGTCGATTTACAGCGACTCGGTCTATCAAGAACCACAACTCCAGTATGAGTTGACGAGTGCCGACGATGCAGATCTTGCACCGCTCTTCGCCGAGAACAAAGAAGCAATCACGCTCAAACAGTGGTCCCCGTTCGTGGTCGTCGTCGAGGATGACGAGCGACTCGGTCTATATGACCCGCGCTTCTTTGACGGCGAGTCGTCGTTCTTATACGAATACATCGAATTGTAGGTGAGAGGATGCGACGTCTCCGTTATTTGTTCATCTTTGGTTACGAACAAGCACTCAGCTGTATCTTCCCGGTCGCCATCTTCGGTGCGCTCGCGCTGACGAAATGGTTCGACTTTCCGCTCCCACGCTATGACGTGCTACTCATCTGGTGTCTGTTCGTCCAAGTCGTGCTCGTCAAGACCGGGCTCGAGACGATGGAAGAAGTGAAAGTCATCAGCTGGTTCCATGTCATCGGGCTCGGCCTCGAGCTGTTCAAAGTCCAGATGGGGTCGTGGAGCTATCCGGACGAGGCGCTGACAAAAGTGTTCGGCGTGCCGCTCTATGCAGGCTTCATGTATGCGAGCGTCGGCAGCTACGTCGTCCAATCGTGGCGCCGGCTCGATTTGGAGTTTCTCAAGATGCCACCGCCGCTCATCGCGTTCGGCCTTGGGATCGCCATCTACTTCAACTTCTTTTGGCACCACATCTGGCTCGATTTGCGCTGGGTGTTGATCGGGCTCGTCTTTCTCGTCTTCGGCCGTACCATCGTCACGTACCGGCTCGACGACCGCCGTTTCACGATGCCCGTCGTCGTCGCCTTCTTTTTGATTGCCTGCTTCATCTGGTTCGCGGAAAATATCGTCACGTTCTACAACGGTTGGGCATATCCGAACCAGTTGAGCGGTTGGGCGCTCGTTGACCTCGGCAAGCTGTCGTCGTGGTTCCTGCTCGTCATCATCAGCATCTTGCTGGTGGCGTGGCAGAAACGAAGACAGGGGCTCTCATGAAAAAACGTGTGCACCCGCTTCGGGTTGTGGGCTAACCTAAATTTTTGAGACAATATAAAAACACCTTCGCAGTGGTACACTTTAAAAAAGTGCTAGCATCGGAGGTGTTTTTGCG
>NZ_JACSLV010000011.1:0-13815 GCF_018618315.1 Exiguobacterium sp. s70
GCCGAAAGTAGTTGGGGGTCTCCCCCTGTGAGGATAGGACGTTGCCAGGCCAACGCGAAAGACGATCGAGCATCCGCTCGGTCGTCTTTTTTATAGATTTTATTTATAATTTTGCTTCCTTTGCGGTATATATAATCTATTCCCGAACATTAAGAACGGAAAGCAAATAGAACGAACACAATTCTGAACTTTCTGAACATCGTGAATTGAATTGCACTTTCGAGCTATACCTGTTACCATTACAGAAATATTTCGAAACAAAGATTCGGGTCCGATAGAGAAAGGGGCAATCGATTTTTATGTGGGAAAACAAGTTTGCAAAAGAAGGATTAACGTTTGATGACGTCTTACTCGTACCGCGCTTTTCAAATGTCTTGCCAAGAGACGTGAATTTAAGCACTAAACTTTGCGAAGGTCTTGAGTTAAATGTTCCAGTCATCAGTGCTGGTATGGATACTGTCACAGAAGCACCGATGGCCATTGCGATGGCGCGTCAAGGCGGCTTAGGAGTCATTCATAAAAACATGTCGATGGAGATGCAGGCTGAACACGTCGATCGCGTTAAACGCTCAGAGAACGGCGTCATCACGAATCCATTCTATTTGACACCGGAGCGTCAAGTGTACGATGCAGAGTACTTGATGAGTAAATACCGTATCTCGGGAGTCCCGATCGTCAATTCAGAAACCGAGCGTAAATTAATCGGAATTTTGACAAACCGTGACCTTCGTTTCATTAAAGATTATTCGACGGTGATTGCAGATGTCATGACGACGGAAAACCTTGTTACGGCAAAAGTAGGGACATCACTTGAAGAAGCTGAACGCATCCTTCATCAACATCGAATTGAGAAATTGCCGCTCGTCGACGATTCAGGCGTGTTGAAAGGTCTCATTACGACAAAAGATATTGAGAAAGTCGAACAGTTCCCACATGCTGCAAAAGACAAACAAGGTCGTTTGCTCGTCGCAGCTGCCGTTGGTGTTACGAAAGATGCCGCATCACGTGCTCAAATTCTTGTTGATGCAGGTGTCGATGCATTAGTCGTTGATACGGCTCACGGACACTCAGCCGGTGTCATCGAGAAAGTGAAAGAACTTCGTGACATGTTCCCGACGCTTCCAATTATCGCTGGAAACGTGGCAACAGCTGAAGCGACACGAGCTTTGATTGAAGCCGGGGCATCGGTCATTAAAGTCGGGATTGGTCCAGGATCAATCTGTACGACACGTGTTGTCGCCGGTGTTGGTGTTCCACAAATCACAGCAGTATATGATTGTGTCACGGAAGCTAGAGAACACGGTGTCACAGTTATCGCTGATGGTGGAATCAAGTACTCTGGTGATATTGTGAAAGCTATCGCAGCTGGAGCTCATGCCGTTATGCTTGGTAGCCTTCTCGCAGGTGTGAAAGAGAGCCCAGGAGAGATGGAAATCTATCAAGGTCGTCAGTTCAAGACGTACCGTGGAATGGGTTCTGAGGCTTCGATGAAACGAGGCAGCCAAGATCGCTATTTCCAAGAGGCCGATAAAAAGTTCGTACCAGAAGGTATTGAAGGACGCGTCGCTTATCGTGGCGAACTAGCCGATACTGTCTATCAACTCATCGGTGGCCTTCGTTCTGGAATGGGTTATTGTGGGGCTGCCGATATCCGTGCACTACGTGAGGACACTCAGTTTATCCGCATGACTGGGGCTGGGTTGCAAGAAAGTCACCCTCACGATGTCCACATCACTAAAGAAGCTCCAAACTATTCACGCTAAACAACAAGCCGTTGTCTCTAAATTAGAGGCAACGGCTTTTCGTTATCATTTTTTTGACTTGGCCACGAGAATGACAGTACCACCATCGTCCTGTGCAGGTAAGCTGACGGTCACTTTCCCATCTCGTTTGACGACGTAATGACGTCCGCTATAGCGGTCGACGAGCGTCGTTTTATGCTTGAGTTTTGTCTGGAACGTGATCGTTCGTTTGGCTTCTGTCGTGTTCAAGGCCACGAGAACAGAGTCTTTGCCGTGCTTCCGTTCAAAGACAGAGTATCCAGTAGCAGAACCACCAGCAACGACGGCACGCGTTCCTTTACTAAATACTTTTGAATAGTCGGCACGAATGTTGAGTAGCTTTTGGTAATGCGTATGCATCGCCTTACCTTCTCCTTTGACTCGTCTCCAGTCGAAGTCATAACGGTTTTCATTGAACTCGCCCTTATCCATATCCAACGCATGTTTTCCGGACTGTCCAACCTCTTCACCATAGTAGATGACAGGCTGTCCTTTCGCCGTCATTTGAAGCGAGGCGGCGACCATATGCTTCCCTTCATCGCCTCCAGCACGTGATACGAGGAAACCGTCCTCGTCATGACTGCTGAGGAATTGACCGAGTGTCGCTTCATTCGAGAGTTGCGTGTTGCGATATTGAAGCGCACTCTCGACGTCATCAATATTTCCGTTGATGAACCGTTCGGCCTGATACTTGAAATCAAAGTCGAGAAGCGAGTCCATTTGGCCACTCTGTAAGTAACCACCCGTGTTGTTCACACTTGCCCCATAATGTTCGCCAATCATTTTGAAATCTGGTTTGAGGGCCGTCAATTCGTTTTTGAACGACTTCCATGTTGTAGAGTCGACGTGTTTGACCGTGTCGACGCGGAAGTAATCGATGGTGTTTCCTTTTTTCGTTTTCGAGCGTTTAATCCAATCCGTCTGCCATTTGACGAGTTGTTCACGGACGGCAGCCTCTTCGGTCTTAAAGTCCGGTAATCCGGAAAGAGACATCTTCAAGTCATCGCCATCGACCGGATTCGAACGAATCATGCCGTCGAACGCTTTGCGCTCTTGATCGGTTGGGAAGTTTGTGGCGCCCGTGTCTACAGCTCCTGGTTCCATCCCGTAGCCAGGGTGGTTCAAGACAACGTCGACCATAATCTTAATACCGCGAGCATTCGCTTCGTCAATCAGACGATGGAATGCTTTCATATCGCCGAGATGCTCATCGAGTTTTTCGAAGTTTTTCGCCCAGTATCCATGATAGCCATACTGTGATCCATCTTTACCGTAGCGAAGATCCCAATCGATATTATCGACAATCGGTGTAATCCAAATCGTGTTGATGCCTAGTTTATCCAAGTAGTCGAGTTTCTTCGTCACACCGGCAAAGTCGCCGCCGTGATACGACTCAAGATGATCTTGGTCATAGTATTCACCGTTCGGGTTATTGTTCGTTTTATCCCCATCGTAGAATCGGTCGGTCAGCATGAAGTAAATCCGTGCCTCATCCCAATCGAACTCTTGCTTGTCCTTCATCGAGACCGGTCGGACCGTTAACGATGTTTTCGTCTTATGGACGTTACCGTATTGGTCAATCGCCGTAATCGTTAAGAATTTATTGCCCGGTTTGACGGTATCTTTGACTGCAATCGTCTGTTTGTTGAGGGCCGGGTCGACTTCTAGTTTAGCCGGTCCACCAAGAGGACGTGCATCGATGAACAGTTGACGCAGCTTGACGCCTTTCGGCAACGTCGGCTTCACCTGGACGACCGCGTTTTCTCGAGAACTGAGGGCTTTCGGTGCCACGCTTGCCGCCAGTTTAACGTTTGGACGACGATACTCGACGCTCGAAGCCTCGAAGTAAGGATCCTTCACTTCGGTTGTGACGCCATCTTTTGTGACAAGGAACGTATAATCATGTTTCCCTTCCGGTAATTTGACCGTATGGCGGAACCATTCATTTTTGGCTTCGTACGTCATCGGGTACGTCGTGCCATTGACTTTCAATGCGACACTGTCGATTTCATCGAGTTGTCCCGCTTCATACAACGCTTTGTCACGGTAGAAGAACGTGACGGCACCATCTTCAAACAAGGGTCCTTGAATCGTCGGTACTTGATGGAACGTCCCTTTGCCGCTCTCGACGACGACTTTCGTCACCCGGTCGCTTCCCAATTTGACATAGCGGTCTTCCCCGTAGCCATCTTTCACGGCCCAATCCGTGCCCTTGCGGATGACAAAGCCTACATTGGTCGCATCTTTTCCGACTGGGATTCGGAAGATGGCACCATCTTCGGTGATTTTATACGGGTCAACTTGACCGTCTTTGGCACCCGTGCTCCACGTCCATAAATTCCAGTCCGTGTAATCGTTGTCGGCCCGGACGTACAACATTTCGATGTAGCGTTGTGTTTTCCACGGATCGGCGATTTCAGTGATGGTTTTAAATGACGTCGTCAATGCCGGTAACGTCGTGTTCGACAGGTTGCCTTTCACGGCGTCCGCGGGAAGGGTCGCGGTATACGTTTGATTCAAACTGAGTGCTTCGGTCGGTGTGACAGTCACAGTCGATCCACTCGCTTCAGCCGTGAACGGTACAGCTGTCTCGCCATTCATCAAGCTGATGTTCGAAGCATCTAACGACACAGGTTCATTGAACGTCCATGTGATTGGGGATTTGATGTCCACTTGTTCCGATTGATTGGCCGGCGTGACCGCTGTCACTTCGAGTTGACTGACCGTCTCGACACCGCTCAACGTGAAGGCTGGGCTATATACCGATTGTGTCGACGGAGTCGCCGAAACATTCCAACTATCGGCGACTTTATTGGCCGCATTGCTTGGAATCGTGTCGAACGCACCGTGCTCGGTAGCGTTATTCCCGCTGAGTACCGTGAGGACCCGAACGGTATCATCATTGCTTAGACCAAGCAGGGACAATGGAATTTTGCCTTCAAAGCCTTTCGTGCGATCAATGGCAAACGAGGCGCCGTTTAAGTTGCTCAAGTTTGCGAGCGGCGTGGATTTCCCTGCTTCATACAGAGCGGCTTCTTTTACTGACGTGTCGCCATCGACGCGAAGTAAAATATGATACTGTGGTTTTTTATCAGTTTGGCTGAAGTTGAACGGATGGCCGAGCGGGTTTGTCGCTACGCCTGAATCTTGTTCATTGATTTGGAGGGCGATATTTATGTACTGACCATTGTCGCCCCAGTTCGGGACGTTGTTCGCATCCACATAAAAGTAAAGGTTACGCGCATCGTTCTGCAGATAGACGTCTCCTAAATCGAATCCTTGCCAACCCGCCTGTGGGGATGTGGCGAGCGCTGGCGTGTTCGCCCAATCCGTTTTTAAGCCATCAATCGAGATTGTCGCAGGCTCGGCCAATGCGTTCATCGGAACGCCGGCTTGGATGAGGAGAACGGATGATAAAAGTAACGTGGTCGTCTGTCGTGCCGTTTTCTTCTTCATAAAGCACCTCTTTCATGGAATGTGTCGTCTACAGGGCAACGAATTGTCAAAATTGTGCAAACGGTTTCAGGAATAGTTTAGCTGAATATGTAAGCGCTCACAATATATTTTTTGAAAAATAATAAAAACGCCTATCGATTAGAGAGGCGTTTGGTTCACGAAGTGTCCTTTGACAATCAAACGTTCGGTCGCATCGAACGTGCATGTGACGAGTGTAATCGTTGGTTCTGTTGTCGGGTCGAGCACGTCGACCCGTGTCGGGGGAACGGTCTCAAGCGAAGTGACCTCGTATTCGAACGTATGTGTCATGTCGGTCAAGTAGATGGACATGCCGACGTCGATGATGTGAAGCGGACCGAACAAGGCGGTCGGGCTTTGCGTGTAGTGGCCCGCGAGTGCATAATTTCCAGTTCCCATTCGTTGGTCCGGGTCCATCGTTCCAGCCCCGACAGCCAAGTTCTCATTGTCGAGCCCATATAAGATCGGGAGCTCGAGGTCGATTTCTGGAATCGAAATGAGGCCGACGGTCGGTAAATCATGAAATCGATTGCGCACGGTGAGAAGTTGTTCCCATGATAACGGCTCGACGTTTGAAAACTCAAATTCACCGGTTTCTGGCTGTTTCGGTTGAATTTCGGCGGTCACTTGTTGACTGTTCCATGCCGTGAGTTGGTCTTTCCACCACGATTCGGATAACAGGAGTGTACCAATTAACAAAAGGAACCCACCGACGACGTAGCGTGACCGTTTCATCCATCTCTTCCTTTCTCAATGTTCCAACACGACATGAGCGCACTAACGGCAGCTGGTAATGTTTCTTCGGATAAGGCGGCAAATCCAAATAAAAACTGAGGAATCGTGTCGCTTGATTCGATGCGATAGTCTGTCATCGCATTGATTCGGATATTCGAAGCCTCGGCCAATCGTTTCAAGTCTTCACTTGTCGCGCTTGTACGAACAGACAGGACGACGTGAAGGCCGGCGCTCGCCCCCGTGACGGAGACGACCGGTTCATAAGGTTTAAAGGCGGCGATAATGATTTCAAGTTTCCGGCGATATGTCTTCCGCATCCGGTTCAAGTGTTTCTCAAAATCACCGGTCGCCATAAATTCGGCCAACGTATGTTGTTCGAAACGGGGGACACTACACGTGAAGTGACGATAACGTTCTCGATAGCGATTTAACAGCGGAGGGGGGAGTACCATATAACCGATTCGCAATGAAGGCATCAATGATTTAGAGAATGTGCTCAAATAGACGACCCGCTCGTTTTGATCCATGCTTTGCAAAGAGGGAATCGGTTTGCCGCTATAACGGAATTCACTATCGTAATCATCTTCAATCACATACGTCTGTCGCTCCGATGCCCAGTTGAGCAAGCGTTGACGTCGACTGACAGATAGAATGGTCCCGGTCGGAAATTGATGGGCCGGTGTGACATAGAGGGCATCAATGGATGCTTGCTCCACCAGGTCGACACGGACGCCGCTCTCATCGACAGGAATCGGGATGAACGTCCGCCGTTGATGGGCGAACAGTTGGCGGGTGAGCGGATACCCCGGATCCTCAATGCCGAACGTCGTAGTATCCGGCAACAGTTCTAACAATTGGGGCAACAGCTGCTCGGTTCCCGATCCGACAACGATTTGTTCGGGAGAACAATGCACACCGCGCGAATGGTAGAGATAGGTCGCAATCTCTTGGCGAAGAACGAAATCACCTTGGACGGAGCCAAGTGACAGCAAATCGTGATGTTCTTCTGAGACGACTTGTTTTAAGTGCCGGCGCCAACGTTCAAATGGGAAAGCGGTCGTGTCGATTTGACTCGGATACAAGTCGAACTCATATGTTTTTTTCACCGGGAGCGGTTCGATGACGCTACTGCCGCGCCGGACGTACAGTTCTTCTTGCGGTAACACGTAGAAGCCTTTGCGTGGCAACGACTCGATGTATCCTTCCGCGAGCAGCTGAGCGTAGGCCAGTTCAACGGTCGTTTGCGAGACGTCTAAAAACTCCCCTAGCTTTCGTTTGGACGGAAGTTTCGTCCCGGTGGTGAGGGTGTCATCAACGATGGCTTGTCGAATGTGCAAATAGAGTTGTTCATATAATGGGACGCTCGAGTCAGCCTCGAGCGAGAACGTGAGCATATCCATGATGTGTCCTTTCTGTGGTCAGCCAAAGAAAAAATAGAGCACGAATCCGATGACGAGGAGGAGCGAGACCATTCCCGTTTTTCCGAAAAAGCTGCGCTCCTGCGCGTCGTCACGACTGTTCCATTGATCCATTCCATCATCTCCTTTAATCTTTAAAACATTCGAGAATCGAGAAATGAAGTCCTTTGTTCGAACTGACCACTTTAAAAAATATAAAACTGGCACTTTCAATATAGTCAAATCAATTTATACTTGCAAGTAGACTAGCTTATTGGAGGGGATCCATTTGGAAAAGAGACAAGTAGGGACAGACAAAGTAAAACGTGGTATGGCCGAGATGCAAAAAGGTGGCGTCATTATGGACGTCATCAACGCGGAGCAAGCCAAAATTGCTGAAGCGGCAGGTGCAGTTGCCGTCATGGCACTCGAGCGCGTACCTTCGGATATTCGCAAAATGGGCGGTGTTGCTCGTATGGCCGACCCGACAATCATCGAAGACGTCATGGGTGCAGTATCGGTACCGGTCATGGCGAAGTGCCGGATCGGTCACATCGCTGAAGCACGTGTCCTTGAATCAATGGGGGTTGATTTCATTGACGAGAGTGAAGTATTGACACCTGCTGACGAAGAATTCCATCTCTACAAACGTGACTACAAAGCACCGTTCGTCTGTGGCGCGCGCGACCTTGGTGAAGCATCACGCCGCATCGGGGAAGGTGCAGCGATGATCCGGACGAAAGGTGAGCCGGGAACCGGCAACATCGTCGAAGCGGTTCGTCACATGCGTACCGTTCAAGCCCAAGTGAAACGCTTGCTCTCGATGAGCATCGATGAAGTGATGACGGAAGCGCGTGACCTGGGTGCCCCGTTTGAAGTACTCATGCAAATCCGTGAAGCAGGTCGCCTCCCGGTCGTCAACTTCGCAGCAGGCGGAATTGCGACACCAGCTGATGCGGCACTCATGATGCACCTCGGAGCGGACGGCGTCTTTGTCGGATCAGGAATCTTTAAAGCGGAGAACCCTGAGAAATTTGCCCGTGCCATCGTTGAAGCGACGACATACCATGATGACTATGAGCGCATCGCACACTTGTCGAAAGGACTCGGCGAAGCGATGAAAGGGCTCGACGTTCGCACGCTCAAACAAGAAGAACTCATGGCACCGCGAGGTTGGTAAGATGACCACGATTGGTGTACTCGGAATGCAAGGTGCGATTCGCGAACACGTCCATATGCTCGAAGCACTTGGTGCGAATACGCTCGTCGTCCGCTCGGTCGATGACTTAAATCGAATCGATGGACTCGTCTTGCCGGGTGGGGAGAGCACAGCGATGCGTCGCTTACTCGATCGGTACGAGTTGCTCGAGCCGTTACGTGAGAATGCGGAGTTGCCGATGTTTGGAACGTGCGCTGGTTTGATTTTGCTCGCGACCGAAGTTGAAGGATATGATGCGCACTTGCGTAAAATCCCGATGACGGTCAAACGAAATGCGTTCGGACGACAAGTTGATAGCTTTGAAGTCGATTTGACTGTCAATGGAATCGATGAAGCTGTCGAAGCAGTGTTCATTCGAGCGCCGCAAGTCGCATCGGTCGAAGCGAGCGTCGAGGTGCTCGCCGAGGTCGAAGAAGCGATTGTCGCGGTTCGGTATGACAAGTATATGGCCTGCTCGTTCCACCCGGAATTGACGGACGACTTGTCGATGCACCGCTATTTCTTGGACATGGTTGAAGCGACGAAGCGACAACTCGCCTGATTGAAAGGCTCTCTAGCAAATAGGGAGCCTTTTTCATGTGTTTTTTTGCTACACTGTAACGAGATACGTATAGAAAGGGGCAAGACCGTGAGACAAAGATGGATCGGATGGATGCTCGTTTGGGCAATCCTTTTAAATATGATCGTGCCGACGGATGCATCGGCGGCACCTAAAGTTGATGCGACCGGCGCGATGCTCGTGGACATGACGACGGGACAAATCCTGTTCTCACAAGAAGAGGACGCGATGCTTCCTCCGGCATCAATCACTAAGCTGATGACCGCTTTTCTCGTCCGAGAAGCCATCGAAGCGGGTGACCTCAGTTGGAGCCAAGAAGTGACCCCGAGCGACAAGGCGTTGGCGCTGACCCGAAAACCAGGATTGGCTCGGATTCCGCTCGTCAATAAACCGTACACGGTGAAAGAGCTATACGACGTGGCGTTGATTCGTTCCGCGAACGAGGCAGCGGTCACATTGGCCGAGGCCGTCTCTGGTTCGGAAGGGGTATTCGTAAAGAAAATGAACGAACGGGCGACCGAACTTGGTATGACCCAAACGACGTTCGCCAATGCATCGGGACTTGACTCTGTGTCAGCGGGACGTCCAGGGGAGAATTTGACATCGGCCAATGATTTGATGATGCTAGCTTTGGCGTATTTGACGAAGTTCCCGGAAGTGCTCGATGTGACGAAACAAGCGTATGTTGATATCGACGGAGTCCGATTTGAAGCGACGAACCGGATGCTCGCTGGTCGTGATTTAGCCTATCCGGGTATGCTTGGCTTTAAAACGGGCACGACTGACGATGCCGGGTACTGCTTCATCGGCGTGTCGACGCGAGATGGACGTACCGTGCTATCGGTCGTTCTCGGAGCGAAGACCGATCAAGGGCGCTATACTGCTACAAAGGCGCTTCACGACTACGCCTATGGCGATTTTGTCTTGACCCCGATTTTACGGACTGGTGAAATCGTCCCGGCGACGCTCCATGTCGCTGAAGGTACAGTCGAGTCAGCAAAAGTGCGCACGACGTCAGCCTTTGAAGTACTCGTCGAAAAAGGACAGGATGTACCTGAACCGACTTACGATCTTCCGGATACGAAAGCCCCAATTGCGGCCGATCAACAGGTAGGGACCGTCACCATCGAGCCTTCCGGAAGCGTCCGGTATCTAGATGGTGAACTTCCACCTAAAGGAACGCTCGTCGCGGCCGAACCGGTCGAGATGGCATCGTTTTTGACACGTATGACGCGTGCCTTCTCCGACTTTTTAGATGAGATTCGACTCGTGCTCGGAAAACTGAGTCTTGTCGATAGAGTTGAGATGTTGTAAAGTAAAACTAATTCAATGACAGATGCAATGATGGGGAAAAGTACGTTACGGTCATCTACTGACAGAGAGCTAGTGGTTGGTGCAAACTAGTGGGATGATGTAACCGAATCGGCCTCGGAGCATTGGCTTGGAAACAAGTCACGTTACGCACACGTTACGTGCATCGAGTGGCCCGATTTCGGGCAACGAGGGTGGCAACGCGGATCCAAGGTGGTTCGTCCCTTTCCTACGGGAAAGGGGCGTGCCACCTTTTTATGTGAAAAAAGGAGGAATAACGAATGTTAGACATTAAACGATTACGAACAGATTTTGAAGAGATTAAAACGAAGCTAGCTCATCGCGGCGAGGATTTGAGTGCGCTTGACCGTTTCCCGGAGTTGGAAGAGAAACGCCGCAACTTGATCAATGAGGTTGAAGTGAAGAAAGCGAAACGAAATGAAGCGACGAAGCAAATTGCGGAATTAAAACGCAACAAACAAGATGCGGATGCACCGATTCTCGAGACACGTCGCCTCGGGGACGAAATCAAATTGCTCGATGAAGAGTTGCGTGAAGTCGAGGCCGAATTGAACTTGATTCTCCTCAGCATCCCGAACATCCCGCACGAATCAACGCCGATTGGAGAAACGGAAGATGATAACGTCACGATTCGCGAAGTCGGAACAAAACCGACGTTCGAATTCGAACTCAAACAGCATTGGGACGTCATGGAAGATTTGAAAATCGTCGATGTGGAACGAGCGGGTAAAGTGACAGGTAGCCGGTTTGTCTTTTATAAAGGTCTCGGCGCCCGTCTCGAACGTGCCCTCATCAACTTCATGATGGATATGCATGCCGATGAACATGGCTATTCTGAGGTGCTCCCTCCTTATATGGTCAACCGCGACGCGATGACCGGGACGGGACAACTTCCTAAATTTGAGGAAGACGCATTCAAAGTGGCGGATACGAACTATTTCCTCGTACCGACGGCAGAAGTTCCGGTAACGAACATGCACCGTGACGAGATTATCACGGAAGACCAACTTCCAATCACGTATACGGCGTATAGCGCTTGTTTCCGTTCAGAAGCGGGATCAGCCGGACGCGACACGCGTGGGCTCATTCGTCAGCATCAGTTCAACAAAGTCGAGCTCGTCCGGTTTGTGAAACCTGAAGAGTCTTATGAACAACTCGAACTCTTGACGGGCCACGCTGAAGAAGTGCTTAAGCGTCTCGGTCTCCCATATCAAGTGCTCAGCATGTGTACGGCCGATCTCGGCTTCACGGCTGCGAAGAAATATGACATCGAAGTGTGGATGCCGGCGCAAGGGATGTATCGTGAAATCTCATCTTGTTCGAACTTTGAAGACTTCCAAGCACGCCGGGCCGGAATCCGTTTCCGTCGCGAAGCGAACGCAAAACCGGAATTCGTCCACACGCTTAACGGTTCTGGCCTCGCAGTCGGACGGACCGTCGCTGCGATTTTAGAGAACTTCCAACAGGCAGACGGTTCAGTCGTCATTCCGGAAGTATTACGTCCATATATGGGCGGTATCGAGAAAATTGAAATGCCTCAGTAATGAACAAACCAGCCCGTCTGAAACGTATCGTTCAGGCGGGATTTTTTTTGGTTTTTTTTAATGTTTTTTCACAAAAGGGTTTGACATCTGTCTGCCAAGTTGGTACTATAAATCATGTCGAGCGAGATGTTTGCTCACCAATTGTATATGAGCTTTGGAGGTGTACCCAAGTGGTTTAAGGGAACGGTCTTGAAAACCGTCAGGGGTGTAATAGCCTGCGTGGGTTCGAATCCCACCACCTCCTCCATTTTTATTTTTGGAGGCTCAACAATTTCATACTTTTTTGGAGGTGTACCCAAGTGGTTTAAGGGAACGGTCTTGAAAACCGTCAGGGGTGTAATAGCCTGCGTGGGTTCGAATCCCACCACCTCCTCCACTTTCTTTTTTTTACACTTTTTTAAGCCTGGAGTTGTACCCAAGCCCGGCTGAAGGGGACGGACTCGAAATCCGTTAGGAGTCGTAAGGCTCGCGTGGGTTCGAATCCCACCAACTCCGCTTGTTTTGGCATCTGCATGGGCAGATGCGTTTTTTTATGGTCGTAGACTCCGGTCTGCGGCTTTTTTGTTTGTGGCAATCCGACGAAATCTGGCTAAGCCGCGCGTAAACCGGGAATCTACATAGAGTAGACTATAGTGGCGCGTAAGGAAGGAGATGAGCGTCATGGATTGGATTGAGATGTATATCGATGAGGTCGTGCGACACGTTCCACCGAAGCGGCGCGAGGAAGCTGCTGCCTCGGTTCGGCAATCGATTGAGGCGGCACTGCCCGACCAACCGTCTGAGGCAGACGTAAAACGGGTGTTAGCAGAGATTGGGCATCCGGCCGTCGTGGCCGCGCGTTATAAGGAAGGCCAGTATGTCATCGGCCCACGTTTTTTCCCCGTGTATGTGACTGTCGTCAAGCTTGTCGTTCCCATCGTCTTAGCTGTCGTTTTCTTCGGGCTTGTATTTGCTAGCATGCCGACGTTCTCAGGGCCGCTTATGCCGACAGTCGGCACATTTTTGACGAACATGTTCGATGCGTTATGGGATGTCGGGATTCAGCTCGTGTTTTGGATTACGCTTGTCTTCTTTTTGATTGAGCGCTATGCACCCGATGATGTACCGGCGCCAGATATGAAATGGGATGTGTCCAAGCTGAAAGAACAGGTGAAGGGCGGTCGAATCAGTAAATTTGACGCAGGGTTCGGGTTGTTTTGGACAGCCGTGTGGTTTGGCGTGTATATTAATGCCGAACAGTTACTAGGGATTTATGAATCTACGAACGCGGGATTCAGGATGATCACTCCCATCTTCAATCAAACGTTCCTAATGGATGTGATTTGGTTTTTTGTGATCGTCATCTTGCTTCAAGTCGTGCTCGGGGTATGGAAATGGATGAAAGGACATTGGACGTATGCGCTCGCTTCGTTTAATTTGATCTACAATATTGCCTCGGCAACGTTCATCATCTGGATGGCCAGTTCCCCACAGTTACTCGATCCACGATTTTTGAACTGGATCGAGACGAACGTTCCGAACGGCATGCTCTCGTTCGATTGGGTATTTGGATTGGTCGTCGCCATCACGGTTTTGGCCGCCGTGTTTGATTCCATCGACGGTTTCCGAAAAGCTCGGAAGACGCCGACGTACCGGAAACCTCATATCGCCCACACATAAAAAGAAGGTGCACCGCTCAAGTGAGCAGTGGGCTAACCTAAATTTTTGAGACAATATAAAAACACCTTCGCAGTGGTACACTTTAAAAAAGTGCTAGCATCGGAGGTGTTTTTGC
>NZ_JACSLV010000012.1:0-7465 GCF_018618315.1 Exiguobacterium sp. s70
CCAGGCAAGATCGTTCCGCAATAGCTCAGTGGTAGAGCAACCGGCTGTTAACCGGTAGGTCGTAGGTTCAAATCCTACTTGCGGAGCCAATTAAGGCCCGTTGGTCAAGCGGTTAAGACACCGCCCTTTCACGGCGGTAACACGGGTTCGAATCCCGTACGGGTCACCATTTGGAGGATTAGCTCAGCTGGGAGAGCACCTGCCTTACAAGCAGGGGGTCGGCGGTTCGATCCCGTCATCCTCCACCATCTTTTTAATAAATAATCAAACCATATATGCCGGTGTAGCTCAGTTGGTAGAGCATCTGACTTGTAATCAGAGGGTCGAGGGTTCGAATCCTTTCGCCGGCACTCCTTGGGGGGGTAGCGAAGTGGCTAAACGCGGCGGACTGTAAATCCGCTCCCTCGGGTTCGGCGGTTCGAATCCGCCCCCCCCCACCAGGTTTGAGCCATTAGCTCAGTTGGTAGAGCATCTGACTTTTAATCAGAGGGTCGCAGGTTCGAGCCCTGCATGGCTCATTTTTATGCGGAAGTAGTTCAGTGGTAGAATACGACCTTGCCAAGGTCGGGGTCGCGGGTTCGAATCCCGTCTTCCGCTCCATATTATTCCCTTGACGGGGCCTTAGCTCAGCTGGGAGAGCGCCTGCCTTGCACGCAGGAGGTCAGCGGTTCGATCCCGCTAGGCTCCACCATTTGTTTTTTTCTTAAGTTACTTATGACTTAAGTTTTTTTTTGCCTAAATCCATGAACCATTCACTTGAGAGTACAGAGAAAGGCAGCCTGCCACCATTCAGGCTGCCTTTTTGTATGTTTATTCATCATTGTGTGAAGTTGAACCACGAGTTTGGTAGCGTTTACAATGAAGTTATAAACGTTCAAGGGGGAATGGGGATGAATTGGTCATATATTGAAGTACCGCTACGTTATGGACAGGGGAAACATGGCGTAGAACAAGGTCCATCAAAATTACGGACACTCGGATTGGAAACACTATTGCCAGCAGAAACGAAGCAACAGACGATCCGTGTCTTACCTGAATCTGAAATGATTAACAGTGAAGAGCATTTGAAGCGGGTAGATGGAGTCTTATACACGGTCCAAGAACTCGCGGAGGTCGTCGATGCAGACATTCAAGCGAAGCGATTCCCGTTGATCGTTGGGGGCGATCACAGCATGGCAATCGGAACGCTGGCGGGTCTTGCCAAAACGGGGCCATACGGTGTCATCTGGGTCGATGCGCACGCTGACCTGAACACGGGTGAGACCTCACCATCGGGCAATATTCATGGGATGCCACTTGCTGCGGCGATGGGGATGGGAGATATCCGCCTGACCGAGGTCGGTGGACGTGAACCGAAACTCGCGCCCGAACATTTGGTGTATATGGCGCTTCGGGATATCGACGAAGGTGAAATTCGAGAAATCAATCGACTCGGTATTAAAGTAATCACGGTCGAAGAGATTCGGACACGGGGCGTCGACGTCATGATGGACGAGGCACTCGCTTATTTGCGCGCACGTGTGGACCGGTTCTATCTTAGCTTCGATATGGATAGCTTGGATGCGAAACTTGTTCCAGGTACCGGCACGCCAGTCGATCAAGGACTGACCGCCGAAGAAGGCAAAGCCATCTTGGCCGAAGTAATGAAGGCTGACGATTTGATTGCGGTCGAACTCGTAGAATTAAATCCATCGCTCGATCATGATGACACAACGGCCCAGTTGGCGTTCGAGTTATGTAAGACGATTTTGAAATCCAAAGAAAACCTGTTATTGGAAAGTGAAACTGTCTGACGACCTTACAGTTTCCAAGTCTGTTTGCTACAATGGACTTGGAAACTTTTTTTATTGTCATGCGATTTTAATGAAACCTACATAGAGACAAATCCGTATAGAAGGATGACCGCATAGGTTGCGGAGAGGGGAAGTGGACTGATGGAACGGCTGACCACCCGTTTAGTCGACGAATTAAGGTCGGGGAATCATGATTCGTTTGCTGAGCTGGTAGAACTGTACAAGGATGGTGTCTTTGCTGTCGCTTATAAGATATTATATGATCGAGGCGAAGCGGAAGATGCTGCCCAGGAGACGTTTATTCGGGCGTATACCCGAATCGATACGTATGATCCCCAGTACAAGTTCAAGACGTGGATTTACCGGATTGCGACAAACGTGGCAATCGACCGTCTGAGAAAGCGAAAGCCGGAATATTCAATGGATGCCGAGATTGCGGGCACCGATGGCTTGACCTACCAGGACCACTTGGCTGATGAAGCACCCCAACCCGACGCCCAAGTCGTTCATCGCGAAATTCGAGGCGAGATGCATGAAGCGATTAAACAGCTGCCCGACAAGTATCGGATTCCATTGCTGTTGAAATACGTGGATGACTTATCGCTTAAGGAAATTAGCGTCATGATCGATATGCCGGTTGCTACGGTTAAAACAAGGATCTTCCGGGGAAGAGAAATGTTAAAAACAATCTTTCAAAACAGGGAGGGGTTCAATTGACTCCTGAAGAAAAAGTACAACAATATTTGGAAGATGGCATCCTGCCCGAAGAATCTGACGAACTACGTCAATTGTTGGAGGACGACGATTTATATGAAGCGTACCTCCACTACGAACGAATAGATGCCGAACTGAAGGCCTTACCACGGCCCAAACTATCCGATGATTTTACAGCCCGTGTCATGGCGTCCTTACCGGAAGCGAAAGCACGGGTCGAGGTCGCACCAGTGACTCGATTTGAAGAAAAAGTCCGGACAAAACAGAAACCACAATCTAAATGGATGACGTGGTTCCGTAAGCATCCAGGACTGATGGCGGCCGCTCTCTTCTTTAGTTTGATGTCGAGCGCGACACTTGGCTTATGGAATGAATCGACGGAGACGATGACATACACGAAAGTGCCGGGCATCGTTGTGACATCGAACGAGGTGGTCGTCCCACAAGGTGTAACCGTCGAGCGGGACATCACGGTGCAAGGCGGTGACCTCCGGATTGAAGGGACGGTCAACGGGAACGCGACGGCCGTAAATGGTCGGGCTTATCTGGCTAGCGCTGGAGAAGTCACGGGAGAACTCGAACAAATCGATCGGATGTTTGAGTGGATGTGGTATTCGTTCAAACAAATCTTCTAAAAGAGGGCGCCGGAGACGGCGTCTTTTTTGTTCGTTTCAATCTGGTTTCGTTTTATCGTCTGGCGATGCGTGGTTTCAGAAATGTGATATAATGTAATTTGCACGAATTGGCTAGGTAGTTGAGGAGGGGAGCATTTGCCGCTACTTGAACAGGTTTCATTCTTATCATTCTTTAGTCTTTCAGAAAACGTACATTGGTACGATTATTTGAATGACGTTTTAGATATTGTCGTCGTCACGTATGTCATCTACAAATTGATGATGATTGTACGTGGGACAAAAGCGGTCCAATTGATTAAAGGGATTTCCATTATCCTTGTCAGCTGGTTCCTCAGCGGATTCTTTGGGTTGAAGACGTTACAGTTCTTATTGAACCAGGTCATCACCTACGGATTACTTGGGATTATCATCATCTTCCAACCGGAACTCCGACGTGGGCTCGAGCATCTAGGGCGAACGAGTAACTTGTTCGGTCGCACGAGCACGAGTGACGAGGATAAACAGCGTCAAATGATTGAAGCGATTGTCAGCTCGGCACAATATATGTCAAAACGTCGCATCGGTGCGCTGATTGCGATTGAACGCGATACGGGATTGAATGAGTATGTCGAGACCGGGATCCGCATGGATTCACACATCACGTCACAACTGATTATCAACCTGTTCATTCCGAACACCCCGCTCCATGATGGGGCAATGATTATCCAAGATGGGAAAATTGCGGCAGCAGCCTGTTATTTACCATTGTCGGAAAGTCCACATATCGATAAAGCGCTAGGTACCCGACACCGGGCCGCCATCGGGGTCAGTGAAGTGACGGATAGCGTGACGCTCACCGTCTCTGAAGAAACAGGCGCCGTGTCGCTCGCGATTGCGGGACGTCTGTATCGAGAGTTGGATGAGGAGGGACTTCGCAATAAATTGATCCAAGAACTCGTTATTGAAGAAAAAGAGACGACACTCTCGTTCTTCAATAAAAAAGGGGGGGACAAGTAAGTGATTGATCAGTGGTTACAACATAAATGGTTTCTCCGCGTCATCGCACTTGCTTTAGCCATCCTACTTTATTTCATGGTCGCCGAGACGAGTTCGTCGACCAACTCCACAAACGCCCTCCCGATTGTCGGACAAAGTTCGATGACGCTCGACGTTCCCGTCGAAGTGTTCTTCGATGAGGTGCAGTACGTGGCATATAACGTCCCAGAAGAAATGAGCGTCGAACTGCAAGGTCCGTCCAGCAGTTTGACGATGACCAAGTTGGTGAAAGATTATCAAGTCTTCGTCGATTTAACGAACCTTGGGACAGGCTTCCATCGCGTTCCGGTCGAGGCACGCGGCTTTGGCGGAGACGTCAACGTCGAACTCGAGCGGGATACGGTCGAAATCTATATTGACCGCAAACAGACGGTCGAAGTCCCGGTATCGGTCAACCTATTGAATAAAGACCAATTGCCAGAAGGGAAAGTGGTCGGTGACGCCGACATCGAACCGACGACAGTGAAAGTGTCAGGCGGTGCCAGTCGGATTCAAAACGTTCAAGAAATCACGTTGAACGTCGATGTCGCCAATCAAAGTCAAACGTTCACGCGTGAATTGACGCCAACGATTTTAGATGCCAATGGCAATCCGCTCAATGTTACCGTCGAACCGAACATCATCAGTGTGTCGGTGCCGGTCTACGAACAAAGTGCCGTCTTCCCGATTGAGGCGGTGACGACCGGTGACGTGGCAGATGACTTCAGACTCGTCGACACGTTGCTAGAAGAGACGGAAGTCCGTGTCTTTGCGCCACAAGACGTGCTCGATGCAATCGACACCGTTGAGACGGAGCCGATCGATTTAGACGGCATCGACAAGACCGGAAAAGTGACCGCAACGCTCGCCGTGCCGGAGGGTGCCTCATCGCTTGAGACGAAGCAAGTGGAAGTCCAATTGCTCGTTCGAGCGGCGGATGAGTCGCGAGACGACACGGGTGAATTGACGGAACGAGTCCGATTGACAGTACCTGTGACCGTACGAGGATATGACCGAACGAACTTTACGCTCCAAGCCCCTGAAGTGATCGGGGTCACCTTGTCCGGGAAGCGGTCCCTCTTAGAGAGCATCACGTCGAACAGTGTGAGTGTGACCTTGGATTTGACGGGCCTCCCGAGCGGGTTACACGGGGTCGACGTCGACTATGAAGTACCAAAAGGTGTGACCGTCGTCTCACCGAAGACAATCGACATCGAGTTAACGAGCGTCGATGAACAAACCGAAACGTCCTCGATTCAATGAGGCGTTCAATCATACAAAAGTGAGGAATTGAATTTATGGGTAAATATTTTGGAACTGATGGAGTCCGCGGTGTCGCGAACTCAGAATTGACAGCAGAGTTAGCATATCGTTTAGGTCGTGCGGGCGGCTACGTGTTATCGAAACACTTGCCAGCCGGCGAACAGCCAAAAGTATTGATTGGCCGTGACACACGCATTTCAGGTCATATGCTTGAAGGTGCGCTCATCGCGGGTCTCCTATCAATCGGAGCCGAAGTGATGCGTCTCGGCGTCATCTCGACGCCAGGTGTCGCTTATTTGACGAAGTCGCTCGATGCGACGGCTGGTGTCATGATCTCGGCATCGCACAACCCGGTAGCCGATAACGGCATCAAGTTCTTCGGTAGCGACGGCTTCAAGCTCGACGACGCGACAGAAGCGGAAATCGAAGCGATTTTGGATGCGGCGGAAGACACGTTGCCACGCCCGGTCGGAAAAGACCTCGGCTTTGTCTCAGACTACTACGAGGGTGCACAGAAGTACCTTCAAATGTTGAAACAGACGGTTGACGAAGATTTCGACGGTCTCCATATTGCCCTTGACTGCGCCCATGGTGCGACGAGCGGATTGGCAGCACGTCTGTTTGCTGACCTCGAAGCGAACGTCTCGACGATTGGCAACTCGCCGAACGGCTTGAACATCAACGAAGGTGTCGGCTCGACACACCCTGAGCACTTGGCACAGTTCGTTCGTGAAAAAGGAGCGGACATGGGTCTCGCCTTTGACGGCGACGGCGACCGCTTGATTGCAATCGATGAGAACGGTGATATCGTCGACGGCGATAAAATCATGTACATCTGCGGGAAGTACTTGAGCGAGAAAGGCCGTCTCAAAGACAACACGATTGTCGCGACGGTCATGAGTAACCTCGGCTTCCATAAAGCGGTTGAAGATGCTGGCATGACGGCGCTTCAGACGGCGGTCGGTGACCGTTATGTCGTCGAAGAGATGAAGAAACACAACTACACACTCGGTGGCGAGCAGTCGGGTCACCTCATCTTCCTCGACCACTCGACGACGGGAGACGGCATGCTCTCTGGCGTTCAACTCGCCCAAATCGTGAAGACGACAGGCCGCAAGCTATCAGAACTCGCGGCTGAGATGCCGGTCTACCCACAAAAACTCGTCAACATCCGTGTCACGGACAAAAACGAGGCGATGAACGGCGACCGCGTTCTCGCGACGATTCAAGAAGCGGAAGCAGAAATGAACGGCAACGGCCGCATCCTCGTCCGCGCTTCTGGTACGGAACCGCTCGTGCGCGTTATGGCGGAAGCACCGACATCAGAAGAGTGTGACCGTTATGTCGAACGAATTGCACAAGTTGTTCGCGAAGATTACGGTGTAGAAGGATAATTTTGTCGAAATAGGGAATAAAACAAGGGAATCCGTCTGCGGGTTCCCTTTTTGTTTCCGTTTTGTCACTGTGAAATTATGTGATTTTCTTGACGAATGGAGGTGTGATTTGTACTATTAAGAGCGTGCCCTTAGAAACGGAAGGTCACCCAGTACGAAACAAGCGCCAGAACTCTACGGAGTTGACGAGGTTGGGGGTTATCGAGTTTTCGGCGGATGCCTCCTAGTCGCCTGTCACGACTACAAGCAAACCCTCAAAACGCCCGGGCGACCGGACGGCCAAAGGGGAGCGCGTTGACAGCTCTTAGAAAAAGCCCGTTTCCTTTTTCGAGAAATCGAAAATAAAGGGAGATTTTTGTATGTGTGGAATTGTAGGAATGATTGGGAACACCGGAGCGAAGGAAATCCTTCTCAAAGGTCTTGAAAAACTTGAGTACCGTGGTTATGACTCGGCAGGTCTTGCTTTGATGCATGATAACGTGAACGTGCATAAAGAAGTCGGCCGGATTGCTGCGCTACGCGAAGTCGTCCCAGCAGAAGTAGATGGCACGATCGGAATCGGTCACACACGTTGGGCGACACACGGCGTGCCGAGCGTCCCGAACGCCCACCCGCACCAGAGCACGACGGGCCGCTTCACGCTCGTCCACAA
>NZ_JACSLV010000013.1:0-5669 GCF_018618315.1 Exiguobacterium sp. s70
GCTCTTTAAAAATGACGAAGCTTGCGCTTCATTCAAAAATTGTAAAACTTTTTTTGCCTCATCGTTCAGTTTTCAAAGTTCGTCTGTCGTTCTTGGCGACTTAAATATCTTAACAAGCTATCAACTAGAAGTCAATATCTTTTTTTCGATTTTCAAAACCGCTCTCGGCGACGTCTATTAATATATCAATAAAACTTTAAATACACAATAGCTTTTTTAGAAAAACTTTAAATTATTTTTCATTTCAATTGTCTATCGCTTCAAATCTCTTCATATAATTCTAGTTCCTTCATTATATAGAGAAAAAATGCTCGATGTATTTGCTAGAGTGATTCAGCATAGAAAAAGGCGAGATGGAATATCTCGCCTCACGACCTTAAGTTAGACAGTGAAACATTGCGTCGCTTCGCTTCTTTCAAATAAAAGAAGTATAGGGCTTCCGCTTGTTTTACTTGGGCTGCTAACTCACCGGTATCTTCGATGCTCACTTCAAGAATGTGACGTTTCGATTCGTACTTCGCCTTAGCATCTAACAACTCCGACAAAAACCTTTGATCGTAACCATAGCGTAAAGGTTTACGAAACCACTTCATAGTTCCCGTCGACCTTCCATCGCTCTAGATAATGTCACTTCATCTGCGTATTCCAAATCGCCACCCACGGGCAACCCGTGAGCAAGACGTGTTACACGGATACCAGTCGGTTTTAAAAGTCGAGATAGATACATCGAAGTCGCTTCCCCTTCAATGTTCGGGTTAGTTGCCAAAATGACTTCACTAATCGCTTCATTTTCTTGGAGACGTGTTAACAAACTCGAGACGTTAATGTCTTCAGGACCAATTCCTTCCATCGGACTAATCGCTCCATGCAAGACATGATACTTCCCGCGGTACTCTCGCATCTTCTCCATCGCAATCACATCTCTAGAATCTTGAACGACACAGACTACCGTCTCATCACGATGCGAATCTGTACAAATTGCACATGGATCAACATCTGTAATATGTCCACACACCGTACAATATTTAATATCACGTTTAGCACTGACAAGCGCCTTAGCGAACGTCAATACATCGTCTTCTTCCATATCAAGTACGTGGAACGCTAGACGGATAGCAGTTTTCGGACCAATGCCCGGCAATTTTGTAAAGCTTTCAATCAAACGTCCGATCGCTTCAGGGTATTGCAACTCGCATCTTTCCTTTCTTCACTTAAAAACCTGGAAGGTTCATCCCTTGCGTAAAACGTCCCATTTTATCATTAACTAGTTGGTCAGCTTGTTTCATCCCGTCGTTGACCGCTGCCAACACAAGGTCTTGCAACATTTCGACGTCGTCTGGATCCACAGCATCTTCAGCAATAATGACATCAAGCACTTCTTTATGTCCGCTAACGACTACTTTAACCATGCCGCCGCCTGCTGTACCTTCGACCGTTAAGTCTTTCAACTCTTCTTGAGCTTTCGCCATATCTTTCTGCATTTTCTGCATTTGCTTCATCATGTTGTTCATGTTTCCCATTCCACGCATGTAGAGCGCCTCCTTTTAAACTTCTTCAATTTCAACGACGTCACCGAAACGTTCGAGGGCCTTTGAGACAAGTGGATCTTCTTCCTCCACTTCCTCTTCCTTATGATCCGAACGTTCAGCTTGTTTACGAAGGATGAACTCATTCTTCAACTCAACCCAATCGGTCTCGAGTACAGCCATGATTTCTCGACGAATCCCCGTCACTTCGAATAAGGCTTGTTCAATCACGTCTCGCGTGCGACCGTTCGAGCTAACCTGCTCGTAATGCCACGTCATCCCATCTTTAAATTGTACCAGTAAGGTGTCACTAGCACAAAGCACAGCCTCACTCTCATAGAACAGTGCAAAAATCGGACCATCTTGCGTGCGAATGTTCCCCATGATGTCTTCCCAACTATCACGGATTGCGTTTAAGTGTTGGCGTTCCGCTCGTTGCAATAATTGACGAATGCGTTCTTTCGGGACTCGAATTTGAGTTCGCTTGGCAACTTTCGGTTTCTCCGCTGTTGCTTCCGCTGCAGGGACACCCGTTTTCTTGACTTCATTCAACTCGCGACTCAGTTCACGGACCTGCTCTTGAAGTTGTTTCATCTGCTCTGTCATCGTCCGTCCTTGTTCGGCAATCCGAATAAACGTTAATTCAACTAAGACTTTCGGATGGTTCGATAATCGCATCTGTTGCTGACAGTCATTCAACTCTTCAATCACTTGGAACAGTTCGTCCGTCGACGTCGCTTCAACAAATTGTCGGAACGTCTCTGTCGGACGGGCGCGTTCGAGTAAATCGACCGCTTGAGGTGAAGCCTTTAATAGTAAGGCATCACGATGAACGAACACGAGATCTTCAATGAATCGCTTCAAATCCTTACCTTCACGAAGCATCGTTTCCAACGTACTCAAAATTTGATCGAGTTGCTTCTGTTGTAAGCCATAAGCCATATCAAGTAGAGCATCGTCCGTTACCGCGCCGGTCACTTCTAGAACAGCGTCTTCGGTCAAACGGCCATCGCTAAAAGCGAGTGCTTGATCGAGTAGGCTGAGTGCATCGCGCATCCCACCGTCGGCAGCACGAGCAATCAGCTTGAGCGCCTCTGGATCATAGTCATAATCTTGATCGTTCAAGATATATGCCATACGTGTTTGCAATTGACCGACTTCATGCCGTTTCACATCAAAGCGCTGGCAACGTGAGATGATAGTTGCCGGAATTTTATGCGGTTCTGTCGTCGCCAAAATAAAGATGGCATGCGCCGGTGGTTCTTCCAGCGTTTTCAATAAGGCGTTGAACGCCCCAGTCGAAAGCATGTGCACTTCATCAATGATATATACTTTGAAGCGCGCTTGAGAAGGCGGATATTTGACTTTATCCCGAATTTCTCGAATCTCGTCGACCCCATTATTTGAAGCCGCATCGATTTCAAACACGTCCGGGCTCGTCCCTTCCGTGATTGCGATACAAGTCGGGCATGTGTTACACGGTTCTCGTGTGGGTGCTGTCTCGCAGTTGATAGCTTTCGCGATAATTTTCGCCAAACTTGTTTTCCCGGTCCCTCGTGGACCCGAGAACAAATAGGCATGTGACATTCGTTCCTCAAGCAACGCATTTTGAATCGTACGTGTGATATGAATTTGACCGACAACCTCTTGGAACGACTGCGGACGATAAACCCGATACAACGCTTGATACGCCATGTCCCCGCCTCCTTTCTTCCTTACATTCTCTATTTCATCATACAAAAAAATCTACAACCCTGGGGCCGTAGATTGAAGTTATTAAATAAATCTGCCGCGCACCGATTTCTGAAAGCACGTCAATGTGCGTTACTCATGCAGTTTGCTCGGCCCAAGCACCCCTGCGGCACACGGTACGTCACCACTTAAGGCTGCTTCCTTCCGGACCTGACCTGGTTCATGGGTGACCGTTGCGCAGGACTCAGACGTCAACGCCACTTACACGAGGACAGGCCACACCAATGCACTCCCTCGAATCGGGATTCAGTCTCGCTATAGCGGATTGCGAGTTACAGGGCACCGCTACCTCCCCGCCTAGCACGGCAAATGGGTAAATGAAGTTAGGCACTACGTTGAGTGCTATTACATTATACTGTTTAATCAGATGGGTTGCAACCTCTCTGTTCAAGCCGCGCCTGCTTCTTCCTTTCTCTAAGGTTTCGGAAGAAAATCGTTAGCAACTCCCCACACTCTTCTGCTAAAACATTTTGTGTCACTTCGGCTTGGTGGTTGAAGCGTTCGTCTTGAACGAGGTTCATGAGCGTACCGCAACACCCTCCCTTCGGATCATGGGCACCAAAGATGACACGCTTCACGCGAGACAGCACGATGGCCCCCGCACACATCGGGCACGGCTCTAACGTGACGAACAGTTCGCAATCCTCCAAACGCCAATTGCTGAGCGCCTGGTTCGCCTGTTCAATCGCAATCATTTCGGCATGGGCCGCTGCCAATAAGTCCGTTTCTCGGCGATTATGACCCGCGGCAATCACTTCATCACCTTTAACGATGACGCATCCGATCGGGACTTCGCCGATTGCTTCCGCCTTCTTTGCTTCTTCTATGGCGAGCCTCATAAATCGTTCATCTCGTTCCATATACACACTCCGTTTCTGATTACTTATTATGAAAAAAAATGAAAATCATTTCGCTCGCCCTATCCACTTCATTGTATGCTAGAATGGAACTTGCACTTTGGATAATGGAGGATGACATCATATGTTTATAACGGTAGAGGGACCGATTGGTGTCGGGAAAACGTCACTGGCCCATATCATCAGTCAGCACTTTTCAATGCAGATGCTGAATGAAATTGTAGAAGAGAATCCGTTTCTCGGCAAGTTTTACGAAGATATCGACGAATGGAGCTTTCAGACGGAAATGTTTTTCCTTTGTAATCGCTTCAAGCAATTAGACGATATCCACAAACACCACTTGAGTCAACAGCAATCCGTCGTTTCGGACTATCATATTTTCAAAAACTTGATTTTTGCCCACCGTTCCCTGAGACCAGCTCATTTGAACAAATATGAGCAAATCTATAAGATTTTGACACACGATATGCCAAAGCCTGATGTCGTCATCTACTTACACGCCAGCATCGAGACGTTAATGAAACGTGTCGCCTTGCGTGGACGTGAAGTAGAAGAGAATATGTCTCGCGACTACCTCGAACAGCTCGCCCGCGATTATGAAACGTTCATCGAATCATACCGCGCGACACACCCCGAAGTGACGATTCTTTCGTTCAGTGGAGATGAACTCGACTTCGTCCAAAACCCGGACGATTTGACGCACGTCCTCACAACGATCGAACGTGAATTAGAATTGACTAAAGGAGCACAAATCAAATGACGCTGAATGAAAAATACAACATTCCGAATGACACGATCATCACGATCGGTGGAATGGTCGGAATCGGTAAATCGACAATCACGAACTCACTTGCCGATGCCCTCAACTTCCGAACTTCACTTGAGAAAGTAGATACGAACCCTTATCTCGATAAATTCTATCATGACTTCGAGCGTTGGAGCTTCCACCTTCAAATCTATTTCTTGGCTGAACGCTTCAAAGAACAGAAGAAGATTTTCCAATACGGCGGCGGCTTCATCCAAGACCGTTCGATCTATGAAGATACAGGAATCTTCGCCAAAATGCACTACGAAAAAGGGACGATGTCTCCAACTGACTACGAGACATACTCGAGTTTGTTTGAAGCGATGGTGCTGACACCGTTCTTCCCGCATCCTGACTTGCTCATCTATCTCGAAGGTTCGTTCGAGCAAGTGCTCGACCGCATTCAAATGCGCGGACGTGAGATGGAGCAACAAACACCAATTACGTATTGGGAAGAAATGTACGCGCGCTATACGGAGTGGATCAACAACTTCAATCTTTGCCCGGTACTTCGTCTCTCAATCGAAGAGTATGACTTGATTAACGACCCAAACTCGGTCGAACTCATCCTTGAAAAAATCGAGAAACAATTGACGATCGCTCGCGAAGCGAAAGTCAGATAAGTAAAGAAGGTGCACTGTAGACTGACCTAGCGAAATGAGACACTAATAAAAACACCTTGATTAGGCTGCCATCCCACCGTATTTTATCGGTGTGAGGTAGCCTAAT
>NZ_JACSLV010000014.1:0-3006 GCF_018618315.1 Exiguobacterium sp. s70
TTAGACTAGATCAAAGCCTCGACCGATTAGTATCATTCAGCTCCACACGTCGCCGTGCTTCCACCCATGACCTATCTACCTCATCGTCTCTGAGGGGTCTTTCTTGATTGCTCAAAGGGAAATCTCATCTCGGAGGGGGCTTCATGCTTAGATGCTTTCAGCACTTATCCCGTCCGCACGTAGCTACCCAGCGATGCTCCTGGCGGAACAACTGGTACACCAGCGGTGCGTCCATCCCGGTCCTCTCGTACTAAGGACAGCTCTCCTCAAATTTCCTGCGCCCACGACGGATAGGGACCGAACTGTCTCACGACGTTCTGAACCCAGCTCGCGTACCGCTTTAATGGGCGAACAGCCCAACCCTTGGGACCTACTCCAGCCCCAGGATGCGATGAGCCGACATCGAGGTGCCAAACCTCCCCGTCGATGTGGACTCTTGGGGGAGATCAGCCTGTTATCCCCAGGGTAGCTTTTATCCGTTGAGCGATGGCCCTTCCATGCGGAACCACCGGATCACTAAGCCCGACTTTCGTCCCTGCTCGACTTGTAGGTCTCGCAGTCAAGCTCCCTTCTGCCTTTGCACTCTTCGAATGATTTCCAACCATTCTGAGGGAACCTTTGGGCGCCTCCGTTACTGTTTAGGAGGCGACCGCCCCAGTCAAACTACCCACCTGACACGGTCCTCCAGCCGGATCACGGCTGCGAGTTAGAGACTCTATACGCAAAGGGTGGTATCCCAAGGGTGTCTCCACCGAAGCTGGCGCTCCGGCTTCACAAACTCCCACCTATCCTGTACATCGCGTACAAAGCCTCAATATCAGGCTGTAGTAAAGCTCCATGGGGTCTTTCCGTCCTGTCGCGGGTAACCTGCATCTTCACAGGTACTATGATTTCACCGGGTCTCTCGTTGAGACAGTGCCCAAATCGTTACGCCTTTCGTGCGGGTCGGAACTTACCCGACAAGGAATTTCGCTACCTTAGGACCGTTATAGTTACGGCCGCCGTTTACTGGGGCTTCGGTTCAGTGCTTCTCTTGCGATGACACATCCCCTTAACCTTCCAGCACCGGGCAGGCGTCAGCCCCTATACTTCATCTTGCGATTTAGCAGAGACCTGTGTTTTTGCTAAACAGTCGTTTGGGCCTATTCACTGCGGCTTATGTTGCCATAAGCGTCCCTTCTCCCGAAGTTACGGGACCATTTTGCCGAGTTCCTTAACGAGAGTTATCCCGCGCGTCTTAGAATTCTCATCTCGCCTACCTGTGTCGGTTTACGGTACTGGCGCCGACCTCCTTACTAGAGGCTTTTCTTGGCAGCGTGAAATCCGGTACTTCGCCCTACGGGCTCCACGTCACAGCTCAACCTTGTGTGTCGGGCGGATTTGCCAACCCGACGGCCTCGCTGCTTGTCCGTGCACTTCCAGTCGCACGGTTACCTTATCCTTCTGCGTCCCCCCATCGTTCAAACGGTGGTACGGCGGTACAGGAATATCAACCTGTTGTCCATCGCCTACGCCTTTCGGCCTCGGCTTAGGTCCAGACTAACCCTGAGCGGACGAGCCTTCCTCAGGAAACCTTGGGCTTTCGACGGAGGGGATTCTCACCCCTCTTTTCGCTACTCACACCGGCATTCTCACTTCCAAGCGCTCCACGGCTCCTCACGATACCGCTTCACTGCTGCTTGGAACGCTCCCCTACCATCCCTTACGGGATCCATAGCTTCGGTGGTATGTTTAGCCCCGTTACATTTTCGGCGCGGCGTCACTCGACTAGTGAGCTATTACGCACTCTTTGAATGGTGGCTGCTTCTAAGCCAACATCCTAGTTGTCTGTGCAACGCCACATCCTTTTCCACTTAACATACACTTTGGGACCTTAGCTGATGGTCTGGGCTGTTTCCCTTTCGACTACGGATCTTATCACTCGCAGTCTGACTCCCGAGTACAAGTTGCCGGCATTCGGAGTTTGACTGAATTCGGTAACCCTGTGGGGGCCCCTAGTCCAATCAGTGCTCTACCTCCGGAACTCTACACCTCGAGGCTAGCCCTAAAGCTATTTCGGGGAGAACCAGCTATCTCCAGGTTCGATTGGCATTTCACCGCTACCCACACCTCATCCCCGCACTTTTCAACGTGCGTGGGTTCGGACCTCCAGTCAGTGTTACCTGACCTTCATCCTGGACATGGGTAGATCACCTGGTTTCGGGTCTACGACGACGGACTGATGCGCCCTATTCAGACTCGCTTTCGCTGCGGCTCCGCCTCATCGGCTTAACCTCGCCCGCCATCGTAACTCGCCGGTTCATTCTACAAAAGGCACGCCATCACCCGTTAACGGGCTCTGACTACTTGTAGGCATACGGTTTCAGGATCTGTTTCACTCCCCTTCCGGGGTGCTTTTCACCTTTCCCTCACGGTACTGGTTCACTATCGGTCACTAGGAAGTATTTAGCCTTGGGAGATGGTCCTCCCGGATTCCGACGGGGTTTCACGTGTCCCGCCGTACTCAGGATCCACTCTGGAGGGGATGGGATTTCGGCTACAGGGCCGTCACCTTCTCTGGCCGACCTTTCCAGGTCGTTCACCTATCCTATCCCTTTGTAACTCCGTATAGAGTGTCCTACAACCCCAGGAAGCATGCTTCCTGGTTTGGGCTGTTCCCGTTTCGCTCGCCGCTACTCAGGGAATCGAATTTTCTTTCTCTTCCTCCGGGTACTTAGATGTTTCAGTTCCCCGGGTTTGCCTCACGCCGTGCTATGTATTCACACGGGTGTCCCGCCAGTCTCCCGGCGGTGGGTTCCCCCATTCGGATACCCCTGGATCAAAGTGTACTTACCACTCCCCAGGGCATTTCGCTGTTCGTCGCGTCCTTCATCGGCTCCTAGTGCCAAGGCATCCACCGTACGCCCTTTCTACCTTGATCTAGCGTCTAAGACACACGGTCCTCACGGACCATATGTGAAATAATTGGTTTGATGTCTTGATGAATCTTCAGTTTTCAAGGAACAA
>NZ_JACSLV010000015.1:0-1294 GCF_018618315.1 Exiguobacterium sp. s70
GTGGGCTAACCTAAATTTTTGAGACAATATAAAAACACCTTCGCAGTGGTACACTTTAAAAAAGTGCTAGCATCGGAGGTGTTTTTGCGTGGGCAAAAACGTATATTCAAGTGAAGTGAAATGGGCAGTGGTGAAAGACAAACTGAGCGGTGAGTTGACGAATAGAGAAATCATGGAGAAACACGGAATCAAAAGTGAGTCCCAGATCCACACATGGATGAGATGGTATCGGTCCAATGAAATCTATCGATTTGACCAGCCGATCGGGAAGCAGTACACCTACGGACTTGGTCCTGATTCCGCCAGCGAGGATGACAAGAAAGAGCGTCAACTATCCCACCTGAAGACGGAGAACGAAATCTTAAAAAAATTCATGGAGATCGAAAGAGAGTTGAGAAAGAAGTAATCCTAAAGACTGTAGAACTCCTGAAGAGGAAATATACGATCACGACGATCCTACGTGTCCTAGACGTGCCACGGGCAACCTATTACCGTTGGGTCAGAGAACCGGTGAAGCACCCTTCGGTGCTAGAGCAAGCAATCGTCGAAGTATGTAAGCATACGAAATATCGATATGGACATCGAAAGATAAAGGCCCTGTTAGAGCAAAACTATGAGTTAACAGCAAACCGGAACACCGTACAGAGAATCATGAAAAAGCACCATCTCCAGTGTCGGATCAAACCCAAACGAAAATGGAGGTCTCAGGGTGAGAGCATCATCATCGCACCTGACCTTCTCAAACGAGACTTCACGGCCAGTGAACCGAATAAGAAGTGGGTGACGGACATCACCTATATCCAATACGGGAGCACGACGAAATATCTTTCGACCATCATCGACCTATTCAACAATGAGATCGTTGCCTATAAGTTGTACGAGCATCAACAGACGCCCCTTGTCATCGATACGTTAAAGAAGGCGTTGGAAAGCCGGAACAACCCCGAAGGGGTCATCATCCATTCGGACCAAGGAAGTGTCTATACCTCATATGCCTTTCAAGATTTCGTTAAGAGGAGCCATCTGACGAGCAGCATGTCTCGAAGAGGCAACTGTTGGGATAATGCGGTGATCGAATCATTCCATTCGAACTTGAAGTCTGAGGGCTTCCAGTACGTCAAGTTCAACTCGTTAAGCGACCAGGAAGTGCATGAACGGGTGAACCATTACTTGACCTACTACAACGAAGAACGTATCCAAGAAAAATTAGGCTACCTCACACCGATAAAATACGGTGGGATGGCAGCCTAATCAAGGTGTTTTTATTAGTGTCTCATTTCGCTAGGTCAGTCTA
>NZ_JACSLV010000016.1:0-1182 GCF_018618315.1 Exiguobacterium sp. s70
CCCGTTCCCATGCCGAACACGGAAGTTAAGCGCTTCAGCGCCGAAAGTAGTTGGGGGTCTCCCCCTGTGAGGATAGGACGCTGCCAGGCTGTTTATTTTTTTGAAAAAATTATTGACTTTCTTCTTGAGGAGACTTAAAATAGGTAAAGTCGATACAGTAATTATTTAAAACGGTCCCGTGGTGTAGTGGTTAACATGTCTGCCTGTCACGCAGAAGATCGCGGGTTCGAATCCCGTCGGGACCGCCATTTTTTTATTTAATTTAATAAGTTGGCTTTGTAGCTCAGTTGGTAGAGCAAAGGACTGAAAATCCTTGTGTCGGCGGTTCGATTCCGTCCAAAGCCACCATTTACAGCGCCGGTGTAGCTCAGTTGGTAGAGCATCTGACTTGTAATCAGAGGGTCGAGGGTTCGAATCCTTTCGCCGGCACCATTTTTCTCATGGCGGTTGTGGCGAAGTGGTTAACGCACCGGATTGTGATTCCGGCATTCGAGGGTTCAATTCCCTTCAGCCGCCCCATTTTTTAAAAATTAATGAGCCATTAGCTCAGTTGGTAGAGCATCTGACTTTTAATCAGAGGGTCGCAGGTTCGAGCCCTGCATGGCTCACCATTTCTCATTAATTTCTATACTTAAATACTTTATATGCGGGTGTGGCGGAATTGGTAGACGCGCTAGACTTAGGATCTAGTGTCTTTGACGTGGGGGTTCGAGTCCCTTCACCCGCATCTCTAATCTAATTTTATATTGCGGAAGTAGTTCAGTGGTAGAATACGACCTTGCCAAGGTCGGGGTCGCGGGTTCGAATCCCGTCTTCCGCTCCAATTATATGCGGTCGTGGCGGAATCGGTAGACGCGCTAGGTTGAGGGCCTAGTGGTGGTTAACACCGTGGAGGTTCAAGTCCTCTCGACCGCATTAATGCACCCTTAGCTCAGCTGGATAGAGCGTTAGACTACGAATCTAAAGGCCGGGAGTTCGAATCTCTCAGGGTGCACCATTTATAACGGGAAGTAGCTCAGCTTGGTAGAGCACTTGGTTTGGGACCAAGGGGTCGCAGGTTCGAATCCTGTCTTCCCGACCATTTCTTAATTCAATTTGGTCTTTGAAAACTGAACGATGAGGCAAAAATGATTTACAATTTTTGAATGAAGCGCAAGCTTCGTCATTTTTAAAGAGCTATAT
>NZ_JACSLV010000017.1:0-761 GCF_018618315.1 Exiguobacterium sp. s70
ATATAGCTCTTTAAAAATGACGAAGCTTGCGCTTCATTCAAAAATTGTAAAACTTTTTTTGCCTCATCGTTCAGTTTTCAAAGTTCGTCGGTTTAAAGAATTGGTGGAGCCTAGCGGGATCGAACCGCTGACCTCCTGCGTGCAAGGCAGGCGCTCTCCCAGCTGAGCTAAGGCCCCAAAAGTTATGATGGTCGGGAAGACAGGATTCGAACCTGCGACCCCTTGGTCCCAAACCAAGTGCTCTACCAAGCTGAGCTACTTCCCGAAATAGATGGTGCACCCTGAGAGATTCGAACTCCCGGCCTTTAGATTCGTAGTCTAACGCTCTATCCAGCTGAGCTAAGGGTGCGAGACGAATGAACTTTCATGGGATATTAAGATGGTACCGAGGGCCGGACTTGAACCGGCACGAGGAAACCCTCGCAGGATTTTAAGTCCTGTGCGTCTACCAATTCCGCCACCCCGGCAAGGTATAATTCATGCGGTAGACTATTTTTAAAAATGGTGCCGGCGAAAGGATTCGAACCCTCGACCCTCTGATTACAAGTCAGATGCTCTACCAACTGAGCTACACCGGCAGGTGTAATGGTGGAGGATGACGGGATCGAACCGCCGACCCCCTGCTTGTAAGGCAGGTGCTCTCCCAGCTGAGCTAATCCTCCAAATATGTAATGCCTGGCAGCGTCCTATCCTCACAGGGGGAGACCCCCAACTACTTTCGGCGCTGAAGCGCTTAACTTCCGTGTTCGGCATGGGAACGG
>NZ_JACSLV010000018.1:0-443 GCF_018618315.1 Exiguobacterium sp. s70
CACACACGTTGGGCGACACACGGCGTGCCGAGCGTCCCGAACGCCCACCCGCACCAGAGCACGACGGGCCGCTTCACGCTCGTCCACAACGGTGTCATCGAGAACGACGAGCAGATCAAGGCGACGCTCGACGTCCCGTTCCTCTCGGAGACGGACACGGAAGTCATCGTCCAGTTGATGGAGAAGAACTTCGTCGAACTCGGCGACGTCGAGGCGGCGTTCCGCAAGACGTTGTCTGAGCTCCACGGCTCGTACGCGATCGCGATGATCGACTCAGAGGATCAAGAGCGCCTCTACATCGGTAAGAACAAGTCACCACTCCTCGTCGGACTCGGCGACGGCACGTTCAACGTCGTGGCGTCTGACGCGATGGCGATGCTCCAAGTGACGGACCAGTACCTCGAGCTCCACGACGGCGAGATCGTCATCTTGACGCGCGAATC
>NZ_JACSLV010000019.1:0-382 GCF_018618315.1 Exiguobacterium sp. s70
ATCTAGCGTCTAAGACACACGGTCCTCACGGACCATATGTGAAATAATTGGTTTGATGTCTTGATGAATCTTCAGTTTTCAAGGAACAAAGTGGAGCCTAGCGGGATCGAACCGCTGACCTCCTGCGTGCAAGGCAGGCGCTCTCCCAGCTGAGCTAAGGCCCCGTATTGGAATTCTCAAAAAAATGGTGGGCCTAAGTGGACTCGAACCACCGACCTCACGCTTATCAGGCGTGCGCTCTAACCAGCTGAGCTATAGGCCCTCATATTTTGATTGTCGAGAGATTTTGGTCTCTCAAAACTGAACGATGGGCAATGCCACATGGGCATTTTCCTTAGAAAGGAGGTGATCCAGCCGCACCTTCCGATACGGCTACCTTGTT
>NZ_JACSLV010000020.1:0-228 GCF_018618315.1 Exiguobacterium sp. s70
ACCCCCAACTACTTTCGGCGCTGAAGCGCTTAACTTCCGTGTTCGGCATGGGAACGGGTGTGGCCGCTTCGCTATCGCCACCAGACATATATGAGATTAACATTATTTTAACATAATGTCAACTCTTTTTTAAGAGATTGTTCTCTCAAAACTGAAGACTCATCAATTCATACAAACCATTAGACTAGATCAAAGCCTCGACCGATTAGTATCATTCAGCTCCACACG